>JAGYKI010000051.1 GCA_018401735.1 Schleiferiaceae bacterium
CATCTCAATCTGGCCCTTGCCTTTGGCTTCAATTTTACCGCGGCTTTCGAAGGTAAAATCGGTATTATCTTTCAAAAGATCATAAGTTGCTTGACTAATATTTACTTTTCCTACATGGCTATTACTTTCCATCCGCGCTGCGGTGTTTACGGTATCGCCCCAAATATCGTACTGGAATTTTTTAACGCCCACGATGCCCGCTACCACAGGACCGGTGTGTATGCCTATGCGGATTTCAAAGTAGGGGAGTTGAGCCGCGATTTTGGCTACTTTTTCTTTTTCAACCACCTCCGCCATTTCCAAGGCTGCTTTTACCACATCCTTAGCATGGGTATTATTAGGGGTGGGTAAACCACCGGCGGCCATGTAGGCATCGCCTATGGTTTTAATTTTTTCGATGCCGTATTTTTCGCAGATGTGGTCGAATTCGGAAAAACAGGAATGTAAATCGGCCACGAGTTCTTTGGGTGATACCAGCTCACTAATGGCGGTAAAGCCTTTAAAGTCGGTGAAGAGTACCGTTACCTGCTCGATTTGTACCGCTTCGGCTGAGCCTTTGGCTTTCAACTCGTCGGCTACTTCTACGGGGAGGATATTAAGCAGTAAACTTTCACTGCGTTCTTTTTCTTTAGAGATTCGGTTGCGCTGCGTAAAAAACACCGTTGCCAAGACAAACATCAATCCAAATCCACTAATCAGCCCGTATTGTTGATTCTTTTTGGCCTTGATTTCGGCTTGTTGTTGGGCAATTTGCGCGTTCTTGATTTCGGAGGCTTTTTCGTTGGCAATGCTGTCGGCCATTGCGGCTTTTTCGTATTGATAACGATACTCTGTTTCAATTAAAGCGCGCTGGTTTTCCTCGCTCATAAGGCTATCACGATAGTGATGGTACAGCTCCAACATTTTCAAGGCCGAGCTCGATCTCCCCGAAGCCTTGTAAGTCTTATACAAGGCATCTGTGATGCTTTTTAAGTCAGAAAAATTCTTAGTTTTAAGAGCTTGATTCATAGCTTTTTCCAGCCATTGAATGGCAACTTTATAGCTACCCAGAGCTGCATAAATCCTAGCGAGGATAACTATCCGCGACACTCCGTATTTCTGGTTTTCAAAATCAATCAAAGCCGGGTCTTTTTGAATATAGTACAAGGCGGAATCGTATTGTTGACGATCGAAGTAAGTGATTGCCATATAATAATAAGCACTCCCTAAGTCGGAGTCGAGGCCTTCTCTTTCGCCAATTTCAATGATCTCCTGACAAATAGCCAGGCACTTTTCTGGTTCATCTAAATCTATATATGTGGCAGCAATATTTGCCATGGTGCTTAATAACCTAGAGACATCGCCCAGCTCTTCTCTTAGTTTCAGAGCCTCCAAAGCATGCTCTAATGCTTTTTCATCTTGACCTTGCGCAGAATAAAATGTCCCAAGATTTTGCAAAGCATTGGCCCGAATGTATTTATGCTCCACTTTATCAACCATCTTTAAAATGCGGTGCAAGTGAGCTATTGCAGTTACGAGATCTCCACGATTAGAATAAATTATTGCTAAATTATTTAGGGATGCAGCAATACCGATGTTGTCGTTAATGGACTCTCTAATTTTTAAAGCGCGCTCATGATAGTCGAATTCCTTGTCGGCCCACCCCGCGTTACCGTATGAGTTACCGATGTTATTCAAGTTCCAGGCTATTCCAATAAGATCACCCAGGGCTTCGCGGTATTGCATGCTCTGCTCGAAGTAAGTAATTGCCGTTTCGTAGTCACCAAGGTCATCGTAATTCAATCCTATGGTGTTCAATGATCTTCCTATGCCTGCAGAATCATTGATTACCTTTTTCGCTTCAATTGACTTGAGTTGATTTTCAATTCCCTGCCTCAATCTTCCGGTTTTGCTATAAGCCACGCCCAAATCAAAATAGGCCTCTGCAAGAAGGCTTTTGTCTTCAAGCCCAGTTTGTAACTCCAATCCTAGTTCGAGGTAATGAATCACGGAATCGTACTTATGATCCTCTTTAAATTTTTTTGAATTTTCAAAATAATCGGACAGTGATTTCTGTTTTTGCCCAAGAGGATTTGCACAGGTATTGCTTTCTGAAAGAATAAACAGGACAAATGCCAAAAAATACCAAGCTCCATTCATTCGAGTAAATATTATGATAAAATCTTATTATTTAAAAAGCTTCACAAAGTACATATTTATTATTCCCTTGCCTTTGGCTTCAATTTTACCGCGGCTTTCGAAGGTAATATCGGCATTATCCTTCAAAAGATCATAAGTTGCTTGACTCATATTTACTTTTCCTACTTGGCCATTACTTTCCATCCGGGCAGCGGTGTTTACGGTATCGCCCCAAATGTCATATTGGAATTTTTTAAGGCCAATTATTCAGGCTACTGTTGGATTATTGTGGATACCGTTACGGCTTTCGAATATGGGCAGTCTTTAGGCGATTTTTTCAGCTTTTCCTTTTTCGACACTAACCCAAAATTCCAAAGCAGCCAATAGCGCATCTTTTGCAGCACTTGAGATGGTTTAAATCATATACCAGGTCACTAGGTTAAAGTGTTTCCCACATGCTGGTAAAGCCATTAAAATCAGTAGTATTATTAAATTATGAGGGCTTAGTATTGTCTTCTTCTTTAATTTCTTTGGTTACTTCGTATGGCAATATGTTAAGAAGCAGATCCTCGCTGCGCTCCTTCTCTTTGCCAATTTTATTACGTCGTTTTAAAAACACTCTTTTAAAAAGCAAGACCGAGGCAATGTAGTCCCGATTTAATGTCCACAGCGTCCTAGAAATATCGGTTATCATCGATCTGGTCTATAAAATATTTTGTAAGGTTAAGAGAAAATTATCTTTGTAAATCAGATACTTACAAATACGTTCCTTAGCTTATAGCTTTGTGTTTTTATTAGAATTTAATAAAGAGTTTACCTTTTAGTGTAGTTTAATAACGGAAGCTTAACCTTGGTCCCTTTCTTACTTAACGCTCTCTTTATTGATTTGTGAGGAATAAATCAATAAATATCAACCAATGAATCGATTTGTATTCCTATGCCTAGGATTATTCTTTTCCGCCACCATTTTTGGGCAGAATGCTGCCCTTAAAGGCTCAATTTACGACGAGAATAACCTTCCCATGCCTGGGGCGGTCATCACTATTGAAGGAACTAACCTTGGTACTACTTCCGACTTAAGCGGAAACTTCACTTTGATAGGTGTACCAGTATCCACCACCCAAATAAAGGTTTCATTTGTGGGCTATGCTACCCAATCCCTAGCTGTAAATCTGACAGAAGGCAAAACCCAACAACTCACCATTAACCTTAAACCGGTTTCAAACGAGCTCGGCGAAGTTACAGTGGTAGGTACCTTTAAAAGAGGTCAGGCCAAGGCTATCAGTGTACAAAGAAACAATACCAACATTACTAATGTGGTGTCTTCAGACCAAGTAGGTCGTTTTCCTGATGCCAATATTGGAGAGGCCATGCGTCGTATACCGGGGGTTACCATGCAAAACGATCAAGGCGAAGCACGCGACATTATAATTCGCGGGATGGCGCCTCAACTCAATTCGGTAATGGTAAACGGCGAGCGGGTGCCATCGGCCGAAGGCGATAACCGTCGTATTCAAATGGATTTAATCCCAGCAGATATGATCCAAACCATTGAGGTGAACAAATCGGTTACCCCCGATATGGATGCTGACGCGATCGGCGGAGCAGTAAACTTAGTTACTCGCGCGGCTCCAGGTAAGCAACGGATTTCAGTAACTGCCGCCTCGGGGGTGAACTTGCTTTCGCAGGAACCCATCTGGACCGGTTCTTTTGTATACGGAAATCGCTATTTAAACAATAAACTTGGGGTGGTGCTTTCAGGCTCTTATAATGATCACGACTTCGGTTCGGACAATGTAGAAGCCGAATGGGTACAAGACGATGCCGGCCGCATCTTCGTGGAAGATTATCAATTGCGTAGCTACTTGGTTCGCCGAGTACGTCGCTCGGTTTCGGCTAACTTCGATTATAAACTCGATCAGAACAACACCATTTTCTTCAAGTCCATCTACAACTGGCGAGATGACTGGGAAAACCGTTATCGCTATCGGGTTACCGATATCGAATTCGACGAAAGTTTAGGTAGTTTTGTTGGTGAAGCAGAAAGAGAAACTAAAGGTGGTTTGAATAGTGACCGCATCCAAAACCGCCGCCTCGAAGATCAAAGAATGTGGAACTACCAATTGCAAGGGCAACACCTTTGGTTCAATACTTTAAAAGTAGATTGGTCGGCCAACCTGGCCCAAGCCAGCGAAGAAAGACCTAATGAGCGCTACATCGTGTTTAAATCGGACGATGTATACCCTGTGCAGCTCAACAACGACAGCCGCTTTCCCATTGCGGTACCTACCAATCCCAGTCAGTTCGATCTAAACAACTTGGAGTTTGATGAGCTTACCGAAGAGTATCAGTACACTTTTGAGCGCGACAATAATTATCGCTTAGACTTTGAACTACCTTTAGTGGGTAATGGAAAGTATAAGTCGACCCTTAAATTCGGAGGGCGTTACCGAGGCAAGATCAAGGAGCGCGACAATAACTTTTTTGAGTACGATCCCATTAATGGTATAGATCCTAGCAGCATTGGTACCATTGATATGACCGATGACGGTTATCTGGTAGGTGAGCAATACGAGGCCGGTGATTTTGCTTCTCCAGAGTACTTAGGTAATCTAGATCTCACCGACCGCAGTCAGTTTGATGAAGAATCAAAGCCTGCCGATTTTGCGACTGGAAACTACACTGCTACCGAAAATATTTCGGCAGGATACGTGATGCTTACTCAAAGTTTCGGGCCTAAACTAAGCGCCATTGCTGGTGTGCGTTTAGAAAATACTGCTATCGATTATACCGGAAACCGCTATATCGACAGTACCGATGCAATACAACCTGTAAGTGCCACACAGAATTACACCAATGTGTTGCCAGGCTTGCACTTGCGTTATGCGCAAAATGATAATTCCGTTTTCCGTTTTTCGGTAAACCAAACCCTCGCCCGTCCAAATTATTTCGATTTAGTTCCTTTCCAAGAGATACTTACCGATGACGAGGAAATTAACTTAGGAAATGCAGCCTTGGAAGCGGCCTTAGCCACTAACTTAGATTTAAATTACGAGTACTACTTTAAGAGCATTGGTCTTGTAAGTGGTGGTGTTTTCTATAAATCCATCGATAACTTCATTTATAGCTCGGTGAGAGACAGTATGGTAGGTGGCGAAGAATACGATATTACCCAGCCTAAAAATGGCGGTAACGCTCAGGTTTTGGGTGCCGAAATTGCTTATCAAAGAAACTTCGACTTCCTTCCTGGCGCTTTCTGGAAAAACATGAACCTATATATGAACTACACCTACACCCAAAGTGAAGTGAGTGACATTGAAGGTCGTGCCGATGGCCTTAGCCTAGAAGGCACTGCAGGCAACATGTTCAACTTTTCGTTGAGCTACGAAAGTAATAAGTTTTTGGTGCGAGGCTCTATCAACTATGCCAGCGACTACATCGACGAATACGGTGGCGATGCTTTTGAAGATCGCTATTATGACCAGCAGTTGTTCTTTGATATCAATGCATCCTATGCTATTAAGTCTTACCTACGCATTTTCGTTGAGGGCATCAACCTCACTAATACCCCCTTGCGCTTTTACCAAGGCATTCCAGATCGCACCATGCAGGCGGAGTACTATAATGCACGAATTAATGTTGGAGTTAAGCTAGACCTCTAAGCATGAATATTAAGAAGTTTTTAGGCCTAGCTCTTCTTGCCTTAGGCGCTTGTCAGCCTCAAGCAGAACAAGATTCATCCCCAAGCATTGTCGGTATCAAGCCGGTGGTGGTGACGGACAAAACCCCTACCGATACGGATGACCCCGCCATTTGGGTAAATCCTAAAGATCCTAGTGAGAGCCTCATTATTGGCACCGATAAGGGAAAGGATAATGGTGGACTTTTTGTCTTTAACTTGGAGGGTAAATTAATCGATAGCCTGAGTGTTTATCCATTGCTGCGCCCTAATAACGTGGACGTAGAATATGGTTTTCGGTGGGATACCATTTTAGTAGACATCGCGGTTTGTACGGAGCGAAACACCAACAGGATCCGCGTATTTCGTTTGCCCGAAATGGAGGCCATCGATAATGGAGGGATTCCGGTTTTTGCTAACCAAGAGCAAGATGCTCCGATGGGCATCAGCTTGTACAAGGATAAACAAGCAGAAATCCATGCGGTAGTTAGTCGTAAAGAAGGCCCTAAAGAAAATTACCTGCAAATGCTGCATTTGACTTATGATACCAATGGTTACGTGGTAGCCGATCAGTCGGTATATTTTGGGAAGTTCTCAGGTCATAAGGAGATCGAGGCCTTGTGCGTAGACGATGCTGCATCCCACCTTTATTACAGCGATGAGAATTATGGTACCCGCAAGTACAACCTAAATACCCTGCAGGAGCTCAGCGTTTTTGGTGGCGAAGATTTTCAGGACGACAACGAAGGGATATCTTTGGCTTTAGATTCGAACGCCTATTTGCTGATCTCCGATCAGCAAGCCAATACATTTAACGTCTACGACCGTGAGACTAATCGTTTCATCACTAAATTTGGGGTGGAAGCGATTGAATCGGATGGCAGTGAAACCTACATAGGCTACCTTAATGAGCAATTCCCGGAAGGAATTTTTGTAGCCATGAGTGAGGGAGCAGTCTTCCATTATTACGATTGGAGAGATGTTAAGAAGCTAATCAAGCCATAATTTATTGGATAATCCTTTTACAAAGCTTAACTCTTGCTTTTCGATTGGGAAAGCAAGAGTTTTTTTTATATTTAAAGTGAATTCGAGGTAAAATCAGGCCTCAGACCCCTTGTAAATAGTGGAGTTCGAGC
>JAGYKI010000052.1 GCA_018401735.1 Schleiferiaceae bacterium
GGCCGCTTTGGTGGCGCCCACTACAAACATCAATTCCTCCTCGGTGGCCCATTCCTGACTTTTAGCTAAAACCCTTTCGAATAGTAGCATTTGCGCATCTACCGATAAAAACTGGAAATCGGCCGCACCTGGGTTAGAAGTCAAGGCAAGCAGAATAATCCACTTATCGGCATAAGCGAGAAAAGGTTTCACCGAATCTTCCCCCATATAAGGCGCAATGGTTAAAGAATCAAAAGGCAACTCTTCAAAAAATGCCTTGGCATAACGCGCGCTGGTATTTCCAATATCCCCACGCTTTGCATCAGCAATGCTAAAACATTCGGGGTAATATTCATCTAAATACCGAATCGTACGCTCCAAGCTCTGCCAGCCTTTTAATCCCTCCGCTTCATAAAAAGCCAAATTGGGTTTATAAGCCACTGTATAGGGATGGGTAGCATCAATAATGGCCTTATTGAACTCAAAAATAGGATCATCTGTTTCTAAAAGATGGGGCGGAATTTTCTCCAAATCCGTATCTAAACCCACACAAAGTACCGATTTCTTGGCTCTAATTTGGGCTTCTAAAGCGCTGCGTTTCATAGTCTATGCTTCGCTGCCCTCACGCAGGCGTTCTGCGTTTTCGGCTAGCATTAATTCGTCAATAAATTTTTGAATCTCACCGTTTATTACATCGTTCAAGTTATAAGCCGTTAAACCAATGCGATGATCGGTAACTCTACCCTGAGGATAGTTATAGGTACGAATCTTAGCTGAGCGGTCACCCGAAGCCACCAAGGTTTTACGCTTGCTAGAAATAGCACTATTATGCTTCTCTAATTCAATTTCATACAACTTGGTACGCAGCATTTGCATGGCACGGGCGCGGTTTCCTAACTGGGTTCGCTCTACCTGACAAACCACCACAATACCAGTAGGCTTATGCGTTAACTGCACCTTGGTTTCTACCTTGTTAACGTTTTGACCTCCTGCTCCTCCCGAGCGTGAAGTATGCAATTCAATATCGGCGGGATTTAACTCTACATCTACCTCATCCGCTTCGGGTAAAACCGCCACGGTAGCCGCGGAAGTATGCACTCTGCCTTGCGTTTCCGTTTGCGGTACGCGCTGTACGCGGTGCACCCCACTCTCGAATTTCAGGATCCCGTAAACATCGTCACCGGTAACCTCCATGATAATTTCCTTATAGCCCCCCATGGTTCCTTCGCTGTAATCAACGATCTCAACCTTCCAACCGCGGGTTTCGCAATAGCGCGTATACATTTTAGCTAAATCGCCCGCAAAAATCGAGGCTTCATCACCCCCAGTACCCGCTCTAATTTCCAGTACTGCATTTTTATCGTCTTCCGGATCTTTAGGAATAAGCATAAAACGGATACGTCCTTCGAGGTCTTCTAAAGCGGGCTCAATTTCCTCCAGCTCCATCTTGGCCATATCGCGCATTTCATCATCGCCACTATTGTTAATCAAGTCTTTAGCTTCACTAAGTCGCTCGTTTAACTCCATATACTCTTCGCGCGCATCCACCACCTTTTTCAGGTCTTTATATTCCTTGTTCAGCTTTACATAGCGCTGCTGATCGGCAATTACATCGGGCTGTATAATAAGGTCGTTTACCTCATCAAAGCGCTGCTTTATCTGATCTAATTTTTCTTGCATTTTCTTAACTCTTAAAGTACTCAAAATCCCCAAACTCAGATTTAATAGAAACCTGAGGCTTTTCACTCGCTTCCACTCGCCCAATTACCTGCGCATCTACCGCAAAGGTTTTACTAATTGCAATAATAGACTCGGCCACGGCAGCTTCGCAATAAATTTCCATGCGATGTCCCATATTAAATACCTCATACATCTCCCTCCAGCTGGTGCCCGATGAATTTTGAATAAGCCGGAATAATGGGGCTACGGCAAACATATTATCCTTAATAATATGATGCTCTTCGATAAAGTGTAGCACCTTAGTTTGGGCGCCACCACTACAATGTACCATTCCCCTTACGGAAGAACGGTGCTGTTTTAAAATTTCGGCGATAATAGGGCCGTAGGTGCGGGTGGGCGATAAAACCAGTTTACCTGCGTTTAAAGGTGACCCCTCTACTGCGTCGGTCAATCTAGCATTACCACTATACACCAATTCTTTCGGCACCATCGGATCGAATGACTCGGGGAATTTCTCCGCTAAATAATGTGCAAATACATCATGACGGGCCGAGGTAAGTCCATTACTCCCCATTCCTCCATTATACTCCTTTTCGTAGCTCGCTTGGCCAAAAGAGGACAGTCCCACAATTAGCTGCCCCGGAGCAATGCTACTATTATCAATGACCTCATCACGACGCATCCGTGCGGTAACCGTGCTATCCACAATAATGGTCCGCACCAAATCACCTACATCGGCTGTTTCCCCGCCGGTAAGCTCTAGGTGCATGCCTTGGGAATTTAACTCCTCAATCAATTCTTGGGTACCATTAATAATGGCGCCTAAAACTTCACCAGGAATAAGATTCTTATTGCGACCAATGGTAGACGATACTAAAATGGGCGAGTCTACCGCTCCCACGCATAGTAAATCGTCAATATTCATAATTAAGGCATCTTGGGCGATACCTTTCCATACCGACAAATCGCCGGTTTCCTTCCAGTACATATAAGCCAAACTGGACTTAGTCCCTGCGCCATCGGCGTGCATTACCAAGCAATGCTCTTCGCTACCTGTTAAGCTATCGGGAATAATTTTACAAAAGGCCTGCGGAAATAAACCTTTATCGAGTTTCTTAATGGCTTGATGCACATCCTCTTTCTGAGAGGAAACGCCACGCTGCGCGTACTTAGAAGAATCCTTTTTCATATTGCAAAAATAAAAGCGCCCCGCGGTAAAACCACAGGGCGCTCCATATTATTTTTTTAAGCTACTTAATTCTAACCCACAGACCCAGCTGAACGCCAATCTCCTCAATTTCCGGATTTAATTCCTCTAAGGTCTCATCATCCATGTCCAATTCTTTGGCAATGTCTTTTAAATCTTGGCCACGACGTTTAACTAAATAATGAGTAGCATCCCATTCTTCGTAATTTCCGTCTTTCTCTACTTTAACCTGCAGACCCGCAAAAGGACGTACTCCTCTTAAACCGCCGTTTAGATTTTTAAAGTCGGCCATGTTCATTTTATAACGACGAGCAATGGCGCCAAAACTTTCCGGCTTTGCTAAAATGTAAATCTCACCGGGCTCGGGAGCCGCTTGTGCATCAGCGCGCTTTTCGGCAATTATGTCCTTAACACTAACTCCTTCTTGCACCACAGGGTCCGCTGGCACAAAATCGTCACGTAATACCTTAAAGTCGGTGCGACGGTTAATTTGGTTAGCTACTTCTTGTTTCTCAGGACTTTGTTTCTTGATAAATGATTCGGTTAAAACGTCACTTTCGGCAAACATCCCTTTTCCGTAGCCATCGTAAGCAGCAGGAATTTTGAAAGGATCACTTTCACCCATACCGCGTGCTACTAATCTACCGGGATTAATTCCCTTAGAAACGATATAGCTTACTGTAGTATCTGCTCTTTTCTGAGATAATTTAATGTTTCGCTCATCACTATCACGGTAATCCGTATGCGAACGCATCTCAATTACAATAGTTGGGTTATTATTTAGAATGGCGATTACCGAATCCAGTGCTTGCATTGCTTCTGGACGTAAGTCCCATTTTCCTAGATCGAAGAATACATTAGGAAGCACAATAGGATCTTCAATCGGGTCGAGTTCTTTATTAAACTTAATACGCTTAATGAAATAAGAGGCCGAAGGCACATATTCAAAAGCATCTAGCTCAAAGCCAATAGTACTTATATCTCCTGTGTTAGAAAGGAATTTCTTTTTCTCAAAGCTCAACTTATAGTTTACATTTTCCTTCACTTTCGTGTCATCGAAAATATAGTAGCCATCTTGATCGGCCGTAACCTCGAAAGAACTGCCATCCGAACCGTCTAATTTCACAGTAGCTTCTGGAATAGGCAATTTAGTTTTAGAACTTAAAGCAACCCCCTCAATATTAAATACTAATGGCGTGCGGTAAACCGCATAAATATCATCGCTACCTGCACCACCACTGCGGTTAGAGGATACGAAACCTTTTTTGGTATCCGTGCCTGGCTCCCACACTAAATGAAAATCATCATAATTAGTATTAATGGGAAATTTCATGTTTTCGATATCGCCGTTCGGCATTCCGTCTTCACCGATCGAAACGCGGAATACATCTAAACCACCCATTCCACCGTGACCATTAGACGAAAAGTATAAATAGCCATCCCCGTGAATAATAGGATAGTACTCACTTTCACTACTGTTTACTTTGGGTCCTAAATTCTTAGGCTCTTTCCAGGTCTTAGATCTTCTATCATAGCTCGTCACGAATATATCGTGCTTGCCTTGGGTATTAAAGTCATCGGAAACGAAGTATAAAAACTTATCATCGGCCGATAAGGATGGATGTCCCACATTTGCGCTGGTATCCGATCCAATAATAATAGGCACCGGTTCTTTCCAATCTTGGCCCACCATTTCTGTAATGTATATGGCGCAACCTAATTTTTCGTTATCCTCTTTAATACAGCGCGTGAAGTAAAGTTCTTTCTTTCGGCTATCAAAAGTGGCCGTTCCTTCGTGATACTCGGTATTTAAAATACCCATCTCATCTAAGGGAACTGGGGTTGACCATTTAAGATCTGCGTAGCTCACCTCTTCGTTATCATTTTCATTGCCTCTGCGGCGACGGCGTCCTTTACGTTCGGCATTACTTACGTAGATGTCCATAAAAGACTGACCAATCCAACCATCTTCATCATTTCCTACCGATTCCTCTCGGGAGGAAACAAAATATACCACATCTGTTTCGTTACGATCACCACCATACATCACCGAAAAGTCCATTTCGCGTGAATTCAAATCCTTCATATTATCCACCTGATATTGCGAAGGCTTGGATTTCCACTCAATAGCCTGACGTGTGCTAGAAATGGCTAAATCTGCCGCTGCATCGGTTGGATTCTCTTTCTTATAATCTTGGTAAACAGTAATCGCTTCTTCGTACTCTCCTTGGGCCTTAAGCATATCCCCTTTGCGCAACATCGCAATAGGGTCTTCGTAACCTACCTTACGCGCTTTCTCGTAATTAGTTTCCGCATTCTTGTAATCGTTCAACATACGGTAAGACTCGGCCGTTAAAAACAACACCTTCGACTTTTCTTCCCTTCCTTTAGCTTCGCTATAAGCATCTTTTAAGAGCTCAATCGCGTAAAAATATTCTTGCGCCTCGTAGGCGTCGTATGCTTTAACTAATTCTTTGGGCAACTTTGGGTCCTGGTCTCCAGCATCCTGCGCTGTAGAAGGGAAAGTAATTATGGCTAATAGAAAAATCGCAATGAGTAGACGATGATTTCTCATAGATGGTTGACTAATTTTGGTCTGTAAGCCGCTAAAATAGTCAAATATTTCGTTTAGCTAAGCAGAATGTGGGGCTCAAACTAAAAAATGTTGCCTTCAGCTCCCCCTTCGCTTAGGCAGATGGGGAAATTAGTAGCTTTCTCTTTAAAATTACGCTACCTCTTCAATCGGTTCATTGGCTCTCGTCTCTTGTGGTTCTTGGTTCTCGTTCGTATCTGGTGAATTTCTACAATCCTATCATCCCTTCGGGATTCTTTTTGATGTAATCAAACGACATTACTTTTAGCCTTAAAACCCCGCTGCGCTCCCTGCGCCCTCGCCGCACTCGCTGCGTTCCTTCACCGCTAAACCCAACTCCACCGAAATCCCTCTCGGTTCTCGGCTCTCGGTTCTCGCTTCTCTCAACCCCTCTCTCGCCTCTCGTCTCTTTGTCTCTCGTCTCTCAAACCAAAAACCGCAAATCCCCTCCATAACGAAATCCCTCTCGGTTCTCGGCTCTCGGTTCTTGGTTCTCGTTTCTCAATCGCAATGCATCTCCCGTCTCCCGTCTCTTCGTCTCTCGTCTCTCGTCTCTCAATCAATCTGATAGTGCCTGAAAAAAGTTGACACTTATTTCTCTTTTAAAACAGTCATTTCATGCCTAAAAAAGTAGAGTTAAAGAGTCCTCGTTTGTTTAGCGAAGAGATTAAAAAGGAAGTGGTCAAAGAAATCGAACTTGGTAACTTGACGGTAATCCAAGCCGCTCGTCTTTACGATATCAAGTCTAATCAAACTGTTTATCGTTGGATCTATAAATATTCACGTACTTTGAAAAAAAGCACGCGATTAGTTATGGAAAAGGACAGTATCGACTTCAAATTAAAGCAG
>JAGYKI010000053.1 GCA_018401735.1 Schleiferiaceae bacterium
AGGATAAAGATCGTCTTTAACCCCAGTGATAAATAGAATGAAAAGCCCCACCAATACTGAGTTTAAAGTACTATTGGCCAGGTGAGCAGTGTAAAATACAAAGGAAAGCAGTAAGCCTCCAAAAATACCGATACCGCCTAAGGGAGAAATACGTTGTCCGTGCTTTTTACGATCGTCGGGGCGATCGTATAATTTCTTTACTAGCGAGAGACGAATGATAGCGGGAATAGAGAAATAGGTGATGAGAAATGCCGTCACAAATGCCGCCCCATAAAGGTATGTTTGGTAATTCTCCATGCGCTGGTAAAAGTACTAATTAAAGGACGAGCTTAGAATTAATCCTGAGTTTTGCTTAAATCCCACTATTTCTAAAAGGTTTTAGGCCTTTTTTATTTGGAAATCAGGTTTTAACGAAAAATATTTTGGTCTTGCTGCAAGCATTGGCGATTAATCTTCAAACGCTGCATATCGAAAAACCAACCGTGTTTCTGGAAGTATTTATAGGCCGATTTTAAGTGCAAAAGCAAGGGTTTTAGGCTTCGGTAAGAACTTTTTTGATAATGATGAATCACTTCCACTTCGGGCCAGTAGAGGTTGAGGCCCCGTTGGTAAAGACGTCTCGATAAATCAACATCTTCTAAATACAAAAAGAAACGCGGGTCAAATCCGCCCTCTTCGCGTAAAAGTTGATGCGGGCAAAACATAAAGCAACCACTAAGAACGGGTACCTGCATGGGCAGCGTAGCATCGAGCTTTTGCAATTGATATTGGGCTTGCTGGTAATGAAAAAATTGTTTCAAAAAGCCAGGAATAAAGCGGCGTAAAATTAAATCGCTAGGGCTGGGAAGTAATTTGCGTAGGCCTTGGTCTTCGCCAGATGGCCATATCACTTTTGGCATCAGTAAAGATATGTTGGAATGCTTTTCTAAATGCTGCGCTATTTTTTCCAGTACATCTACTTTAAACTCCACGTCGGGGTTTAGGATGAGGTAGTTTTTAGCTTTGTCCTCGCCTAAAATCACCTTATTATGAGCGGCGCCAAAGCCAATATTCTCTTCAAGGGGCAAATATTTCACCCAAGGCGGCGCGTTTTCAAAGCGATACCTTTGTTGATCGGCGGCATTATCTACAAAAACCAGCTTTAAGTTCAATCGCGATCCTTGGCAGCTATCAATAATTGTATTTATTTCTTCGGCACTATTGTGATAAAGTACTACCGAAATTAGAAGGTCTAAGTTCATAGTAATTAGTTGGCGCTATTTTGTTTGCTCAGAACTTGAATTTGATTTTTCCGATAACGATAGAGCTGAAAATATTGCATCGCCAGTTTAATATCGAATTTTAAAAACGAAATAATAAAGCCCCCCAAAGCCCTTTCAGGGAAGAGCTTTAATTTGTGAGATAATTGATGCTTAAAGAAAACATAAAGATAACCATCAGTATAGGTTTGGAAACGCTGTTTTATCTGGGCGCTGCTTAGGCTATCGTACTTGCCAAATCGCGAAGGATGTAAATTGTAAATTTCAGGTAGAAAGCTAAACTTACCGCAGTCTAAGGCGCGGAGGAAATAATCTAAATCTTCTGAACTGCCATAAGGAGCCCCGGCCCCAAGTTGCTCATCAAAAAGACCAATTTTTTCTACCCAAGCATACGGAATAATAAGACTGACACTTGCCACTAAAGGAAGTAGCTCTATTCCGCCTGTGGTTTTGCTTTCGGGGTAGGTCTTGTAATTTTTTCCATCTTCGAGGTTTTTAATCTTCGATAAATAAGCCTCATCTTCTTGGCAAAGCCGAGCGTAATTTTCAAAATACTTTGCATCAAAGGTGCTATCGTCGTCGGGAAATATAATATGTTTGGCTTGCAGCCTTTCTTGGAAGAGATATTCTAAACCTAAGTTACGTGCTTTCGATAGGCTTAATCTTTCGGAGCTATTGATAATGTGGAGCAATACCGGAGAGAGTTGTTCTTTCGGCCACGCTTTCCCTTGTTTGATAAGGATGAGGCCGATTTTCACTGGCCCATGTGCTCCTGCCATGCTGGCTATTAGCCCGCTTATTAAATCTTCGTCTTGCCCAGTACTGATGGCGATGATATCAAAAGTGTTAGACATCTTTCCGCACATAGGTTAAGCCAGCATTAGGACTGAGAATTTGATAAATACGCTTCACTAAAAACTGCGGCAAAAGGCGACTCATCAGCAAGTAAACTTGCGCGATTTTCAGGCTTGGATTAAGCTTTAAGCAGAGTTTCAAATGCTTTATGGCTTCCTTTCTGCGGAAATTGTGAAACAAATAAGACCTACCAATATACAAGTGGTACATGCTTTTTTTGAAATCGGGCGTCGCTTTTTCTTTATTCTTAATTTTATCCATGCGTTGCAAGTCCTCTGCCGACATCGAGCCTTTTTTTACTGCTCGCATGCATATTTCTTCAAATTCTTTGGGGTTGGCTTTCGCAGATAGGGCAGTAGGAACGATGCGGTAACTTACGACCACTTCATCTAGCTGAAACACTTTACCGTAGCGCGATAATTGATAAAGCAACATATAATCTACTACATATTGTTTCACGGGCTCGTAGTAGCCACCTACGGCGTCGAAGGCCTCGCGGCGAAACATAACCGAGCTATGTGTCCAAGGATTGCGGTCTTCTTGATGCGCACGAATAGCTTCATCGCTTATGGGTTTGCGCTCCGTGTAAAGGTAGTTTCCATCTTTGTCAATGATATCTACAAATCCACCTACGAGTGAATAGTCGGGATGCTCTTCTAAGAATTGTACTTGCTTTTTAAAGCGATCGCGACTGCAAAGGTCATCTGCATCGATAATGGCGATAAATTCACCTTTACTTTGACTGATGGCGCGATTTTTAGCTTTTGCTACACCGGTGTTTTCTTGACAAATTACTTTGATTTGCGGAGCCTTGAGGGACTCTAAATAAGCGGCCGTTCCATCGGTACTGCCGTCGTCGACAATAATAAATTCAAAATCTTGATAGCTCGAATCTAGCACCGACTGAATGGTTTCCTCAATATAAGGCAAGCCATTTTTAACCGTGCATATTACGCTAAGCTGCAGCATGAACTTTTAGTTTATGTTTGAAGGCAAAACTAGCTATAATAGTCAGTAAAATCTCGGTGGCTAATCTGGCGTAAGCCGCACCATTTAAACCAAAACCCGCAATAAAAAAGTAGTTGAAAAGGATGCTGCTTAAGCCAATAGAAATTAGTACCCACATATAGGCCTTATCTTCCTTAAGAATAATAAGACCCTGTTGCAGATACATGTGGGCAAAAGCCCCAACGGCTAGCATAGGCGCCATAATGCGTAAAAGTGGGCTCGCTTCGATATAGGTTTCTGAAAAAAGGATGCGAATAATAAATTCTGCCAATACGATTAAAAAAATGGTGGCTAGCCCCGTGATAAGACTAAGCCAAGCGAGGCTTTTACGGTGTTCTTGCCGGTAATGCTCAATTCCCCTGGCGTAAGCTTGGGATAAGTGAGGGAAAAGCGCCCCATGCAAGGGTTGGAAAAGTACGCTTTGCACCACATTTATTAATTTGGAAGCGGCCGCGAAAATCCCCAGCTGTAAGGGGTTTAGTAGGAATAAGCCCATGGGGATGCTTAAGAATCCATAAATGCGGCTAGAAAAGTTAGAGATGAAAAGGTAGAAGGATTCCTTCAATTCAAATTGCACTAATTGCCGGTTCCAGGCTAGGAGCTTTAAATTCGGAATACTGCGAAAAGCATAGATGATGGTAAACAAACTGATGGCAATCTGCGATAAGCCGTTGAGTAAGTTTACCCAAAGAAAGTCGGACTGGTCGCGGATTAATATGAAAATGAGGGCCGTACTTAGTCCCTTTACAAGAATATTAGTGAGAGCGATGACGCCCGCTTTTTGCTGGCCGAAAAAGAGGAAATTCGGATAAATGGCCATCCCGATTACTACTGGGGCGCTGAGCAAAAGCACTAGGCTGTTTTGGCTAAACTTCGGTACCAATAGGAGTAAAAGACTAAAAGCAGTTAAAGCTCCTAAAAAGAGGAGTAAGCGCGCTTGCATTACGCCAGAAAAAACTTTCGAGAGATGGGCAGAGTCATGCGGGTTTTGGGCGACTTGACGGGTCGCACTATTTAAAAAACCATAGTCTACCACCGCAATAAGATAGAGCATGAAAACGGCGGCAAATTCCACAATAGCATAGTTCTCTGGACCTAAAACCCGGGTGATATACGGAATGGTTATCAGAGGGAATATATAGTTAGCTACTTGGGAAAGGGATAAATAGCTAATATTTTGGGTTAGCTTTGCCGACAAGAATATATTTTGAGGCTAAAGTAGTACTTTGCCTTTTACCTTTCCTTAAAAGAAACAAGCTTGAAAAAGACAGCACTTTATTTAGGATTACGCAAATTATGGGTGGCCTATAAGCTTATTGCCCGCGATAACTCCTATTTAAATCAAACCGGTTTTATAAAAAGTCATCAACATATTCAGCCTATCGACAAAAGCAAGTCGCCCATTCCTTGGATGAATTATGCGATGGTGGAGTTTTTAGATGAGCGTTTAAATAAGGCTTTGGATCTTTTCGAGTACGGCGCTGGTTTCTCTAGCATTTGGTTTGCAGAAAGACTAAATACGGTAGTTTCTATCGAATACGATCTAGCCTGGCGAAAGCAGGTAGAAGAGCTTTTGGCGCCAGTTACTAATGCTGAATTGGTATTTCAGGAAGTGGGTGAGGATTATATTAACGGCGCTTCCAAAACAGGTCGTAAATATCACTTGGTTTTAGTAGATGGTCGCGAAAGAGTGGCCTGTGCAAAGGCTAGCTTTAGTGCCCTTACGGAAGATGGGGTTTTAATACTAGACGACTCAGATCGTGAAGAGTACCAAGAAGTCTTTAGTGTTGCAAAAGATCTTGGATATAAGAATTTACGAATATCTGGTTTGAAACCTTTTTCCTTCTTCCGCGAAGAAAGCACCATTTTTTATCGCAGCACTAATTGCCTAGGATTATAAATTAAAGTGCGTTCGACTATTTCGAATACACCACCTTGAAAGCCTGGTCATTGTCTTTAGGATTAATGATTTTTAGAAGTTTGTGAATCGTAGACCAAAGCTGCTCTTCATTTTTCTTTAAGTCAATCATTGCTTTTTGATAGTGCTGCATATTGGCTTTAATAACCGCTACTTCTTGGTGGTCGATGGCGTGGTCAAGAAGATCGTAATGACTAATCTTAAAATAGTGGCATATTTCTATAAAACGGTCGAGGCTTAAAGGTGAAGTACCAGATTCCATTTTTCGGTAATTACTGGCTCCCATATTTAATTGTGAAGCGATTTCTGCTTGACTTATTCCGCGCTGTATTCTGATTCGACGGATGTTTGCGAGGA
>JAGYKI010000054.1 GCA_018401735.1 Schleiferiaceae bacterium
TTAAAGGCTAAAAAAGGTTTCAATTATTTTAAAAATAAGTTTGCTATTTAAAAGCCTTAGGAAATTAAGAATAGATAATTTTACCATTAATTAATACCTAATCTATGCCAATCTCAAAAAACGCTAGTTTACGCTATAAAATTCTTGATCAATGCTTTAGCCACCAGGGCAGACGCTTTACTTTTAAGGAATTGCACGAAAGGGTTAATCAAATGCTCAGTGAGCGCGACGGAACTCAAGTCGCAGAGCGTCAATTACGCGATGATTTAAGTCATATGCGGAGTAGCAGTGGTTTTGATGCCCCAATTATAGTAGATAAGACTACCAAGCCACCTACTTATAGCTATGAAGATCCCGACTTTTCAATAAACAATAACCCTCTTAACCCTAAAGAAGCAGAGCTTTTAGGGGAAACGCTTAAAATGCTTAGTCGTTTTGATGGTAGTCCACGCTTTGCATGGATACAAGAGTTAGGCCCCGTTTTACGGAGTACCTTCAATATTGATTTGGATAAAGAAAATGTAATTCTGTCTTACGAATGGAACCCGGATTATGAGGGTTTTAAGCATATTTCTGGCTTATTCGACGCTATCTTACACGAAAGGGTACTTAGAGTAAGTTATCAACCTTATGCAAAGGAGGGAACGAATTTCCTTTTCCATCCTTATTATTTAAAACAGTTTAATCAGCGATGGTTTGTGATTGGTTATAATGAGGATTTAGATTTTATGGGAATGAACCTAGCTTTAGATCGAATAGTCTCATTTCAGGAAACAGATATAGAATATCGTCAAAGTGAAACCAATTGGGAGGAATATTTTGACGATATAATAGGCGTTACGCTTCCAGAAAATGAAGCATGTTTAGAGGTGAAACTAAATTTTGCAGTAGATGTAAAGCCTTATGTATTAACCAAACCTTTACATCAAAGTCAAAAAGCTAAAATTTTGGAAGATGGCTGTTTAGAAATTCGCCTAAAGCTCATCCCTAATTACGAATTGGAATCTGTTATTTTAAGTTTTGGGGAAAAGGTGGAGGTTATTTCGCCAAGCTCATTGCGTGACAAGGTTAAAAACCGCGCGAAGGAATTACTCCGTCATTATGCTTAATTATTAGCTAATTACTTAAGATCTAGAAATAAAGAATAATGTAAAGAGCGTATTTCAACGGCAATGCATTAACACTGCAGTGCTAATTGTCAATTTTGTAGGGAAGAAAAAGCTTGGTAATTGAGCTTTAATTATATGCCACAAGATTTAGTAATGAATGAGTTTTCCAACATAGAAGCCAAGGCCCGTGCATTGATGTCGGATAGCCCCGAACAGTCACTACTATTATACAAACAACTTTACCGTGAGGATGCTGAAGAATTCAAAATATGGGATGCAATTAATGTTTTAAAATTGCTTAGACAATTAAAGGTTGATGAGTATGAGTGGGCGACCGATCTTGTTGTAAAATTTAAGGAGGAAAAGCTACTGAATTTGTTTGCATGGTATTGTTTTGATTTACTAGTTAAAGCGAAATCTCAAAATGAAATAATTCAACAGCACACAAGAATTATTAGTGCGGCTAATCTCATTCCACAGAAGGATTTAAGTTTAAACAGTACTTATCCCTGTGCCACAACTTTGTCGCTTTTTGCCTTAGCGGAGGCCTATGCGAAAGGCAATTTCCAAGCGAGTAGGGTACTTGAAGTGTTAGCCAATTTACAGCCCCAATATTTGTCGAGAAAGGAGAATAGCTTTAAGAATGCTCAAAACAAGGAAACCAAAATAGCTTCACCCTTCGAAAAGTATTACAGCCTATCTAGTAAAGCTTTTGAGCAGCAAGGCAATCACACAAAATTGATCGCCTTGCTGGAAGAGGTTCTTTCACAATTGGATAAATTCCATCACGACAATAAGGTTTGGTTTACTAAGCGCCTTGCTAATGCCTACGTAAATATTGGCAAAAAAGCGGAGGCAGAAAATCTATTTCGAGAAGTGTTGCAGTCTGCTGCGGGTAGTAGTAAATGGTTTATTTATCAAGGGTATGCTCAATTCCATTTCTCTAATAAGGAATATGATGCCGCATGGAGGTATTCGTTAGAGGCAGCTTACCAGGGTGGGGAACCCCATTTTTTAATAAAGTTATTCTTATTGCCAGCTCGTATTTTATTTAAGCTAGAGCGTGCCAAAGATGCTGCCCTATACGCTCGGTTGATTGCAGCGATTTTAAAAGAAATAAAGTTGGGCCGATTGAAAATTAGTACAAGAAAATTATGAAATACTATAAAGTGAGAGGCACCGAACCTGCCTTCCTTAAAGCTATTATTAATCAGTATCAAGACTTTATCAATAAGAGCGTTTAGCGGGTTTAGAGCATCAGTCTGGACATATTTACAGAGTCTACCCTAATGGTAAGAAGGGTGAAATAAAAAGCACCTTGGGCCTTATTAGTTCATTTCGATTAAAGAACTTAAACAAAGAGTACCCAGTTTAAGCACCTTTATTGAAGTCAAAGTATCTTATTATGCGGTGGCTCAGGAAGACGCTAGTCTTAGGGCGGAGAAGATCGAAATACTTTCGAAACTCAGCCAGGGGAAAGCTGGGGCCATGCAAGGTAAAGTACTAGAAGGAAGAGTATCCGGTATCAAAGAGTTTGGGATTTTTGTAAGCCTTCCTGAGCGCCGTTCCGGACTCGTGCACTTGAATAGAATGCCTATTGATTTAAAATCAACTTTTCAAACCAAGTTTAAAGTCGGTGATGCAATAAAAGTGTGCATTGATAAAGAAACAGAAAAAGGTTTGGCTTTGAAAATTGTAGAAGTAAAAGGGTAAAACTCTATCGCTATTATGTGCTTCATTAGACTGATAATAAAAAAAACGCCCTTTCCCTTTAAATAGTAGCAATTAGGAATACAAAAACTACGACTGCACTAATCCTGCATAGTGGTGAAGTACTATTGCAGAGTGAATGATTAACCCCTTAAACCTATGAAAAATCCTTTCTCTATGAATCTATTAGCATCTACAAGCAAGACTTATGTTTTGACCTCTGGCAAAGAGATACAAGCCTCAATTATTTCGGAACTATCCAAAGCCAAACATTCGGTGAAAGTGGCCATGGCCTGGTTTACGGACCCCGTTTTATTGCAAGCATTGGAAGCCTGCGCTAGTAAAAGTGTGGAAGTAACTTTGGTGATTGCTGATAATGAGGAAAACACCAAATTAGATTTCGGTAATTTAGAATCTAATGGGGCGAAGTTAAAGCGGATAGCTAATAAAGGCTACGGACTAATGCATCAAAAATATTGCATTATCGATGATAAGATAGCCATCACGGGGAGTTATAATTGGACTAATAATGCCTTGAAAAACAATAATGAAAATGCTGTTTTTTCTAAGGAGAAAGAAGTGCTAAATCCTTTAGTAAGTAATTTTACAGAGTTAATGAATACAAGTGCCGAGCAACTGAAGGCTCCTTTAGAAGATGAGCCAATTGAGGAGTCGTCAACCAGTAATTTGGGAATCAACACCTATGAATTGCAGGTAAATGGAAGAGTTTTAAAAGCTGAGAGTGACGATGAACGTGCTTTTATTGATTACTTAAACCAAGTAACAACAGAGCTTATTGATGACTATGATGTTAAGCAAATTGAAGATTTTGGTAGAAGTTTGGCTTCTCAAACGCATGGTAATCCGGCTACTTATAGCACAGGTTTGGATCAAATATATAATGAGTACCGGAAAAGTCTTTCTTTGGATGATGAGAAGAAAAGACGTTGTGTAAACTTACTTAAAACCGCTTGGGATGATCGTGAAGGATTATTAAAGGAGGAGGCCAACAGTTCATTAAGAAAGCAAAACGCAGAGCTAGAGCAAGAGCTATCTTATTTAGATCAAAATATCCGTCAAGAGGAGGAGAAGGACCTTGACTTAAAACAGGCAATAAGAAAGGCGGAGGATAAACTGGGCCATTTAAAAAGTAATAAAAGTGCACTCAAAGCAGAGGAAGATCTTTTAAAGGATGATATGATCATTCGTCCCTTTACCTTGAAGAACACTTGGTATATTTTTGTTTTGCTAGCATTTTTAGCGACCTATTTAATGGTGTTTTATTCGTCAGCGCTATATATATTGCTCCATGCAAAGGAAGAAGCGACTAAAGCGTTGCTTTTAGGGCAAAGCATTCCAGAGGTACATGTTTTTATGCCAGAAGCATTGTGGTTAATATTGGACGGAGGCTTTACGGAAATCGTCTTTTTCGGGATATTCTTTATTATTCCTTTGGCCATGTCACTTTCATTTCTTTACACAAAAAAAATATGGGTAAAGGTTGTTGTGGGGTGGATTTTAGCGGTGTTTACGGTGGATATTGTAATTGCCATGTCTGTTTCTAGTGCCATACACGATGTAAATCTTTTAGCGGGCAGAATTGAAGGATCTTGGGATTACCTCTCTGCCTTTGGAGAACTTAATTTTTGGAAAGTTTTGATTTTTGGCGCCTTACCAATGATGCTTTTTAAACTAGTTAGCCAAGGCTTACATGAGCGTTATTTAGAAGGGAACATTGAAATTAAACATACCGAGTTAAAACACAACCTTCGTCGCCTAAAAGAAAAGGGGCAGGAACTTGCTCAAGAAATGGAGGCCTGTGAAAGTGAAACGAAAGATTTAGTCTTGCAGCGAGAACAAGTTAGTTTTCAAATCGCTAAAATCGAAGAGCAAAAACAAAGTTTCCGCAGAAGCTGGGAAGATGAGAAGTTAAGCCTAGAGGCAGATGCGCTATCAAAGTTACAGCGTAACAAGCGGATTTACGAGGTGTTTAATGCTAATATCAATTCTGCGAGTTCGGCTCTTTCTAAAGATCGTATCATAGCCCGTATGGCTTCCTACTTGCAGGGGTGGCATTTGTATTTGAGTGAAATATTTTCACGTGAGGAAATGGATAGGAGGCTGACTGTGATAAAGGCCAATGAGCAAAATTGGATTAAAGATAATTTAAAGTAGAATTATGAAAAGCCCGATACTATACACTTTTTTAGTAATTGTTAGTACAATTGCCTGCAAACCAAATGTTACCGAGGATTTGGTAGAGATTAAGCATTTCAATTTTCTGATTGCTTCAGATTTAACTAATCGTATCGATAAAAAAGAAAATAGAAAATCAGTGCATGATATGCTTTTAATTAATGCTATTGTGAACACTTATGTAGAGAATATATTGCCCTACAAGCGCAGCATTGGTCAGAAAGACAAGTTAGCGTTTAGTCGAATTTCCAACCTTAATCGCTTGCAAGGTGATCGCCTTTATTCGATAGATCTTGCTCGTTTCCAAAATCAAGGAGAACGGATTAAGTATCTGAAAAAGGGAGGTTTTACAAAAGATATAAAAGCTTTTAAAGAAA
>JAGYKI010000055.1 GCA_018401735.1 Schleiferiaceae bacterium
ACATAAAGCTACCGGCTACCCAAAAACCTCCGTGATCTCAATGCACCCTTCGCGAACCTGTGGTAAAAAAAAGACCTTAACCCTAGCGCAACAAGCTCTCTATCCTCTTGCTCAAACTCTTGCTCTTACTTAGCCTACCGTCATGCTGGCCTTGTTTCAACATCTTTCTCATTAAACACAAAAAGCTACCGGCTACCCAAAAACCTCCGTGATCTCAGTGCACCCTCCGCGAACTCTGTGGTAAAAAAAGACCTTAACCCTGCCCCAACTCTCTTTCGTCTCTTTGTCTCCCGTCTCTTTGTCTCTCGTCTCCACACCGTCTCTCCTCCCTATCAACCATTTAAACGTTTAACATCAGCCCCTTAGCACTTAAATAATGCCCTATAATTCTATATTAGTACTAAACTAAATCCTTCAGTATGCATAAGCAAGTAGAAAATATCCAATCAAAAACCCTACGTATTCTCCAAGACATCCTTGGCCCTGAGATAAATCTCGCAAACTGGCTCAGTGATTCCCTCGACCTAAAAAACGCCACCGTTTATCGTATAAAAAGTGGTGAAAGTCAGCTGTCCCTTGCCCAAAGCATTCGCATCATTCAACAGGAACCTAGACTTTTAGAGGAATTACTGGAGGAAGACTATGATGAAAACACTGCTTTTATTCGCTTTAAACCTTATCATGATGAAGAGAGCTTTCAAGCTTTTCTCTTGCAAATTGAAAAAATCTTTAGCTCCGCCCTCACGAAAGGCGATGCCCAGTTAAGCTATATTGCTCGCGACCTGCCCCTTTTCTTTTTCCTCGCCCGCCCCAAAATCCTCGAATATAAATTTGCCTTTTGGTGCGGTACCCTGCGCGATAAAGGTATTAGTACCCTCTCCAGCTTAACTCATAACATTGCCCAACGTATTTACGAGCTCTACCTTAGCATCGACTCCATCGAAATTTGGCATCCCCTCGCTTATTACAATCAGATTTTGCAAATCAATATCGCCCTACAAGAAGGCAGCATCAACCAAGAGGAGCACCGCCTTTTGGTGCAAGAATATAAAATTCTCTTAGAGAAATTCTCTGCTCATCTGCTGCAGAATGAGAAAAAACCGGGCGTCAAGCTCAATATTTTTAACAATAGCCTTCCCGCCATGGACAATTGCGGTATTCTTAAACAAGGGGAAAATCAGTTAGTAATGAGCGCTTTGCCTTTGGCCAATTTCTTCAGCACCCGTCACCCTATCATAGTTAGCGAATATCGACGCACTTTCAGCCTGCAACAACATCGCAGCCTCCCCATTAGCCGAGCCGGCCGCAAACAACGCCAGCAATGGCTCACCGATCTCCAAAACCCTGCCTGGCTTCTCGATGCCATCAAACAACACGAAGCTTTATGGATTAGCCCCGACGCCGAAACCTCCGCTGCTTAAACCCCAGCTAATTAAAAGCGGAGCTCTTTATTTACTCGGATTTTTTACTCCCTCTAAATTTTGAAAGAATAGGCTTATTTAAAGGCCTTAAAACAAGGATGTGCTTTATGGAGTTTAAAACGGAACGATTAAGACTAAGGTTGATAGATCCTAATGAAATTTGCTTTCGCAGTCTTAGACTTACATCGCTTAGAAGCGGGTTGTACAGTAAACAATATCGGCTCTATCAAGGTTCTTGTAAAAGTTAGTCGAATTAGAGAGGAGCGGCGCAGGCTTAGCCATACTTCTAAAGATCGAGTTTAACCAAACCCAGGCAAACTCCCCCAAAGGAAACCACTCAAATATTTTCCCCTCCCAATCCTAAACCTTACCTTAAGCAATTCAGGCTTTTCGCTGGTTTTATCAAGACCTAAATAACCTTAGGCCCGCATGCATTAGGTACTGTAAATAAGAAGTACCTAAAAATCTAGCGCGTTTCAAGTGCCTGATTAACCACCGCTAAAAAACCTAGCGGGTAGAATTATCATTTAAATTTAAGAAGGATGGATGTTGAAGTAAAAATACTAGAGCTAAAAACCGTTAATCATCTCGACAATTATTGGCAAGCAGATGACTATATCAAGCTCTTGGAGGAATTTGACTATCCTAATGCCCAAGAGCTTAAAGAGCAGGAGCGCTTAGATTTTCTCTTTCTCGCTATAGCGGACTATGAACCCGCCGAAGCGGCAAAGATTATTTTAAAATATAAAATGGGCGATAAGCTCAGCAATGGCCAAATTCAAAATTTAGCGCACGAAATGCTTAACGAAAAAGTCGCGGAATCCTATCCCGAACCGGCTTTTCATTACGACCTTTTTAATATCAACCAATTATTAAGGAAAGCATATAACGGTAAATTTCCCGATACCGAAGCCTTAGTCATAAAGGCAAGCTTGGCAGGAGAAGCCTTGGAATCAGAGATAAACGAGGAAATTCTGGTAAAGTCAATATGTGCGGGTCTAAGAGATAGTAATTTAATCCTTAGACTCTTTAGCGAGCAAGTGGAGGGTTCCGTTCCTTTCGGAGATGCCGCTAAGGTTATTTGGGATTTTCATAAGACGGGTGCTAGTGAAGTGGAAATTATCACCTCGCAGAAGTGGATAGAAAAAGAGGACTTTGAAAAAACAGCCTTTAAAGCAGAACTCACTTTCTTTAGTGAAGAGTAAGAAAAGGTCAGAGAACTATACCTGAACAAAATTCCTACTAAACATTAAGACTGCATGTAGGGTTCTCTCAAAGCCAATAAGAAGAGGAATAGAAGCATGACCGATCGATTAAGTTTAAGGGATCACATTCCCACCAAAGAGCTAGAAAAGAGCAGGCCCGAGGAAAGGTTTCAGAGTCTAACTTTAAGACCAGTACTAAAGCTGCAAAACCAGCTTATTTTGGGACTCTTTGCAAACTACATAAAGGAGTCGAAAAGTCCCTTTCATACTTTTTCGATGGAGAAAAAGACGCTTTTTATTGAAAATAGCCTCCAAAAGAACATCGCCCTAAAAAATAAACTCTTGGGTATTTGTATTGCCATGTTTAGTCCTCAGGAGTTTGAAATATACAGTGCGCAAGCCAGCCTCTTTAACAAACGCATTATGGCGCTTTTAACGGAGCGGATTAGAAGTCAGATCAACCTTCTCTGAGCTCCTAATTAATACTTTCCTTGCAAGCTTCAACCTACTGCAAAGCACTTAAGAAAATTTAGCCTTGCACAAAATGACTTTGCTCGGCTTTTATCGTATAAAATTTAATTTAAAGTGCTGAAAATAAACTGCATAAGAATTAATATCGACCTTAATTAGGATGTCAGTTTTAAGCCTACCTTCGAAAAAAATTCATGTCGATTGAGCAGAAAGTGCAGCTGGTAGAAGACCTTTTCAAAGACCTTGAAAAGGAAAGCATTCAATTTGAAAAATCATCGGGTCTTTCCTGCGTAGCGGGCTGCGGAAAGTGCTGTACTCACCCCGATATCGAGGCCTCTCCCTTGGAGTTTTTTCCTTGGGCTTTTCATCTGTTTTTGCAAGGGGAAGCGGAAAATACCCTGAAATTATTAGCAGAGACTAAAAGTGCAACTTGCTTTATTTACCAGCCTTTAGCTTTTATAGATAAAGGAAAGTGTGGCGCTTACAAATACCGTGGCTTGATCTGCCGCTTATTCGGTTTTTCGGCCAATACCGATAAATATGGAAAGTTACGCTTGGCTACTTGCAAAATTATTAAAGAAGGGCAGGCGAAAAAGTATGAAACGATTAATGAATCTATTAATCAGGGTTTAAAAGTTCCCATATTCACCGAGTATTACATGCGCTTGTCGCAAATTGACTTCCGCTTGGGCAACAGGATACTGCCCGTTAATCAAGCTTTGAAACTTGCCTTGGAAGAGGTTTTGCGCTACTACGAATATCGCCGCTCGACTGATGTAGAAATAGAGGTGGTTTAATGATCAATAGCCTTAAGCTTGATGTAAATTAGGCCTCTTATTTCTTATCAATTTTGGGGATTGGCATTAAAAGACCTTTCGGATCTTATCAAAACCTTCTTTAAAAGAATCAGAAGCTGAGCTGAAGGCTGTTTTAACTTCTTCAAATTTACTTTCAGAAGCCTCCTCAAATTCATAATATTTGCTTTTTAGTTCGCTTTGCTTTTTTTCTAAATAATGGATTGACTCCTCGTACTTTTTTAGTGCTTCTCCTTTGGCAGATTCTTTCTTGCTTTTTAGTTCGGCTAGTTTTTCAGAGGCATCATCAATCGTTTGTAGGGCTTTAATTTTGAAATCTTCTTTATTCATTCTTTATCTTTTTAATTTAGTAAGTGAATTTTTTAGCGCTAAGGATCGATTGACCGGGTAAAATAGTTGCTAAACATTCTGCTATAAGGTACATTAATTTTATAAACTGCCAAATTTTCGGAAAATTCATTCAATAATTATTTCTAATACCCAATAATCAGAAGCTAATTTATATAGCAGCCTATGTGGATTACAGGAAAGATCATTGTTAATGGATACCTCGCTAGGAACTCGTGCTTTGGTGCCAGCAAATCAAATTTGTGATTGGTGGTCTCCCGCAAAAAGGCTTAATTTTGAAGGCCCTAGTCGATGCCATGCCCAGCTGAAAAGCTGGGGTTTTGTAATTTCTTGTGTTTAATATTACTTTACTATAAACCAATGTCTAATCATATATTTAGTCTGCCCCCTGAGAATGAGTTTATTCAATTGGATAAACTTTTAAAACTTATGCGCCAAGTAAATTCAGGGGGCGAAGCTCATGCCTTTATAATACAAGGAGCGGTGCGCGTTAATGGTGTAATCGAAATGCAAAAGCGCAAAAAAATCCGCGTAGGCGATTCGGTAGAATTCAATGGCGAGAAAATAGAAGTGCAAGCATGAGCGGAACACTAAGAAAAAATATTTCCATCGGAGCGGAAGTTGCGAGATAGTATTGAAGGAGGATCAGCGTAGCGGAAATTTAACCGAAGGCATAGAGTCTCGCATCTTAACTAACGTGAATTCGACGTAAAATCAGGCCTCAGACCCCTTGTAAATAGTGGAATTCAAGCCTATGCAGTGAAGCAATAGCGGGCTATCGCAAAGTGCAGAGGCGCGGAAAGCCGCTTTTTAAAAGGGGCACAGATGTATTTTCCAATAAAAATGGAAATACTTCAGCTAGTTCATTTGTTGTAGCTCGCTACAGTGTCACGATCTAGACTTGTCTTTTTATTGAAAATCTGAGGCTATGATTTATAGTTGAACTCACGTTAACTAAATCACCCCAGCATCCGCATGGCATAAAGGTGCAATTGGAAGATGGACAAGTAGGCAGGGTGAAGGAGGTTTTTTAATTTTAA
>JAGYKI010000056.1 GCA_018401735.1 Schleiferiaceae bacterium
ATAAATTACTATCATTCAATGTTTTATAATTTTACCGTTAGCATTAGAAATTAATTAGCCTGTGTAGAAATTGATATCTTTTCTCATCAATTTCTACACAGGCTAATGTGGGGAATGAAGCACAACGGTTTTGAATAAACGTCTGGGCGGTAACTATTACTTGTTGTTAAAGTTCGCTCATATCATTTGCAATATAAATCGTCCTTTGAAAACGTGAGTAACCGCCTAGCGTTTATTTGTTGTTGGCGTTTCGTGTTTTATTTATTCTGCCGTTATTTGAATGGAAAGTCCGAGGGCATTTGCCAGCAAGGCAAAGTTGGAAAGCCGAATGTCTTCACCGTTTTCGATTCGAGAGATATAGGGTCTTTTCTTACCAACTATTTTTGCAAGACTTTCTTGACTCATATGCAGTTCTTTTCTTCTGTTTTTGATGATTTCCCCGAAATAATAGGAAAAAGCATTTTCTTTGAACTGCTCTCGCTCAGGGCTTCCTTTTTCACCAAATTTTTTGTCTAGTAACTTATTTGCATTAACTGAATTTGCCATTTCACTTTTCGTTTAAATATTCCTCTAAATTTCTTTCAGCAGCTTTAATCGCTTTATTATAGTCTTTGGTAGACTTTTTTAGAAAGCCAGTCAAACAGACAGCCTTCGTAGACTCACTAAAATTAAGATGATCGACAGCGAATAGGATCACTCGATATTCACTACCAGATTTAATCCTCAATTCGTAAAATTGAGTCGATTGCAGCTTTTTGACAAAGTTTGAGTTAACAAGCTTTATTTCGGTCATGACCTCAATCAATTGCCAAAATTTAAGAGTAGTTCTTTCATCCTGATTGTCAATAAAATCAAGACATTCTTGTGTTATGTCGATTTCTCTCACACTGCAAATGTAACGAAAAGGTTACAATTTAAACGATGTATTTTTTCGGAAATGTAAATGATGTTTGTATAACGCACCTCATGAATGCCAACTACTAACTACCAACTACTAACTACTAACTACTAACTACTAACTACTAACTACTAACGGTTTGAATAACCGCCTTGCGTTTATTTGTTTAGGGCGCGTTTTTATTAATTTCAAGACAATCGATTGATTCCTCCTTTTCAAAATCGAAAATGCTTGTTTTGTGACTTTTTAGAAGGTCAGCTATAAACTTGGTCGTTTGGTTAAAGCTTTTAATTAAGATGATCTTAGGCGGTGCACCCCAGACCAGTGAAAAGTCATAAAAATCAGAGTCAAATGTTACGATAACATAATCATTCGCTTTTGCGTATTCCCAAATTTCCTTATCCGAAGCATTTTCAAGTCCTACTTCTCGGACCTGGGATGAGTTTGGGTAATCTGAAGTAATCTTCCCTTTGATTCTAAAAGATATATTCTGATCAAAAAGTAATTTCATGAAGCAAAACCTAAATGATCTTGTCTGTGCGCGGCGTAGAATAGGGCAGCGTTGATCATTTGCTCTGAGAGTTCTGGATAATCGTGAAGAATCTCTTTTTTAGACATGTCATTGCCAAGCCAGTTCAAAATATCAGAAACCGAAATTCTTGTTCCTGTGATAATTGGCTTTCCAAATCTTCTGTTTGGGTCTATGGTGATGTAGTTCTTCAGGTTCATAATTCAAATATCGCTTAAAAACTGCAATTCTTCAAACTTAAAGTAGTTTCACTTATAAGACTTAAATGAGCCATCATTTTGATTTAATCAATCAGCTATTTCTGTTCATGCGCCCTAACTACTAACTACTAACGGTTTTGAATAAACGCGGGGCGGTATCTATTACTTATTGTTAATTTCGGTCTTCTTATTTACAGTATAAATCGTCCTTTGAAAACCTAAGTAACCGCCTTGCGTTTATTTGTTGTTGCCAAATATTTTAATTAAATATCAAGTTAGTTTCTTGACGACCAACAATTGCAATGATTTCTACTATATCTGCTTTTACTCGATAATAGATACTGTCCGCTCCGCACGGACATCTTCTGTAGCCAGGCCGTATGTAATCGACGGCCTCAAACGACTCAGGGTTTTTGGATATGATTTCAAAGTGAGTAAAGAAATTTTCAAAATACTGATCTGCTTGGGTCATCCCAAACTTGTAAACTCTGTAATTGTGAATCCGAATTAAGTCTTCCTTTGCTTGTTCAGCAAGTTTATAGTCAGCCATTCAAGCGGCTTTTTGCTGAGGCCAATATTTCCTCCTTCGTCTGCTTTGTAAACCCACTTTGTTCGCCTGCCTCGAGCTTTCCCCGAAGGAAGTTTGCTTGTTGCTGTTGTTTGCGGGCCTGTCTAATTAAGTCATTTACAAGCTCGCTTTTACTAGCGTATTCCTTAATCTCTACTTGATTTCTTAGCCACTCATCGTTCGGTTCAGTCAATGATATACTTTGTCGTCCCATATGTTGTTTTGGTGTAAATATGCATCAATTTTGAATCATATGTTTCTAATGGTTGGCAACTACTAACTACTAACTACTAACTACTTTAAAAAAGTATTGAGTAGTGAGATTGCTTTGGGCCTTCCCCGCGCGCTTTCCGCAGGCTCCAAGCGCTTCGGGTCGGGCTATACGCTGCAAATCCTCGCTCGTGCCTCGCTGTGGGTTTTCCGCTACTATCCCTAAGGCGGGCTGCAGTGGAAGGGTAGAATATTTCGATTTAACTACTCGAACTCAGCTTAGAAGTATGTTTTTAAAGCAAATTCAAATTGATTGATAAAGATTTCCTTGATTTTGAAATGTTGTTTTGTTCGTAGAAGAGAAGCATAGCCTTTTTATATTCTATTGAATCTACTGTCCTAAAAGAAATAGGGCAGTATTATGGTTTAACAGAATAGCATTACTTACAATTCTTGCTGTTCTTTTAGTACCATCCATAAAAGGCTGGATGTAGGAAATTAGTACCAAGGCTAAAAGTGCCTTTTCGAATATGTTTTCCTTTGAGTTTATAAGCTCACAGGTGTTTCTAAGAGCTTCTTTAATTTGAAATTCATTGTCGAGTGGTTTGTAGTTTGTTCCAGAAATACCAACACGCCTTTTTCTCAAGTTTCTTTCTACACCAAGGTCTTTAATTAGCATGCTATGAATGTCTTCTATTTTAGAAACAGTTAAAGGGCTTAAATAGTCGTCATGTTGAGAGACGAGTTTTAGCTGTTAAAACCAAAATGATTTGAGGATTTCAGCCCTTAAAAACCTCCCTCCGCTGCCATTGTAAATATTCTGGCCTTGGTTCGGAAACCCCATTGCTGGGTAATTGCAAACCACGGCCTTTATGGCGGTGCAGCCAAAAATCTAGGTCGGCACCATTAACACCACTGGCGATTAATAACTCGCGATTGTGATCAAATCCAATGGCGCCATAATCGAGCAGTTTATGGTGAATAGAGCAGAGGGCCAGCCCATTGTCCACTTCATCCGGTCCCTGAGAATTATGCCACTGAATATGCGCAGCTTCCACGCCGATTAGGGTATTGCGATAACGCAGATTATAACCACAGATCGCACATTGGTATTGATAAGCATCCAGCACCGCTTGGCGGAAATAAGGATTGCGTTGCCTGCGTGTATAAGTACTTAAGGCGCTTGGTTCTTGCAGTCCCACCGCTAAGCGGATATCCTCGTGCAGGGTTTCGCTAAAGTGCTCATCGAGGAGGTTTTGCACCAGATCCGCGAAGGCTTGGCTATCGCTAATTTGGGCTTCAAATTCTGCCGTAAAAGAACCGCGATTATTCAAACGGTTAAGCTCGGAAATCTTCATATCCCCCTTAAAGTCGGTATCTAAATCGCTCACTTGCCAAATACCATCTGTCCGCAGACGCACAAAAGGGTATTGGGGATTAGCCCCCGCCGAGCCCCCAAATTGGGCAATTAAATCTTTCACATCTTCCCGCAAATCGAGCCAAGGAAATTCTTTTTGTCCTCCTTTCCAGCGACTCAAAGCGTAAAGCAGCAATAGGGGTTTATGCGGCGCGCGGGTGGAGCCACTTTTATAGGTCTTGAGGTTTAGGGGGATGTGGGGCATGGTTTTCCTTTATGGATTTAGGGTCTCGTGCGTTCAGCTTTAACTTCACCGATGTTGTTTGTCGTGACAAGGTTTGCAAACTGAAACGAGCCATTTAATAGGTTCTTTTCCGATATTCTTTTTTGCATATTTCTGGTGATGAACTTGCGTGGCACGAGCACCACAAAATACACACTTCCAATCATCTCGTCTAAGAACAACATATCGTTTTCGTCGCCATTCGTCTGATTTGAGATATACGTTTCTATAATATTTGCGTCTTTGTTTGCGCTTTAGATTAAACCACCAGCTTCGAAATGAGATTATGGCTATAACAATAGATATTATGAGTGAAATTTCTAAACTCATTTGCTCTTTTTAATCGGAGCGAGTAGTAAATAAAAAATCCAAGCAAACCAAGAGATGAAAATCACAGCCAATATCCAGGCTAATTTTTCGCTACCTGAGGTTTTACGAGAGCTGGCAATAACTAAAATGGGTATCAACCAAACAAAACTAATTATCACCAAAATTATTAATGCCGAATCTATCATCACATAAGGTAATTTTATTTGCTTTGTCGCTTAATTAATATTTTAAGTGACTTTCCGCTAAGTTAATATTTATTTCTACTGCCATACCATTACTTTTCGACTTAAGAGAGCGGCACTCATTTGTTTTAATACCTCACCTCTCCTAAGTTTTGTATTAATTTATTTAACTCTTTGGGCTATCTTCGGTCGTCCATTTATTAACCTGTCTAATCATTTCACCATTTTTTTTATTAGAGCGACACATTGACTAAAGTCCCGTAAGTTTTGATAAAGTTCATCACATAAAATTAGCGATTCAGGCTTGTCTCCTTGTTGTATGTGATTTTTTAGGGCTTCTAGTTTCATGGTATGATAGTATTAAGCAGAACAATAGAATAAAGGTAATTATTTAGAGTGGAAGATTGGTTTTTTAAGTTTCTAAGCCAGGTTTGTTTTATCTTGCTATAATAAAGAATTTAGCAATTATGATAAAGGTGAACAACATCGAACATCTAAAAGAATTAGCCTCACGTGAAAATGGAGACTTCGTGGATTTTTGTGTGATATTAAGTAGTTTCGCGAGGAGTAGTAAAAGGATTAAGTACAGTTACCAATTTGATGAATTTTGCATAATTCATGAAATTGATGAGTCTTACCAAGAATTAC
>JAGYKI010000057.1 GCA_018401735.1 Schleiferiaceae bacterium
CACTCTACATAAATAAGCTCGCAATTGGGTACACGGTTATAGTTCCAATCGATGGTTGCTTTTAAGCGCTCGCTAAAATCACCGCCATAGTTGTCGTTTCTACCCACTACAACCATGCTAAACTTATCTACCTTAGCCGCACCTTTGTGTGCGTATTTACGTTTAAGCTCCCACTTAAATCGCTTCCAATTGCGATCAGCTTGGCGCACACGCCAGTGCATATTCTTATTATCCAATAAGCGAGCAAACACTCCCATTATTATAAGGTGCTAAGGTTATTCGTCAACGGTTTCGAAAGGCAAATGCTTCATTTCGTCAAATATTTGCATTTGCTTAATATTGCGCGGATGAGCCAATACTTGATCAACGGAAATTTCAGGCAAGTAACTTGTTGCAAGATCATTTCTTAAATAGTAAGTATTAAAACCATACCAATTAGTAGCAACCAAATGATACCCTTTACGTTTGGCTAATTTGTTGTAAGCTATTGGTGAAGCACCATTATAGTGAGGGTGTTTATCGTAGAATTTGTACTCTGGGTCGTATGGAACAACCACGTTATTGTAACCAAACTCTACATGGTTTTCAATAACCACAACTCTCGGACTAATAACTTCAATGGCATCCCAAATCCAATAGTCAATTCCATCAATATCCACTGATAGAAAGTCTATCTCACCAGTTATTCCTTTATCAGTAAGTACTTGGTTAATATTCTCTTTTGTTACCCCGTCACCATAAAACTGAGGAGGAAAAATAGAAGTAAACATGTAGTTTTTGTAGAAATTTTTCGCCCTAGCGTGGTACTGAGGCTTAATATCTACGAATAACCCCGTAAAACCGAAATTGGTAACCAAATTAGCGGTATTGCTGGCGTATAAACAATCTCCGCTGCCAATATCGACAAATTTGTATGTTTTAAAACCAATAATTCCAAAAATGTAGAGCGTAATACCGTCTTCGTCGTACTGCGAATAAACGCTAAAGCCCGCCTCTTTATATGTTGGTAATGATTTACCATCCGCAACACGGTTTCTATAATCCAAATAAAGCTGTTTTTGAGGCACCCTTACCTCTGGGCTATGATTTGTAAAGTAGTAGTGGCGATGCTCATAAAACTTTTTTATGGTACGCTCAAAGGCTGCTTCAATGAACTCAGCAAATTTTTTCTTTAAACTATTTAACATCTAACAAAATTTTGAAAAAATCAAGACCTAAAGATAGCACTTTCTGCGTCAATAACACTGCACCAGCATTATGTTAAATCTTTAACGTATGTTATAATTCTCTGCAATAACTCCACCCTTTTTTTAGTGCAATTCCCAACTTCAAATTGTTCATAAACAAACTCACAACCAGCTTTAGCTAAAGCCTGAAACTGAGCGTCATTTTCACATAGCATTATTATGGAATTAGCAAAGGTAACTGGGTCGTTTGCAAATATGATTTCCTCATTATTATTGGCCATTATACCTTCTGCAGCCATTGCGGTTGATACCACTGCGGCGCCAAGAGCCATCGACTCCAATATTTTAACACGTATCCCACTACCTTTTCTAATGGGCACTACAGATATAGCTCCATGCATAAAATTTGCTAAGTTGGGTACAAAACCCACCCAAACCACATTTTCTACTGTCTTAAATTCCTCTACGAAGCTGTACTTATACTTACCCGTTATTTCAATGCAAATTTGTGGAAGCATTGAATGTACGATTGGCCAAATTTCAAGTAAAAAGTACCGAATGCCATCCAAATTTGGCTGATGATTACCACTACCTAAAAAAACCAGTTTCTCTGCTTTTGATGCAACTTCTTTTTTTTCTTTTGGCAATTTAACTCCCATCGGGGAATTAAAAACTTTTGTCCCTACCCCTGCTACTTTCCACTCTTCAGCCTCAATGTCCGTAAGGGTTAAAATTGCGTGATACCCTCTCCCCAGGGTAGTCTCATAGTTTTTGCTCTCATTTGATTGCGCTATCTGCTGCTCTCTATTTAGCAATACAAACTTGGCTTCGTGGGATACAAAAACTTTTGGCGTGTCTTTTGGTAAAACCTTTGCCACATTCATCATCCAAGGAAAATCTACTTGAACTATATCAATATCGTAGTCTCGTATTGCTGCTTTTAACAAATTACTTAACCAACCAAAGTCTCTAAAGAAATAACGCTCAAGACCCTTCCTCCCAAACCCAACCCTCATTAAAATTGAAGATAACCTGTACCACAGTTTTAGATAAAATGGCCTACTTGCAGCAAGCGCATCTCTCAAATCAGGCAAATACCAAGTATTAGGTTCAAAATTGGCCTTTCTTGGGTCACTATCGGCGCTGGTAAGATAATATAGGTAAACATTATGTCCTTGCCCCTTTAATTCTTGCACAAACTCACGCATTAGATAACTCCCACCTGAAGCGGGTTGAGTATCGTACAGGCCAGAAAGAAGCAAAATATTCAAATCAGTGCTATTATTAATTCACTTTAAAGAGAACTCCAAGTTCAATTTCTAAAATACCATTTTAAGATTGCAAACCAAACTCCAGTGTTAACCAAAAACAACTTAATTTCTTTGGATAAATCTTCCTATCAAAGGCACTAACTGCCAGAAATTCCTAAACATAATAACCCCTGGCGTTTCTATTAGCACTTTAAATAAAAAAGCATATCTAGCTTTCAATTCAGAATAGCCTGCGCCTTTTCGGTATAAGAAGTGCTCGTAATAATGTTTAAACAAAAGCTCCTTCTTTTTCTTTGATAAACCATAGGCATATCCCCATTTAAACAATACTTCACCCTCTTTATACATGGTAGGCGAACGGTCCTTAAACTCAGAAAACGTAATATTGGTGGTATGGATTCGCCTAAAAGACACAGGATTGTTAAGGTCTCCTGGTAATAAACTTGCGCCTGCCGCAATTTGCTTAATCATTAACATATCTTGCCCTTCTCTAAATTCAGGGGTAAAATAACCTACCTTATCAAAAACAGAACGCCTTACACACAACCCTTGCAACAAAATTATACCTAGCTTATCAGTTAAAAGTAGCTCCAAAAGATCTTCAGGGGGCACCACTTTGCGAACCATGTGCAATTTCCGCACTCCGGCTAAAGTATATTGCTTAGAATGTGACACCGCTACTTCCTCAAAAACATTTTCTATCGCCTCATAAACCCCATCAATTTCGGGGTTGGCCTCAATAATGTTTTTAGTCAGCCTAAACCTATTAGGTAAAAAAATGTCATCGGCATCAATAAAGGCTATATAAGGATAACAAGCTGCCTTAATACCAATGTTTCTAGCAACGGCACTGCCATGATTACCCCCATCTGGGTGAGTAAAAACTTTAACTTTATTATTTGCTTGGGCTAATACTTTTGCCACTGTTAAGGAACTGTCCTTACTACCGTCATCCACCAATATAACTTCCATCACCTCAGGCTGCGCTAAGGCTGATGCCACTGATTCGCTTAAATATTCAGCTGCATTATATACTGGTATAACTACGGAAATTTCCAACATATTTTAGTTGACTAATTTTATCATATTCTCTACGTAAGAATAGTTTTTTGAGAACGAATGCATTTCTAAAATAAGCTTAACATTATTCGCTACTATTTCTGATTCTTCTGGTTGGTTAAGCAATGCTTCACTAAACTCGTCAATGGCATTTATTTTGATTCCCCTGCGCTTAAAATAATTATATGCCAACGTATCACGTTTAACAAACACACGCTTACCTAATAGCAACAGCGTATGAATATTACCCATAGCCTTGACTGTGTTGAGTTCTATAATCATACCTTGACAAGACATAAGCAGCTCCAAATATTGCTCAAACAACATATAATCCATAAACGGCAACATGCGGCTTCCAAAAACATCCTCAGCTACAGATATTATGTGCTTAATGTAAGCTTTGTCTCCATAAGATAATGGCAATATAATATTAACATCCCTTACCCGATCTTTCAGAAACCTAAAAGTATCTGAGTGGTTGCTGTAAGGAAACCCACTGTTGCCAACCATTAGGTTTGTTTCATTAATATTAAGTGGAGAGTTTGCCAGATTTAGTTTTCTGGACAGCTCATAAATTTCATTAAAGGGAATATCTTGGCTATAACAAAAGAAATTAAAACGGGCCTTTAATGGTATCAGCTTTTCAATTAACTCATGCTCCTCTTTAATATAATGATGGAACACCGATATTTTTCTTGCCGCGGCATCTCGTTCAGCTTCAAATTTAATAATGAGTTGATTTTTTTTTCTTTTTAGCTTTTGCTTTCTAAATAAATCAATAAGTTTAAACCTTGATAAAGGCTCATTAATACCCTTTTGCAAATATGCTTTAGTGATTGGCTCGTATTCTGGAAAATCATTATACATACAAACATAAAAATCGCTGCTCCAAAATACCCATTCAATAGTAGCTTCGGTATTAAAAACAGCCAACCAGCGCCGTACGTTCGGACTCAGAAAATGGATAATAATTCGGTCTCCCTTGCCTACACTATTGGTAAGCCGCTCAAACTCATCTCCTCCAATTGGGGCATCTACCAAATATGGAGCATCATCGGGTAAATATTTGTAAGGCTTTTTGTCCCTAACCAAAAACAGCTGTTCGATACCATCGGTGGCAGCTTCAATGGCCATGGTACAGAAATTAACAATAAACTTGTCATCAGGCAGTATGTGTAATATCATAGTGCACTGCCGCGCGGGGCATTTACGATACGGAAATTTTATAGCTTAATTACCAATGCCTGCCCTGTTGGCAAAGTAACTACTAACTCTGGTTTATCTGC
>JAGYKI010000058.1 GCA_018401735.1 Schleiferiaceae bacterium
AGGCCTGCGCTCCCTCAACAGTGGATAACTCCTGCCAAGCTACATTTTCCTCTAGGGAAACCATACCGAGGCTTTGGGGTTTACCATCTACAATAGCCCACAATTGGTATTGACTATCACTCGGTTCTGCAGGCAAGGCTAAACGGTGGAAATAGGCTTTTTGCGTTACTTTATTCCAGTACATGGCCGAATTGGCATTCATGTCTTCTTTGGCCGGACCCAGCACAATCTTTTGCACGTCAGGATCACTTACTACGGCGAGTAATCCATCTTTTAGTTGCAGGCTGGATGCCATTTCTTCGTAGTTGTTTTTCAAACCTTCCATTTGCTCCTGCTGCACGAGCATTTGCTCCTTCATTTCTAAAGAATTACTGCGGGCACTCTGCCACTGCCACACCATTAAGGCTCCAAAAACAAAGGCTATCGCCGCGGCGTAAAACCAATAATTAACTTTGGGGGAATCATCTTTATCCTTATCAAGCTCTGAAAAATCAATCAGGATGCTTTTATCATCCTTTTGTTCTGTCGGATCTTGCTTTGGCAAATCCTCTTGCGGTGGAAGATTGTCTAAAATTTTAGCGCGCAAATGTGCGGGAGGCGCTTCAGCGAAGTCGGCTGCCCAAGTACTCATTATGTTTTCTGAAGAACGGAGTACTTCATTAATTTCGGGATAGATCTTGCTTAAGCATTGCACCTCTTGACGCTCTTGCTCACTAACAAAGCCCATAAGATAATCGTCGATTATCCCGCTTTCTATGTACTTTTTAACGTCCAATGTCTCTAGCTAAAAGGGTTTTTAATTCATTTATCGCTTTCCTCGCTCGGGTTTTTACGGTTCCGAGTGGGAGATTCAACTTTTTGGCGATCTCTCCTTGAGAATATCCTGAAAAGTAGGCAAGCTCTAATACATTTCGATCTTCTTTTCGCAGCTTGGCAATTTCTTCTTTCAGGCCAATATGATCTACGGGAAACTCCGTGTTATGATTTTGCTCAATAACATGTACGTTACTATCCGTATCTTGGATTTGCGGACGGCGATTATTTTTACGCATCAGGTCTATACAAGTATTGCGCGCTATATTAACCATCCAGGTATAAAGTCTAGCCTTGTTTGGATCAAAACTCTTCCCTGCTTTCCAAATTTTAACCATTACTTCCTGAAAGACCTCCTCGGCATCTTCCGTGCTTAGAAGCATCTTCTTGCACACCCCGTACAGGGCTGCACTATAATTATCATAAATTAATGCCATGGCCTTTTCGTTACCACTCAATAAGTTACGAGTAATCTCCTCCTCAATTGGCGTCTTGTTGCTCAAATATTTTCGTATTCAGAAATCCAAAAAATACATACCTGCGTAGATGATAGTGACAATTTAAAAAATACAAATACAATGTTCTACACAAGAAATTCAAAACTACTAAAAATCGCCATGGCAGCTGTAATTACTTTAAGCATTGCTAGTTGTAGCGATGATGATGAAAACAACACGCCGACAACAAACCCCGAACCAGAGGTAGCGACACTATCGGTAAGCAATCAAGTTATTTCACAAAACACTGTTAAGGTAGAGATGATCGACATTCCTGCGGACGGTTGGATTGTAATTCATGCCGACAACGGCAGCAACGGTCCGGTTGTACCCGCCATTATTTCGGAACCTACCTTTGTAAGCGCTGGTGAAAACCAAAACATTGCAGTAAGCTTTAGCTCGGACGCTACTTTAAGTGACGGTGACCAAGTATGGGTAATGTTACACGAAGACACTGGTATGGAGATGCAGTATGAGTTTGATGGCAACAATAACCTAGACCCTCCTTTTATTGCTAGTGGAGCACCAGTAATGACCCCCATTACTATTAGTTCTGCCTCTATCAACTCACCCGATATGGCGGTAAGTAACAATACGGTGGTACTTCCTTCGGTAACTGCTGCGGCAGATGGTTGGTTAGTGATTCACAACGACGACGGAATGGGCGGTATCGTTTTACCGGGAATTATCGGAAAAACCTTGGTTAGCAAAGGGGTAAACACCAATGTAACCGTACAATTAGATGCCGGAGTAAACATCATGCCTGGTCAGAAATTATTCCCCATGCTACACCTTGATAATGGGACCATTGGTACTTATGAATTTGATGGCGTAGGAGTATTTGATGGACCGGAAATTTTTGGAAACGATGCCTTCCCCGGTAACGTAATCTTTACAAGCTTTACTGTAACCCAATAGATTAGAGTAGAGATTTTATCCCCCTCTGAAACGGCCTCAATAGAAATATTGGGGCTGTTTTGTTTTTAATTCAGTCGTGAGCCGGTTATGGGTTAACTGGCCTAAGCATCCCGGAGAGAATTTCGATGAAGACCCTGAAACGAGTTCAGGGTGACGATTCTTAATAAATAGCTGGGTTAGTATGCCACATTAGATCCAAAGGTCATTCTGAACTTGGTTCAGAATCTCGCTTCTTAAAAAACGAAAGCCTTAAGCCTGACGAAAGCCAATCTCACTACTCAATACTCTGTACTCACTACTTTCTCCTCAGGGTGACGACCATTAATAATGTTTTCGCTAACCTCGCTGCACCTCACTCTACCGTCATGCTGAGAGAAGAGTTTTCCGCAGGTAAACCAAGAAGATTTGATGACATTTAGTAGCTTTATTTAGTGTGCAGAGTGGCCGTTATAAGTTTAGTGTTTTTTACCTGTTGCTGAGTATGGTTCCAAAGAAATGAGTCTTGAAGATTGGTACGTTTATGTAGTGTTAGTGTTTTTCTCTGGCTTGCATAAATTGTCCGCTGGGTAGCCTGCCAAGAATGAAGCTTCTTTGGGCACACTTAAATTCTTAAAACAAAGTGTCATGAAAAAGATTCGTCCTTTTGCTGCTGGTATCGATATCGGCTCCAAGCAGCTTTTTGTTTCAGTTGAAGGTCAAGAGGTTAAAGTTTTCGAAAGCTTTACCGAAGATATTTTCAAGATTGGAGAATATCTGCTTGAACATAAAGTAACAACTGTTGCGATGGAAGCAACTGGCAGCTATTGGTTTGTTCTTTACGATATTCTCGCGGAGCATTGTGGGTTAGATGTTTGGCTAGTAGATGGCCGTCAAACTAAGCAACTACCCGGCAGAAAGACGGATATCAAAGATTGCCAGTGGATCCAACAGCTTCATAGCTATGGGATGCTGAACAAATGCTATGTCTCTTCGGGAGCGCTTAAAGACTTAAGAAGTTATCAAAGGATGCGAGAAGATCACATTCGCTCGGCAAGCATGCATGTAAATCATATGCAGAAGGCATTAATACAAATGAATATCAAGCTTACCGAGGTACTTAGTCAAGTACAAGGCGCAAGTGGTATGCGCATGATTAAAGCTATTCTAAATGGTGAGCGAGATAGAGAGAAGCTGCTTGAACTCTGCGAGACTAGTCTTAAGAAGAACAAAAGCGAACAAATTATAAAAGCACTAGAGGGGCATTATACAGAAGATGGTCTGTTTATTTTAGAACAAGCTCATGATGCCTACTTCTTCTACCAAGCTCAAATAAAACAATGTGATGAGAAGCTAAGTAAGGTGTTAAACCAAATTAATAAGGATAAAGATGATTTTCCTAAGCCCACAAAAGAGCGTCGTAAAACTATCCGCCATAACCGTCCCAACATAGATAACCTTGGCGAGCATTTATTAAAAATGACCGGAGGCCGTGATGCGCAAAAACTGACTGGCATTACTGATTATACCTGGCTCAAGTTAATAAGTGAAATAGGACTTGAGTTGATTAAATGGCCAACTGAAAAGCACTTCACCTCTTGGTTAGGATTATCTCCCGGGCAACACCATTCGGGTAAGATGAGAAGAAATAAACAAAAAGGGAGGCCTCAAGCTGGTCAAATCTTCAAAGTGGTCGCACAAAGTATCATTGAGAGTAAGAAAACTGCTCTTGGCGCTTTCGGCAGAAGGCTCAGAGCAAAGAAAGGTCCCGCAAAAGCAATTAAGGCAGTTGCACGGAAAATTGCTATTCTCTATTGGCGCTTAATGGTTAAAGGAAGTGAATTTGTGGAGAATGGCGTTGAACACTACGAAAAGCAAATGATGATATCTAAAGTAAAGGCAATGAGGAGGTTAGGTAAAGAACTTAATGCACGAATTGAGTTTAGTTGAAAAGATGTCATGGGTAACTCGTTTCAGCATCTTCGCTATTAAAAATCGAAAAAACACTCACTTTACCGAAATCCCTTGGTGACCTCCGTGCCTTCTCTGTGAACTTTGTGGTAAAAATCCAAAAATCGAGATGTCGCACCTACAGCGCTTAATTTTCTGACTATCAATGATGCTATCGAGATGTCGCACCTCTGGTGCTTTTCGCTACTCCTACCATTCAAACATCCCAACTCCAAACCTTCAAAACCTCAAATCCCCACCATAACCGAAATCGGTTCTTGGCTCTTGGTTCTCGTTTCTTCAATCCCTCTCTCGTCTTGCCATCGAGATGTCGCACCTACGGCGCTTAATTTTCTGACCATCAATGATACTATCGAGATGTCGCACCTACGGCGCTCTATACTCCCACTAAACCGCATCTCCCGTCTTCAACCCCCGCTGCGTTCCCTGCGCCCACGCCGCACTCGCTGCGTTCCTTCACCGCTAACCACAACTCCACCGAAATCCAATCTGTGACCATCCGCTAAACCGGCGTACATCCGCGTTTAAAAAAATGTGCAAACCAATATTCTACTAAATTGCCAAAAATCGAGATGTCGCACCTACAGCGCTTAATTTTCTGACCATCAATGATAC
>JAGYKI010000059.1 GCA_018401735.1 Schleiferiaceae bacterium
TGAATTTCAAATCTTCGGGCGCCAAATCACCAGCATTAGCATCAGTTGCAGGAACGGAGAAATCGCGGTTAAGGAAATAACTAATAAAGCTGGGGCTAGATGGGTTGCTAATATCATAAACCATTACACCACCCATTCTTTCTAAACCAATAAATGCGATGGTATACCCATTGATTTCGGCAATTTCTATGGCTTCTGGCTCCGAACCTTTATCGTCGCTACGGCTCTTTAATGAAGAGTTATCATCGTTATTAGAGTTAAAGTTTGCCGCTTGTAAAGTAGCTAGAGTCTGAGCAAATTCGTCACCCGAATCCCACACTAAGTTCAATTGATCATCCCAAATAGAAAAAGAACGCGCGCCGTAAGCGTAAAGCTCATCGTAGTCGCCATCGCCGTCGGTATCTCCTAAAGTGGTAGTAATATTTAAACGTCCTAAGCTATCATTTTGCTGTAAATCGGCAGCATTAGGGAATGCGGTGGGATCTAAAGTTAAATCCTTTACGCGATCTTCTTCACTGTAAGCGTCGTAATCGCGCGCATCACCTTCATTTGCGGTAGCTACATAGTTAGTTCCACCTACGGCGAAAGCCTTAATGGCATCGGGCTGATACATGCCATAAACAGGCCAGTTGCGAATATTAATAGAGGACGCAGTATTGCTCGCATCAAAACGATTGTTGCCCATGCTCCAATCTTTAAATCCTAAAGATTTTAAAGTAGTAATACTATTGCTGCTTAGATCGATCACGGCCATTGCATTGTTTTCTTGGCAAACCACAAAAGCAGTAGAATTATCGGGTGAAACAGAGATGTATTCCGGTTCTAAGTTTTGCGAAAGACGAGGCGCAGTTCCCTCAAGATTTATATCGTCGATTTGCCATAAAGTAGAACCGCCACCACCAGGGCTTCCGCGGTAATAAAAAGCGAAACTTACATTGGCTTGCAAGTAATTATGCAGGCTGAAACGACCAGAGTAGGTATCGGTATATGATCCGGGAGATAAGGTAAATTGATTGGTAATGGTATCCCAATTAGCGGTAGCTGGGTCGGTATTTACATTTTCATCATAATCGGTAGAAACCAAAATATCTAAATCACCACCCGAGAAGTTTTTGGCCGAATAAAAGCTAAAGTAAGCCGAGTCTAAACCGGTTAAATTTTGAGCAGGGGTAATTAACCAAGCTACGGTAGGACCACTGGAAGCAAAACTATTGGCCTCTGCAAAGTGGTCGCCACTAAACTCGTCATAATAAAAAGATACATCGCCAGCGGTCATAACCAGATTAAGGTTATTAAGAGAATCGGCAGTGTTTTCAAAGTCTTCGAAGAAATTGTTTACGGGACCAAAATTGCGAATCATAGGATCGTAATTGGCATTGAAGCTATTGAAATCTAAAGTAGTAACCGCTGCTTGGTTTAAAGCGCCCGTCATATCAATTATAGAAACGGAACCTTCAGGGTCGGCGGTGTAATCGTCATCAGGCTCACCTTCGTTAGCCACTAAAACCTTCGATCCATCGCGGTTGAAAGTAATCATATCGGGCAAAACACCTACCTCTAAGGCCGCTACAAAAGCGCCGGTGGTATCGAAAAACACCGCTTTACCATTGGCATCAAAATCGTCAGCTTCTACTGCAACTGCAATAAGGTCTCCATAAAAAGCTACCGAGTTTGGCGCATCTCCGTAAGGGCTAAGATCAAGAGAATCAACCTTAACAATATTGGTGGGATTACTAATGTCGAAAACATCCACTGCATTTTCATTGCTATTGATAGCATAAAGCTTTTGGCTAAATTCATTGTAGGCCACGATCTCCATAGCGCCATCATCAAATACATTGGTTTTATAAGTACTAAAGCTGTTTAGCTCCACCAAGCTTTGCGCAGATGCGAAAAGTGATAAAACACTAAAAGTTAGAAGGGTAAAAATTCTTTTCATAGTTTATTTTGTTTGCTGCAAAACTGAAAAGAAGCCCCACTAAAAAGGTTTCCTAAAAATTAAGCCTGATCTAAAATTTAGTACAGGCTTAAAAATTATTAACAGGAACTTAAACTTCCTTTAACTTTATCAGAGCTAATTTCGCACTGCCCGAAAACGCAACACCTCACCCATCCCTTGATGCCCGGGTCCTTCGTTTAGGACGTATTTACTGATCTCCGCCTGACGAATCTGTAAATCCTTAAAGTCTTCACTAATCATTTCCGGGCTATACAACATGCTTTCATTTTTCGGTCCACCCGAAGCATAAGCCAACTGCCCAGGAGCAAAAGCTTCTAGCCAAATTTCACCTGCCGTTTTAAGCCACTGGCTTGCGTTGCTATGGAAATGCTTGCGCAGATCAGCAGGAAAATGAGCGAATATTAAAGCTATAGCATCAAATTTAAAGGGCGCTGCATAGTCCCAAGCATCGGCAATTTGAAAGTCGATTTCCACCCCTTCTTGCGCGGCTAAAGCCAAAGCTTTTTCACGTGCTACGGGCGACTGATCGAAAGCATAAACCTCCCAGCCTTGTTTGGCAGCGTAAACCGCATTGCGCCCTTCACCGTCGGCGGGAAGTAAAATCTTTCCCGCCGGACGGTTATCGAGCATTAGTTTTAAGAAACGATTTTCGGTACTACCATAATGGTAATCACTGCCTTCGTATTTAGTATCCCAAAAATTTTGATCCATCCAACTATTTTAAAGTAGAAGGACAAACATAATCCGTTAATTCCATTCCCGTCTTACGTATTTCGCTCATTCCACCGGCCACATTAATAAGGTTGTGATAACCGCGGGCTTTTAAAATTGAGGAAGCGATTACCGAACGGTAACCTCCGGCGCAATGCACATAGAAGTCTTTGTCGGTAGGGAATTCGCTCATACTGCTATTGATATCATCCAAAGGAATGTTCAAGGCATCCACTACGTGCTCGGCTTGGTATTCGCTGAATTTACGTACGTCAACCACTGGTTGGTGACCGGCATCTAGACTGGCTTTAAACTCGGCTGCCGATAAGCTTTTCAGATGATCTACTTCTTGCCCATCTTGCTTCCAAGCAGCAATACCTCCTTTTAAAAACCCTAGAACATTATCGAAGCCAACGCGCGCTAAACGCGTAACCGATTCTTCTTCACGGCCTTCTTCGCAAACCAATAATAAGGGTTGTTTCACATCCGCAATTACGGCACCCACCCAGGGAGCAAATTGCCCATCCAAACCAATAAAAATAGAAGAAGGAATATGTGCTTCAGCAAATTTATGTTCGTGACGAACATCTAAAACTACTGCCCCTGTTGCTTCGGCCACGGTTACAAATTCGGCAGGACTTAAAGCTTTCGTTCCTTGCGCTAGAACATCGTCGATGCTTGCGTAACCTTCCTTGTTCATTTGCACATTTAAGGGGAAATAAGCGGGTGGCGGTAAAAGTCCGTCCGTTACTTCTTTCACAAATTCCGCTTTGGTCATATCTGCCCGTAGAGCGTAATTCATTTTCTTTTGGTTGCCAAGGGTATCCACGGTTTCCTTCATCATATTTTTACCACAAGCCGAACCTGCACCATGACCAGGGTAAACGGTAACATCATCAGCTAAAGGCATAATTTTGTTTCGCAGGCTATCGAAAAGCGTTTCCGCCAATTCTTCTTGGGTCATGCTCGCTGCTTTTTGGGCTAAATCAGGACGACCTACATCGCCTAAAAACAAAGTATCGCCCGAGAAAATAGCGGTGTCTTTACCATGCTCATCCTGCAAAAGATAGGTAGTACTTTCCATGGTATGACCAGGAGTATGTAAAACCTTGATTTTTACCTTTCCTAAGCTTAGCACTTCATCATCCTTGGCCACATGCGCTTCAAATTTAGGATTAGCATTCGGACCGTAAACGATGGTAGCGCCTGTTTTTTCAGCCAGGGTAACGTGACCACTTACGAAATCGGCATGGAAATGCGTTTCGAGAATATACTTGATTTTCGCGCCATTTTTCTCGGCGGTATCGATATAAGGCTGTACCTCACGGAGAGGATCGATGATGGCTACTTCGCCTTCACTTTCTATGTAATAAGCACCTTGTGCTAAACAGCCTGTATATATCTGATCTATTTTCATATGTATTTATATTAAAGATTAAATTAAAATTATGCTAAAACGGTTTCTTTCAATAGGATAAAAATGGCCATCGCAAGGACAAACCAACCGAAGCCTTTTTTCAAAGCATCGGCTTTAATAAATTTGGTGGCGTAAATTCCCATAAACATTCCCGCCGCCGAAAAAGCCGTGAAGCTCAAAAGGAAAACCCAGTCTATCTCTTGTCCAGAGCCTAAATCGCCTAAAAAGCCAATTAAACTTTTTATAGATATAATGACCAAAGAAGTACCAATGGCGGTTTTAATAGGTAGCCTTACTAGCAGCACTAAAGCGGGTACAATTAGAAATCCGCCCCCAGCGCCTACCAAGCCAGTTACTACTCCTACCACGGCACCTTCTAGTAAAATTAAAGGATAATTGAAGGGCTTTTGTTCTTCTTGGCTTTGCTCCTCCTGTCTACCCTTAATCATAGAGTATGAAGCAAGCAACATCACAATAGCAAAAAATACCATGATGGCTACTTGGCGTGTAATCACAAAGTCACCAATGCTAAACAACTCGGCTGGTATCGCAGGCACTAAAAAGTAGCGCGTCAAGAATACGGCGCTTAATGAAGGTAAGGCGAAAATTAAACCTGTTTTCCAGTCC
>JAGYKI010000006.1 GCA_018401735.1 Schleiferiaceae bacterium
AATCCATCTCGGTTCTCGGCTCTTGGTTCTCGGTTCTCAAATCGGTTCTCGGCTCTTGGTTCTCGTTTCTTCAATCCCTCTCTCGTCTCGCCATCGAGATGTCGCCCCTACGGCGCTTGGCTTCCTAACTATGAATGATACTATCGAGATGTCGCCCCGCTGGTGCTTATAGGTACTCCTTCCATTCAAACATCCCAACTCCAAACCTTCAAACCTTCAAAAAACCGCAAATCCCCTCCTTAACGAAATCATCTCGGTTCTCGGCTCTTGGCTCTCGTTTCTCAAATCGGTTCTCGGCTCTTGGTTCTCGGTTCTCAAATCGGTTCACGAAATCTCCCGTCTCTCGTCTCTTTGTCTCCCGTCTCTAAAAGGCAATTTTCTCAACAACTCTTTTATCGCCAAGCTCAAGCTCTAAAATGTAAAAACCACCTTTTAGCGTGTTAATAGTACTTTGGCTTTCTAATTTTTCGCTTTGGTATATCAATTGACCTTGCAAGTTGAAGAGGCGTAAATTATGATAAGGCTGCAGCGACCTGATTTGTAAACCGGCTTCGTTGTGATACCAGTAAAAGTCAAAGCCTTCTAATGGCAACTTATGTTTACTAATTACCAACTGTAAATTAGAATTCATCTGCTGTAAAAGCGTATCTGCCTGAGCATTGATAGGCTTAATTACGCCCTTCTCATTTAATAGATAGTAAAAGTACTCGTTTGGAGCCCGGAATTTTAATTGAGCCTCATCTGCATAAGCACGCCCAGCATGAAATGGGAAATACATGGGCTCATCTTTTAATAGAGCAGCGTTAATTGATAATGGTTTACCATCCGTACTTAGGAAGTAAAAGGAGGCATCTCCTAACATAGCAGGCGCTAAGGCATCTTCGCTTTGGTCGAAAGAATTGGAATATAAGGGATTTAAACTCAAGGCCGCCTCGCTATAATCTCCGCGGTTATTAAAAATTTCTAGGCGGATTATCGGATCGGCACTTTGCTTGTGCCTTCTGCGATTATTACCCGAACGCATGGAGGTGTAAGCATTAAAGCTTCGGGCTTGTCGCTGCGCACCCGTCAAAGGTGTAGCGGCATGAACAAAAAAGGCTTGGCCATTGGCGATATAACCATCAGCACCATTAATACCGATGCCATTAAGGTAGGTCGCGAAATTTGTACCATTATAAACCCAATAGGCTTGATCAAAACCTTGACTGATTAGGTCGCTTTTGCTTGACCAGTTAAGGGCACTCGTAAAAGGGTTGGCAATTAAATTCCATCCCCCATTGCCGTCTTGTGTTTGTATGCTTTGATTTCCACTTTTAGTAATTCCTTGGAGGCTTAAGATTAGCGGCGTTTCTCCATAATTCGGTGCCCCAAGATAGATATAATAGCCTCGCTGTGAATCAATAATCGCATTGGAGTCGTGCACGGCAATCCAAGTTCCAAAGGCGCTGCTGCCACTATTGCCGATGTTTTCGGAATTAGTAATATCATTATCATAATAAAAAAGATTGCAGCTGCTGCAGTCTGATTCTCCCGCTGCGCTGGCATAGCTTATTTTACCATTATTGGTAAATGCCATCTCGCGAAAGCGTGCGTTATTAAAAGGAAAAGCGATAGAATGCCAACCGTCTCGATCCAGATAATATTCTTTGCTTAAGCGAATAGAGGGACCAATATAAGTTGCGGAGCCAAGGTTGTCGGCTCCCAAAATAAGTTGGCCGCTTATACTGTCGATAGCGTTAATTTCTAAACTCGCTTGGCTGTTTACTCGTAGGCTGGCATGGCGGCGAATATCTAAATGAGACACCTTTGCGCTGGTGTTTATTTCGGCCTCATCGCCAGGGTAAACGATTAGCTTAAAAGCAGAAGTACTATTCGACGGAATGTTGTTGTTCTTCCATTCGGCGCCATTCCAAATTATAGTATTAGACTGGGTCGTTAGGCTAATGTCATCAATATTCCAAATTTCATTTCCCGAGTTATTGCTAGCGGTAATTTTAATGGCGATAGTACTTATATTGTATAGCTTGGCCCTAATATCTGCATAAGCATCAGCTTCGCGATAGCCTCCTCCACTTGGACTGAAGCGTTGATTACTAGAGTTATCAAAAACAATGCTGCCCGAGGAAGTCTTTGTGCCACTGCCGGTTTGATAGGAATTAAAACCCCACTTGGCATTGTTGTTTCCACTTATAATTAAGTTGGGAGTACTGGGGAATCCATTGCCATTTAGGTTTAAATATAAAGCCACCTCATCGCTGCCGTCTGCGCCATTTCCCGATGTTAGTGCCGTAGAGCTGAGGTGAAGATTTAAGAAAATACTATCACTGGGGTTTACATTTACTGCTGCAAGCTCCAAGCTCTTCGTGCTATTATTTACCTGCCAGCTAGCTTGGCCACTGCGCACTCTTTCGTTGGGAGGAAAATCGGCACTACCAAGGTTGGAACTTATGTTAGCCGCACCATCTACAATGGACCAGACATTGGCAGCGGCAGTGCCTTCAAAATCTTGCTGGAATAAGGTGTCAATTCCAGAACTACCGCTGCTCGGAAGGCTAATTGTGCCAAGCACTGCATCACTGTAGGAATTAGCACTAAAACTAAAAGCAGCAAAAGTGTAAGTTTCGCTTTCGCTAAGATGCGTAAGAATAGTTTTTCGATTGGCAGGCCCGAAGTAAGCCACGGTTGCTTGGCCTTCAAAAGTTCCGCCGACCGAATAAATTCCGTTAGCGGTTGGGAAAGTACTGAGATTACCTTGAGCAAATACCAGTAGAATAGAATCATTGGCAATGTTTCCGTTTAATTGCGCTTCAATTGCGGTTGGGCTGTAGTTTGTAAGCCCCAAACTGGGCGGACTTAAAGAGGAACTTATTCTAATATTATCAAATCCTGCATAGTCCGTTCCGCCATCTTGTTTCGCGCGCAGTTTCAGGCTTAAACTGTTTGTGCCGGCAGGAATACTCACTTTAATTTGTTGCCAGCCAGCACTAGACAAACCGCCCGTGCCGCCAACAAAGGCTACGCTACTTCCCATGCTGTTGCCATCGAGCGTTAGTTCGTATTCTAAAACATCACTGCTTTCAAAGGCTTCGGCGTAATAATCGAATGATAGCTCTACATTACTGAGGCCGTTAATATTTATAGTTTGGAAATTAAGCTCATGGTAAAAATTACCACCGCCATTGGTGTTGTTCAAATCTCGAATACCCCAAAATACGGCCCCGTCGCTACCTGAGCTAGTGCTGCCGTTGGTCCGCACGGTGTCCCATAAGTCGCTGTTAATATTGTAGGGGGCGGGATTGGTGCTATATGTCCAATTGTCTGTTGCTTTGTTTTCAAAGCTATTTTGATATTGAGCAATGGCTTGTGCCCCGCCGAGGGTGCTTATCGATTTTTTTAGGCCTGCGCTGTAGTTGTTGCTGTTAAGCGACCAAATTTTATACTGATAGACCGTGCCAGAATTGAGATTGATGTGGTCGGGAATAGTATTAGCGGCCCCAATATAGAGAACGGTGCCGCCCCCACTGATGCTTTGGCCAGCATTATAGGTGCCGCTGGGCAAGCCAAAATTCCCCGAATTACTTTTAAATGCAAGCATAATAGTGTCACCATTAGCATTGGCACTGGCGCTAAAACTCACGGAGGTATTGGTAGCGGAAAGACTAAAACTGTTCGGGTCGGCAATGGCAGCACTAAACCTATTTTGAGCGGTTGGTCCCCCCCAAATGCGAGTAGCGAAAACAGGATTGTCAATAAAGGGATTACGATTGCCTTGCACTAAAAAAATTTCTTCATTTCGCTGGTCTTCTAGGCTCGAAACTGGGTCAATCGCATTCCATTGTAAAAGAAGGTTTATATCGGCCACATCATTGAGGTCGCACTGGTTGGAATACCGCAGATCCATATAAAAAATGGCGCGCGCCACATCACCGCGCCAATCGTCACCTGGATAAAATCCGGTGGTACTCACACTACCATAGGAACCACTGCTTGCTTCAAAGCGCTTATTTCCTCTAGATCCATTGATACTATTGGTGCAGGGCGCTAAATTATGGGCATCTGCCCCCGAGCCCGAAGTACCCAAGCTCGGGTTGGCTAATGATTTAGGGAATATATGCTCACGCGTCCAACCCGTGCTTGCGTTGCCAGTTCCGCCGCCGCCATAACTATTCGATTTAGGGTCGCTAATACCATTATAAATAAGTATAACATTAGCCGTATTGGCAGCGTCCTCATTAGCGGATTTCATTAACTGAAAGGCCGTGCTATAACTAATAGTAGTGCTATGCGTAGTCGTGATTAAAGTACTCAAGCTAGTTTCGAGTGCATTGCCGGTTGCGTTTGCATTAATAGAGCTATAATAGCTAAGGTTTTGGGCTAGGCCAAAATATAAAGTAAGTACGAAAAAAAAAGTGGTGAGAAAACCTCGGTTCATGGGGCAAATTTTCCCCAAAGCAAGGCTTTGTGAGTTCTCGAAGGGTTAATTAACTGTTACCATAAAAAGGTTATAATGAAAACTCTACGTTAAAGATGCTAAGAAATAGTTAAGCTTAAACCTGAGTTCTGCGTAAAATAATTGTCTCAGGTTATAGTATTTGGTCAGAACCACTTTTTAAACTAAAATTACCGAAGCTTGTAGGGTCCGAAATTTTTAATTCCTTTTCCTTCAGAATAAAACTCAATTTACTTGTGAATTATGGCAAAGCTTTTTAGAAAAGGACGTTTCAACTTTTTCGCAGGCAAGGGTCTCGGGCAATACTTGCTTTATATTGCCATAGAAATGGTTTTAGTAATCGCTGGAATCTTAATTGCCCTTAATATCAACAACCTTAACGAGCGCTCAAAAGAGGAGGCCAAAGCACAGCTTATTTTAAAAGAACTGCAAAGAGATATGCTGGTTAACTTTAAGGACCTCGAAGAGCATATTGAGAATTTAGAATTGATCGATTCTTTAATCGTGCGGGTTTTAACGGAGCAAGTAACTTGGGAGGATTATCTTACTAACCCTCGCTATTCCTCTTTGGTGGTGAGCTACAATAATATCTCTTTCAAGCAAAATGCGTTTAAAAACCTAGAGCGTTACCTCGATTATTTTGGTCCTGAATACGATTCCTTACTACCGCAATTGGAATCCTTATACCACGAAGAAATTTCGGCCATTGAGGATATGGAAAAGCGCATTAGCGATTTCTCCATCGGCACCATTGAAAAGTGGTCGGAAGACTTTATGTGGTTCCGATATCTTGGTACGCCTTCCATGCCAGAGGAAGCCCAATCGTATTTTTTGGAATCGCCCTTTTACCTAAATGCCGTGCATACCTACCGCACCTATTCCAGTCAAAATCTGCTTCGCATGCTCAGGCGCTTACAAGTTAAAATTGCGCAGGTATACCTTTCGGTAGATGCGTACTTAGAGAAAGAGGAGCCAGCGATGGATAATTTTCGTTCCTTTTATCAAAAACCCAAAGCCCAGCAATTGAAAAGCTGGCTGGGCGATTTTGTTCTCGGTGAAGCCAATACTTTTAGCATTAAGGCTGATGGTAGTGAACAGCTGAAAATAATTCTCCCAGGTAAGATCGAGCTAGGTTTGTATTTGCGTAATGATAGCACTCTATATTGTCCCGATCAAAATTTTGAAATACGCAAAAATGAAAAGGATGAAGTTTTTGTTCTGATGGGAGAGCGAAGGATAAAACTTAAAAAAGAAGATTCTTAATTTATAAAGGAAGTCACGTTTACAAAGCTTTAAATGATGTGCGACCGAGATAGGTTCTGTTTTCGGTTCTTTCAATCATCTTACTCAAGTGGATACGCAAAACCGCCCCCATCGTGTTGAGGCCAGTAAAATCTTCGCACTCGTGAAAGTTGTTGAGGTCCTTACTGAGCGAGGCAATTTTACCAGGACTAGAAAGCGGTACTTTCTGCATAGAGTTGAGAAGCTCATTCACCTTTTTTTGGGCGTGATTATACCGCTTACGAATTAGTGTTCTTTCTTCTGTTTGATATTGGTCTACATTTTCTGGCGAAAGCACTTCCATGCAAAATTGAATTATCTCTAAGTTTTCTTTGTAAAATTGGGGTAGATAGTGGTTTTTACGTCCTTCGTATGTCAATTGGTCAAAATCGATCGGCCTTACGCGGTACTGTTCCATATCGAAGTCGGGTGTTACATCCACCACATAATTATAAGAGCGCATGTCGCCTAATAACATGGTAAAGCAGCGCTCGTTAAATTTCACAAACTCTTTAGCCATACGGGTTTTGGCAAAGCCTGGTCGGTTTATATAACGACTAAGAAAAACATCTCCCGGTATGCCTGCAATATGTTCTTCTACTAAAGTGTCCTTATCGGTTAAATAACCAATGCGGTTGGGACTAAGTAAATGCTCTAATTCTAATCCGTATATCCGCGAAGCATCGGCTTTCTTAATGTAGTAGTAATCGTGGTTATCATTAATGGTATTGACAATGCGAATACGAAAAGGGTTGGAATTACCAAAAAGACAATGGTCTATGCGGTCGGTACGCAACTGCCCCACAAAAGATTGGTCGCCATCGGTTTTCAGCGCCGCATATATTTCTACCAGTGCCAATTGAATTTCATCTTGCAGATAATTATCGTAAAGCACGCTTTGCCAAAGGGTATCATTGCCATGCGAATCAAACACGGGAATGCTCGTGGTGAAGTTAAGTAGTACTTCATAAGTAGCCGCTAATTGCACTTCGCGTTGGTGTTTTTTAAGGTATTTACGCAATTCTTTATGAATTGGGTAATGCGGTTTTTTCCGTGACATGTCCATGCGCTAAAGGTAGGAAAATAGGGATAAGTCTGGCTTGGAAGGGCTTGCACTCTTAAAAGGAAGAGGCCTTTCGTGTTAATAAAAGTGTTATTGACGCTAAAACGTACAAGTTTTATCTAAAATGATTTGTTAATTGATTAATATTGCAAAAGAATAGTGAACAATTTGTCTTAAAGTAAATGCCTAATGGAGGGGCTACGCTTTTAGTAAAACTTAACGTTAATAACTCTATTTGAAAAACTTAAATCAATCCCCATGAAGCACAAGTATCTTTACCTCTTTCTGGCGGCAATGTTTGCCTTTAGTTGCACCAAGCCCGAGGACATCCTCGATGATTTCCAAGTTCACATCAGCCCAACTTTTTACAAGTATGTAGTGGAGATTGATGTGGAAGACCTAACCGATCCGAGCACTCCCATTGCAAAAAATGTTAATGTTAGCGTTGTAGGTGATAACGCAGCGGCGGTTTACAATATTGATGGAACCAAGAATTTTAAAGTAAACTTCGGTATTTTACAATTAATGATTGCCAAGGGAAACGAACCAACTGCTGGAAACCCCTTACGGTTTAGAGTTGTTTTCGAAGCAGATGGTTACCAAAAAACCGAATTACCAATGCTTATTAGCACGGAAGACTATTTCTTAGCAGATGTAGCTCAAATGCTAAATTTAAACAATTTGCCAAATAGTATTGGAACTAAAACGGCGAATGGAGGAATTGATCCAACCACCAATACTCTTGCTCAACCCCTTGTAATTAATACAGGTTCTCCAGATAGTACTTCTAGAATTCAAATGACTATTCCAACGGACGTTAAGTTTTTGGATGAGAATGGGAATGAAATTACAGCCAAGCGCAATAGCACCGGTTTAAATGTGAATATCTTAAGTCTCTCCGATACTTCTCAATCAGCCCAACAGGCACTGCCTAACGGAACTGGATTAGTGCAGATAGTGAAAGAAGGTAATAATACGGATACGCTTTTATTACAACAAACCGGAACGTTCAATATTACAATGGATATTGATGGTGTTCCTGTAAGAGGTTTCTCAGGTGGTAAGATGTCTGGTGGAGTTACCACCAGAATTCCAATTCCTGCTGGTTCAGAAAATCCAGAGTTTGGTCGTGAATACGCAGAAGGTGATTCTGTTGGCCTAATGAGTCTTTCCGAGGGTGATGTGGCTTGGGATGTTGAAAATAGATCATTTGTAGTGCAAAAAGACCCTACAACTGGTGACCTTTTCGTGGATCCAACCATTACCCACTTATCTTGGTGGAGATGGAGATGGAGAAGATGGTGGAGACCAGTTTACTATCGTTACGGTGCAGGTGCTTATTATGCAGATAATGGTACCGGTAATGGGTCTATCAATGGCGCATTATGGACGCGGTTCTCGTATCGCTATTTCGGCTGGTGGCGTTCTTCTTGGTTCCGCATCAGAGGAAGCTTCGGGCCAAATTATCGCTTCAATCCAAAGCGCTTAATTACAACAACTAGAACATATTCAAGTATCCAGGTTTTTCCATCCTCTAGTATTAACCCAGCGAACTTTAATTTATCTTACGAAACGGCTAACTACTTTGGTTACTCTATGAGACTATTAAAAATAGAGCCAAAAGTTACTCCTCCGAGTATTGGTTACAGATTGTATTGTGGAAGTTCTAACACTTTAGTATCTCCACCCGCAGGTGTGAAAATGTACTTTAAGAAGACCGGAACTACCGATCAATATGAGCACCTTTATACTTTTACTCAGTCCAACGTAGGTGTAACCTTCGCGGCTTTCCCAAAATTGGAGAATAATGTAAATTATGATTTCCGTGCTCAGTTAGGAGAGACCCAAAAGGATACTTCTAATGTGAAGGTAATTGATGGAACTATTTATGAAATTACAATGCCTAATAGCGCTTGTAACGAATTAGGGCTTTAAGATCATGAAGAAGTTTGCATACACTCTACTGTTAGCAGGTCTAGGACTTTCAACAGTTTTTGCACAGGAGTCAAGTGATTCTACCGCAAGTACCACTAAGGCAGATAAATACCCCATGTGGAAAAACCGCAGCGCAATTGGTTTAAGCGCAGGTTTACCAGGTTTTGGTATCGATTATGCATACAATATCAATCGCTCTTTAAATGTTAGAGCGGGCTTCTTAGCCTTTTCTTTCAACGACTTTAATACTGACATGGATATTAGCGGTCAGAGCGTTAACGTTAATGCTAATTTGAACTCTACCGTTTTTGATTTAATGTTAGAGTATCATCCTACTACCAATAAAGCTTTCAAATTAGTAGCGGGTTTATCGTATCTTAATAATGTGGGTGTAAATACCTTAGTACTCTTGAACGATGACATCGGTTATGGTGACCTTATTATTAATAATGAGGAAATTGGTGATATTGACATTACCCTTGACTATACGGGTATCGCTCCTTATTTAGGATTTGGTTTCGGTAGAGCAGTACCTAAAAAGCGTGCTGGTTTCGGTATCGAATTAGGGGCTTATTACGCTGGTGGTCCAGATGTAACGATAGTTGCTTCAGGCATGTTGGAAAACACCTCCGAGGAAGAGCAAGAGTTAGAAGATAATTTAGCCTCTTATTCTTGGATACCCAGAGCCATGATGCGTTTGACCATTAAGCTTTAAAGAGAATTTTGCAATAATTTATTTAAGGGTTCCCAACAGGGAACCCTTTTTTTATTCCTATATGTTCCCCCCTTATATTTATCTAGGAAAAGCAATTATTTTTGTCAAGATTCGCAATTTGCTTTTGCTTAAATTCTACCGCATAGGAAATGAAAGGGAGATGGAAATTTTTAATTACAACAGCGCCTCTTCTTGTGGCGGCCTTTTTATTTTTAAGCCCTACTTATACCTTCGCTCAAGCACCTCAATCTTTTATACTGCCTCAAGCCAACCTTTCGAATGTTAACTATTCAGATTCTTTAAATTTCTATCCTCGTTTACAGGATTTGCAGCTAGACTCTAGCCACTATCAGTTTATTTCAGAGCAAACTGTTGGTTTAGAAAGGCCGGTTAAAAATGGGGCGTGGATAGCATTCGAGCTAGAGAATAACTTAAACATTGTGCGTTTTTTGTATCTGCGTTTCTGTAAAAAGGCGGATACGGTTTTGCTCTTTAGTTTCCCGAAGACTAATTTACCTACCCTTAGTTTTGCAAGTGGAAGGCAAGCTCCGTCAGAGCGCATAATTTTTAGTTCTTCCACTTACTTACCCGTAACAATTCCCCGTCAAGAAACGGCCTTATTTGTGGCTTATGTGCGTTTTCCTATAACAGATCTGGACCCCCATTTTAAAGAATTGTTTATAAGTAATGCACAAGCCATTAATTACGATTATGTAAAACGAGCTTCTTTTCAATTTTTCTTCGCAGGCTTTATTTTTCTTCTTAGCATAATTGCCATGGTAGCTTCCGTGTTCCTAAGAAGTAAATCACTGGCTTATTACGCGATGCTAATGCCTTTTACCATTATTTACTTTCATCAACAGATGAATATTAACGCCTATCTTGTGGAGTGGTTACCCTGGCTTGAAGGTTATCAGCAAGCAAATGTAGCGCTGGTATTTGAAATTTTATTTGGCTTCTTCTTTATCTCTGAATATTTAGAACTTAAAATTAAACAACCACTCCTTCGTCGCTTTTATGGGGTGGTGACCCTGCTAACGTTAACCGCTTTATTCGCGGTGATATTTTTCAAATACGGTATATGGATCAATATATTTTTAATTATTTGGCTGCTTACAAGTTTAGCAATCGCCTCCTTTTTAAGTGCTAAAGGGGAAAAAAGCGCTCGAATATTACTCTTGTCCTTTGGGGTATTAATTCTAGGGGCGATTTTTTTAGCCTTGAATCGATGGGGGATCGTAGTGAATTTCCATTTGGCTGCTTATGCCTTTCAGCTGGGAACCATACTTTTTTCCTTAATTCTTTTCTATGCTTTAGCTGTAAAAGTCAACTCTATTCGACTGGAAAAGCTTAAAGCTGATGGAATAAGCAAGATGAAAACCCAGTTTTTCCAAGATATCTCACACGAATTACGCACCCCCCTAAGTTTAGTGATAGATCCGCTGGAGCGAGTGTTAAAGGACATGCCCACGGGTAGTACTAAGGAAGTATTAAGCACTGCTCATCAGGCCTCTCAAGGTCTATTAAACTTGGTCAATCAAATTTTAGATTTAAGCAAACTGGATTCAGTTCCCCTCGAGTTAAACTTAGAGCCAGTAAGAATTTCTTCACATTTAGAATTTTTAATGGGTAATTTTCGCTCCTTGGCAGATGACAAAGGAATTCAGCTAGATTTCCAATCCGAATGTAAGAATTTAGTACTAGGATTGGATACCTTAAGGTTTCAACAAATCGTCAATAATTTGCTAAGCAACGCCTTGAAATTTACGCCTGCGGGGGGAAAGGTTTTACTGCGCTTGTTTAAAAAGGACAATGGATTAGTAGAATTAAGCGTAAAGGATAATGGTTTTGGTATCAGTGAAAAATCACTACCCTATATTTTTGACCGATACTTCCAAGCTCAGGAAAATAATAATTCAGAATCACCCGGCACGGGCATAGGCCTAGCCTTAACTAAGGCTCTCGTTGAGCAGCATAAGGGCAGTATAGCGGTAACAAGTAAATTAGGCGAAGGGACTTGTTTTACCATTAGACTAGCCACGGATTTACTACCTGAGGATGAATTAGAGTTGCCCGAAGAGCTCAAATACTTTGGAGTTGATAATGACCCTAAGGGTAAGTCTAAACCACTGGTTTTAATAATTGAAGATCATCCACAATTAAGGGCCTATTTACTCGGGCAGTTAAAGGAGCACTATCGTGTATTAGAAGCTGCAGACGGAAATATGGGCTTAAGTTTAGCTCAGGAGCATATGCCCGATTTAGTGGTTAGTGATTTAATGATGCCTTTTAAAGATGGTTACGAAATCACAAAAAGTCTCAAAAGTGATTTACGAACTAGTCATATCCCGGTAATTTTGCTAACAGCTAAGGCGGGCCAAGAAGCGAAAAACAAAGGCTTGGAAATGGGGGCAGATGATTATCTTCTAAAACCTTTTAATACGGAAGAATTGCTTTTAAGGATCTCAAACTTAATGAAGCAAAGAGCGGAATGGCGAAATCTATCTCGTAGGACAGATTTGCCAAATATTAATAAGGATTTACTTAACAGGGTGGATCGCGAATTTCTAGCGAAATTGGATGAAGCTTTGGAGACGCATTATGCGGAAGCAAATTTTTCGGTAGAAGATTTGGCCGCGGCGGTTGCAATGAGTAAAACGCATCTAAACCGAAAATTAAAAGCACTGTTGGACCTTTCGGCAAATAAGCTTATTCAAAATTACCGTTTAGAACGAGCCATGGAAATGTTACAAGCTAAAGAGGGAAATGTTTCAGAATTAGCGCTGCTCTGTGGTTTCAATAGCACTACTTATTTCGTGAAGTGTTTTAAAGAGAAATATGGCTTAACCCCTGGATCCTATCTGGCAAAAAATTAGGTCTAACCAATATTACCACCAAAAAAGTTTATCTCTTTTAAGCTTGGGCTCTATTTTACATGGAATTCACCTTATTCAAAATCAGACCTAAGACCTCTTATGAAAAAGAGGTTTATTGAAAATCGGAGGCTCTAATTTTATATCGAATTCAGGTGCTAAGGTTTCAGGATTGGCATAAAATGTTTTGTTTAAGCCCATAGCTTTTTATAGATGTTCTATTTTTTTTAGAACTGGTTTCGTTTCTACTAACAGCTAAAGTCATTAAAGAGAGATATTTGTGGAATAATAAAAACTAATTTTCAATATGAAGAAAATTCTACTCCCCACCTTAGTACTAATAGCTTTTGCCTCCTTTTTGCAGGCGCAAACGATTAGCTTTAGTAACATGAATCGTTCTGCATCATTTGTCGATACCTTTTATGCTGCCACATCAGCAAGTGTGAGCGTAGCTACACCAGGTTCAGGACAAATTTGGGACTATTCCAATTTGGTACCTTCTGGTACTTTCGGAACAGAGACGTATTATAACGCGTCGGATAGTTCGTCTTTATACCCAGGAGCCCTGCAGTTTTTTAATAAGAATTTGTTTACACCGTCGGGTTTAACTATTCCGGGTGCTGAATTTACTAGTCTTAATGCCAATGGTTGGCATGTCTTAGGCTTTTTTCTGCAAGGCGCAAGTGAAAGCTTAACGGCCTTTACCGGAGGTGCGGGAGACGTCTTGGATATTCCCCAACAGCGTTTGATCTATAGCGATTCTTTATTTTACTTAAAATTTCCGGTAACGGCACAATCAACTTGGACGTCATTTTATAAGCGCCAAGTTGCTTTTAACTTAACCGTAGCAAGTTCTGGTTTAAATGCAACTCCTGGAGTTTTTCAGAATTATACCTCTCAAACCAGGACGGTTTTAGGCTCAGGGCAAATTATAATTCCTGATGAAAATGGTAACGCCATGCCAGCTGTGCCAGCTTTAATGATAGAGGTAACCCAAACTGAAATAGATAGCGTTTTTTTAGGCGGGGCTCCAGCACCACCTGCACTTATGTCTGTTTTTGGACTTACACAGGGTATTACTTTTAACTCTAAATACGTACTTTTTTACCCTTTAAATAATGTTGAAAGTCCAATTATGGGTTACAACCTAGATGCCAGCGGTAGTTTGACGGGTTTATATTACCGTCCTAAAGTAGGTCGCAAGGCAAATTCAATTGGTTTGGCCCAAATGGACCTAATAAATACTAATTTTTATCCAAACCCAATGCTTCAGGGAGGCGTGCTGAATATCGATCTTTCGGCAACGGCGGATCTGGCAGCGATTAAAATTTATAATATTCAAGGTCAGCAAGTGGCCGAATACAAAACCAGTGAGAATAATACCCAAAACCTATCTATTACCCCTAATCTTGGTCAAGGTATTTACTTAATTAGTTTAGTAAATCAGGATGGAGCGGAACTAAGCCGCACTAAACTGCAAGTATTATAATTTTTTCTTCTGGTTCTAAATCTAGAAAGCCTTGGTTCTTTGTAAAGAGCCAAGGCTTTTTTTATAGTCTGAATGTTCGCTGAAATTAGGCATACATTTCTGGTGAATACTGGAAATTAGGATTACAGCTAGAAGCTAGAAACAGAAAAGGCGACTCATTTGAGTCGCCTTTTTAAATATAATTTATACTACTTATTCTACGGTAACGGACTTGGCCAAGTTTCTTGGCTGGTCAACATTACAACCGCGCATTACTGCGATGTGGTATGAAAGTAACTGTAAAGGAATGGTAGTTAATAAGGGAGAGAATACCTCCATAGTATCTTCTACTTCAATAACGTAATCGGCCATTTGCGCGATTTCGCTATCACCTTCACTTACGATGGCAATAACTTTTCCTTCTCTGGCTTTAACCTCTTGAATATTAGAAACGATTTTCTCGTATTGTCCACTTTTAGGAGCAATAACTACTACCGGCATATTTTCGTCGATAAGAGCAATGGGTCCGTGCTTCATTTCTGCTGCGGGGTATCCTTCGGCATGAATGTAGCTGATCTCCTTTAACTTCAAAGCGCCTTCTAGGGCAACCGGGAAATTATAACCACGACCTAAATAAAGGAAGTTAGGGGCATCTTTAAAAGTTTCGGCAATAAACTTACTCTGAGCATCACTTTTAAGCATGCGCTCAATCTTATTAGGAATTTCGTGCAATTCACTTAATAAACGGTGGTAGTAGCTTTCTTTCAGCAGGCCTTTCTTATGAGCAATTTTAATAGCAATTAAAGCTAATACTGCTACTTGAGAGGTGAAAGCCTTGGTAGAAGCTACCCCAATTTCGGGTCCAGCATGGGTATAAGCACCCGCATGGGTTTCACGGGCAATAGATGATCCTACCACATTACAAACACCGAATATAGTGGCGCCTCTTTCTTTAGCCAGTTTAATAGCGGCTAAAGTATCAGCGGTTTCCCCCGATTGGCTAATCGCAATAACAACGTCTTTCTCCGTAATAATGGGATTACGGTAGCGGAATTCTGAAGCATATTCTACTTCTACCGGGATACGCGCAAGGTCTTCAAACATATACTCGGCTACTAAGCCAGCATGCCAGCTTGTTCCGCAACCCAAAATGATAATGCGGTTGGCATTCACTAATTTCTCTTGAAACTGATAAATGCCGTCCATTTGGATTAAACCCTGTTCGGGTAATAATCTACCTCTTAGGGTATCGCCAATAGATTTCGGTTGCTCGTAAATTTCTTTTAGCATGAAATGCTCGTAGCCACCTTTTTCAATGGAGGCTAGATCCATTTCTAACTGATGTACATAGTGATCAATAACTCTATTATCTGGAATGGATAGAACTTCAATATCTTGTCCACGGTTGATAATCGCCATCTCATCATCCTCTAAGTAAACCGCTTTTTTGGTAAACTCTAAGAAAGGAGTTGCATCACTGGCGATGAAATATTCACCTGCGCCAATTCCAACTACCAAAGGACTACCTTTTTTAGCCACGACGATTTGGTCCTTATTGCTAATATCAAAAACGGCAATAGCATAAGCACCAACCACTTGGTTAAGGGCAATTTTAATGGCTTGTGCTAAGGTGGTTTTTTCAGAACGTTTTACATCTTCAATAAGGTTAACTAAAACCTCGGTATCCGTATCGCTGTGAAATTCAAATCCACGGGATATTAATGCTGATTTTAAAGAACCATAGTTTTCAATAATACCATTGTGAATTAGTACAATTTCACCGCTATTAGAAAGATGCGGGTGAGCATTTACATCATTAGGCTCACCATGAGTAGCCCAACGTGTGTGACCAATTCCAATACTAGATTCACCCACGGATTCACCCATTTTCGCTTCTAAGTCAGCTACTTTGCCTTTGCATTTCACTAATTTCAAATCACCGTTCATCACGGCAATACCGGCACTATCATAGCCTCGGTATTCTAATCTTTTCAGGCCGTTAATTACAACGGGCACTGCGTTTTTATTTCCTAAATAGCCTACGATTCCACACATAATGAGAGATCTTTTTTAAGGTTTTGTGTAATAAATTATAACTTTTGCTTGTTCTTGCGGCTCTTTCCCTCCCCTTAAAATTGTTCTGTTTGCCGCCGTGGTACGCGTAAGAGGTGTAATAGCCATGCTATTGTTTACCCCGCTATTGAGTACCGAAAAAAGTTGACGGCTTACATCGAAAATATAACGATTCTCTCTTAAGACGCCGCGTCTTAAGTTGCCATCGCCACCCCCGTCTACTTGATAATCTAAAATGCGATCTCCCAACGCATTGCCATTAAAAAGGCGGACTTCCATTCTAGGACTCGGTGCAACCGCAGTACCTAAACCTTGGGCCGTGTAAAATTCAATTAAAGCTCTGTTGATTATCAATCCTTCTTGACTAAGAGAATCAATTTTGTTTAAGTCAAACTTAAAAGCAGTCACAACGCCACCCATGGCCTGTACATAAGTTAGGTCTTGGGCGGTGGTGCTATCAATAGTACTCAGGTCTATATCTGAGTTGCTATAGTCTTGATTAAAAGTGCTAAAGGTTATTGGCACCGTGCTTTTGTCTTGGTTGAAACTTAAGTCGGTAAAGGTAGTATCTAAATCATTATGATAATAGATACGAATGAGGCTATAATTACTGGCGAGGTTGGTGTATAAAACACAGCCTCCATTTTCGGATTTAACCTCAATTCCTTTAAAGTATTCCACAAAGTTGGTGAAGCTCGCCAAGGAATCAAATTCACCATTACCTACATCGGCAAATTTACTTTGAAAATAAGCTAAATCTAGGGGAATACGAATAGTGGCGGGCGCCAAAAGGTCTTCTACCAAAACGTTGGTTTTCGGTTGCGGCATGTAATTGTCGAGGCGTCCAATTTCTCTTCCCACCAAGGGGCTATAATTACTATAAAAGCTCGAGTCTTTGCTAAAGCTCTGCTCTAATTCGCTTACGCTGATGTTCATAGCAATAGAAGTATCGCCATAAGCTTCTGTAATTCTCAGGTAAAGATTAACCGAGTCGATAATGGGATTATCGCCAAAGTCAGGGTTTACCTGTTCGGGTAATAACTGTGCTAAGAGCCGGGCTTCTTCAGTGCCAAAGTTGGAACTAACCGTTCGCCCTATTAAGCGGGTAGAGTTATAGCCACCGAAAAGAAGTTGTTGCTGATAAGGAAGCGCGACCAAGATCGAATCTACCGCAGTGGTGTAACTAATAATGGGAATGTGAATGGTATCGGCCTCGATGGTGCCGCCAATAACTTGATCAAAACCCAAACCATCAGTTGGTTTTTCGCAGGCGCTTAATAAAGCAAAAGAAGCCATTGTTAAAATGGCTCTTTTACTAAAAACTTGTAGTTTCTTTAATGTCATATTTGCTTAGGCAATAGATTCCTCTACTGTAATTTCCTCGTAGAGTTTTCTGATTTCCACATGAGGCTCGGTAGACTCGGTTAAATCTACAACGTGACTAACGTTTGCTTTAGCAAAATCTTTCATTTCATCGGCTAGTCTTTTACCGCTTAAGGCAACACCGTCGCAGTAAGCCATATTGGCCTGATAAACTTTAGTAATATTCGCATCTGCAAAAGCGTTGGCTTCCTCGTCGCTTAAGCCATCAAAACTTAAATATTGAGGTAAGTCTTTACTCATATTCTCTTCGGTGGCACCATAAACTGAAAGAACGGTTTTGCTATGCGAGAACATGGGGTCATCGTGGTGGAATTTCTTAATATATAAAGGTAGGAAGCTGGCCATCCAACCGTGGCAATGAATAATGTCAGGGCTCCAGCCTAATTTTTTAACGGTTTCAATTACCCCGCGGCAAAAGAATAAGGCGCGCTTATCATTATCAGAATGAAACTCGTCGTCTTCGGTGTAGAAAATGGATTTGCGCTTAAAGAACTCATCATTATCAATAAAGTAAACCTGCATTCTGGCTTGAGGCACAGAGGCAACTTTGATAATTAAAGGTTGATCTTCATCATTGATGATGATGTTAATTCCACTAAGGCGAATAACTTCATGCAATTGGTGGCGACGCTCGTTAATTAAGCCATAGCGCGGCATAAACACTCGAACTTGATTCGTGCCGTTATTCATTTTCTTGGGAATCTCCAAGGAAGGTTTAGATATTTCGTTTTCTGGCAGGTAGGGGTGGATCTCCTGACTCACATAAAGTATTCGCTTGCTTTCCATTATTCCTTGTTGATCTACATATTCTTTAGGGTTTGCAAAAATATAGCTTTTTTATGAATAACTCAATTTATAATTATAGCTTTACCCGCTTGAATAGCCCGTAAATGCAAGTGTTTAAAAGCGCTCAGGAGCTGAGTATTTTTTATAATAGTGTTTCTAGCGTGGGGAAAAGCCTTGGTTTCGTAGCAACCATGGGCGCCTTGCACGAAGGACATTTAGCCTTGGCCAAGCAATCGCAGAGCGAAAATGACTTTACTATCGTTAGCATTTTTGTTAATCCTACCCAGTTTAATAATCCCGAAGATTTAGAGAAGTACCCGCGCAAAGACGAGCAAGATATTGCTATGCTAAGCGCCATACAGGTCGATGCCGTTTTTTTACCATCGGTAGAAGAAATGTATGGCAAGGAGGTGAGTTCGGAGAGTATCAACTTAATGGGGCTCGATAAAGGCATGGAAGGCGATTATCGTCCCGGTCATTTTCAAGGTGTCGCCACCGTAGTGCGACGTCTTCTGAAGATGATAAAACCGACCCGCGCTTACTTTGGTGAAAAGGATTATCAGCAATTACGGATCATCAGGCACGTAGCCGATATTTTCAAGCTCGACTCTGAAATAATCGGTGTAGAAACTCAGCGTTATCCATCGGGCTTAGCTATGAGTAGTCGGAATTTTCGCTTATCGGCGCAAGCAATAGTCGAAGCGAAAATCATTTATCAAAGCATGCATTGGGCTAAAGAGAACTATCTTAAATATCGTCCCGAAGCATTAAAGGAGGCGATTATTACACGCTTTGCCCAATCGTCGCTTGTGCTTGAGTACGTTGATTTCGCCGACGATACCAACATGCAAAAAATTACCGATTGGCAAGAGGCGAAAAGTGTGCGAATCTATATAGCCGCTCTTTGCGAAGGGGTGCGCCTAATCGATAACTTAAGTATTCGTTAAAGGCATTTTTTTGAGAGATGTTTTTTTAATCCTTTGAACTACTTTTGCCCCATGTTAATAGAGGTATTAAAATCTAAAATCCACCGCGTTAAGATTACCGGTGCTGATTTAAACTATATCGGTAGCATTACCATAGATGAGTCCTTATTGGAAGCGGCCAACCTTATTCCTGGTGAAAAGGTATCTATCGTTAATGTAAATAATGGCGAACGTCTTGATACTTATGTGATCAAGGGTCAGCGGGGTTCGGGTGAAATTACCATGAATGGCCCCGCCGCTCGTAAAGTGCAAACTGGCGATATAATTATTATTATCGCTTATGCGCAGATGCCTTTTGAAGAGGCTAAGATTTTTAAACCCACCATTATTTTCCCCAACGAAAATACTAATAGCTTAAACTAAGTTCGCTTGAATAAAAGCCTGAAAAACATAATCAAATACCTTCTTTTCTCTAGTATCGGGGCTCTCTTTCTTTACCTGGCTTTTCGCCAAACAGAGTGGTCTAAACTAATGGAAGATTTTCGTCAGGCCGATTACAAATACGTTATAATTTCCATGCTTATGGGCTACGCGGCTTTTATAAGTAGAGGGATGCGTTGGAATTTGCTTTTAGAGCCGCTGGGTAAAAAAGCCAATACTTGGAATGCCATTCACGCGGTTTCCATTGGCTACTTTGCTAATGCTGCAGTGCCACGTGCCGGTGAAGTGATGCGCTGCACCTCTCTGCGTAGCACCGATGAAATTCCATTGGAGAGATTATTCGGCACCGTGGTGTTGGAAAGGGTTATCGATGGTTTCATGCTGCTTAGCCTCATCGCGCTTACCGTAATTTTACAATTCAGCAACTTCGCTCATTTCTTTGAAGAGGCTTTTGCGCAAAGTCCAGGCGAAGCGAGCACCGGTATTTCACCCAAATTTTTAATAATTGGCGGATTCTTACTCTTGCTTCTGATTGCGTTTTTACTACGGCATAAAATTCAGTCTTTACCTTTCTTCGCAAAGATTAGAGAACTGTGGCATGGCTTTAAAGAGGGTTTTGCTTCTTTGGCCAAAGTGGAAAATAAATGGGCCTTCGTAGGGCATACTTTATTTATTTGGGCCAATTATTTTTTAATGATATACGTGGTTGTTTTTGCCCTTCCGGCTACAGCCGAGATAGGTTTGGCAAACGGCCTTTTTGTAATGATAGCAGGCGGGATGGGAATGGTGGTTCCTTCGCCTGGTGGCATCGGTTCCTATCACTACCTAGTAATGCTAGCCTTATCGGTTTTAGGGATATCGCAAGTAGATGGATTAAGCTTTGCTACTCTGGTACACGGCGGGCAGTTTTTAATGACCATCATTGCAGGATTAATCGCGATGCCCTTTATTTACCGTGCTCGCAAAAAACTAAAAGCAAATTCGGAATGACTTTAAGAGAAGCCTTACGCAATAAGAAAAAGTCGGTGATTGATATGAATCATCAAATAAGTGCTTGGGATATTTACGGCGAAGCGAGCTTGGTTTTGGTCTGCGCCCATTGGGAGCCCAATGCCGAAAATCTGCATAAGCTTCTCGATTATCTTTCCTTTGCCGATAAGCTGATTATCGCGCTTCCTGAAGAAACGAGCCCTAACCGCATTTTTGAAGTGGCTAACCTTGAAGTGGTCGATGGCATCCTTACTTATAGTGATGCACAAGCATTATTGAAACAAATTCCTTTGGCGAAATTTGCCGTCGATGGAATTACTCTTAGTGGCCTTTCGGCCGATCTGAAAGCAAGGATGGCCGCGCTATAATGGCCAAAAGCAAAACATCTCATATTTGTCAAAGTTGCGGCGCCGAACACAGCAAGTGGATGGGGCAATGTTCGCGCTGCGGTGAATGGAACACAATTGTAGAAGAATTAATTCAGGCGCCTTCTAAAACCCCTGCTTGGCAAGCGGGCTCTGCGGCTTCCAAAGCAAGTGCCAATGCTAAAGTTAAGGTGCGATCTATTCGCGATACTGAAATTATTCAAAGACCACGACTAAGTACTAACGACGAAGAATTTGACCGTGTTTTAGGCGGTGGAATAGTAGCGGGTTCAGTGGTTTTAATTGGGGGAGAACCGGGAATCGGTAAGTCAACCCTAATGTTGCAAACCGCTCTTAATATTTCAAAAAAATGCCTCTACGTAAGTGGTGAAGAAAGTGAGGAGCAGGTGCAAATGCGCGCCCAACGTATCGGTATAAAAAATGAAGAGTGCTATCTCTTAACCGCTACCAATACCCAAGAAATTTTTAAACAAATTAGTCTTAACCAGCCAGAATTTATCGTTCTCGATTCTATTCAAACCCTACATTCTGAGGTAATTGACTCAGCGCCTGGTTCGGTTTCGCAGATTCGCCAGTGTTCGGCCGAATTAATTCAATTTGCCAAAGAAACTGCCACTCCCATTTTTCTAATTGGACATATTACCAAGGATGGTCAACTAGCGGGACCAAAATTATTAGAGCATATGGTCGATACAGTTCTTCAGTTTGAAGGCGATCGCCATCATGTGTATCGTCTTTTACGCTCCCACAAAAATCGTTTCGGGGCCACCCATGAAATTGGTATTTATGAGATGAATGGCGAAGGTATGCGGCCCGTGGCTAACCCTTCTGAAATTCTTATTTCTGAACGCGACAGCGATTTAAGCGGTAATGCGATTGCCGCTACTTTAGAAGGAATTCGTCCTATGCTCGTAGAAGTGCAAGCCCTTTGCAGCACGGCCGTTTATGGTACACCACAGCGAAGCACCACTGGTTTCGATGCCCGCCGATTAAATATGCTATTGGCCGTTTTAGAAAAACGCAGCGGTTTCCGTTTAGGGACCAAAGATGTATTTTTAAACATCACCGGCGGTATTCGCGTAGACGACCCCGCCATCGACTTAGCGGTAATTGCGGCGATTTTATCGAGCAATGAAGACATCGCTCTTTCGCCAAAACTTTGCTTTGCGGCCGAAGTAGGTTTAAGCGGCGAATTGCGGCCCGTAGCGCGCGTAGAACAACGCATTAGCGAAGCACAAAAACTTGGTTACGAAGAAATTGTAATTAGCAGTCACAGTAAACTAGGCAAGGAAAAGTTTGCCATAAAGCTAATTTCCTGCGGAAAAGTAGAAGAGGTTTTTCAACATCTTTTTGGCTAAATTTCTCCAGTTTATAGGGTACCTTTATCTCTGCTTAGCCTAAAGCGGATAATCTTTCGTTTACCTAAATTCTTACACTATTTTTGCCTAAATCTTAAAAGAGAATGAGTTTAACTAAAAATGACGTTCTAGCGGTCCTAAAAGAGATACCTGCCACTAAAGGAGGTACTAATTTGGTGGATGCCAATCACGTAAAGAATGTTCTAATATTTGGCGATGAAGTAGTGGTGGAAGTGATTTCCGAATCTCCAGCCCTGCATGTAAAAAAGAAATTAGAGGTGGACATTTTAAAAGTGATCCACGAAAAAATAGATAAAAAATTAAAGGTTGAGGTAAAAATCGAAGTGCCCAAAGCCGCCGAAGAGCGGGCTAATTTAATTAGAGGCGAAGCTTTGCCGGGCGTAAAAAATATCGTTGCTATCGCCTCGGGTAAAGGGGGGGTAGGGAAATCTACCGTAGCTGCAAATCTGGCGATAAGCCTAAAAAGCATGGGTTTTTCTGTAGGTCTGGTGGATGCCGACATTTACGGTCCTTCTGTACCTACCATGTTCGATATTGAAAATGCCCGCCCAGGAACTATTACTGTTGATGGTAAAAGTAAAATGGACCCCGTTGAAAGCTATGGCATAAAAATTCTGTCGATTGGCTTTTTTGCAAAGGCAGATCAGGCAGTAGTTTGGCGTGGGCCAATGGCTTCCAAGGCACTTAACCAGCTATTGCGAGATGCGCATTGGGGAGAGCTCGATTTTATGATTATTGATCTTCCTCCTGGTACAGGCGATATTCATTTAAGTACCGTGCAAGCGGTGCCAATTTCTGGAGCGGTAATCGTTAGTACGCCGCAAAATGTCGCTTTAGCTGATGCGCGCAAAGGAGTGGCCATGTTTAAAGTGGAAAACATTAATGTTCCCATTTTAGGGATGATTGAAAACATGGCTTACTTTAGTCCTCCCGAGTTGCCAAGTAATAAATATTACCTTTTCGGACAGGGTGGAGTGCGTAACTTAGCGAACCAATTGCAAGTGCCCTTTTTAGGCGAACTACCCTTGGTACAAAGTATCCGCGAATCGGGCGATGTGGGTCGCCCCGCTGCTTTACAAGAGGGGACCGCCGTACAAAAACAGTTTGAAGAAATTACCCGCAATATGGTTTCGGAATTAATGAAGCGAAATGAAGAGTTGCCGCCTACCGAAGTTACGCGTATTACCACCATGGCTGGTTGCTCGGCCGTAAATAAATAAGCTATGGAAAATAAAGAAGATATTCTGAGACGCATAAATATCGCACTGGATGAGATTCGTCCCTTTTTAAAATCGGACGGTGGTGATATAAGTTTAGTTGAGTTAGATGAGGAAGGAGTTGTAATGGTAAAATTACACGGCGCCTGCATTGGCTGCAGTGTAAACCAAATGACTTTAAAAAGCGGAGTGGAAATGACCATTAAAAAGCATGCCCCTGAAGTTCTTAAAGTCAACGAAGTAAGTATGATGCCCTAATGAACACCCAGTCTTTAAGTAAAGTAACTATTCATTTTGCTGGCGATTCTGGCGATGGAATTCAACTCGCGGGTTCGCAGTTTACCAATACTACCGCTTTAGCAGGAAACGATCTTAGTACCTTTCCCGATTTCCCCGCGGAGATTAGGGCTCCAATTGGCACGGTTGCAGGCGTGTCTGGTTTTCAAATAAATTTTGGAAGCGAGAAAATTCACACACCCGGCGGCCGGCCTGATGTTTTAGTGGCCATGAATGCTGCCGCATTTAAGAAGAATTTCCCTAACCTGAAAAGTGGAGGAATTATAGTTTTAGATTCTGCGGGTTTCGATAAGAAAAACCTCCGCTTGGCGGCCTACGATGAAAGCAGTACGCCCATCGAAGATATTCCTAAGGAGTATCAGGTTTACGCCGTTGATATTACCAAATTAAACCGCGAGGCACTGAAAGATTTAAGCCTCGGTAGTCGCGATAAAGATCGTTCACGCAATATGTTTGCCTTGGGCTTTATTTATTTCCTTTACAGTAGAAGCCTACAAACAACCCTTTCGTTTTTAGAAGCGAAGTTTAAGTCGAAGCCCGAGGTTTTAGAAGCCAATTTACGCGCCTTAAATGCGGGTTATAATTATGGTGATACCATAGAAGCGATTAGTCGTTTTAAAGTGGCACCCGCCCAAATGGAAAAGGGCGAATACCGCAATATTACCGGCAATCAGGCAACAGCCCTTGGCTTAATTGCCGCCGCGGCGAAAAGTGGTCTAGAGCTTTTTTATGGCTCTTATCCTATTACTCCGGCTTCCGATATTTTACACGAATTAGCGGCTCATAAAAACCGAGGGGTGAAAACTTTTCAGGCGGAAGATGAAATTGCCGCGGTAACTTCTGCCATTGGTGCTTCTTTTGGCGGTGCCTTAGCGGTAACGGGTACTTCGGGCCCCGGAATGGCTTTAAAAACCGAGGGTATTGGTTTGGCTTTTATGCTGGAAATACCCATGGTTATTGTTAATGTGCAGCGTGGTGGCCCTAGTACAGGATTGCCCACTAAAACGGAGCAAAGCGATTTATTACAAGCGCTTTATGGCCGAAACGGTGAAGCTCCCATTCCTGTAATCGCGGCCAATTCTCCCGCCGATTGTTTTAGCTCTGCCTTTGAAGCGGCGCGCATTGCCTTGGAACACATGACCCCCGTGATTTTATTAACGGACGGCTACATTGCTAACAGTTCTGAACCTTGGAAATTCCCTCAAGCGAGTTCCCTAGCGTCAATTAATCCGCCAATAGTTAAGAACGATGCTCATTATCTCCCCTACAAAAGAGATGAACGGGAAGTTCGCTCTTGGGCTATTCCAGGAACACCGGGCTTAGAACATCGCTTGGGCGGATTGGAGAAAGAGCTAGAAACCGGTAATGTTAGTTATGAGGCAGATAATCACCAAGCCATGGTGAAAGTACGCGACCGTAAAGTGCGCTTAATCGCGAAAGATTATCCCGTTCAGAAATTAATCCAAGGACCGTCCAGCGGACCTTTATTGGTGCTGGGTTGGGGCAATACACTTGGGGCCATTCAGGTGGCGGTAGAACATGCTTTAGAGCAAGGCTTAGCGGTAGCGCAATTGCATTTGAAATACATTAATCCCTTGCCGGAAGATTTAGGAGCAATCCTTTCTGCCTACGAGAAAATTCTTATTCCAGAACTAAATTATGGACAGTTAGTAAGGATTATTCGCGACCAATATTTGGTGGAAGCAGAAGTGTTGGATAAAATAAAAGGACAGCCATTCTTGGCAGAGGAGATTTTAGAGAAAATTAAAAGTTTAGTAGAAAATGACTGAGCCCAATAGCGCCCTATTTACCGCTAAAGAAGCGGCCAGTGATCAAGAGGTAAGATGGTGCCCAGGTTGTGGCGATTACAGTATTTTGAAGCAAATGCAGTCGGTTATTCCTGGTTTAGGGATTAAGCGTGAGGATATTGTTTTCATTTCTGGCATTGGCTGCAGTTCTCGCTTTCCTTACTATATGAACACCTATGGAATGCACAGCATCCACGGCAGAGCACCGGCCGTGGCTAGTGGTTTAAAAATGGTCAATCCCAACTTAAGTGTGTGGGTTATTACCGGTGATGGTGATGGTTTATCCATCGGTGGAAACCACTTAATACACCTATTACGTCGTAACGTGAACCTCAATGTGCTTCTCTTTAATAACGAGATTTATGGACTAACAAAAGGGCAATATTCACCTACTTCAGAAATGGGAAAACGCACCAAAAGTAGTCCCATGGGTAGCCTCGATCATCCTTTTAATCCTTTAGCTTTGGCGCTGGGCGCAGATGCGACTTTTGTAGCCCGCACCATAGACCGCGACCCTGTGCATTTAAGAGGCGTTTTAGAAACTTCCAATCTCCATAAGGGTACCAGCTTTATCGAAATTTATCAAAATTGTAATGTCTTTAATGATGGCGCCTTTCTAAGCTACAGCGATAAAAAACAAAAAGGACAGCATATAATTTTATTAGAAGAGGGAAAGCCCTTGCTTTTCGATGAAGGCAATAAAGGTATTCGCTTAAATGGTTTAAAGCCCGAAATCGTTAACTTAGAAGAAGGTTTTTCAGCCAATGATCTTTGGATTCACGATAGTAGAGATGCCACCAAAGCATATATATTGAGTCGCTTTTTTGATGATAACTTCCCTCGTCCCTTTGGGGTTTTCTACCAAGAAGATCGCCCTTGCTACGAAGAACAACTTATCGCCCAAATTAATCACGCCAAGGAAATTCAAGGCGAGACGGATTTAGATGATTTGTTGCGGGGTAAACGCAGTTGGACGGTCGATTAATCCATCGTCATTCCTGCGCATCCCGCGAAAGCGGTAAAGGAAAAAAGCCCTAGATAGGGCACTATTCCTTTCTGATTTTTTCGTCAAATACGAAGTCGCCAATCTTCACTTTAAGGTGATAAATGCCGGCCGCAAAATTCTTTACCGATAAACTTTCCCATACTTCCTGCCCGTTTAAATTTCGGCCTGAAGTATAAAGTAAAGCTCCGCGTGCATCATACAGGGAAATTTCCATCTCGGCTTGACCGGGATTTATGAAACGGATATGTAAAATATCTCGACTGGGGTTGGGGTAAACTTGCCATTGCCATTCGCTTTTCAGACTTTCAAGGCTTAGGTCGATAATGTCCACGGGATCTGATTCTAAACTGCAAATCGTATTACTTAGTTCTAGGCTATAGCTGCCATTGGTTTGCAGGTTATAAGCCGGTTGGTTATTGGTTCCTGGGGCGGGACTTCCGTTCAGTAACCACAGGTAATTGGGCGCCGTTTGGTTAGCACTCAATACCAAGCCCGTGCGTGAAAAACTAGGGCTAGGCAAAGCATCAACACTAACTTGGAAGCTGGCGTTTACCGGACAATTGGGCGCGCTGGAATATAAATAGCCGATGCTTAAATTGTGCGTTCCTGCTCCCGCTAGACTGGCGTAGAATACCCCATTTTGCACGCCATTTCCCGACCAAGAAGTAAGTGTTCCAGGAATTCCATTCGTGTTTACCGTGGCCGAAAGTACTAGGCTGTCACCTAGGCAAAGTGGCGCAAAGGGTGGGCTCATGGTGCTGATAACGGGTAAGGTACGAATGTTCATATTTAAGGTATTGGAAATCCCCGGGCTGCTGCTTGCGCAGGATCCGCTGCCAGTAACTTCTACCCAAACCTGATCGTTATTGGCCAAGGTAGAATTGGTGAAGCTAGAACTGTTCGTTCCTACATTAGTGCCATTCAGCTTCCATTGATAGCTGGGGCTAGATCCGCCATTCGTAACACTGGCGCTAAAATTAGCGTTGCTACCCGCGCAGAGCGTGGTATTGGCCGTGCTAATGCTAACGCTAGGAACGGTTGGGGGGTTAATAGTGACATTAATACTGGTGCTGCTTACCACAGGATTGCTCGCACAAGTGCTATTGCTCGTCATTTCTACACTTACGGCATCGCCTTGGTTTAGGCTGGTGGTGCTGTAACTGGCACTATTCGTTCCCACGTTAAGTCCGTTTACTTTCCATTGATAGCTCGGGCTGGCGCCTCCCGCTGTTGGACTAGCGGTGAAAGTTGCATTTTGTCCAGCGCACCATGCACTGGCATTGGCACTAATACTTACGGAGGGATTTACCGCAGCAGCCACTTGAATAAAAGCGGTTTTAGTGAGATTGGTGTTTCCAAAGCTATTGCTGGCATTGAGGCTAATGGTATAAGAGCCCGCATTGTTAAATTGTACTTGCGGGTTTTGCGAGGAACTATTGGTGCCGCCCGTGTAGGTATAACTGGCCGGACTGATAGTCCAGGCCCAAGCACTAGGGTTATTGCTACTTAAATCGCTAAAGCTAACACTGCTACCTGCGCAAATGCTACTATCGTTTGCCGAGAAATCGGCCTGGGGAATGTTGGCGTTGGATACGCCGCTAATATTAATATTGTCGAGGTAAAGATTATTACCATAACCATTAATGGCCTCAAATTTTATCCGTACTTCAGACTGCCCCGCATAAGTATTGAGGTTAATGCTAGGGCAGTTGGTAATAACCGAATTTCCACACCAATCGCTTGCGCTAGACGGGCTAAAACTAGAGGTTTGATCGGCTACTGTTGCGAAGTTCACGCTGGGGTCTGAACTATAACTGGCAATACGTTGGTAAGTTGTGCCGCAGTCCGTACTTATGTAGATGGCCATACTATCGCGATAGGTTGAACTATAGCGGGCATAGGCATAATCAAAGTCGAGGGTGATGCTACTGTAATTACTGAAATTCAAGGGCGGACTAATCAGGCCATCTCGTTCGCCGGTGCTACTGTAATTGAAGAAGTCTATGCCCGCAGCGGTATTGCCTGGGCTGCTTCCGCCGATGGTATTCAAGGCCCAAGTGACGCCATTATCAGGGTTTTCGACTGTGAATAGACTGCTGGTCCCTTCAAAGTCTTCTACGAAAGGAAGGCTTAAACCACCACCAAGTAAAAAACTGCTTTTGCTAAGAGTGTCGCTACCGTTGGCATTTGAAACGATAAGACTTACCGTATAGGATCCTGCTGCATTAAGTTGAATTTGCGGGTGCTGACTGCTGCTTGAAGTACCGCCTACAAAGGTGAAGGTAGTGGGACTAATGCTCCATTGCCAACTATTGGGATTGCCGGTAGAGGAGTCGCTTAGTTGAATGTTTTGGTTAATACAAGCCACGGCAGGGTTGGCGTAAAAGTCAGCTACAGGAACTTGAGGAATACTAAAACCATTACTGCTGAAAAGGCCGCGTCCGTGGGTAGCAGCAATCACCGTTTTATCGCTATCTCTAATTTGTAACATATCTACGCGAACGCGAGAAAGGCCGCTATTGCTGGCGGTCCAGCTAGGGCTACTGCTATTGAAATTACTGGTAGACCAAACCCCAACTTCGGTAGCGAGAATCACCTCGGCGCGATTGTTAGGATTAAATAGGGCCCATCTTACCGGCATATCGGGTAAATTTCCTTCCTTATTTTGCCAGCTTATACCCCCATTGGAGCTGTACCAAACGGAGCTAACGCCATAGTTAGAAAAAGTAACTAAAAGTTCATTTTCATTGGCTCCTAATTCTACGCAGGATACATGCCCGTTGGGAAAACTACTGCTGCCAATATTAGAGGAACTGGGTGTGGAATTAGCATTGGTGACTTTAAAAAGGTCACCCCCTTCTGTTCCCACAAAAAGGGTAGTGCTAGTGGTGGTGTAGGGTGAAACGCGCAAATGGGAAGCCATGCTGTTCATGCCACTAATGCTGATGCTAGAAATGCTAGGAGTAGTTCGAATGCCAGTTACCCGATTAACAGTTGTACTTGTGCGGGCTGAATATAAAATTCCTTGATTGTCGTCGTACTCGGCGGGATTAATAAAGCGTCCAGTGGAATTGTCATTTTGGAAACGTCCTCCCCAGCTTGAGCCAGCATTGGTGCTCCGCCAGAAATTATTGTAAACGTAAGAGGTAATTTGATAATTGGCATTAGTTTGATCTATAAAGCAATAAGCTCCATCGCCACCGGTAGCTTGGCTAGTGCTACCAAAACCTGCGGTGCTAAATTTTTGGGTGCCATTGTCTTGCGCCCCAGCGAGAGCGTAATTACTCCCCGCACTCGGGTGTATGGCCGCCGCGTAAAACTGGGTTACATTATAATCTTGATTACGCGCACTAATAACGTTGGCCGTAGCGGCCGTTGCCAATGAAGTCGTATAAAAAACACCACCATCGGTGCCGAAAAGCACCGTGCTTGAGCTGTTGGGTTTAAATACAATCTGATGTTGATCGGCATGAACATAAGAGCAATTAAGGGCGGCTAAGTTGTTATTATTACTCCACTTAGAAATTTGACTCCAAGTACTTGCTCCGTCTGTGGAACGAAATAAATTAATGCCTCCCGCAATGAGCGTATTGGCATTGTTGGGGTCTACCGCCATAATTAGATCATACCAAGCTTGCCCGCGGGTAAAGTCGGTATTGGGAATACCATTGTCAACATCGGCGGGTTCATTTCGGGTAGTCCATGAGCTCCCTTTATTGGTGCTGCGGGCAATTTCTCCTGCTTGTCCGCCTATCTCCGTAAGGGCATAAACATAACTAGAATTATTAGGAGCGCAGGCCAGTTCTACTCTCTCGCCATTGGCAATGGTGCGAGAAACGGTCCAGCTGGTGCCGTTATCACTATAGAGAACTCTACCACCACCTTGGTCGCTTAAGCCTATAGAAGTTTCTTGCGTTCCAATCCAGATGCGGTTATCGGCCGCAATTTCAATATCTGCGGCCGCGTAAGGCGAAGAACTGCCCGGTATATTAGGTAGAACTTGCGACCAAGAAGTGCCGCCGTTTGTGCTGCGGTATAATCCATTTACCCCGTGCCATTGGCCACGAAAATAATTTTCACGGCAAGCGGCATAAACTACGCTGCTGCCGTTTTCATTGCGAACAACCAAGTCGTTGATGTAGTGGTAATTGCTAGTAGAACTCAACTGCGTCCAGCTGGTGCCACCATTGGTGGATTTCCAAATTCCCGCGCCACGCGAGGCACCCGCACCCCAGCCTTCGCCTGTGCCTACATAAAATATTTGACTGTTATTAGGGTCGTAGGCAATAGCGGTGATAGCTAAATTGTCCCATTGATTGCTTACCGAAACCCAGGCAGAAGTACTGGACGTGATGTTGTTATTATACCAAAGTCCACCGGTAACTCCGCCAGCCCAAACCTTATTACCCGAACTTGCATTGGGGTCCCACATTATGGCGCGCGTTCTGCCGCCTACATTATCGGGGCCTCGTTCGGTCCAAGGACTAGCCGCTGAACCCGGAATACTAGGGCTAAGTTGATTATTACTTTGATCTACTATTTGGTAAACTTGCTCTAGGCGTTCTACCGCGGGTCGACCTAAAATAGGGTCCATAGTAGCGAGGTAATTTTGCTCCCAGGCCAAATCGGGTCGATCTTGAGGGGGGTTATTTTTCCACTGGGCCTTGCTTAATCGCGGTCGGTTATTAAAAGGGTGTTCGGCTAAAAAGCGCTTATAGCTTTCTCGGGCCGATTGAGGTTGTTCAATAACTTGGGAGGCGGTAAGCAAAAGCAAACTAAGGAAAACAACTTTGCGCATAAGAGGGACTTAAATAGGCCTCTAAATTAATGTTTTGATTGTTAACAGATCTCTTAGCTCAAATTGAGCTTGTGAGCTCCCAGGTTTGGATTATTTTGGGAGTTGGACTAATCTTTAAATTGAAGCAAGAAACTACTCCCCACCCCTTCTTGGCTTTGGACCTTTAAATCGCCGCCATGCATTTTCATAATATTTTTAGAAAGACTTAGGCCAATGCCAGAGCCGTTTTTACGGGTGCTAAAAAAGGGTACGAAGATCTGGTTAATTAAATCCTCTTCAATGCCTTCACCATTATCGCTTACGCGGATGACCACACCACTTTCACTTAGTTTAGCACTGAGCTCAATTTCCCCGGCGTGATTTGCGGGCATCGCCGCCAAGGCATTTTTAATTAAGTTCACTAAAACCTGTTCAATCATTTTACGATCGGCTTTTAGGGCCAGTCTTTGCTGATCTAACTTATAGCGGATTATACAGTTTTGTTTTTTCGCGCTGGCCTGTAAAAGGCTAAGGCAATCTTCAAAAAGCGTTTTGATGGAAATCACTTCTTTAGCCGGTGCGGGAAGCTGGGTTAATTTGCGATACTCATCTACAAAACTGAGCATTCCTTTGCTGCGTCTTACAATGGTTTTGCAGGCTTCGCGAATATCATCCAAATCCTGCTCATCCAAATCTGTTATTTTCTTCTTTTTTCCGTCATCGTTAACCAACATAGTACTCACGGTTTCAGAAAGAGAAACTACGGGCGTAACAGAGTTCATCACTTCATGGGCTAAAATGCGGATGAGTTTATGCCAAGCGTCAATTTCCTTTTCTTCTACTTCTTGGTGGAGGTTGCTAAGGCTGATAAGATGGAAGGTATCTTCCTTTAATTTAATATGCTGTAAATCGAGGTAGAGCTCGGTTTTTTTACCGTTAAAATTGTGTTCCCACAGTTTGCGACCGGTAAAATCGAAATTACCGATTAAGTTTTTTAATTCGGGGATGCGTTCGCTCAGACGCTCCCATCTTTGAAAGGGTGGTATGTTTAATATTTCTTGGGCTTTCTCATTAATGAGGAAAATCTCTTTTTTTCCGTTTATACCTAAAATGCCAAGATTGATGTTTTTTAATATTTCACCTAGCAAGGCTTCTTGATTATCTTGGCTTGCCCGCGATGTTTTAAGCTGGTTGAGTAAAAGCATAAATTCCTCTTCTAAATCGGCAAAAACCCCACCTTTGGAAGCGAGTTCGAAACGGGTACTGTAGTCGCCAAAACGAGCGGCTTCTAAGAATTTTTTGGTTTCGCGAATTAAAGAGGATTGGTAGCGCCAAAAATCCCATATCTGTACTAAAATAAGGAGCATTAGTACCAATAAGGTGAAAAAGAGATTAAACTTTTGGGCGAGGAATAGCCCGAAGGTAATACTTAAAATAATGCCCATCAGGCGTAAGCCAAACTGAAAAGGGTAGGATTTAAAGTTCATACTTCTCCAATCTACGGTACAGTGCGGCACGGGTTAAACCTAGGTCTTTGGCGGCTTTAGAAATATTGCCGGCATTTTTGTCCATGGCTTTTTGCACTAAATGTTTTTCCATTTCTTCCAAGTTTAAGCCAGGAGGCTCCTTGCCGTTTTGTCCCACTTTTAGTCCTAAATCTCCAGCGCGCACTTCCTTGGTACTCGCTAAAATTACGGCGCGTTCCAAGCAATGCTCTAGCTCACGAATATTACCCGGCCAATGGTAATCGCAGAGGGCGTCGATCGCGTTAAAACTGAGCTTAAGGTCCTCTTTCAAATACTTCTTGCGAAAGCGATCAAAAAAACGTCGTGCTAAAAAGGGGATATCTTCTTTGCGCTGCCGCAGCGGGGGGACGGTTATTTCTACGGTATTAATGCGATAGAGTAAATCTTGGCGAAAGCGTTGCGTATGCACCCAATCATGCAAAGGGCTATTGGTAGCACAGACCAGGCGGACATCCACTTTTTTGCTACTATTTTCGCCCACTCTACGCAGCTCTTTACTTTGAAGAACGTGTAATAATTTAGATTGTAAGCTAAGATCGAGATTACCAATTTCATCGAGGAAGAGCGTGCCTTTATCGGCCGTTTCGAAGCGGCCCGCTTTGTCATCCGAGGCATCGGTAAAAGATCCTTTTTTATGACCAAAGAGCTCACTTTCAAAAAGATTGGGTGCTACCGCTCCGAGATCTACCGTTACAAAAGGGTTTTCATGGCGCTGGCTCATGCGATGAATAGCCAAAGAGAGCACACTTTTTCCCGTACCATTTTCTCCTAAGAGTAAAATATTAGCATCGGTGCTTGCTACTTTTTTTAGGGTTTCTAAAACCAACTGCATCGCTGGCGATCGGCTAAGGAGCTCTTCTTGCGCAAGCCCTGCATTATCTTCCCACTGCTTATTGCTACTGCGGTAAACTTCCACTTTAGCCTTCTCTTGCGCCAAGCGTAAAGCGTTGCTTAAGGTACTGAGCAGTTTTTCGTTGGTCCAAGGTTTTAGTACAAAGTCGAAAGCCCCCTTTTTAATGGCCTGTACGGCTAGTTCTACTTCGCCGTAGGCGGTCATCATCACCACTTGGGTTTGCGCACTTATTTCCAAGATATGTTTGAGCCAATATAATCCTTCGGCGCCATCATTGCGGCCTTTGCGAAAGTTCATGTCGAGTAAAACGAGGTCCACCTTACTTTTCGTAAGAAGCTGGTTGAGACTGCTCGGATCTTCGCTGGTGCTAAGCGTTTGAAAATGTTGCTTTAAAAAGAGACGTGCACTAGTTAGTACATCGGCATCATCATCAACAATAACTATGTGGGCAGGGATTTTCACTAAACGAAAGTACTTCTCTGTTCGAATACGAACAAGATATTGTTCATTTTCGAACAGATAAATAAAATGTCATTTAGTTATTTATAAGGAAATCAAATACTTAGACTTGTGGCATAGCCTTCGCTTATCCAGTAGCTGAAAACTAAAACGTAAAAATTTTAAAAACCTCGGGAGCTGCCTGCAGCAACGTTCTTTACAACGGGCTTTAATTGCAAAATTGAATTTGGTTGTTTAATTAGTTCAAGTAGCAGAATTTAGGGTTAAATCGGTTATCCTCCTTGCAATTAAAACTCAGCCCGAGGTTTTTAATTTTTTTACAAGCATCGCTTCTAAAAGAACTTTATCTTCAGATTTCTTTTAATTTCACGCTTCTGTTTACAAACCTTTTTTATGATTAAGCTTCATAACCTCACTAAGATATACCAGGCGCAAGGCGTTGAAACTCGTGCACTCAGTGAAGTTGATTTAACGGTAAAAAAAGGCGAATTCGTTTCTATCATGGGCCCTTCCGGCTGTGGAAAAACCACGCTCTTAAATATTATTGGTTTATTAGACTCCTATAATGAGGGCCTTTTTGTTTTTAATGATACCAATGTTTCGGATCTCAGCGAGCGCCAAAAGCTCAAGTTGAGAAAGGAGAAAATTGGCTTTGTCTTCCAAAATTTCAATCTAATCGATGATCTTACAGTAAGTGAAAATATCGAGTTACCTCTGCACTATTTGGGCTATGCGGCGCAAGATCGCCGGCAGCGAGTATTGGAGGTTTTAGAGATGGTTGGCATGGGGCATCGTCGCGATTTTTTTCCTTACCAATTAAGTGGTGGACAACAACAGAAAGTAGCGGTGGGTCGCGCAATTATCGCTAAGCCAAGCCTAATTTTAGCGGATGAGCCCACGGGAAACCTAGATTCGACCCAAGGGAATGAAATAATGGAAATGCTCAGTCGCCTAAACGATCAAGGCACCACTTTAATAATGGTTACGCACAGCAGTCATGATGCTTCTTATTCTCAGCGCATTGTACGTATAATGGACGGGCAGGTTGTGTCGGAAAAGAAGGTACTACATGCCCAGTTCTAAGTTTAGATTCGCCCTGCGCAGCCTATATCGGCAAAAGCTTTATACCCTATTAAATTTGGGTGGACTGGCCATTGGTTTGGCCGTAGCCATTACCGTAAGCATCTATCTTAATGCAGAGTTTAACTTCGATAAGCATTGGCCAAACTATGAAAATATTTATCGGGTAAATTCTTCCTTCTATCTTAATGGTACCGAAGAAGAATACGGTGGTTCAGGTTCGGGCCTGGCAAGTTTAATGAAAGAATTTTATCCAGAGATAGAAGAAGCCACTCATTTCTTTTCTTTCGAAAACTCCGTTTACTTCCACAGCGATAGTGTGAAAGGTTATGAAAATGAATTGTTGGTTGCAGATGCCAATTTCTTTAAGGTTTTTAATTGTCATTTTTTGGAAGGTGAAGCAGATTCTAGTTTGACTGCCGAACGAAGCATAGTAATTTCCCAGTCTTTCGCCCGTAAGTATTTTGGAAGCAAGCCCGCTTTAGGGCAAACGCTCAATACCAGTAATTTTGAATATCAAGTTAGGGGTGTTTTTGAAGATATCCCCGATAATACGCATCATAATTTTAATGCGGTTATTTCCGAGCCTCGCGTAGCGAGCGACACTCTATCATTGGCCGTTTCCCTCTGGCAGGTTAGTCACTATACTTTTCTTAAAGTCCCATCTGCCCTTGAGGCGCAAAATGTTGAAGCCAATTTTGATCAATTTTTTAATCGCTACATGGCAGGAATGGCCGATGCCGTGCAGGCCGAGTATCGCGTAAAATTGCAGCAAATAAGCGACATCCATTTTAATACAAATCCTGGTTTTGATGCCATTGGAGGGAGTTTAATTTACGTGTATGGCTTTGCGGGAATCGGACTATTAGTTTTGGTTTTAGCGATAATTAATTATGTGAATATGGCTACGGCTCGCAGTTTACGCCGCATTCGAGAGGCTGCTATGCGCAAGGTTTTAGGTGCAAGTGAAGGCGATATTCAGCTCATGATTTTAGTGGAGTCGACTATTCTTTCCTTGCTGGCTTTACTTTTAGCTTTCGCCTTAGTAGAGATTGGCACCAAAGTTTTACCACTTACTAATGCCATTGATAAAGATCTGCAGCTAAATTTTAAACGCGACGCGTATTTATGGTGGCTGCCTTTAGTACTTTCTATTTTTGTGGGAATAATTAGTGGATTATATCCGGCGCTAAGCCTTTCTAAGGTTTCACCCCTCGATGCTTTTAGCAATAAAAAGGGCTTGCAAAGGCAAAATAATATTCCCCGTAAATTATTGGTGGGTTTTCAGGTAGCGGTTTCGGTAACGGTGGTGATTACCGCTTTTTTCATGTATCAGCAAATGGATTTTATTAAGAATCGTAATCTGGGTTTCAATCCCAACGATGTGATTTTAATAACGGCGCAAGACACTAATTCTGTGATGCACTTGCAAGAAATTCGCGCTAATATTGCGCAAAGTGACTACGTAGAATCGGTAGCGATGGGGGCAAGCGTTACTGGTAGAGGGGCTTATCGTGGCATTTTTGAAGCCGAAACAGAAGCCAATAAGGGCTTTCAAAGACATTCCCTTGATTTTTTACGAGTAAGCAGAGACTACCTTAAAACCATGCAAATTGATCTACTGCAAGGGCGTTCTTTCCTTACGGAAGATGAGCAGGACTCCAGTTTTAGCTATGCCATTGTTAATCAGTCTTTAGTAGAGTTTATGGGCTGGGAGCAACCCATCGGTAAGAAGCTAAATACTAGTTTTAACGAAAGGGGAGAAGCTATGCTAAAGGCAGTGGTGGTTGGCGTGGCTGAAGATTTTAATGCCCATTCGCTTCATACCAAAGTGGGGCCACTGGTTTTACTTTTAAGTAAAGAAAGGTCAAGGGTACTGCACGTAAAAGTAGATCCTAATAATATTTATGTGGCTTTAGACGATTTAGAGCGACGTTGGACTAGCATGGTTCCCAATGCTCCCTTTCAGTTTTCCTTTTTAAGCCGCGATCTCTTGGAACTTTACACGGAAGAAATGCGACAGTCGCGCTTGATTCTTTATCTCACTATTATTGCCATCTTTATTAGTATCCTTGGCTTTGTGGGCTTGGCTTCTTTTACCACTGGCCTGCGTACCCGCGAAATTGGCATTCGCCGTTTACTTGGTGCGGGAAGACTGCAAATGGTAAATATTGTGTTTAAAGAATTACTATGGGTGATGCTTATTGGGGTGCTAATAGCGGTGCCGCTGGCCATACATATTACCCAATTGTGGTTGGCGAATTTTGCTTTTCATACCGAAATTAAGGCGCCAATAATTGTGGGTACGGCGGTAATTACCTTGCTAATCGGTTATGGTATTGTTGCCCTGCATTCTTTGGCTATCGCTAAGAATAATAGCGTAGATTCGTGGCGTGACGCTTAATACGAGGAAAAATAGCAGTACTCAAGACCCTATTTCTGCGCTTTTAGTTTTTCGATAGGGCGTTTCTTCACCATTCCACCTTTGGTATCAATGATACTATTCATAATTACAAAAGCATTATCGTCCACTTTATTGATTTCGGTTTTCAACTTGCTCATTTCTAGACGTGTAATAACGGTGTAAATGATATCAATATTTTTTGAGCTTCCGCCGGAAGGCGTATAACCATTTTTACCTTGGTAAATAGTACAGCCTCGGCCAAGGTTGTTGGTAATGGCTAACCGAACTTCTTCGCTGTAGGTAGAAATAATGGTGACGCCCAAATATTCTTCAATACCATCAATCACAAAATCTATAGTTTTGGAAGCGGCAAAGTAAGTGAGGATGGCATATAAAGCCGTTTCTACCGAAAGAAAATAAGCGCCGGCACCAAAAATAATGACATTAAAAAGCAGGATGATATTTCCCACGGAAAGGCTGGATTTACGACTGATGTAAATGGCCAAAACTTCGGTGCCGTCTAAAATTCCCCCGCCACGTACGGCCATCCCTATTCCTAATCCAAGGAAAAAACCACCAAAGGCGGCTACGAGAATACTGTCTTCCGCCACCACAGGGAAAGGAATAAATTGGATTACCAGCGCGAGTAAAAAAATACTACCAATGCTTTTTAAGGCGAAGCGCGAGGAAATCGTGCGCCAACCCATTATTAAAAAGGGCAAGTTTAACAGAACTAAAAGTAGGGGCACAGGAATTTCGGTAACTGCATTGGTAATTAAGGAAACACCCGTTACACCGCCATCAATAAAACCATTGGGAATAAGGAAGCTTTCTAAACCAAAAGCGGCCGAGCCAACGCCCACAGCGAGGTAAAGCGCATCTTTTAGTTCGTCGCGAATTTCAATGGCGAAGCCTTTGAGGTCTTTTTCGCGATCCCCCGTTTTATTAGGAAAAAGGGGTAGGAGAACTTTCGCAACTAGGGTAAATATAGCGGTCATTTTTCGTCAAGTTTTTATAGAGCTAGGTTCTTTTTAGCTTGTTTACAAAAGTGGCGATTTTAGATTGAACACCCTTTGTTTATTCGCCGCTTAAAACTGTATTTTCGTAGGCCTAAAAATTAGTCTGTTATTTATGCGATATCTTTTTTTCCTGCTGTCTCTAATGGTTTTCTCTAGTAAGGCCCAGTCCGATTTTAAGCCTTTTCAGGCGAGTGAAAGCTACACCGTTTTACAAGACTTGGTCACTTACGTAGATGATCAAATAAGTATTAGTGTCGTTCCTCCCTTACAAACCAGCGATACCGCCGAGTTTCACATGGCACGCATAGTTCCGGGTACTTATGATGTGCATAATTACGGCCAGTTCTTAAATAATTTTACCGCTTTAACGGCGCAAGGTGATACCTTAAAGGTGAAGCGTTTGGACCTTAACCGTTGGCAGATTATAGGCGCCAAAGCACTTTATAAAATCACCTACCAAGTGGATGATAGTTACGATGCCAACTTGAAAAACGGGATTTTTGAGCCAGCAGGGACTTCCAATGAAAAAGATGTTTTTCTACTCAATAATTTTGGTTACATCGGTTATATCAAGGGCTACCAAAATTTCCCTTATCAATTGCGAGTGCGAAAGCCAGAGGGATTTTATGGCGGAACCGCTTTAGATGGCGAACGTAGTGATAGCCTCGACGTTTTTGAAATTGCCAACTATTTCGAACTGCACGATAACCCCATTTTGTATTGTTTGCCCGATACGGCTTCAGCGATGGTGGGCGATTCTAAAATTGAAATTAGCCTCTACAGCCCACAAGGTTTGGTAAGTGCCCGCAAGTGTTTAGAAAATATTTTAGATGTCTTGCAAGGATCGGCCGATTATTTAGGAGGTACTTTGCCCGTAGATAAATATGCGGTTTTAGTTTACTGCGTCTCTTCCGAAAATATGGGAAATAGTTATGGTGCGCTTGAGCATCATCGCTCCACCGTTTTATACATGCCCGAAGTAGCCAACGATTTCTTTTACGAGGGTATACGCGATATCACCGCCCATGAGTTTTTCCATATAGTAACCCCACTAAGTATTCATTCGCAGTACATCCATAATTTCGATTTTATGGATCCCGAAATGTCAGAGCATATTTGGTTGTACGAAGGGGTTACAGAGTATAATTCGCATCTAGTGCAGATGCGTAATAAGAATTATAAGGAGCAAGAGTTTATCGAAGTGCTAAGGGATAAGATGTTTAGCAGCGATGATTTTGATAGTACCATTCCCCTAACTTTAGCCAGTAAATACACCCTCACTTACTTTAAAGATCAGTACCTTAATTTTTACCAAAAAGGGGCTTTGGCTGCCATGGTTTTAGATTTGAAACTAATGACTCTTTCGGATGGGAAAATGCGCTTAATCGACTTATTAGGAACGCTCGGGAATATTTATTCCGCCGACACTTTTTTTCAAGATGATCAATTGTTTGCTATTATCGCGCAGCATAGTTTTCCAGAAGTGGAAGAGTTTCTTTTGCGTCATTTTGCTGCAACGGAGCCTTTGCCCTTTGCAGAATTATTAGAACCATTTGGTTTTAGTTATAGTCCTACTGCCACTACTGTAGGCTGGAGTTTGGGTTGCGATGAATTCAGTTACAGCTTCGAAACCTCGCGCATCATTATAGCGAAAGAAGAAGGTCTAGATGACTTTGGTCGTGCTTTAGGCTTAGAGCCTCTCGATGAATTGATTAGCATTAATGGCGATACTTTGGATATCACCAATTTGGGACAAATTTTAGATAATTATCAGACCAGTTTAAAGCCTGGCGATAAAGTAGAAATGCGTATTGCGCGCCCGAAAAAGAAGGAGGGCGAGTTTAAATTTAAAACGCTCAAGGCAGAAGCGCAGCAAATAGAATTTGAAGAGTCCCACCAATTAAAACCGATCGAAAATTTAAGTGCCGATCAGCTTAGAATGCGTAAAATTTGGTTGGGATATTAATGCAATTGAAGGCAAAGGTTATTAAAGTGATAGCTATCACCGAGCACTAAATTAGAAAGAGTCTATTTTTGCGGCTGTAAAACAAAATCTATGGAAGAATTAATTAACAAAGCGGATACCTTTTTAGTAGATGTTCGCACTCCCGCCGAGGTAGCTGAAGTAGCGGTACCAGGGGCCGTAAATATCCCGCTCGATACATTGCCTACTAATTTAGATCGCTTTAAAGGAGCGCAAGGTGCGGTGGTTGTATTTTGCCGTAGCGGTGCTCGCAGCGAAAGCGCGAAAAACTGGTTATTGCAAAATGGAGTTTCAGAAGTGTATAATGCCGGAGGATATCCCTCAGTATTGGCCGTAAAAAATTAAGAATGAGAAATTTACTTTTAATGGCTCTTTTAGTAACAGGTCTTTCGGCTTGTGCTCAAAGTGGCGGAAGCAATTTAGAGGTTACGCAAGTGTCACAAATGATTGCAGACAATGAGGATATCGTACTAATTGATGTGCGTACTCCCGAAGAGTTTATGCAGGGTCATTTAGATGGCGCGAAGCTAATCAACTTTTACGATGCTAATTTCCAAGAGGAAGTTAAGAAGCTAGATACCGCTAAAAAATACGTGGTGTATTGTCGCAGTGGTGGACGCAGTGCTAAAAGTGTAAGCGCGATGAAAAAGCTTGGCTTTAGCGAAGTTTACAATATGAGCGGTGGTGTTTTAGCTTGGCAAGGTGCCCAGCAGAAATTGGTTAAATAATTTAAAGCAATGGCGAGTTTTAAGGAATTGATAGCCGCCGACAAACCGGTGCTAATTGATTTTCACGCGACTTGGTGCCAACCGTGTAAGGTGCTTTCTCCCATTGTAGAGCAGGTTAAACAACGCATGGGCGATCGTATTCAAGTTTTAAAAATTGATGTGGATCGCAATCAGCCTTTAGCGCAAAAACTAGCGATTCAAGGGGTGCCTACTTTAATCATCTACCGCAAGGGAGAACAAAAATGGCGACAAAGCGGGGTATTAAGTGCCGAAGCAATTATTGAGCAGTTGGAGTATTTTGCTAACTAAGCGCTTTGAAGCTAAAGCCTAATTTACTGAAGTGATCCAAGACTTTGGGTAAAACATAACGCAGTTTTTCTTCGGCTTTTAAAGAGTCGTGAAAAACAATAATGGAGCCATCACGGCTGTGTTTCAAACAGGCCTTTAAACAGTCTTCGGCTGTGAGATTAGCAGACCAATCGCCCACGAGCACATCCCACATAATAATTTTATAATTAGCCCGACTGAGAATCTCAGCTTGGGCTTTTTTTATGCGCCCATAAGGCGGACGAAAGAGATTCGTTTGCAAGTAGTCTTCGCATCTGCGGGCGTTATCTACATAAGTGGATACGGGCGTTTTCCAGCCTTTTAAATGATTAAAGGTATGATTGCCAATAGCATGGCCATCTGCTTGCAAGCGCCTAAAAACCGCGGGGTGTTTGCGCACATTATCGCCAATGCAAAAGAAGGTGGCTTGCGCCTGATAGGCCGCTAATTGCTCTAAAACCCAAGGGGTAATTTCTGGAATGGGCCCATCATCAAAAGTGAGGTAAATGCTAGGTTCTCCCTTAACTATCGGCTGTCGCCAGATGTATTTAGGAAATAAGCTTCGCAACCAAAAAGGGCTTTTATGTAGGAAATAGCTCATAAAAAAATTGCCTCCACGAGGGAGGCAATTTAAGTATTAGGTTTTAAAACTTATGCGCGGCCGAAAGGCTGTAAGGCCTGAGCATAACGCTGGTAAATTTCATTGTTTTGCAAAGACTCCAAGTTCTGGCTGTTATTGTTTTCGTACTGATTGACTAGGCGCACGAGCATTTGGAAATAGCTAGAAGCGGCATTAATTTCATTCTGTACCATTTTGCGATCATTTCCTTTAAACTGTCCGTAATAGGCTAGTTCTCCTTCTAAACGATCGGCGAAAGTGCTAATCATTGCTTGGGCTTTTTCTTTCGCGCCCGCTTGATAATAACCTTCAATAATGTTAAAGACGAAATAATCGTAAGCAAATTTAGCTTCGGGCATTTTTTCTTCCGCTAAATCTAAAACCGCAATGGCTTTTTCGTTTTTACCTTCTGAGGCGAGTTGCTTGCCTAAGCGTCCGTAAATATTACGCAGGTTGAAAGTTACACGACGGTTGGTTTCGTCTAGGTAAACATCATCCACTTCCATATTACCCCAGGTGAACTTATTCATTAGGTTATCGTACATAATGTCGCTGTTGATTTTACCAAAATCAGGTTCATTATTAGCACGTGGTGCGTAAACCGGCACAAAGCGGTAGGCTAAACCTTCCAGTTGGAAATAATCATCTAACCAGAAAAAGGCCTGACTGCTGTTGCCCACGGTTACACTAAAGTAGATGGGTCTGGTCCAATCGTTATAGGCAATTAAATCGATTACCATTAAATCGCGCTTAGAAAGGGCATTGGTTTTAAGATTCCAGTCGATATAGTTTACAATTTTACCGGTATCGCTACTGGCTACTACATTATTGGCGAGTACTTGCTCTTTATTGATATCGATACGCAATTTCTTAGTGGGGAAGTAAATCAATTCTTTTTCGCCGCCGAAAGCGGTAAATTTCGTTTGATCATTATCGCTTTTCACCCAACGGATAAGGTCTTTAACATCCCAACGGGCTTTAACGCCCCGATCTTGGTAATAAACCACGTCACGTGTTCCTTGACGGTACTCTTCTTGCTCGAAGGAGAAAGGAACAGGCTGGGCATCATAAACTGCACGCTTGGCTTGGTCAATATACCAGTCGGTGTTGAGTAAGCTGAGGTTAATAACGCGCACGTCGGTGCGATAACCTTCTATTTCTTGGGCATACCAAAGCGGGAAGGTATCATTATCACCATTGGTAAATAAGATCGCATTCGGTTCACAAGAATCGAGATAAGCACGGGCGATATCGCGCGCTACATAGCGGTTGCTGCGATCGTGGTCATCCCAGTTTTCGGCGAGCATGATACCTGGTACTGCCGCTAATAATACTACACTTACCACGGCGGCCATGGCTTGAGTTTTCATTTTGCCTTTCAGCATTTCGAAGATGGCCATTACACCCAAGCCAATCCAAATAGAGTAGGCATAGAAGGAACCTACGTAGGCATAATCTCGCTCGCGCGGCTCAAATGGCTTGTGGTTTAGGTAAAGAGCAATGGCTATACCGGTAAAGAAGAAGAATAAACTCACTACCCAGGCATCAGGTCCTGCTTTACGGTAATGGGCAATACCACCAATTAATCCTAAAATGAAAGGCAACATATAGTACACATTGCGGGCGGGATTATTTTCGGCGTGGTAGTATAAGTTACTTTGCGGGCCTAGGCGTGCTTCGTCTATAAAAGGAATACCGCTAATCCAGTTCCCTTTGGTGTATTCGTAGCGGTGTTGGTCGTCGTTCTGCCTTCCGGCGAAGTTCCACATAAAATAGCGCCACCACATATGGCCCATTTGATAATTGAAAAACCAAGCTATGTTTTTACTGAGAGGAACGGGCCCTTCCATATCAGTTACTCCCGCGTATTGCTTATAGTATTTCACCGCAGCGGGGTCGTCGTTCCACATACGTGGGAAGAATCCGATGTGACTTTTAGAGAAATTTCTGATGCTTGCTTTACGATCGTCACTCACTACATATTTACCTGCTTCATCATCGCGACGGTAAACGGGATTGCCGTCTAAAAATGGTTTTTTCGGATCTAAAGGAGCGTTGAAAGACTGTCCGTAAAAAACAGGGAAATCGCCGTATTGCTCGCGTTTGTAATAAGCAAGGAGGGACATCGCGTCTTCGGGATTGTTTTCGTCGATAGGTGTGTCGGCATTAGAACGTACCGCTAAGGTTACGAAGGTGGAATATCCCAATAGGATAAAAATCACCGATAGGATAAGAGTACTAGCAATAGGTGAATCTTTTTTGCGAGCGAATACTAATCCGTAGGCCGCGGCTCCACCTATTAAAATGATGGTAAAAATGGTGCCCGAGTTAAATGGCATTCCCATCGAGTTCACCATAAAAATTTCCAGTTTTCCAAACATGTTTAAGATGAAAGGAATGATAGCGGAGAAAATGGCTCCTAAAATTAGGATACCTACTAAGTTGTAGATAATAAACTTATTACGGCTAATTTTTTGGTCAGTTTTAAAGAAGTATACCATTACAATCGCAGGGATGGTAAGGAATACCAAGATGTGTACACCGATGGAAAGCCCAATCATGTAAGCGATGAAAATCAACCAACGGTGCGCGCGGGTGCTGTGGTCAATTTCGTTTTCCCATTTAAGAATGGCCCAAAATGCGATGGCGGTAAAGAGGGAAGACATGGCATAAACCTCACCTTCTACGGCGGAGAACCAGAAGCTATCGCTAAAAGTATAGGCTAAAGCACCTACCATGGCGCCACCAAAAAGGGCGGTTAGGCGGGCGTCATTCAGTTCACCATATTTGCTTAAGAATTTCCGGCCAAGAGCGGTAATGGTCCAAAATAAGAAGAGAATGGTGAAAGCGCTGCTCATGGCAGAGAGTAAGTTTACCATTTTGGCTTGCTCCATAACGTCGCCAAAAGCGAACTGAGAGAAGAAGTTACCCATTAATTGGAAGAGGGGTGCACCAGGAGGGTGACCTACTTGTAGCTTAACGGAAGTAGAGATGTATTCTCCACAGTCCCAGAAGCTTACCGTGGGTTCGATGGTCAAGTAATAGGTGATCGCGGCGATGGCAAAAGCCAACCAGCCGAGGATGTTGTTTAGTTTCTTGTAGTTCGCAAGCATGCTTGTGTCTATTATTAATGTAGCGGGGCGAATTTATAAAATAAAGCCGCTAAGAAGGTCTCAATACTTTGTTAAAGAAGCATTAGCAAATAAATTTAAAAAATAGCGTGAAATCACGGAGAAAAATTTGCTCAGATATTTTCACTTAGTTACTTTTGCCATCCAATTTTACAAGATGCCCCATCGTCTAATTGGCAGGACAGCTGTTTTTGGTGCAGTCGGTCGAGGTTCGAGTCCTCGTGGGGCAACTATAAAAGTTCTAAAACCCTTGTTAATCAGTAGATTAACAAGGGTTTTTTTATTGGGTGTGTCTTATTTGATCCAAAAAAGATCATGCGCAAAATAACAGGCCGTACATTCCTTAGCACAGCAGATTTATAGGCGCAAAACTTTACTAGTGACCGAGAGCGCGATAAAGTGGTTGTTATTTTAAAAAGTTGTGAATGTTAAGAGCCAAGCACTTTACCATTAATGCACAATAAAGTTAAATGGGGCAAGTGCCCCAAACCGGGCTGTTTACGTTCGTTAATGCGCTTGCGGTACTAAATTGACTGGGTTGGCTACTAAATTTATCTACGCACCAATCAGAGATATCTTGGTTAAAGGAGACTGCATAGAAAAACATATAACTCATGTCATTAACATTACTTACATCCCAATTACCGATATCTTCCTTAAAAGCCATTTTATCCTTGAATAAACGACTCATGCTAGAGACCTTTGATGTGCAGAAGGGTCTTAATTCTAAATTATTAACCTCTTTTCTTATTGTAGGGTTACCAACAACCAAATATTCCACTGTATCTAAGTTAAAATAGTCACCAACCTCATAATTTTCGCAAACAACGCAACCACGAGAATTTATATAGGCCCCATTAGGGTTTTCCATGGTAGTACGAGCACTTAGCTCTTCACCATAAACCCTTCCAGCTTCATTTTCAGCAAATGCTCGAAAATAGATGATAGTATCCTGAGGGAGATTTTTAAGAACTAACTCAAAAATGCCCTCCCCAATAAACTGATGGTATACTTCATTTTCATAGTTTAAAGGGTTAGAGCTATAGTTCCATTGAATACCTCTAGATGGATTCTGACCCGAACCCTTGCTGCTTACATTGCCTCCACAATAAGCATAGGTACCAATAACTCTTTGGAATACGGTTTCAACAGTGGGTAGCTGAATGTTGTTAGGTGATTCCTCTTTTGCACAAGAGCTTAGAACAATTATACTAATGATTAATGATAGCCTTAAAAAGTTCAGCAATCGCATAGCAAGGTTTTTGGAAGTAAAAAGCAAATTTATGCTAAACAGTGTTCCATATTTAAGAGAATATCATTTATCCTAACTAATTATTTTTCATTAGGTCGCAGTTTCTTTATTAAATTAAATTAATCAATCATTTGTCATTAATTGCCCATACCCAATTTGAAAGAATTTATAAGTATTAATATGATTGATATTTTAGGTTTCCTCAGAACGTTCGAATTTTTGAAAATATTGATAGTAGGAACTTCTTCCGATAATTATGTCCAAGAAAATCCAGAATGGTGAGCATACCATTATAAATGCAATAATGAACCCGAATGGATTTGTGTATAATGCTGATTTAAAATTGCCTTCAATTATAAAAATCACTGACCGAGTCGAGCCGCACGATGGACATGGAATGTTGGTAGCAGCTTCTGACTAAACAAACATTTCCGACGTTAGAATTAGCTAGATTGTCTAGCATATTGAAATAAAGCCAGATGTAACCTGCTAGACTACAAATTAGCACTAGCAGGTACAATCTAACTTTTTCGTTTAGCATCAGGCTAGTAACTGTTGAAGTCTTTCCATGTTCTTTTCACGAGTAGCTCCTTGAATCATAAACCAATCTATTATAGCCCAGACACCAAGACCACCGCATGTTAGTAATTTCCCTACACCCATACCTGTCGCCACCATAAATCTGTCAATACCTAGTGTTCCTGCAAGCAGCGAAATGATAAGGCTTGTAGTAGGGTCCTTGAACTGACTTGTTGATACTACTGACCACTTTGAGTCGTCAAGCTCGATTAGCTGGTTTCTAATTGTATTGATATGGCTGCTTCAAAGAACTTGCCATTAGACATGATAAACATGTCAACCTTTTGTGAATCCATTATTTTTATTTGGTTAATTAAAGATAAAAGAATTTGTTACTTAGAACATTTGCATAAAATTAAGCTCTCTTACGTGAGGTCTTTTATAACTCTTAGCTTTAGGTTTGAACTTTAGTTTTATATGTCTTAAAGTTAAACTTAACCCTTACTATCAGAAGCAATATAGGGGTAAAAAGATGGATATTCTATCATCTTATTCAGCTGATAGTTTTAGTTTTTTGAAAGTGATTCATGATTAAATAATTCTTTAATCAATGGGAATTAATGTAATTGGTGAAATGTGAACCTTAGGCCATCTTAGACGGATATGTGCATTCAAATCTAAATTCCTCCTTGGTATAGTTAGTCAAAATACCATATCACGCGCTCTATATCACCACTAAAGATTTGTACACATGGAGGCCTTGTGTCATGAATGTATTATCAGAATACTGTCTTACCTGATTTAGTGGAATTCTATTTTTTATGAGTATTGGGTGTTACAGCGAGCAATGGTAAGCATCGACATGAGCTTGACTCTCGCTAAGTGGATTTTCCCATTAAAATGTGCGTTTAAAACTGTAGTTAATTCGGTACTTTTGGAACAAGCATTGGTTTTCGTCATTAGAAAAATGTGTGATAATATTCTTCTAATATACTGAAAATCAATGCTTTATCCTAATTTTTGACCATTAATTTGTTGGAAATCATAGGGTTGTGTTTTTTGTCATGTACTAAAGATTTTGTCACTAAATTGCGCGTTTAAAACTGTAGTTAATTCGGTACTTTTGACACTAACATTAGCTGTTATTAGAAAATGTGTAGTAATATTCTTAACATTTACTGGTAGCTTATGCTTGTAATGATTTATAGGAAGATAATTTGTTGATAAGTATAATAGATTATGTATTATTGTAATGTACTAAAAACAAGTACAATAACTTAAGCTAAGTAGATGCAGTACAAAAGTGGGCCATAATGGAATATGTGTATATTTGACAGTCAGAAACCAGCTTAAAAACTTAAGAACGGACAATATTCATCAGATATTTAATTGCAAATAACAAAGCCAAAAGTAACAGACTTAACCTTTTTGGTTTAAAATAATACACCCGTCCAAAAATAAAATAAAAGGGGCATGAAGGTTTTCCCAATTTGGGGTTCGAACAAACCCTATTTCATGCCCCAGTCAAAACTAAATCTTTGCTTAACCTTAGAACATATAGACCGTTCGGTTTTTAAAAAGCTAGTAACTAAGCATTCCAGTGACAAGTACTCGAAGGGTATCAGCACTTGGACGCATTTTGTAAGTATGTTGTTTATGCAGTTCGCTCATATGGATTTCTTGCGAGATATTCAAAACGGACTGCGCAGTCTTTCGCTGGAAAAGAATCATCTGGAACATAGGTCGGGCGCTCTGTAAATCCTCTTGAGTTTTAAACAAAACGGATGCTGCTTTTTTGAGGATTTATACTTCAACCTAATGAATAGAACCGGGCACGTTGTGCTTACGCAAAGCTTCAATTACTAACTCTGAAAACAAGGCACTACTATGTTGTTGTTGACCAGTGATCAATCGTCCGTCTCTGATGGCAAAGGGTGTTAAAGGCTCTTTTGCTTCATAATTGGTATTCGGGTTTTTTCTGGCTTCGGTTTCAATAGTATATTCATTGATTTTTATACCTCCAGCAGCTTGATTGTTCATTTCTTCTTCGGCATCACAGTAGCCAGTCCAGGTTTTACCGTCAGCCAGTAAGCTACCGTCAGATAATTTCGTCCAAAGCAATAAGCTTGTTCCGTGGCAAAGCATACCTACTACTTTGCCTTGCTCGTAGAAGTCGGCAATAAATTGATGTAGCTCTTTGTCGTCTTTAAAAGTAACCAATGGACCGCCCCCACCTGCAACACATACAGCATCATAATCGGCAACATTTACATCGCTTATTGAAGGCGTGTTTTCCATTAGTTTTCCAAACTCTTTGTGATTGCTAAAACCTAGCGTTACCAGATCATTTGGGTAGATAGTTCCTTCGTTTGAAGGGTCAGAGAAACCATCAAATTCCACTTTTCCTCCTTTAGGTGAAGCCAAGTCAACTTTGAAGCCCGCTTCCAGAAAGTTATAAAAAGGTCTAGTTAATTCCTCTGCAAAAAATCCCACTGGAAACCCTTTTAATGTCGCTGGGTTTGATACGATGTACACTATCTTTTTCTCTGGGTATTTGTACGGTTGGGTTCTTCTTACTACTTGATTTTCCATTATTTATTCCTTATTTAATCTTTGATTTAAATTGATTGTGAAACCAGAATATTCTAAATACATCAGGCTTTTTTCGACATTTTACCTGCTAGTAGCGCCAAGATTCCTATTGGTGCTAGCATAATAATTTGTGGAAAGAAAATTTCGTACACAAAGCTTGTCACCACAAATACCAGTGCCAACGCGATGTATTGAATGCCTATGTAGTTTGGTAAAATTTTAGAACGGGGGTCGCTCTTATCCTTTCTACTGAGGTAAAACAAGGTAAATGAGGATAAGTAAAGTACTACCGAAATCATATGCCAGGCAGAATGGAGTGTCCATCTAACGGTATCTGGTGCGTTTGTGGCTAAAAGAGGCGCAATAATCTCACTTTCTCCGATGAAGGTGTGGATGACGGCAACTGCCAAATTAATAAGTGCTGCGATGATAAGAAGTCGTTTCATTGCTTTAGTTTTAATGATTTTTGAATGCATCACAAAACTGCAACTTGGCTTTCTACCAGACTTAAAGATATTACTGAAAAGCTAAATGATATTACAGAAGTAGTTTGGGATTAGAGGTACATATTATGCCATTAACGGTCTAGGCTACACGCAGGTATGGATTTTTAGCACTGAACTACCCACAGAAATTATTTACTTTGAAAATTATTTGGGGCAGCTGTGCTTTTTGCTGTATATTTTGCTCAAATTCCCGCCCTTGGCTACCTTGATAAATTAGTTAACAGATGAGCGAAGCAAATTTTCTCGAGCCTTTTGGAAACGATAAATCTTGAATTTTTAAAATCCAACCATGAATCCATTCTCTACTTCTTATGAAAGCGACACCCCTGATGATATTTTGGTGAGTCGGATTTTAACAGGTGATAAAAGTTCGCTCAATGGATTAATCTTGAGGCATCAGCCCTTCATCTATAATATCGCCTGGAAAATGTTGGGTGATCCGATAAAGGCAGAGGACCTTACCCAAGAAGCTTTACTTAAGATTATTTCCAATTTAAGTTCTTTTCAGGGCGATAGCTCCTTCCGCACCTGGGCGTATCGAATTGTTCGCAATCATTTTTTAAATGATCAGAAAAAGCCTAGTCAGCTTTTCGCAAACAATTTTGAAGATATGGGTAATAGGCTTGACGCAAGTCCTAGTGTTGACTTATCTGCCGACGAGCAAGAGGAAAAAAAAGAAGAAATACGGGAAGTACGTTTGCAGTGCCTTTCGGGGATGTTACTTTGTCTGACTAAGGAGCAGCGACTTATTTACATTATTGGAGATATTTTCGCGGCTGATCATACTATTGGTGCAGAAATTATGGATCTTAATAAAGATAACTTTCGTAAGAAGCTAAGTAATGCAAGGAAACAACTGCATAATTTTATGCTCAATAAATGTGGTTTGGTAAATAAGGAAAACCCCTGCCGTTGCCATAAAAAGGTAAAGGTTGCCCTAGATGTGGGAATCATTGATGCGAAAAACCTACTCTTTAACAAGCAGGAGTTCTCTAATTTTAAAAAATCTATTGAAGCGGATGCCAACTATTTGGTAGATGAGGCTGAGCAACTGTATACGGAACTGCATCGCGATCATAGTTATAAAACGACTTTTGAGAAAAAGAATTTCTTGGAGTTGGTGCTGGAAAGCCCCGATTGGAGGGATCGCTTAAATCTATCGTAATTTTTTTTCCTTAAAGTGTTCACACCTGAAGTTTTTTCTTGTCTAAGTCAGAAAGAACATAATCAGGATAATGAAGAACATTCAAAAAGTACTTATCACAGGCGGTGGTTCGGGTATCGGACTGGCCTTAGCGCGTAAGTTTTTAGCGCAGGGTCACCAAGTAAGTATTACGGGAAGAAACGTATCGAAACTTGAGCAAGTAAAAGCTGCGCTTCCGCAGATAAACATCTACCAAAGTGATGTTACTAAAGAAGATCAAGTACAAAAATTGGCGCAGCAACTGGAAAAAGAGTGGGGTGGTATTGATGTCTTGGTTAATAATGCTGGTATCATGTTACTATTAGATAGTGGCAATGAAGGCAATGATTTGACGAAGCAATTTGAAGAAATCGAAATTAATTTTCAGTCTCCAATTCGTTTACTGCACCACTTCTTGCCACAGCTTAAAAAGAGTAAAAAGGCCACGTTAATTAACGTTTCCTCGGGCTTGGCCTACGTTAGTTTCGCTCAAGCTCCAGTTTACTCAGCCACCAAAGCAGCCTTGCATTTTTGGACCCAAGCCATTCGGCCACAATTAAAGGCACATTCCATTAGGGTAGTGGAATTATTACCTCCCGTGGTTGATACCAAACTCGCTAAGGATGCCGATCTAAAAGACGATAATCTTAAACCTATGCCGCCTGAAAAATTGGCGGAACTCTTTTGGAAAGATTACAACAAAGGTAAAGAAGAAATTACCCCCGGAATTTCGAAACAGTTGAAATGGATGAGCCGCTTCGCACCTAAGTTTATTTTCAAGCAATTAAACAAACAAGTAATTCCGCAGAAATAATATGAAAAAAATACTTGCCTATATATCAATTATCGGAATGGCAGCTTTTGCGGGAAATATGATCAACATAGGTCTTAGTTATGGTTTACACTGGCAATCGTTATCACCTCTTGCTTTTCGTGAATCTTTTCAGGTGGATTTCCCCCTGCTTCTAGGACCAACCATAGCGACCTTAATGCCCGCTTTTTTTGCCACCCTGTCCTTAGTTTTTCTTAGCAAAGAAAACAAAACGGCCAGACGACACTGGTTGATGGCCTTAGTGGCCTTACTCTTTATCAATGTTCAAACCTTAGCCTATCATTTACCTCTGAACTTGGATTTCATGGAAATAGAGTTTAGCGTAACAGACCTAAATGCGAAGCTAAACGGCTGGTTATTTTTCCACTGGATTCGAGTAGTAGTAGCTATTGTAGCGGTGGTTCAGGCAATTATAGCTTTTCAAAAACAAACAATAAACAACTAAAATTCAAAAGCAAAAATGGACAATTTTACTATTATTAATATTCAGGCTTTGATAGGTAGCATTAGCATTATTCTTGGTTTCAACTGGTGGATTAAACCCCGTCTGGCTCATCTTTCAGTTGAAATGGCCGTATTGCCATTGGTATTCTTAAATACCTTTCGCTATTTAGGTTTATCCTTTATGGCTAAGGAGCAGTTTTACGATGGTTTCCCTAGTGAGTTCTTAAATACGGTAGGAATTTGGGATATGAGTACCGCTATTTTGGCCATAATTGCCGCCGTCGGTATAAAAGGAAAATGGAAATTAGCATTACCCTTGGTCTGGTTGTTTAACATTGTAGGCATGACCGATTTAGTAACTGCCTTTCCTCAGTTTTTTGGTTTAGAATTATACAATCATAATTTAGGCTTTATCTGGCTTATGTTTATTACTTACGGATTAACCACCTTTTTAAGCCATATCTACATATTTATAAGACTGATTAAAAACCTACGCTAGACTCAGTATTATCGCAAGAGCAAGGTTTGCTTCAAAAATTTTAAGCGTTTTTCAAAATTAAAGATAGCTTAGTTTAAAGAAAGCGGCTTGGGTTTAAATCCAAGCCGCTTTATTGGTTTTAGCTGGAACTAGCAGCGTAGTAGGGTTTTTTAAGCTTTATTGAGTTTTCTGTGCTGTTGCCAAAATTGAATCATCTTTGCGCGGTGGCCCAAAATCTTTGGTTCAGCTCTCAAGACCCAATCAATTAATCTAATGTTTAGACATCAAGGCAAAAGCCGCACTTTAAAGCAAAATTTACAGATTGCTACAGTTTTATCCTTTGTAGCGGGCATGGTAAATGTGAGTGGTTTTTTGGCTTTTAAACAGTTAACGACTAATGTAACGGGGCATTTCGCACTTTTTATAAATGATGTGGCTGATTTTGCTTTCTGGAAAGGGACTATTTACTTCCTCTATATTTTCTCATTCCTTTTTGGTTCTTTCTTTTCAAGTTTTTTAATTGAGCGCTATCGTGCTTCCAAGCAGCTCAATGTTTTTGTTCTTCCAACTCTTCTCGAAGCTTTAATCTTAATGTCGATCGCGCTGTTTAGTAATTTACAGCTGATAGACTCACCTGATTTAATAGTTTGTCTTCTGCTTTTTGCCATGGGATTGCAAAACTCTTTTGTTACCACAATTTCCAAGGCCATCGTGCGGACCACCCACTTAACGGGGCTTTTTACCGATTTAGGTATTGATATTTCGCAATTATTTTTTCCCAAACGACATCCTCACAGGGAGATGCTGAAAGCAAATATTAAACTAAGGATTTTCATAATCGCCTCTTTTTTTGGAGGCGGTTTATTAGGCGGTTTACTCTACTCGCGCCTCAATTTAAAGTTAAATGCATTGCTAGTTGCCGCTTTTATTTTACTCGGTAGTTTAATTTATGATGATTTGAGATACAGGTTTATCAAAACCACTAGAAAACATAAACAAGAACGGAAAAGGCAAGTATCTTAAAATGGTAGAGGGCTTCGGGATTGATAGGTAAATTTGGCGATGGTTTTTTGGATTGTTTTATTTTTCAGACTTTAGTAGAGTATCGAAAATCGATTCTTTTAAACCGCTTAATTAGAGAGCTTTGACGGCAAAGAGATTGATCGCCAAAGCGAAAACCAATTTTAAAATTTCACGTCTGCTTTAAGGTCGAGTAACATTTGAAGCGCGCAAGATTAATGACAAATTCGCTTGGCAGTCTCGGTTTTATGATCAGATATCATCAATAATCCAAAAGAATGGTAGGAAGACCAGTACTTTAAATAGCTTTAGAAAAACCCCACAAAAAAAGGCCATCTTTTCAGATGACCTTTCCAGGGAATAAGCAGGAGAATCGTTTATTTTACGTGAGTTCGACGTGAAATCAGGCCTCAGACCCCTTGTAAATAGTGGATTTCGAGACTATGCAGTGAAGCAATAGCGGGCTATTACAAGAAGCAGAGGCGCGGAAAGCCGCTTTTTAGAAGGGGATTAAATGGTTTTTCCAATAAAGTGAAAATACTCTCATCTAGTTCATTTGCCGTAGTCCGCCACAGCCTGCACGATCTAGACTTGTCTTTTCTTTTTATTGAAAATCTGAGGCTATGATTTATAGTCGAACTCACGTTATTTAAAACTCCAAAACACTTTTTTCACTTTCCATTTACCGTTCTCTTTTTCAAGGGTGATGTACTCATTCCAACGCGCTACATCGGTGCCGGTTTCCAGTAAAACCGTGGCTACATTATCTTCAATACCGGTTACGGTAATTATGTTTTCTTGTAGTTCGGGGGCGATTTGGGTTTGACCCTGCATCAGTCGTTTTAGGTCTTGAGCATTTTGACGTTCACTTAATTTCCCGTCGTGGTTTAAACCCTGATTCGTAAAGTCTTTGTGTAAGACACTAATCATTTCTTGGAAATCACCTTCGTGGTAGTTTTCGATATAGGTGCGCACCGTATTTTCTAAAGTGGTACCTGGTTCCCCATCTTCTGCGGCAGAAATGATGTAAATGGGAAGTTGAATTTCTTCGTTGCCAGGGTGCTTTGCTAAAACGCTACTGCTAATACTTAATCCGGCAGCAAGGGCTAAAAATGTTAACTTTTTCATGATGTTTTTATGTTTGTTTTCGTTTGGCTAAAGTAGATAAGGTGCTGGTAGAGAGCTGTTAAAGAAAGCTTAAAGCCTTTTAAGTGGTAGGGACTAGTCGGTGAACGGTGGACTTTAAAGGTTAAGACGAGAGTTCATCTACGTCTGGGTGCCACTTTAATAACGTGAAGGCGGCGACTCTCAAAGTGTTTATGGTTTGATATAAGAAACCTCTCTACTTTTGCAAATCATGCATCTTTGCCACAGACGAGTATTCAAATGCTCGGATAATAAAGACCATATAATTTTTGTAATCTCGCTTTTATGGAAAAAGACGACCCAACTAAAAATGAGCAAACTAACAATCCTTTACATGGAGTTAAATTAGCGGATATCCTAGAAAGTTTGGTGGAAAGCTTAGGCTGGGAGGATCTTTCCATGCGAATCAATATCAATTGTTTTAAGAGTAATCCTTCAATAAAATCGAGCCTTAAGTTTTTAAGAAGAACTCCGTGGGCAAGAGAAAAGGTAGAGCGTTTGTATTTAAAAATAGAAGGAAGAAAAAGATAAGTAGACATCAAGAAAGATGGTCTTTGCAGACAACCTTCTTTAAACCTGATTTTATATCGAACTTAAGTTTGTAGATAAGGGGCAGTTTGGTCTTGCGCATTTGTACCTTCACTTAATTCATAGTCAGGTTTAAGATATGTTCTTTGGTGGAGCGGTCCATGAGTTTTAGACCGTGGCTCGTACCAGGGATAGAAGTGAAAAGCCCGCAGCCTAAGAGCCTGCTTTTTTTGCCACGAGGAGGCGGACGCCACCGCAGGGCTTAAAAAAGCGGCGAGTAGGTGAGGACTTGTAACGGAAAGCCCGGCTGGTACCCAAAAAAAATCCCTCACAAAGGAGGGATTAGGAGAAAAAATAAGGGATTAATTGGGCTTATCGGCCTTTAGTTCTTTGGTGCTTTCCGCTTTATAGCTACTAGGTATGCTGCATTGGCCGCCCGCGCAACCGGTATTACTTAGGGCTTGGAGTATTAGAAAAAAGGCAAAACCGGCCACTAATCCGTTTTCGTCGCGGTAGGCGCTGTAGGCAATGGCCAGACCAATTCCCAGTCTTAACCAACGACTGAAACTCCAGGAAGTGCGAAAAACGGTGCTTATTACTTGCTCTTTATAATTCATAAAAAATAGGGTGCCAAAATGGGGCGCCACGAATTTAAACTTTTTGCGCTTGCATATAATTTACGTTTAACCAAGAGCCGGCATTATAGCATTCTAGACCTTGGGCGCTTAAAAATTGCTCGGCCATTCCGCTGCGACCACCACTGGCGCAAACTAGAATTAAGGGCATGGTTAAGGCTTTAACATCGTCGATGCGGTGGGTAATTTCATCGAGGGGAATATTAACCGATTCGGCTACATTACCACCCATAAACTCGCCGCGCGAACGTACATCTACTACTGTGCCTTTGCCGGCATTAATTAGATCTTGAATATTCATTTTTCTTTCTTTTTAGCATCCAACATGCTTAAAGCAATGCCACCCATTAAGGCGCCGTAAAGGCTAGAGTTTAGAGGGTCTCCGGTTATGGTGCAGCCATCTACACAGCCAATTTGTTGGTAGTAAATATAACCTGCCAATAAACCTACTGCGGTTCCAATAAAGGCGAACTTGTTGCTTGTGATGAAGGACTTAATCATTTGTTTTTCTAGACCGCAAAGATGTTGGGATTGTAAATACTGGGAAGTGACTTGAATTACGTTCACCTCAGGTTTTTTCGCCTTGGGCAAATCTACTTTAAAACCGGAGTTTGATGTGATTTAGGATTCAAAACTCTTATAAACGGCGGGTTATTTGCCGAAAAGCTAAGGCAATGGAGTGTTGTTGCTTTAGGCCAAGGCGCAGGAAAACGCTTTTTAGAAGAGGCTGAGAAGTGTTTTTTCAATAAAAATGAAAATGCAAGACTATAATTTTTCACCGAATTTAGGAGAGTACTATAATTGAACTCTGCTTTGTGCTTAAAGATGCTAAGTTTGTAAAAAATACCAGCATGCGTAAACTAGCCTTTTTCCTTTTTCCTTTAGCGATTATAGCTTGTAAAAATGATGCACCGACCACCGAGACAGAGACCGCGGCGCAGCAAAGTTCAGCGGGCATTAGCGTTCCCGAGGGTTTTAAGGCGGAAATTTATGCCGATAACTTAGGTTCGGGAAGGCATTTGGCCATTGGAAAAGCGGGTGATATTTATGCTCGTCTCGCGGTAGGCCAAGAAGGTAAATCCATAGTTGCTATGCGCGACACCAATGCCGATGGTAAGGTGGATATTACCGAGTATTTTGAGGAAATTGCTGGAGGGACAGGTATAAAGGTGCATAATAATTACTTGTATTTCAGTACAAATGAACAGGTTTTTCGTCGCGCGTTTAAGGGTAATGAATTGGTTCCTTCGGGCGAACGCGAATTGGTTTTAAGCTTACCGAGTCAAAATCAACATGCGGCCAAACCATTGGCTTTTGATGGGCAGGACAGTATGTATGTAACCATTGGTGCACCTTCTAATGCTTGTCAAGATCCCGATCGTCAGCCAGGCGTGGTAGGGCAGGATCCTTGTCCACTTTTACAAACGTCGGGAGGAATTTGGAAATTTAGTGCCAGTACTTTGAACCAAACTTTCGCCGATGGAAAGCGCTATGCTACAGGCATCAGGCATGCGGTGGGTATAACTTACAATACCAAAGACCAAAAGCTCTACGCTATGCAGCATGGGCGCGATCAATTGCATGAATTTTGGCCAGACATTTATAGTGAAAAGGAAAGTTCGGAGCAGCCCGGGGAAGAGTTTTTAAGAATTGAGCCCGATTCAGATTTCGGCTGGCCTTATTGCTATTTCGACTGGAAGAAACGCACTAAACTTCTCAACCCAGAATACGGTGGTAATAGCGATAGTATCGGTCGTTGTGTAGGTGTAGATTATCCCTTAATGGGTTTCCCTGGGCACTGGGCCCCTAATGCGCTCGAATTTTACCAAGGCAATCAATTTCCGGTAAGCTACAAAGGTGGCGCTTTTATCGCCTTTCACGGCAGCTGGAATAGGGCGCCTTTCCCACAACAAGGCTATCGAGTGGTATTTGTGCCCTTCTCAGGTAATGACCCGATAAGCGGTTATACTAGTTTTGCTACCGGTTTTGCAGGTGCAAGTGACGATCCTAGCTCGCCGGCAGATGCGAAATACCGACCCTGCGGTTTAGCGGTAGATCAAGCGGGAGCACTATACATTATCGATTCGCAAAAAGGTAGAGTGTGGCGTATTACTTATACAGGTTAAAAGAATCTAAAAAATAGATAAATTAAACTGAAGGCACTGAGAAATACAATGCCGGCATAGCTTAAAATTTGCATTACTAATTTAGGTCGGGCCGCCTCTTCGGGCAGATTACTCACCAATTGGAAGTTTACGATAGCGATGATGGGTGCAATCACAAAGCTTATACTAGTAGCAATATCTACGAGCGATTTAAGCGAGGAGCCAAAGAAATAATAAATTGCTAAAGCGCCGCTTCCTATCACCAATAAGAGGAAAGAGTAAAGCTTGGAATTGGCCTGACTAAGACCTTCCTTATTTTGCAGAAGTACAATTACTCGTCTTCCTGCGCGGGCATATCCGTCAAATACTGCAATGCAAGTGCCAAACATAATGCTAAAAGCAGATGCGGTAATAAGAAGTTCGCTCCAATCGCCAATGTTTTCGGTGTATAAGGAAATGATGTCGTTGGCAAAGCCCGCCGAGCTGGCAGACAAGCTTTGTCCCGTTCCGTAGACTAAAAAGGCGCCTAAAACTAAAAAGCAAGGCGCCAAAAAAGCACTCAACCAATAGCCAAATCTAAACTCGTTAAGGGTTTCTTTTAAACTAGGACGGTAGCCGCTTTCTTTAGCGCGGGCAATGGTCCATAAACTAGACCAAGCCGATAAGTCTACTGCAGTGGGCATCCAGCCCATTAAGGCGATTAAAAACAGAAACCCAGGCCCGGAAGGATCGAGAACCTCAGTGCTAAAGAAGCTAAAGTCGCTAGTTTTCGGCCCTTGCCAGATGCTTATAAAAAAGGCACTAAGGGTAGAAATTAAAAGCACGGAGCCGATTACTTTTATCAGGCGGTCGAGGATTTTATATCGACCAATAAGTAAGATCGCGATGCACAGAATAAAGACTAAGGCGGTGGTGATTTTAATGCTAAAGAGTTTTTCCAGCCCCAAAAGTTCATGCATAAATCCCGCGGTTACCGCTCCTACGGCGGCACTTACAAAAAACATCGAGGCCAGGGTAATTCCCACATACAGCCACAGCATCCAGAGACCTTTGCGCTTATAGCCATCAATTAGCGATTCACCGGTAGCGCAGGCATAGCGTGCTCCGTATTCGAAGAAGGGGTACTTTAAAACATTGGCTAAAATTACGGCCCATAAAAGCCCAAAGCCATAATCTGCTCCAGCACGGGTACTTTGCACCAAGTGGCTTACCCCAATGGCCGTGCTAGCAAAAAGAATTCCTGGACCAAGGGATTTTAAGAATTTGTTCATCTTGTAAATTAACGAAGGAGTAAATATAAATCTGAGGCTATAATTTTAGGCCGAGCTAAGCTTATAAGGGACCAAATAAGTGAATATATTTGCCCTCTCTCAAAAAATGCAAGATGTCTGAAAAAATATTAGTTCTCGGCTCATCCGGGCAGATTGGTACCGACTTAGTAGAAACCCTGCGTAACAATTACGGAGCGGATAATGTAATTGCCTCCGATCTGCGTCAGCCCTCAGCCGAGCGCCTTGCCCAAGGTCCTTTTGAAACTCTCAACGCCCTTGATGCCAAGGCCGCTTTCGACATTATTAAGAAGCACAAGGTTAGCCAAGTTTATCATTTAGTAGCCATGCTTTCGGCTACCGCCGAAAAGATGCCTTTGAAAGGTTGGGATCTTAATATGCAAAGTCTTTTCAATTTCTTAGAAATGGCACGCGAAAAGCATTTTAAAAAAATGTACTGGCCGAGTTCTATCGCCGCTTTTGGTCCAAATACCCCACGTGATAATACCCCGCAGTTAACAGTAATGGATCCGGGTACGGTTTACGGTATCAGCAAATTAGCGGGTGAACTTTGGTGCGAATATTATTTTAAGAAATATGGAGTAGATACGCGTGGCTTGCGTTATCCAGGGCTAATTTCCTATAAAACGGAGCCTGGTGGCGGTACCACCGATTATGCGGTAGATATTTTCCACAAGGCGGCGAAAGATCAGGATTACACCTGTTATTTGGGGGCCGACTCTAGCCTGCCGATGATGTATATGCCCGATGCCATTAAGGCAACCATTGGTATTATGGAAGCACCCGCCGAGCAGGTTAAAATTAGAACCTCTTATAATGTAGGTGCTTTTAGCTTTAATCCTGAAGAATTGGCGGCTTCGATTCGCAAGGAAAAGCCCAATTTTAAGATGGATTATAATATCGACTCTCGCAATGAAATCGCTAAAGGTTGGCCGTCCAGCATCGACGATTCGGTAGCACGCGAACATTGGAATTGGCAACCCGAATTTAGCCTAGAGGCCATGGTAAAGGATATGCTGAAAAACTTGAGCTAATACCAAATTTAGGCATGGCCTGTAGACTTATAAATAGTGGTTTTTAAGCTGAGGCGCTGAAGTAATGGCGCGAAATTGTAAGGGCTAAGGCGCCCAACATTACTTTTGGGAAGAGGCGTATAAGTTCTTTTCCAATAAATGATAATCTAGCCTTTAGCGAACTTGCTTTGGCTCGCGCTACAGCTGCATGATCCAGACTAGTCTTTTCTTTTTAAAGAAAATCTGGGTCTTTATTTTTGGTCGAATTCAGTTTACTAACTACTTCTTCTCCAAGTATACATCTAACAATAAATCTACCGTACCGCCCAAAGTATCGGTTTCAAAGCGAGTAGTGGCGCGTAAGCCAGTGCTGGTTTTATTACTTACATCGTAAGTAGTAGTGCCATTATTTGCATCGGTAATAGTGAAGCGTGTATCGCTAACATATTGTATCGTTCCGTTTCCACCTACGTTAACAGGAAAGTCAATATTTTGCCCAAATACCGAAGCTTGCATGGTGGTTTGTACAGAATAAGAAACGGTTTTTGCATTGGCATTAAAATTATAGAAACCTTGTGTTCCCGTTCCTGTTCCATTTAAGGGAATAGTAGCGATTACAGTAGTAAGACTGCCGTTGTAATCGGTTTGCGTGACGTTGAATTCGCCATTTAAAAAGGCCGCTAAACCAGTTAAGTTTTGACTGCCTGAAGGATCATTATCGCGATCTTTACTACAGGAAGTTAGGCTAATGGTAAGTATTAAAAGGCTTAGTTTAAAAACTGTTTTCATGTGGTGAAATTAGATTACGAATGTAGTAAATCAAAAGCTTGCCCCGCCTACTGTAAACTTTAAAACCACATTGTCAGATGAAATACTGATTCACCTACAATTGCCAAAGGAGTAGGACCATGCAAAAAACCTTAGCGGTGCCTAGGCATAGTAAGAAAGGATGAGGTAAACCCTTTGACTTAGCCTAATTTCACATCCAACTCGGGTTATTTCTAAAGGAATTTTCTAAAAATGACATTAGGGTCTAGTCTTTCGATAAATATAAGTTTAAGACTAAACTTGCGCTTGCCCCCAAGGTATCGCGCTGGTAACTCCTACTTAATACCAAACTATTGGCGGTCATTGCACTTACTTCATAGGTGGTTGATCCTGTTATGGGGTCATTAATGCTAAAGCTATTTTCACTAAGAATTTGAAAAGTCCCTGCTCCTGCAAGGTAGAGAGGGTAACTAGTGGAAGCCACTTCCATATTCGTGTTTAATAAGTAGGTAGTGGTTTTGGTAAAGGACTCAAAAAGGAAATTACCATCTGTGTTGGTGCCAGTGCCCGTAACGGGAAGGTTACCCAAGATGGTACCTACACTACCATTATAATCTGCACGCGTAATATTGAAATTACCTTTGAGAACGGTAGATAAAGTTGGCTCGCTATTGGCGTTTTCTTCATCTTTTTCACAAGATGATAATAAGCTAAGTGATAAAATAAGTAGGCCTAAACGGATAATGGTCTTCATAAGAATATTTTGAGGCACCAAGATACTTAATCAGACGATTGTTTCCCCTTTTTTAAATTCTAAAACTGTAATTTCTGGCCAAATGCCTACCCGTCCGGGGAAAGCTAAAAAACCAAAGCCGCGATTTACATAAAGGTATTTCCCCATTTCTTCGTACAAACCCGCCCATTTGGGATAGCGATATTTTACGGGACTCCATTTTATCCAGCCTGGAATTTCAATGCCAAATTGCATTCCATGAGTATGCCCACTTAAGGTAAGCGACATTTTTTTAGGATAGGTTTTTACAATTTGGTCGAAATGCGAAGGGTCATGTGAAAGCAATATGTGAAAGTCATTCGCATTAGTATCGGCCGTTGCTTTATCTAAATCGCCGTGTTGCACAAAACCACCCGTTCCCCAATTTTCAACACCCACTAAACGGAAACTTTCTCCGTCTTTTTCAATCAGGCGATTTTCATTGCGTAAAAGGTCAAAGCCAATATCTTTATGCGTTTGGTAAAGCTTCTGCATATTGGCTTCTTTCGCTGCCGCAGATGGCCAAGTAACATAATCGCCGTAATCGTGGTTGCCCAAGATGGAATACTTGCCCATTGGTGCTTTTAACTTAGAGAAGACTTCCTTCCAAGGTTCCATTTCATCAGCGCTATTATTTACTAAGTCGCCTGTGAAAACAATCATGTCACTTTTCTGCTCATTAATCAGGCCGATGCCATAGGCGATTTTCTCAGCATTATCGAAGCTGCCGCTGTGCACATCCGAAATTTGCGTCAGGGTAAAACCTTCGAAGGCCGCCGGTAAATCGGGGAAGTAAAGGGTTTTCTTCACGACCTTATAGTTGTATTTGCCTTTGATAACGCCGTATAAAATTCCGGCAAAAGGAATAACCGCTATACCGAGAGCAATTTGACTGACAAACTTCCGGCGCGAGGGTAGGAAAGTTTCAGAATCGGAGCCCGAAAACTGTCCAGCAACACCTACTAACATACGGGTCACATCTTCCGTAAGGAGGAAAAGACTGATAATTAATTTGGGAACAAATAAGAGCACGAAGCTAGCCATTACCACTTTGAAAACAGGGTTTTGCGGACCAGAATTGCGATCGAAATTTAAGATTGTGTATAAGACTAAAATTAGAAAAAGAACGGAAACAATCCAGTAGCCATAACGAATCCAGACTTGGTCGCGCGAAAGGGTTTTAAAGGCTTGATAGGCGTAAATGTCTACCAGACTGAGCAAAACGAGGGGTAATAAGATTCTGAATAACACGTAATGATTTTTTAGGAATAAACCGCTTGCTGCGGAAATTGTGCACGGCGGCGAAATTAAAGTATTAATCTTTAAACCTGAGTTAGACGTAAAATTAGGCCTCAGACCTTTTATAAATAGTGGGTTTTAGGGCAGATAGCTTTTGCACTGGGCTAGATGGTTTTTAAAATGGCTGATTTTAGTTCAAGCAAATCAGCAGAGTATTTACCGGCCGTACTGATCTCAGTGCTATTTAAGCGAGTCATCCCTTTCTCGATGGCTTATTAATCTTATTTTCGTGCTTCATAAAAAAGTCTATGTCTAAGCCTACATTATATTTACTTGACGCCTTTGCTCTTATCTATCGCTCTTATTTCGCCTTCATAAATAACCCGCGAATCAACTCGAATGGACTGGATACTTCGGCGATTTTTGGTTTTACAACCACCTTGCTAGAGATTTTAGAAAAGAAAAACCCCTCGCATATTGCGATCGTATACGATACCAGTGCGCCCACAGTGCGACATATAGAATACGATTTGTACAAGGCCCAACGCGAAGAAACTCCAGAAGGAATAAAGGTAGCCTTTCCTTACATCCGAAAAATGGCGGAAGCCTTTAATATTCCCTTTTTAGGGGTCGATGGCTATGAAGCCGACGATGTAATAGGTACCCTAGCCAAGCAGGCGGAGAAAGCGGGTTACGAGGTGTATATGATGACGCCCGACAAGGATTTCGGGCAGTTGGTGAGTGAAAATATTTTTATGTATCGTCCTGGTCGCAGCGGTAATCCGGCTGAAGTGTGGGGCATAGAAGAGATTAAGGCCAAATTTGAAATTGATAATGTTGACCAAGTAGTAGACTATTTGGGCATGATGGGTGATGCGGTGGATAATATTCCTGGCATTCCGGGAGTTGGTCCGAAAACGGCATCGAAGCTTTTAAAACAGTATGGCTCCATGGAGGGGATGTACGAAAAGGCGGAAGAAATTAAAGGAAAATTAGGCGAGAAAATTCGTGATAATAAAGAGCAAGCCTTGCTCTCTAAAAAGTTGGCGCGCATTATCACCGATGTGCCCATTCAATTTGAAGAATCGAGTTTTAAAAAGGATCCAGCGGATGTGGAAAAGATTCAAGAGCTTTTTAAGGAGTTGGAGTTTAGAGCCTTGTCGCGCAGGGTTTTAGGTACAGACGCTACGGCAGATGCGCCTCAAGGCGATGTGAAGATTAAGGCCAAAGATACCGGCGGGCAAATCGATATGTTTGCGGCCCCGAGTGGGGAAGGCGAGGAGCAATCGAATAGCAGCAGCTACCAAAATTTAACAAATAACGAGCACCTATACCAATTGGTGCAGCACCCTAAAGAACGTCAGCTTTTACTAGACAACTTGTTAAAGCAAAGCTCGGTTTGTTTCGATACCGAAACCACTAGTTTAGATGTGCAAAAAGCAGACTTGGTAGGACTTGCTTTCTCGTATAAGCCTGGACTAGCCTATTATGTGCATCTGCCGCAAGGGCAAGAAAAAACAATTTTAGAAGAGTTTAGACCCTTCTTTGAGCATCCTGAAATTGAGAAAATCGGACAGAATTTGAAGTACGACCTAAGCGTTTTGCATCAATACAGTATGTCGGTTAATGGCCCCCTTTTCGATACCATGTTGGCCCATTATTTAATAAATCCCGACATGCGCCATAATATGGATATCATGGCGGAAACCTATCTAAATTACCAGCCACAATCTATCGAAGAGTTGATTGGTAAGAAGGGGAAAAACCAAAAAACCATGCGTGAGGTAGATCCTGTTTTGGCGGCTGAATATGCAGGGGAAGATGCGGATATTACCCTTCGTTTAGCGCAGGTTTTTAAAGAGAAATTAGCCGATAGTAGCGCCGCTAAAGTATTGGCCGAAATTGAAACGCCTTTGGTGAAAGTGTTAGCGAAAATGGAGATGGAAGGCATTAACCTCGATCGGGGAGCTTTAGCCCGACTATCCGAAGAATTAGCAGAAGACATTGCTAATCTTGACCGGGAAATTCACGAGCTATCGGGTAATCCCGATTTTAATATTGCATCGCCGCGACAATTGGGTGAAGTGCTTTTTGGTGAAATGGAGTTGATAGCAAAACCGAAGAAAACCAAAAGCGGACAGTACGCCACGGGCGAAGATGTATTGCAAGACTTAGCCAAAGAGCATGAGATTATTCAAAAGATTTTGGACTATCGCCAAATGGTTAAACTTAAAAGTACTTACGTAGATGCGCTACCGGATATGGTGAGCGATGTAACCGGCAGAATTCATAGTAGCTTCAATCAGGCGGTGGCCGCTACTGGTCGTTTAAGTAGTAATAATCCCAATCTCCAAAATATACCCATCCGCACCAAGCGTGGACAAGAAGTGCGTAAAGCCTTTATTCCTCGTGATGCAAACCACGTGATCTTAGCGGCGGATTACAGCCAGATTGAATTGCGCTTAATTGCCCAGCTTAGTCAGGAAAAAACTATGATGGAGGCCTTTATAAACGGGGAAGATATTCATGCAGCCACGGCGGCCAAAGTTTTTGGGCTGCCCCTAGATGAGGTGACTAGGGAGATGCGTAGTAATGCGAAGACCGTAAATTTCGGTATTATTTATGGCGTAAGTGCTTATGGGTTAAGCCAGCAAACCAGTTTGAGTCGCGGCGAGGCCAGCGATATCATTAAGAGCTATTTTAAAACCTACCCAGGCATCCGCGATTATATTGAGGCACAAAAAGAACTCGCCCGCGAGCAAGGCTTTGTGGAAACCATGTTAGGCAGACGTCGCTATTTAAAAGATATTAATAGTAGAAATGCGGTGGTGCGCGGTCATGCTGAGCGCAATGCGGTTAATGCTCCTATTCAAGGCTCGGCGGCCGATATTATTAAAATCGCCATGATTAATATCGATCAAGCCTTGGCGCCCTTTAAAACCAAAATGCTTTTACAAGTGCATGATGAATTGGTTTTCGATGCCCCCAAAGAAGAATTGGAGGAAGTAACCGCATTGATTGTTGATAAAATGCAAACAGCGGTAAAAACAGAAGTGCCCTTATTGGTAGAAAGCGGTTACGGTGCAAATTGGCTAGAGGCGCATTGATGTTTAGTACTTAGTACGCTGCGCTTTTAGTAGTAAGTATGGCTTGGAGAATTGCTGGATGATAATCCCTCCGAAGCGAGATTCAATGGTTTTATAGCCTTGCGATTTATCGCGTGGGTTGGCGGAAAGGGAAATTTAATTGTAATTCGGCATTTTGTAGAAACGCGATTTATCGCGACTAACAATTTTTTCGGGGTACAACCTTGTACAAACAGATGTAAAAAGCCCCCTCTACTAATCAAAGAAGAAGGGGCTTTTGTATAAAATTGAATAATCTACTCGATAATCAGCTTTTCACTGAAATTGGTACGATCCCCCTTTATATTAATAAGGTATACACCCGTGCTTAGTTCTAGGTCTAACTGAGTTTCAAGGCTTGAGCTCTTGGTTTGTAAGCTTTGATTATAAACCAATCTGCCGCCAAGGTCTACAATCTCTAAATTAAGCTGATGGTCCAATAAGTCGCTCATCTTAATAGTAAGTTGGCCATTGCTAGGGTTAGGATAAAGTTTTAGGTCTGCGGTGCCAAACTCGGCGAGACTTACATCGGTTCCTTGTCCGAAACGAATATTATCGATATAGAAATTATTACCACCACCATTATTAAATACAAACTTGATCAAGATGGGATCGTTTTGAATATAAGCATCGAAGTTTAGGGTTTCTGTTGTCCATTGGCTGGGGCCGTTAGGTACAAAATTAGCGGTGGTATTGGGGGCTGTGCGCAAGCGGCTACTGTTGTAGAAACGTCTTCTGATCCAAGTGTCACCACAATCGCGTGATACGAAAACTTCCAGTTCATCACTATTATCATTGGATTGAGCCGCAAAAGCATAATCGAAATATAAATTAAGGTTAGAACCACCAGCCGTTGCAATAGCGGGAGTAATGATTTCATCGATATCACCAGCCGAAATAGTATTTACCTTCTCTAAAACCAGACTATTACTAAGATGAGAGCCCGCTCCACTAAATGGTTTAAAGGGATTTTGGTCGTTGTCAATAATGGAAACCACACCAGGAATGCTGCCCGATTCAAAGCTTTCCACCCAAGTAAGATTAAAGAAAGGGTTACTGGAGCTTTTAACGTTTATGTATTGCGTAAGAGTGGTGCTGTTAGACCCTGCGCTGTTACTTACGGTAAGGCTTACATCGTATTTACCTGGGTTGGCATAAGTAACGGTGGGATTTTCGGCAGTGGAAGAGCTAGGCGTTCCACCGGGGAAAGTCCAGCTCCACGTGCTAGGAATGCCATCTTCAGAAATGTCGTTGAACTGAACCACCTCATTTACGCATACCACATTTTTAGGGCTTTCTAATAATGCCGTTGGGGTGCAGGCAGGTGGGTTTACTACTCCAGTAGCAATAAGGTTAGACTGAGAAACAAGGTTTGCTCTTAAAGCGTTGCTATTAATAACGGCTCTGGCTCGGGCTTTTTGATCGGCGGTAAACATGTTTTGGCAGTTGGTATAGTCCATGTAGTTTTCAATCTGATCTGGTAAGTCTGGATTGTCAGAGTTACAAGAGTTAATGGGGGTACAGCCCATGTTGTCTTCAAAAACAGGAGGAGTGTCTGCGCAATAATCGCCGCTAGTGGATCCGCCTACGTTTCCTACGGGGTTTAATCCGCCACTACCCGTGCAGCTGCCTTCAAAAGGATGGTGTAAAGCTAAATAATGACCTACTTCATGTGTAAGGGTTCGTCCTGGATTACCGGCTGCCGTGCCTATGGTTCCGAGCTGGTCATGTCTTAAAATTACCCCATCACCTGAAACGAGTGAGTTGTTGCGAGGGAAGAAGGAGTAACCCAGGGTATATCCCTGAGGGTTAGAAGGCAAGGTGTTGGAGACGTTGCGAGTGACCCAAATATTAAGATAATTATTGCGATTCCACTTTATGATTTTAGAGCCCTCATCGCCCGAAAGCGACTCAATGCTTTGCGTACGGGTAATACCGTCGGTGCAGTTTCCTTGAGGGTCTTTTTTAGCGAGGGCGAATTCTATTTCGAAATCCGCTGCTACGGGTTTAAAAATTGCACGTGTTTGCGAGGTATCGGCATTTTGGCGGCGAAAATCTTCATTTAGTATTCTCAGGCCGTCTTCAATTTGTGATAAAGAAATATTATCCTGTGCGCTAGCATAAATGATATGGAAAACTACGGGTATAGTTACGACTGTAGCAGCAGTTTTGTTATCCTGCATTTTCATTTCCGCAATTTTGCTCTGAATTAATTTTTCAGTAGCAATGAGAGCTTCTTTTTGAGCAGGGTCATTCATTTGCTCCTGATAGTAATGATCAAAAGCACACTTTTCATGATTTACTTGTTGAGCGGCACTAGTAAAACTCAGAGTTACTAATGCTGTTAACAAGAAAAAAAACTTGTTCATATTTGAGAGAATATTAGGGAAATAAGACAGCAAATATAAGCTTTGTGTTGATAGTGGAAAGTTAGCTGTGTACAAGCCTTTTAATTTTCAACGATTTATGGTTAATAAGGTTTGGTAAAGTGAAAATTATTGTTGTAAATTCGCAGCCCCTTTTCGGGGGAGTAGCTTTACTCAAGGTAACGTTTTAAATATTAAGTAGTTGTGAATACAATGAGTTACAAAACAGTGTCGGCGAACAGCCAAACTGTTGATAAGAAATGGTTAGTAGTCGACGCTGAGGGTCAAACCCTAGGTCGCCTTGCATCTGGAATCGCGTTTTTATTACGCGGAAAACATAAGGTGAATTTCACCCCACATGTTGATTGTGGCGACAATGTTATCGTGCTTAATGCCGATAAAGTTGTTCTTACTGGACAGAAAGCTACTGAGAAAGAATATGTTCGTCATACTGAGTATCCTGGTGGTCAGCGTTTTACTACCCCAGCACAGTTAATGATGAAGAAGCCTACGAAGGTTTTGGAAAATGCTGTGAAAGGTATGCTTCCTAAAAATCGCTTAGGTAGTGAGTTGTTTCGCAATTTACACGCCTTTGTTGGTACTGAGCATCCTCACGAGGCTCAGAAGCCAGAACTAGTTGACATTAACACAGTTAAATAATAAGGAGAGTATGTCTGTAACTCACACTATTGGAAGAAGAAAGAAGTCTGTGGCTCGAGTTTTCTTAAAAGAAGGCTCTGGCGTAATCTCAATCAACAAGAAAGATTATAAAGACTACTTCGACACCGCTGCCCTTCACTACAAGGTGGAGCAAGCGTTTTTAATTACCGAAACTACTGGTAAGTACGACGTTATGGTAAACGTTGATGGCGGTGGTATTACTGGTCAAGCCGAAGCGATTCGCTTAGGAATTAGCCGCGGTTTGTGCGTAATCAATCCTGATCACCGCATCGCACTAAAACCAGAAGGTGTTCTTACCCGTGATCCACGTATGGTGGAACGTAAGAAATTCGGTCAGAAAAAAGCGAGAAAGAAATTCCAATTCTCGAAACGTTAAGAATTATCTATTTGGGTTTAGTATCCAAATCCGAGGGGTTAGTATTCTACCACCCTGGGGTTGTAATTAGTGAATGTAAACAATTAAACATCTCATGGCAGATCAGTTTGTAAAAGAAATGTTAGACGCAGGAGTGCACTTCGGTCACTTAACGCGCAAATGGAATCCCAACATGGCTCCCTATATTTTTATGGAGCGTAATGGTATTCACATTATCGACTTGTATAAAACACAAGCAAAATTAAACATAGCCGCAGACGCTCTGCAAAAAATTGCCGCTAGTGGTCGTAAGATCATGTACGTAGCAACGAAAAAGCAAGCGAAAGAAATCCTTGAGGTTCAGGCAGGTGGCGTTAATATGCCTTATATCACTGAGCGTTGGCCAGGAGGTATGTTAACCAACTTTATTACCATTCGCAAGGCGATCAAAAAGATGCAAAACATCGATCGTATGAAGGAAGATGGTAGTTATTTAACCCTTAGTAAAAGAGAGCGCCTACAAGTAGATCGTCAGCGTGACAAGTTAGACAGACAGCTTGGATCAATTGCTGATATGACTCGCTTACCTGGAGCTCTATTTATCATAGATATCAATAAAGAACACATTGCGGTAAAAGAAGCTCGTAAATTGGGTATTCCAACTTTCGCAATCGTGGATACAAACTCAGATCCTAATCAAGTAGATTACGCGATTCCTGGAAATGATGATGCTACTAAATCGATTAATATTTTAGTGAGCAAAATAACTGACGCTATTCGCAACGGTTTAGAAGAGCGTAACTCTGATAAAAACAAGGCAAAAGACGCTAAGATTAAGAAAGTAGCAGCGAAAGTTGGCGATTCTGATATAGAGGACGACGACGTAGCGGAAGATTAATCTATTCTTAACTTAGAATATGTAATATTTAGAAGGGATAAATTAAATTTTGTCCCTTCTTTTAATTTTTAGAAATCAACATTTAATACAAATACAAATGGCTAATATAACTGCAGCAGACGTAAACAAGCTCAGAAAACAGACCGGAGCCGGTATGATGGATTGTAAAAAGGCTTTGGTTGAGGCCGAAGGTGATTTTCAAGTAGCAGTAGATATTCTACGTAAAAAGGGACAAAAAATTGCTGCTAATCGTGCTGATCGCGAGGCAACTGAGGGTTGCGTACTTTCGGGTGCTTCAAGCGATAACGCTTTCGGAGCAGTACTAAGCCTTAACTGTGAAACTGATTTCGTAGCAAAAAATGACAGCTTCATTGATTTAACTACGAGTCTACTAAACTTGGCGATCGAGCATAAAGCAGCCACTAAAGAGGACCTTTTAGCTCTTGCTTTTAATGGCATGACAGTAGCAGAAAAATTGGTAGAGCAAACTGGTGTGATCGGTGAGAAATTGGAAATTGGATCTTACGAAATAATTGAAGCTCCTTACGTTGCCACTTATATTCATGCTGGAAATAAATTAGCTACTTTAGTGGGTCTAAGCCTAGAAGCTGAAGACGCTGGAAAAAACGTTGCTATGCAAGCTGCAGCTATGAATCCTATTTCTTTAGATCGTGCTGGCGTTAGCGAAGAAACGATAGCTCGCGAAATTGAAGTTGGTAAAGACTTAGCTCGTCAAGAAGGTAAGCCAGAGGCAATGCTTGATAAAATTGCTGAAGGTCGTTTAAACAAGTTCTTTAAAGAAAACACTTTAGTAGAACAGGATTATATCCGTGATGGTAAATTATCGGTAGCAAAATACTTACAGTCAGTGAACGCAGACTTGAAAGCGGTTGCGTATAAACGTGTAGGTTTAGGCGTTTAGGTCTAAATTACAATTCTTATACAAGGGGCCCCTTTGATTTATTTCAAAGGGGCCTTTTATTTTTTTTGGGGTTTCATAAGCTCGCTGCGTTTTTTTACCTCATGAAACGGTGGCCGAACTCAGGTTAATAAATCAAAATGCTTCCTTGGCGATTTTTTCAGTTGTGTTTTGGGCAGCAAGCGGTGAACGAGTTTTTCTTTTGTTGAAAATCTAATACTCTAATTTTAGATCGGACTCAGGTTTGTATCTTTGCGCTAAATACCAATCATAATCCATCATGAAATACAAACGTATACTTCTAAAATTAAGCGGCGAATCTTTAATGGGCGACCAAGAGTACGGCATTAACGGCGATCGTTTAAAAGACTATGCTGAAGAAATCAGACAGGTTGTTGAAAAGAACATAGAAGTAGCCGTTGTTATTGGTGGAGGAAATATTTTCCGTGGCCTAAAGGGAGCCAGTGAAGGTATGGATCGCACACAAGCAGATCATATGGGTATGTTGGCTACAGTAATTAATGGCCTGGCTTTGCAAAGTGCCTTAGAGGTGGCGGGTGTGAAAACCCGTTTAATGAGCGCCATTGAAATGGATCAAGTGGCTGAGCCATTTATTCGTCGTCGAGCTACTCGTCACCTAGAAAAAGGTAGAGTAGTAATTTTCGGTGGTGGAACCGGCAACCCTTATTTTACTACTGATACCGCCGCTACGCTAAGAGCAATTGAAGTGGATGCGGATGTTATTTTAAAAGGTACGCGCGTAGATGGTATTTATACGGCTGATCCAGAAAAAGATGCAACCGCAACCCGTTACGAATCAATCTCCTTTAAGGAAGTTTACGATAAGGGATTGAATGTTATGGATATGACGGCTTTTACTTTAAGTAAAGAAAACGATTTACCGATTATTGTTTTTGACATGAATAAACCGGGAAACCTGCAAGATTTAGTGGATGGTAAAAAGGTAGGGACCTTAGTTGCTAATTAGTTATTGTTTTAAATTATGGAAGAGATTGAATTAATTTTTGAGGAGACAGGCGCACACATGAAAAAGTCGCTTCAACACTTGGATAAAGAACTTTTAAAGATTCGTGCTGGTAGAGCTAACCCTGCTATGTTGGAAGGCGTGCGTATCGAGTATTACGGCTCACTCGCTCCTTTATCACAGGTCTCGAATATTTCTACCCCCGATGCGCGTACCCTAGCGGTGCAACCATGGGAGAAAGGCTTAATCGGCGAAATTGAAAAAGCGATTATGAATGCTAATCTTGGCTTGAACCCACAAAACAATGGGGATATGGTAATGATTAATATTCCGCCTCTAACCGAAGAACGTCGTCGCGATCTAGTTAAACGCGCCCGTGCAGAAGCGGAAGAAGCAAAAATTGGTATTAGAACAGCACGTAAAGATGCCAATGATATGCTTAAAACAATTGATGGCGTTAGCGAGGACCTAATTAAAGATGCTGAGGAACGCGTTCAAAACCTGACCAATAAATATTCTGCTAAAGTGGAAGAGGTACTGGCGGTTAAAGAAAAGGAAATTATGACGGTTTAAGCTTGACGCTTAAGCTTTTTAGTATAACCTTCTACACATAAAACCATTTCTCCTTTGGGGTTGTGGTCATCACACCAAGAGGCAAGCTCCAAAAGTTTGCCTCTTTTTGTTTGCTCAAATTTTTTGGAAATCTCTCGGCTAAGGCTGGCTTCCCTTTCTGGACCTAAATATTCGGCTAAATCGCGGCAGGTGCGCGCAATGCGGTGGGGAGATTCGTATAAAATTATTGTGCGCGCTTCTTCACTTAACTCTTTCAGTTTAGTCTGACGGCCTTTTTTTACGGGTAAAAAACCCTCAAAGCAAAAGCTGTGCGCTGCCAAGCCACTATTAACCAAAGCGGGAACAAAAGCGGTGGCTCCAGGTAAACAGATTACTTCAATATCTAGGGCAATGGCCTTGGCTACCATCAAATAGCCAGGGTCCGAAATAGCGGGAGTCCCCGCATCACTTATTAAGGCAATCTGCCTACCGGCTTCTAATTGCTCGCCTAATGATTCGACTGCTTTGTGTTCGTTATGCATATGAAAGGACCGCAGTGGCTTATCAATGTCAAAATGCTTTAACAGCTTACCTGAGGTACGCGTATCTTCGGCTAAAATGAGATCTACTTCCTTTAAAACCCTAATCGCTCTTAAGGTCATGTCTTCTAAGTTGCCAATAGGAGTAGGAACAATGTATAAAATACCTGTGCTCATTTAAAATTCTCTATAGTTTAAGTTTTCTGAGGGATCCCAAAATAGCTCTTTAAAATTAAGCACTTGATCATTCGCTACCGCAATGCCTTCTGCTCTTAGTAATTCCGCCATTAGTTCGGGAGGACTAAAAGCGTGTTTGCCACTTAAAAAGCCATTGCGGTTTAAAACGCGATGGGCGGGCAAGAAATCTAAAACACCACTTTGCTTCAGTGCAAATCCGACCATTCGCGAGCTGCGAGCGGCGCCTAAAAATTTCGCAATCGCTCCATAAGAGCAAACTCTACCGTTGGGTATTTCGCGCACCACGCTATATACTCGCTGGTAGAAATCGCTAGGCAAAGCTGAAGCGGATATAGGTTATCTTTTTACCCTCATTACGGAATTTCTCCTCGTAATAGGTTTTTACTTCTTGTAAAAGCGATTCTTCTCCCTTTTTCAATTGCTTATCAATGTCGTGCATTACTTTGTGAATGGGGAAGCCCATCAGCTGCAGCAAACCAAGCGTATAACCGTGTAAAAATTCGCTATCAGTTTTAAGATGAATCAAACCACCCATTTCTAAAATTGACTGATAGCGCATTAAGAAATTGGGATGCGTAAGGCGATGCTTTATACGGGTATGCTTTATTTGCGGATCAGGAAAGGTGATCCATATTTCAGCAATTTCGCCTGCATCGAAGCAATTATCAATTAGCTCAATTTGGGTGCGAAGGAAAGCAACATTTTTAAGCCCTTTTTCTTGGGCTTCCGTGGCTCCATACCAAATGCGGGAACCTTTAATATCGATGCCGATAAAGTTTTTTTCGGGAAAACGCTGCGCCATGGCCAAGGTATATTCTCCTTTACCACAACCCAACTCCAGCACAATGGGCTTATCGTTACCAAATAACTCCTCACCCCATTTGCCCTGTAAGTCTAAACCTTTTAAAACTTCTTCCCTTTTCGGTTCTATAACATGATGCATTGCCTTATTTTCGGCAAAGCGTTCTAATTTTTTACGCGCCATAGGGCAAAAGTAGTTTATTGACTTTTTTATTTATCTCTTCCATGTCAAAAAGGATAGTTTATGGGGTATTAAATTGGGGCTTAGGTCACGCCACTCGCTCTAAGCTAGTTATTAAGGAGCTTTTAAAGAGAGACTATGAAGTATTGGTGGTTTCTGATGGGGAGTGTTTAGCTTGGCTGCAAAACGAGTTTCCACAATTAGAGTTTGTAAATTTCCCCGCATACAATATACGTTACAGCAGCAAGAACAGTCAATGGTTAAAACTCGCCTCACAATTACCTAAAATTAATTTAGCAGTTAAAAGAGAGCGCGCTTTACTTCGAAATATTGTGAAGGATCGCCAGGTTGATGGCATCATTTCCGATAATCGCTTGGGTTTTTTTCATCCCGATGTACCCTGCGTTTATATCAGTCACCAGTTAAAACTTTCCTTCGGATGGGCTTCGACCTTAGCAAGTATAGCCCACGCTCATTTTATTAATAATTTTAACCAACTTTGGATTCCCGATACAGAGGATCATCTACTAGCGGGTAATTTGAGTGTACCTGATTATGTAAAAATTCCCTTTAAGTATGTGGGCCCCTTATCACATTTTAATTTCTCTAGGTCAGTAGTTTCGGGCGATTATACCGTGGCTGTTTTAAGCGGGCCAGAACCCCAAAGAACTTTATTGGAGAAAAAGATATTGGAGCAATGGAAACCCCAAATGAATCGCCTTTTATTAGTGCGAGGCAGCAATGAAACGAGTATTCCATTGAGTAAGCAGGATAATATTATGATTTACCCGCGCTTGGAAACAGATCGTTTACAAAGCCTAATCTCGGGAGCGCAATTAATTATCAGCCGTTCGGGTTATTCTTCTATAATGGATTATTACAAGCTGGATAAAAATGCACTTTTAATACCTACCCCTGGTCAAGGTGAACAGGAGTATTTAGCTAAGCATCTGCTGCAGCATAATCGTTTTTATTCGGTAAGGCAAAAGGATTTGCAGCTTTCGCAAGATTTGGCCAAAGCGAGTACCTACTTCGGATTTAGTCGGGCACAGCAAAAACAAGATTTGGCGAATTGGGATCAATTATTTAGCCTTTTTTAAGGGTAAAGGAAAAAGTAGAACCACGGTTTTCGCTACTACGCACATTAATACTTTGTTTATGCGCTTCTAAAATATGCTTTACAATAGATAGGCCTAATCCGGTACCGCCTGCATCACGTGATCTACTCTTATCTACGCGGTAAAATCGTTCGAAAATCCGTGGTAAATCTTCGGAAGGAATACCGCCACCATTATCGCTTACCTCAGTGAGGATATGCTCATCCATATCGAAAAAGCTTACTTCAACTTGGCCGTTTTCATTGCCATATTTTATGGCATTGCCAATAAGGTTAATTAACACTTGCTCAATTTTAGAACGATCGGCCATTACCATTACGGCCTTATCATTTTCTCTTTTCACGCTTAAGCGGATGTGTTTTTTCTTACTGGGTGCTTCTAAAAGTTCAATTACGTCCTTAACCAAAAGCACTAGGTCAAATTTCTCGGCAAAAACTTGCACGCGATCCGATTCTAAGGCGCTAATGGTTTCGAGATCGTCGATAATATTGATCATCCTATCTACCGACTTGTTGGCGCGTTTTAAATAACGACGGTTGATTTCAACATCGTCAATAGCGCCATCAAGGAGCGTGAGTAAATAACCTTGAATATTAAAAATAGGGGTTTTTAGTTCGTGCGAAATATTACCAATGAATTCGCGGCGAAAGTTTTCGCGCTCCCTTAATTCCGCAATTTCATTACGATTTTGATCGGCCCACTCGGAAACTTCACGTGTCACTAAATCTAAATCGGTAGAACGAATAATTTCTCGCTCATCAAAGTCGGAACCAACTTTCAGCTCGTGGATGTTTTTATAAATGATCTTCACCTTGCTGTAAATAAAGTTTTCTACTCCCATGCGAATAAGGAGAAATGAAACAAGTGTGATTACAATTGAAAAAGTACTGGCAATAAAAATGGTTATTCCTTCAATATTATAGATTAAACGCAAAAGGGTGCTAATCCCAAATGTAACCCCTCCTATGGATAGAGCAATAATAAGGGCTAGAGTTACAGGCTTGTCTAGGCGCATGGAAAATTAACTTTCAAATTTATAGCCTACCCCTTTAACGGTTTTAATAAACTTCTCGCCAATTTTCTCTCGCAATTTGCGAATGTGAACATCAATGGTTCGGCCACCCACTACTACTTCATTCCCCCAAATTTTATCTAATATTTCATCGCGGTGAAATACTTTACCCGGTTTAGAGGTAAGTAAAGTTAGGAGCTCAAACTCTTTGCGCGGTAAATCAAGCTTCTGGTTCTTGAGGCGCACTTGGTATTTATCTAAATCGATAAAGAGAAGGCCAAAATCTTGAATATTCTCGGCTTCAATTTCGCTGCTTCCGCTTTGCGCGTAGCGACGTAAAAGTGCTTTAATGCGACTGATTAAAACTTTGGGCTTAATCGGTTTGGTGATATAGTCATCTGCGCCAGCGTCGAAACCTGCCACTTGAGAATAGTCTTCTCCACGCGCCGTTAAAAAGGCAATTAGCGTGTTTTCTAAGCCAGGGGTTTTTCTAATTTGATCGCAAGTTTCAATGCCATCCATGCCAGGCATCATTACGTCTAGTAGGATAAGGTGTGGTTTTTCTTTAATGGCTTTTTTAAGTCCTTCCGCACCATTGCTGGCTTTAATAACTTTAAACTCTTCTTTCTTTAGATTGTAACTAACGAACTCTAAAATATCGGGTTCATCGTCTACTAGAAGTATGGTATAGTCGCTGTTGTTCATTTTCTTTTTGATTAACGCTGCCAAAAATAGCCATTAATAAAGCCTGGTTGGGCAGCTTAACAAATCGTTAATCTATATCAATGTCTTATTTGTTGATTACAACTGCAGGGCAGCCCACTAATTTAAGGCCTTTTGGGAACTAAGGCCTAAAAATTCCATCTAAAAAATTGTAAGACTAAGCTTTAAACTGGCTTAACACGGACTTAACAAGACCACCCTTTATTTGCGCTAAGAAAAAACAACAATTATTTCTCCTAATGAAAAAGTTTAAATTATTCGCTCTTTCGGCTTTAGCCGCTTTTACTATGTCTTCATGTGATGATGAGGATTCTGTTACTCCGCCGCCCCCAGTAAATACTGGAAATGTAATTGTTAGTGCTAATATCACTAGCGATGTTACTTGGACCGCCGATAAAGTTTACGAATTGGCTAGTCGCATCTCTGTAGAGGCTGGTGCCACTTTGACCATTATGCCTGGTACCGTTATTAAAGGTCAAGCGGGTTCAGGCCCTAATGCTACTGCTTTAGTTATTGCTCGCGGTGCTAAGCTGATGGCTGAAGGTACTGCTGATCGTCCGATCATCTTTACTTCAGTAGCCGACGAAATTAAATCTGGCGAGATTGCCTCTCCCAACATGGACCCTACTTTACAAGGTCTTTGGGGTGGCGTTTTGGTTATGGGCAAAGCGCCTTGCTCCTTCCCTGGCGACGTTACCGAACTAGCCATCGAAGGTATTCCTCCTTCTGACCCTAACGGTCTTTACGGTGGTAATGATCCTAACGACAACTCTGGTGTAATTAAGTATATCTCTATCCGTCACGGTGGTTCTAACATTGGTGAAGGTAACGAGATCAATGGTCTTACCCTCGGTGGTGTAGGTGCTGGTACTGTTATCGAAAATGTAGAGATTGTAGCCAACTCCGATGATGGTATTGAGTGGTTTGGCGGCACTGTTAGTGTAACTAACGCCCTTGTTTGGAACTCAGGTGATGATGCCTTAGATACCGATCAAGCTTGGTCTGGTACTATGGATAACTTTGTTTTGGTTTGTGGAAGCAATACTGACCACGCTCTTGAAATTGACGGTCCTGAAGGTTCTTTCCGCGATGGTCACACCATTAAGAATGGTACTGTAGTTGGTGCTAGTGGTTCTGAATTAGCCGACTTCCGCGACGGTGCACAAGGTGACTTCGAGAACATTTACTTCTTCAACTTCCCCGCTCCTAGCGAAAGTGACGGTCGTGGTGACTTCTCAATCAGCGGAACCGCTAGCAATGACAACTTTGCTAATGGCATATTAAACTTCTCTAACTTGGAAACTAAACTACCAGCTAACACGAGCTTAAGTGATGTTTTCAAGGGTGGTTCTGACGTACACGCCACTAATGTTACTACTCCTACTGTAGGAGCTGACATGAGCCGCTTCACTAGCTGGACTTGGGCTAGTGCTTCAGGTGCTTTAAGTAGCTTAGGACTTTAATTTAGTTTTTAGAGTAATTGGAAAAGATTAAGCTTGCCCCAAGAGGGCAAGCTTTTTTATATTTTACATCTCAACATTTTTTTTAAGATTATGAAATTCCTAAAACTAGCGGTCAGTTTTATTATTTTTTGCATCCCCTTATTTTTATCGGCTCAAAAAGGCGTTATAAGAGGCCAAGTAATTGACGACGAAAATGGCGAGCCTCTTTTTAGTGCCAATGCGGTAATAAAGGGGACAAGCAATGGTTCTACCACCGACTTTGATGGAAACTTTGAGTTAAAAGCCGAAGAAGGAGTGTATACCATTGAGTTTAGCTTCATTGGAATGTCTAGTCTGTTAGTAACTGACATTAAGGTCATGGCTGGGGAATCCAAGTTTTTAGGGGTTATTCGCTTGAAGGAAAACAGCGCCAATCTCGATGAGGTTGTGGTAACCGCTTCTGCAGTGCGCGAAACAGAAGCAGCAATACTCACTGTGAAGCGCAAGTCCGCCAAAATGCTAGACGGAGTTTCGGCTGCTAACTTTAAAAAAATGGGCGATTCTGACGCCGGATCTGCCCTGAAGAGGGTTACTGGTGTTTCAGTAGAAGGGGGTAAATACGTTTATGTACGCGGTTTGGGCGATCGCTACACCAAAACGACCCTCAATAATATGGACGTTCCCGGTCTGGATCCCGACCGCAACTCGGTGCAGATGGATATTTTCCCCACTAACCTGATTTCTAATATTATGGTCTCTAAGACCTCTACCGCCGAGCAGCCCGCAGATTTCACCGGCGGGGTAGTTAACATAGAGCTTCACGATTTCCCCGACGAAAGAGCGGTTTCCTTTGGCTTAAGCCTGGGCTACAACCCCAGCATGCATTTCAATTCGAATTACCTCAACTATCAAGGCAGCAACACCGATTTTCTCGGTTTCGACAACGGAACTCGGGCCATCCCCACCGATCGTCGTGATGATATTCCTCAGTTTGCCAGTGTTATTGGCAATCCCAATGGTCCCCAAGGTCAAGATTATCAAAATATTTTAGCTGGTTTCAATCCCACGATGGCTGGCGATCGGAATATGAGCTTAATGGATTTTGGGGGTAATTTTTCTGTCGCTAACGTGAAGTCACTCAAAAAATATAAACTAGGCTACAGCTTTGCGCTCACTTACAAAAACGAGCGCGAATTTTATGAAGACGCGGAATTTAACCTCTTTGCCAAAGCCAGCAGCCCCGATCAGTTTGAACTGATTCCTCTCGAAAAACAAAGGGGTGATTTTGGGGTTAACAACGTGCTTTTAGGGGCTATGGGTGGACTGGCATTGAAATCGAATTTATCTAAAATCGGTCTCAAAATTTTGCATCTGCAAAACGGGGAGTCCAAAGCGGGTAATTTTAATTTTGTCAATACCAACTTGGGAGCCAATTTCGAAGCCACACAGTACAATCTCGAATACAGCCAGCGCTCTTTGTCCAATGTCTTGCTTAGCGGACGTCACTTTTTGAAATCGGAGTGGAACCTTAACTGGAAAATATCACCCACCCGTTCGGCTATCATAGACCCGGATATTCGCTTTTTGCGCTTCCGCGAGCCCAATCAAACCGTGGGAACGGAAGTTGGGCTGCCCGAACGTATCTGGCGATATCTGGAAGAGTACAACTTTGCGGGACGCTTCGATCTCGATAAGGAGTACCGCCTCTTTGGCCGTGAAGCCAAAGTGCGCACTGGATCCAACTACGTTTATAAGGTGAGGGATTTTGATATTCAAAACTTTCAGTTTGTAACGGGTAACACGGTCTTTACTGGTGACCCCAGCGAACTTTTCCGTGAAGAAAATCTCTTTAGCGCAGACAACATTAACGGAGTGCGTTACGAGCCCTTATTTATCCCCACCAACCCCAATACTTTTACATCTAGTGTAAGCCATCTCGGACTCTATGCTTCTAATGAATTCTTCTTTTCAGAGGCGCTTAAAGCGATAGTTGGCCTGCGGTTAGAGAGCTATATTCAGTACTACACTGGTACAAACCAAACCGGCAGCATCTCGCTAGACAACGAGCAGGTGATAAATGACTTTGACTTTTTCCCTAGTCTCAATATGATATACGCCCTGAGCGAGATGCAAAACTTACGTTTCTCGGCTTCGCAAACTATCGCTCGCCCTACCTTTAAAGAAATGTCTTTTGCGGAAATCTTAGACCCAATTACTGGACGTACCTTTATTGGTAGTATGCTTACCGAAACTACCAATGGTGGTCAAGAACTGCTTTGGGATGGTAATCTCGAGTCGACGCGCATCATCAACCTCGACCTGCGCTGGGAACTCTTCCAAGAATTGGGGCAAATGTTTTCTATTAGTGCCTTCTTCAAGCGCTTTGATAGGCCCATTGAGATGGTACAGTACCTTGCTGATCCGGGTTCATTTCAAGCTCGCAACGTAGGAGATGCCACTATGATCGGTTTGGAGTTTGAAGTGCGCAAATCACTTGCCTTTGTTAGCTCTAGCCTAGAGCGCTATAGCTTTAACACCAATGTCACCGTTAACCGCTCCGAAATTAGTCTTTCGGAGTCCGAGTTTCGCTCACGGGACTTCAGCGCCCGCAGCGGCGAAGAAGTACAAAACAGCCGGGTGATGGCTGGCCAAGCCCCATATGTAGTTAACGCGGGCTTCTCTTATCTCAATCCCGAAAATAAGTTTGAATACGGGGTGTACTACAATGTGCAAGGACCAACCCTGCTCTTTGTTGGCTTTGGCAACCGGGCCGATGTTTTTTCGGTGCCCTTCCACAGTCTCAATTTATCGTTGGGTAAATCTTTTGGTAAGGAAGACCGTATGCGCTTGTCGCTTAAGGCCTCCAACTTATTAAATGACGAAAGGGAGCAAGTTTTTAGAGGCTTTAAGGCCGAAGACCAGATTTTCACTCGCTTGCGTCCTCAGCGTGTGATCTCGCTCGGCTTTTCTATGAAGCTCTAAATTTTTGCGGTATTCCCGCAATCTCGCTGCACCGCGCTCGCGTAGCGCCCCGCAGCTGCCGGCTAGCTTTTATTTTTACTGCCAGCTTTAGTGATTATAAAGTGGAAAGTGGTTTAAGTGCAGGATTCTTCAATAATGTTAAAGTCCCACTATAGAAATTGTAGGGGGGTAACCTTGCTCCAGTTATTTACAACCAACCTTTCCAAAGCTTAAACCTAACTGTAAACAATCGATTTTTAAAAGATGGTAAGTCTGCCCTAAATATAAAAGTCACCAATTTATTAAACGATCGTCGCGAAAATTTTTTTCAAGCTTTCGAGGCTGATCAATGGAAATTCACTGGCTTAGCTCCTGGGGTAGCGGTATCTTACGGTTACACCTATGGTTTCTATTAGTCTAATTAAGAGAGGAAGTTTATTTAATGATACCTTAATCTTCCTGACTATTTAACTCTTTGCAAAATCTTACATTTGCATCTTAAATTCCAACAATGAAAATTAAAAAGTTATCCGTTTTATTTGCTACGATTGGGGCAAGCTTAATTAGTTATCAGGGCTTTACCAATTCTGGCGGCGCTCCGGTTGGCAGAAATGGCTCTCCGCAAAGTTCTTCAACTTGTGCAAGTTGTCATTCTTCTGGCTCAATAACCAATCAAACTGTAAGTATAACTACTAATATCCCCGCGAGCGGATATCAGGCTAATACTACTTACACGGTAACGATAACCGCTAATGACGGGTCTACCAGTTCTGGTACCATTGGCTTTCAGGCCTCTGTTGAAGATGCTGCTGGACACGTGGGTTCATTAAGTTCAGCTGGTTCAGGTGCACAGATTAATGGTAGTTATGCTACACATACTTTTTCTGGAACTTCATCAAGCATGGGTATGAGGACCTGGACCTTCGACTGGAATCCTGGTGCAAACCCTCCTGCTAATGCTACCGTTTATGCGGCTATTAATTTTGCCAATGGCAATGGTGGTACTTCTGGCGATAACATCGCAACTCAAACTTTAGCTTTAAGTCAGTTTACTGCAGTAGCAGTAACTCCATGTTCTAAACCTTTCTTCTCTGAGTATATCGAAGGAAGCAGCAACAACAAAGGCTTTGAAATTTATAACCCTACCGGCGCTCCTTTAGACTTAGGTCCCTATAAAGTTTTCTTATCCGGTAACGGGGGTGTCTTCACCAATGAATTTAACTTAAGTGGTACTCTTGCATCAGGTGATGTTTATACTATAGTTACTACTCAAGCTGACCCGATAATGTTGGGTCTTGCAGACACGGCTCTTGCATTCCCATCGGTTGCCCATTTTAATGGTGACGATGCTTTATTTTTAGTAGATACCACCATAAATGATACTCTTGATATTATTGGCGTTATTGGTATTGATCCTGGTTCTAGTTGGATAGTGGGTTCGGGTTCAACGGCTAACCACACTTTAGTAAGAGACACTTCAATTAATATGGGCCAAACTGATTGGACCATTGGTGCTACCGAGTGGTCAGTTCATCCTTCTAATACTTTTAGTTTCTTAGGCGCTCATGCTTCCATGTGTGTTGCTCTTCCTTGCACCAAACCTTTCTTTTCAGAATATATAGAGGGTAGCGGCAATAACAAGGGTTTTGAGATTTACAATCCTACCAATGCTCCTTTAGACCTAGGTCCTTACCAAGTTTACTTATCGGGCAACGGTGGTAGTTTTACCAATAGCTTTAACCTAAGCGGTACCATTGCGTCGGGTGATGTTTATACCATAGCAACTACCCAAGCAGACCCCATAATGTTAGCTGTTGCTGACACGGCCCTTGCTTTCCCATCGGTAGCGCACTATAATGGTGATGATGCCCTTTTCTTAGTAGATACCACCTTGAATGATACGCTCGATATTATTGGCGTTATTGGTATTGATCCAGGTTCAAGCTGGCCTGTCGGTTCAGGTTCTACGGCGAATCATACTTTGGTTAGAAATATGAATATTTCTGCTGGACAAACCGATTGGGCAATTGGTGCCACCGAATGGATCGTGAATCCCAGTAACACTTTTACTTTCTTTGGTGCGCACAGTTCTACTTGTGTTAACACTACTCCAATGGTTGCGACGGCAAACTTTGTTACCGCTCCGAGTACTTTGGTTTCGGAAGCGGCAGGCACTTTTACAGTAGAAGTAAATATAAACCCCGTATCTTCTACCACCGATACTTTGAGCATTATGCTTACACCAGGGCTAGGTTTAACTGCCGCTGATGGTACTGTGACGCCGATGCCAAATGCCATGGGTATATTAGATCTTGTTATCCCTGCGGGAGAAGATTCTACTGGTTTTATTTTTACTATTATCGATGATGCTATTTTAGAGGGTAATGAAACTTTATACGTTCATATGGTTAGCGCTTCTGCCAACCTTGCCATCGGTATGTTAGATTCTATTCACCTAATTATAGAGGATAATGATCAAATTATCCCTTTATATGATATTATCGATCTAAAATCAGTAGACGCGGATTTTATCGCGGATTCTTTAGGAGTAGAGTGTAAAATTGTGGGAACTGTTTACACAGATGACTTTGATGGCAATGCGGGCTATAGCTTTTACATTTACGATAACACCGGGGGTATGAATATTTTCAACTTTGTAGATGAGCCAGGTGGGTATCAGGTAAATCGCGGCGATTCGATTCGCGTTTCAGGTGTGGTTGATTTTTACAATGGTCTTACCGAATTAAAAGTAGACTCCATCACCGTTTTAGCTACTAATAGAATCCTAAAGCAACCTACTCAAGTTTTCACCCTAGATGAAAGCACCGAAAGTGAGTATATCCGTTTAAATGGTTTTTACCTAGTAAATCCTGCTGGATGGCCTGCTTTCCCAGGTTCTAGTGTAAACCTAGATATTACCAATGGTGTAGATACACTAGTAATGCGTATCGATAGTGATACGGATATCGATGGTTCGACGGCTCCCACGGGTTACTTCGATGTTATAGGTGCTGGTGGACAGTTTGACTCTTCTGTTCCTCACGACGAAGGTTACCAAATCTTCCCACGTGATACCATGGATATTATTCCGGTTACCTTACCAAGCTTATACATTAGCGAAGTAATGCCCAGCGCAGGTTCTACCATACCAGCATCTATTGATGGTGACTGGTTTGAAGTTAGAAATAGCGGTAATAATGCCGTAGATTTCAACGGCTTTAGCTGGGATGATGAAAGCGCTACTGCTGGAACTCATACCATTGGGACTAGCGTTTCTTTACCTGCTGGTGAAGCTGCTATTTTCTTAGATGCCGCTAGCACTCTTGATGTTAGCGATTGGATTGCAGAATGGGGACAAACAGGAAATAACCTAATCGTTCTTAATACCGATAACCAGTTTAACGGTTTCAGCGGATTAAGTTCTAATGGTGATGCGGTATTCTTATACGATGATGGTGGTCGCTTAATTTCTAGCGTTTCCTACGATGGCGCTGCAGTTAACGCAGGTGTATCACTTGAGTTTGATATGAGTGGGATGTATTTAGGTAATTCCTCTGGCGGAAACAATGGTGCTTACTCAAGCATTAATGGCGATGTTGGAAGTCCTGGAGACGTGAATCCTAACTTTAGCTTAAATGATTTAAGGAATGATATTTTAAGTATCTACCCTAACCCGGCTAGCACATACTTTACCATTAGCTCATCTAACAATGCCGAAAAAACAATTGAAGTACGCAATGTTAATGGCCAGTTGGTTAAAACAGTAAGCAGCACTGATTTAGAACTTAGAGTAAATACTGAAGCTTTAGCAGCTGGTGTTTATATGCTAAATATTAAAACTGCCGATTATAGCCTAACTCGTAAGTTGGTTATTCGTTAATAATTTGAATATACAAAAGGAAAGGGGCTCTTTTGGGGCCCCTTTTTTTAATTACTGGAAAACTTGAATTTCCCGATCTTAAATATACTCTCCATTATTGGTGCCCTAGGTCTCTTTATCTACGGGATGAAGGTGATGAGCGAAGCTATTCAAAAAGTAGCGGGGGCCAAGCTGCGCAGTACTTTACGTACTATGACAGCAAGCAGGGGAATTGGGGTGTTTACAGGTTTTAGTGTTACGGGAATTTTGCAATCGTCCTCGGCAACGACGGTAATGATTGTGAGCTTTGTTAATGCCGGACTGATTACTTTAGAACAGTCGGTGGGTGTTATTATGGGTGCCAACTTGGGTACCACAGTTACCGCTTGGATTGTGGCGGTTTTAGGGATGGGTAAGTTTTCGATTTCACAATTAAGTCTTCCCATTTTGGCTTTAGCATTTCCTCTTATCTTTTTGTCTAAAGAAAAACTGCGCTTATACGGTGAAGCAATCTTTGGTTTCGCCATCCTTTTTTTAGGCCTTTCTTTCATGCGTGAGTCCTTGCCCGACTGGCAAGCGAACATGGAAGCTTTAAATTTTTTAAAGCAGTTCAATTACGAAGGTAGCAGCTATTTATCTGCTTTACTTTTAACAATATTATTTGTACTACTGGGCACAGTAGTAACCTTCTTTTTACAATCCTCTAGCGCGGCTATTGCCCTCACTTTGGTGCTTACCGCAGAAGGCTTTGTCTCCTTTCCTTTAGCTGCGGCCATTATTTTAGGGGAAAATATAGGTACCACCATTACTGCTAATATAGCAGCCGTAGTAGCGAATGTTTACGCTAAGCGTGCGGCTAGGATACATCTAATTTTTAATGTGCTAGGGGTACTTTGGGCCATTTTACTTTTTCCTTTTTTCCTCAACTTTATAGCAGTTTTGAGTGAGCTAATTTTTAATGGAAATCCTTATAAAGACGATACGGTAATGGCTCTGTCTTTAAGTTTGTTCCACACCTTATTTAATCTTTTTAACCTTCTGCTCTTCTTAAATTTTGTACCGCTTTTAGTGCGGATTGCCACTTGGATGGTGCCCTCGCGCAATACAGAAGATGAGCTTTTTAACCTCGATTATATTGGAAGCGGCTTAATGGCAACTCCCGAACTTTCGATGCTCGAAGCCCGTAAAGAGCTACTTAATTTTGGCGATTTAATTCGCAAGGCTTACAAGTATATACCACTGCTAATTGTAGAAATGGATGAAAAGAAGCTGAATCAATACGTAGAGAAACTGGAGAAATACGAAGACATTTCCGATCGTATGGAAATGGAAATCTCTAATTACCTTAGTAAGATTAGTCAGAGTGAGTTGAGCACTTTTGGGAATAATCGAGTGCGAGCGATGTTAAACGTAGCCAATTATTTAGAGCGCATTGGGGATATTTATTTAGAGGTGAGCCGCAATCTCACCAATCGCAAAGAGCAGAAAGCCTACTTCACCCCTGAAATGCGGAATAGTGTGTTGCGCTTATCACAGCTAGTTTCGCAAAGTCTGGACTTAATGGTAAAGATAATTGACAGCTCGGATGATAAAGATTATTATGAAAGCTCGGTAAAGGTTGAGCGCGAAATTAATAAGCTTTTTGCAGCGCTCAAGGCAGATTATATAGAGAAAGTTGAAAAAGGTAAATACCGTATTCAGAGTGGAATGTATTACAGCGATTTGCTAGCAGAAATGGAAAGGATTGCCGACCATGCCGCCAATATTAGTAGTACCCTTTCTTCGAGCGATCTGCAAAATTAAATCCCAATAGCCGGACTGCTAATACGGGTGCTTTTGTTGCCGGCAATGTCTATTAGTTGCAGTTCAAACTTTATCGAATCAGTAGTATTTAAAGGATAGTTCGAATAGTCGAAGGGCGTGGTGATATCGCCTTCTAAAGTTTTATTTTGACCAATAGGGCTAAGGTTTGGTAGGATGTTATGGAAGGGCAAACAACTATCGCTAGGGGGGATTTGGCGGAACTGGCCATTCACTTTTTCGTAATAGTAGATAAAGAGGTCGAAGCGTTCTAAAAAGCTCGCGTAATCGCTTAAAATACAAGTATCATTACTACCGTTTAGATCTTCGCGACCAATGTCGCCATCGCCATCCGTAAAGTAAACCGTAAGGTCAATTACCCTTCGATTATCCGCACTATCGCCCAAGTATTTTATTTTGGCCGTTCGCCACTGCAAATTGGGTTGGTCTACAAATTTTTGATTTTGCTCACAGCTAACAAAAGCAAGTCCAAGACCAATTAAGAGTAGTAGTTTTGTAGGGTTAATTCGCATATGTTTACTAACGTTCATCAAGCAATAAAGTTATCCGATTATGGTCGCCTTAAAAATACGATTTTAAGGACGACTGCGTTGGATTTCGCGGAAAATGCTTTGGCTGTCTTCCAGCTGCAGGCAGAACACAATCCCGTGTACCGCCGGTGGATAGAGCTTTTAGGCCTGAATCCCGCAAAGGTTTCAAGCTTGGAAGACATTCCCTTTATGCCGATCGACTTTTTTAAATCGCAGTCGGTAAGTCTGTTTAGCGCATCTGCCCCCGAGCAATTTATAAGCTCTGGCACAGGAGGCTATGGAAGCAGCAGGCACTTGGTGCACGATGTCAACTTCTACGATGAGGTTTGCCGCACTATCTTCAAGTCATTTTATCCTCAGAAAGATGAATTTTTCATTGCCGCCCTTTTGCCTTCTTATCTAGAACGATCGGGTTCTTCTTTAATTAGGATGGCGCAAGATTTTATCAATCACTCGAAAGATGGAGATTCGGGTTTTTTTCTTAACAATCTGGAAGAATTGACTGCGCTTTTAACCGAAAAAAAGAAGGCCAACGTGCCGATACTTTTACTGGGTGTAAGCTTTGCCTTATTGGATTTGGCGGAAGGATACCCGCAAAATTTAGCGGGCAGTATTATTATGGAAACGGGCGGAATGAAAGGGCGGCGCAAGGAAATGATACGAAGCGATTTACATGACATTTTGAAAACGAGCTTTCAAGTGAGCGCGATTCACTCCGAGTATGGGATGACGGAATTATTCTCCCAGGCTTATAGCAAGGGCCATGGGCTTTTTGAATGTCCGCCTTGGATGCGCGTTTCCGCTCGGCAGTTGGAGGACCCATTTAGTTCTGTAAAATTGGGGAAAACGGGAGGTCTAAATATTATAGATTTAGCCAATATAGATAGCTGCGCCTTTATCGAAACCCAAGATTTAGTACGTCTCCATAAGGGTGGTTGCTTTGAAATACTGGGACGTTTTGATCGTGCAGAAGTGCGTGGTTGTAATTTGATGGTTTCTTAGAACCTAAGGCCCTAATTTTAGGCCTCTTTTAAATAGTACATTTAACAAACGATAAGAGCAAGGTCTGCGTTATGGCAGAGTAAGCATCTTGCGAAAGCATAAAAATTTTATGAAAAACACATTCTTGGCATTAGCCCTTTTGGGTTCTCAATTTTTAAGCGCTCAGCTAACCGAAGAAAAGACCGCTTTCTCTGAAAAACCGCGGGGAGAAAAAAGCTTTGAATTGGAAGCAGGCGAATCCTTTTACAGCTTTGAAGGCGATGATGGTTGGTACAAAGCGCGCAAAGAGGTTTATTTTACAGCGGCTGATTTTGCCGATAAAGAGATTTTAGCAGGACGGAAATTGCTTAATAAAGAGGGAAAAGTAATTGGCAAGAGTATTTTACCCTTGAAGCTTTATGAAATCGATACGATTGAAGCCTTTCGTGGTGAAAACTCTTACCGAGGAATTATTCAGGCCTATATCTATCAAACTAATATTGAGGAGCGCAGCATTCCTGAAGAAGAGATTTCAAAAATATTTACTGTAAAAAACCGCAATGAACAGCAAGAGCGTTTTCAGGCTTTATGGGAGTTGCACAATGCGGAAGAGATTTCCTACGGCGATTTAAATGCCTTTGTAATTCGCGAAAATAACCGCACTTCCGCAGATGAAAAAGACTTTCGCGTGATTATGGTTTTTCGGGGTTCCACCAGTCCTTATGCAGTAATAACTAATGGTCATACTATCACTGCTCCTAAAGTTAAGGATAGCTGGGAAGACGGCGAGTTTAAAATTACCTATTTCTACAAAGCTACCGACCAACAGCGCGAGGTGATGGAAGAAATTCTCCTGGAGAATCTGGCCCTGTAATGTCCCTAAGCTTAAGAATTTAAATTAGTTTGATAGCAACAAAAAGGGGGACTGTTAAATCAGTCCCCCTTTTAAATTTTATAAAACTCAAGTTAGCCTATACTAACTTTATCAAGAAATAATTCTTTCTTCCTTTTTGAGCTAATAAATATTGATCGGCAATAGTATCGCTCATATCCACTTGCTTATCTAGGGAAACCTTGACCTTGTTGAGGCTAACTCCATTGGCCTGCAGCATTTTGCGGGCTTCACCCTTAGAGCTAAATACCTGCGTTTCTTCCGCAAGGAGGGTAATGATATCTAAGCCTTCGCTTAAGAGTTCCTTTTTAATTTCAAATTGGGGTACGCCGCTAAAAATTTCTAGCAAGGTGCGAACACCAAGAGTTTTTAAGTCTTCCTCGGTGCTCCTGCCAAATAAGATATCGGAAGCTTTAACGGCCATTTCCAACTCCTTAGCGCCGTGTACCATAGTGGTTACTTCTTCCGCTAATTTGCGCTGTAAGTCCCTTTGATGAGGCGCTTCGTTATGTTCCGCAACACGTTGCGCAATCTCTTCTTGCCCCAGCATGGTGAATATTTTAATATACTTCTCCGCGTCGGCATCGCTGGTGTTTAGCCAAAATTGGTAAAAGGTATAAGGGCTAGTATATTCGGCCGAAAGCCAGATGTTTCCTTCTTCTGTTTTACCGAATTTGCCACCGTCGGCTTTGGTAATTAAAGGACAAGTTAGCGCGAAGGCTTCCCCGCTTTCTTTGCGACGAATTAATTCGGTGCCAGTAGTGATATTTCCCCACTGATCGGAACCGCCCATTTGAATTTTGCAATTGTACTCACGGTAGAGGTGCAAGAAATCGAAGCCTTGTACTAGCTGATAAGTAAACTCGGTAAAAGACATGCCCTCACCCTCGCCGCTAAGACGTTTCTTAACCGAATCTTTGGCCATCATGTAATTTACGGTAAGGTGCTTACCGATATCACGGATGAAATCCAAGAAGGTGAAATCGCGCATCCAGTCGTAATTGTTAACCAAAATCGCCGCATTGTCTGCTTCACTATCGAAGTCGAGGAAAAGGCGCAATTGCTCTTTGATAGCATTTTGGTTGTGACGCAAAGCGGCTTCATCTAGGAGGTTACGCTCTTTGCTTTTGCCGGATGGATCACCAATCATTCCTGTTGCTCCACCAATAAGCGCTAAGGGCCTGTGGCCGGCATTTTGGAAGTGCTTCAACATCATGATACTAACTAAGTGACCGATGTGTAAAGAGTCTGCTGTAGGGTCAATACCCACATAAGCGGAGGTCATTTCTTTGGCTAGTTGTTCCTTGGTTCCAGGCATGGCGTCGTGCAACATGCCACGCCAGCTTAATTCTTCTACAAAATTGCTCATTGTTCTACTTAAAGGCCCACAAAATTAGAGCTTAGCGCTGGAAAGCCCTATAAATTTTAGGGGGTATTTTTTTATATCGACACATTTAGTAGCATTATATGCGAAAAAATGGCTGAAATTAATTTCTTGGCTACCTTCGCCTAAAAATTATAGATGCGGTATGCGGTAACCGGAGCAACTGGTTTAGTAGGTTCACATGTGGTTTACAGTTTGCTTTTGCAAAAGGAAGAAGTTGTAGTACTGCATCGGGCCCAATCTAATAAGGAGTTTTTACTGAAGGTCTTTTCCTATTATAGCAAGGAGGCAGAAACTCTATTTGCCAAAATAATATGGCAGGAGGTCGACCTTTTAGATGGCAGCGATTTATATACTATTCTTCCCGGTATCGATATTATTATGCACTGCGCCGCCACGGTAAGCTTTAACCCGCGCGATTTTCAAAGTACCGTGGTCGATAATCCAAAAATTACCGCAAATGTTATTAATGCGGCCTTAGTCGCTAAGGTTAAAAAGTTTATTCACGTTAGCAGCGTGGCGGCTTTGGGGCGTAAGCCAGGCGAAAATCACCTAAATGAAAATAGCTTTTGGATTGATAGTGACGAGAATTCAAACTACGCCATTGGTAAGCACGCTGCCGAAATGGAGGTATGGCGCGGTAGAGAAGAAGGTTTAGCGGTAGCCATTGTTAACCCCACCATAATTCTCGGTCCGGGTAATTGGTCGCAGGGCTCAGCTGCTTTAATTAAAAATATTGCCGAAGGATTTAATTATTATACCAAAGGCATAAACGGTTTTGTAGATGTACGTGATGTTGCCGCAATCATGTTGCGTTTGGCCACGACGGATATAGAAGGGGAACGCTTTGTAATAGTTTCGGAAAACCGCTCCTATCAAGAAGTCTTTGCGATGATGGCGGAGGCCTTAGGTGTAAAGGGACCTCAAACTGAAGTAAAACCGTGGATGAGCGCACTCGCATGGCGTTGGGAAGCCTTAAAAAGCAGAATAACAGGCAAGGCGCCATTGGTAACGAAAGAAACGGCGCGAACTTCATTAGGTTTCTATTATTATGAAAATGATAAGGTAAGACAAGCTCTGAACCATGAATTTATTCCCGTGGAAAAATCGATTGCCGATTTAGCTAGCTTTTATCAACAGAAATAGCAGTTTTCTTTTGGGTGGCGCTCGAATCTTTTTCTAGTTCTGGAGTAACTTCGGTCGTGTCAATCACCTCTACCTGAGAGTTTGATGCGCCAATTTCTGGCTCTGTCACCCTTTCAATTTCGCCTTCTACGGCGCTACTCATCGTACTTAAATTGGTGAGTACCTGCTCGTAAAGAACATCCATTTTCTCGGCATTACGCGAGTAAAAACGAAAAGAACTATCGTACTGCGATTCCCGAATATGATGCTTCTCCCAAAGTTTCATATAATGATCTAGGGCATAAAGAGAATCACCTAAAACTTTTTTACCAATGCGAGAACCTTCAATAATATGAACATCGGTTAAAATGGCAATCATCTTGTCCTCGGAAATAACCCAGTCGGGAACATCCGCGGTTTTCTTAGGCGCCTCAGGGGCGCAGGCCGTTAAAAAGGCCAGGCCAAGAAAAAGATGATATTTAAACTTCGCGATCAAATTCTAGTCTTTGGGCGGCTTTGTTTTCGGAAACTTTTCCGTTTTCATACACGAGGCTACCATTTACTAAAGTATGCGTAACTCGCGCTCTAAAGGTGGTTTCTTCAAAGGGCGACCAGCCGCATTTCGAAAGGATATTGTCTTTGCTTACGCGCCAAGGACGCGATGGATCTACGATACAGATATCGGCCCAATAGCCTTCTCTTAAATAACCACGTTCTTTAATATTGAATAAAATAGCGGGGTTGTGACACATTTTCTCTACCAGCATTTCTATGCTCATTTTGTCGTCGCGCACAAATTCCATCATCGCAGGAACCGCATGTTGTACCAAGGGTCCACCGCTCGGGGCAGATAGGTAAGGATTGTTTTTTTCTTCTAAGGTATGCGGGGCGTGGTCGGTCGCAATTACGTCGATACGTCCGTCTAATACAGCATTAAAAATAGCTTGACGGTCGGATTCATCTTTTACAGATGGGTTCCATTTTATAAGACTCCCTTTTTCGGCATAATGGTCACTGTTGAACCATAAGTGATGGATACAGGCTTCTGCGGTAATTTTCTTTTCCGCTAGCGGTAGTTTATTGTCGAAAAGCTCGCACTCCTCGGCAGTGCTAATATGGAATACATGCAAGCGGCTTCCGAATTTCTTGGCTAATTCTACCGCAAGGCTTGACGATTTATAACAGGCCTCACGACTGCGAATTAAAGGGTGCATAGACATAGGGATGGCCTCTCCATATTTGGCTTCTGCTTCCGCAAGATTGGCTTTTATAGTGGCTTCGTCTTCGCAGTGTGTAATGATTGGGAGATTTACTTGCGAGAAGATTCCTTCCAAAGCTTTTAGATCGTCAACTAGCATATTACCAGTGCTACTGCCCATAAAAACTTTTACGGCTGGTACCCAGCGGGGATCTACTTTTTTAAGTTCTTCGAGATTATTATTCGCGCCACCAATATTAAAGGCATAGTTAGCGAATGACTTCTCGGCCGCAATAGTATATTTAGCTTCTAACTTTTCTAGGGTAGTAGCGGCAGGTTTAGTATTGGGTTGCTCAATATAAGAAGTAATTCCTCCGGCAATGGCAGCACGCGACTCGCTGTAGATATCCCCTTTATGGGTAAGGCCCGGCTCACGAAAGTGAACTTGGTCATCTATAATTCCGGGAAGCACGTAGCTTCCAGCGGCGTCAATAATTTGGGTTTCACTATCGCGTTGACTAAGGTTGGGGGCTATTTTTACAATACGGCCATCCTCAATAAATAAATCACTTTCAATGGTTTGCCCTTCGTTTACCAGACGGGCATTTTTAATTAAAATCTTCCTTTTCATTGTAAAAAAGCAGGTTATTGGTGGCGTCGCAATAGACTCCGAAGCTTTAACTTAAGAACGCCAAAAACGGCTTCGTTAATAATACCCGAACTCATTTTGGAGGTTCCTAAGGTTCGGTCGGTAAAAATAACAGGCACTTCCTTTATTTTAAATCCTAATTTGTGCGTAATAAACTTCATTTCGATTTGAAAGGCATAGCCTACGAAACGAATTTTTTTAAAATTCATTTTTTCAAGCACTTCTCTGCGAAAGCATACAAAACCAGCAGTAGTGTCTTCTACGGGAATTCGGAGAATTATTCGCACGTAGCGCGAGGCGAAATAGCTGAGGAGTACTCGACTCATTGGCCAGTTTACCACGTTCACTCCCTTAACATAGCGCGAACCTATGGCCATCCCAAATTGCTCTTCCTTACAGGTTTTATAAAGCAGCTCTAAGTCTTTAGGGTCATGCGAAAAATCGGCATCCATTTCAAAGATAAACTGATAATTTCTTTCTAAGGCCCAACTGAAACCAGCTAGATAAGCAGTGCCCAAACCTTGCTTTCCTGCTCTTGGCAGAAGGAAAAGTTTGTGTTCGTATTCGCCTTGTAGGTGTTTTACAATTTCTTGCGTCCCGTCGGGCGAGTTGTCATCTACTATTAAAACATGGTAGTCAGAGTGTAAGGCGAAGACCGTGCGAATAATTCGCTCGATATTTTCCTTTTCGTTATAGGTTGGTATGACTACTAGCGCTTCAGACAAAGTGGTTAATTATTTAAGGGGCAAAAGTACATATTAATGCTTGAAATAAAATTGGCTAAAAGGTTAAAAGCAAGCACTTATTATAGTTCAAAAAAAAACCCTGTTCATTAAACAGGGCTTTTGCAGGGCTTTTGCAATGGCAAAAATTCTTATTTACTGCTAGTTAAACTGGCGCTTAAGTACTCACGGTTTAAGCGAGCGATATTTTCTAAAGAAATTCCTACGGGGCATTCTTCTGCGCAAGCGCCAACATTAGAGCAGTTACCAAAACCTTCTAAGTCCATTTGGTTTACCATATTAGTCACGCGTTCTTTGGCTTCCACTTTACCTTGCGGTAGAAGCGATAGCTGTGAAACCTTGGCCGAAACAAATAACATCGCCGATGCATTAGGACAAGCGGCCACACAGCCTCCGCAACCAATACAGGTAGCTGCATTAAAGGCAGCATCTGCATCTGCTTTGGGCACTGGAATAGCATTAGCATCAAGGGTATTACCCGAAGTGTTAACCGATACAAAACCGCCGGCTTGAATAACGCGATCTAAGGCGGCACGATCTACTGCTAAATCTTTTAATACAGGAAAAGCTTTGGCGCGGAATGGCTCTACATAAATAGTATCGCCATCCTTAAATTTACGCATGTGTAGCTGGCAAGTTGTGGTGCCAGACTCTGGTCCATGCGGTTCGCCGTTAATGTGCATCGAGCACATACCGCAAATACCTTCGCGGCAATCGTGATCGAAAGCAACGGGATCATCGCCTTTGTCAATTAATTCTTCGTTGAGCTGATCCATCATTTCTAAGAAAGAGCTGTCGGCACTTACATTCTTAACTTGATAGTCTTTTAAGCTTCCTTTACTGTTGGTATTAGCTTGACGCCAAATTTTTAATTTTAAATCCATGCTTCTAATTTTTTAGGGCTCGACGCCAATTTTACTTGTAGCTGCGTGTTTTCAATTCAACATTTTCGAAGATCAAATCCTCTTTAATGAGCTCGGCTTCACTCGGGTTGCCGGTGTATTGCCAAGAGCTAACAAAGGCAAACTCTTCGTCGCGACGCAGTGCTTCACCTTCTTCCGTTTGAAATTCTTCTCTAAAGTGGCCTCCACAAGATTCTTCTCGTGTAAGCGCATCTTGGCACATTAACTCGCCTAATTCCATAAAGTCGGCCACGCGCATGGCTTTATCCAACTCAGGATTCATTTCATTTTTAGATCCAGGAACGTTTACACTCTCCCAGAACTCGGCTCTTAAAGCGCTAATGTCTTTAATCGCTTCTTGTAAACCTTGCGCATTACGGGCCATACCACATTTATCCCACATAATTTTACCGAGGGCACGGTGATAATGATCTACGGAGTGCTTTTTAGTAGTCTTATTCAAAAGTTTGTCGATGGTTTCATTTACTTCAGCTTCTGCAGTAGCAAATGCCTCGTGATTGGTATCAATAGCGCCTGTTCTAATTTCTTCTGAAAGGTAATCGCCAATGGTGTAAGGAATTACGAAATAACCATCAGCTAAACCTTGCATTAGGGCCGAAGCTCCCAAGCGGTTGGCGCCGTGATCGGAGAAGTTAGCTTCACCCAGAGCAAATAAACCCGGTACATTGGTCATTAAGTTATAATCTACCCATAATCCCCCCATGGTATAGTGTACCGCGGGGTAAATCATCATTGGCGTTTGGTAAGGATTGTCGTCTACGATTTTCTCGTACATAGCGAAAAGGTTACCGTATTTGGCTTCCACCACTTTGGTTCCTAGCTCCTTAACCTGCTCTTTAGTAGGGTTGTCGATACCTTGGATATTGGCTTCCGTTTTACCGTAACGCTCAATGGCAGCAGCAAAATCTAAATAAACGGCTTCTCCTGTTTTGTTTACGCCGAAACCTTCATCGCAACGCTCTTTGGCGGCACGTGAAGCTACATCGCGCGGTACTAGGTTCCCGAAACTTGGGTAGCGGCGTTCGAGGTAATAGTCTCTTTTTTCTTCAGGAAGATCGGTTGCTTTCAATCTGCCTTCGCGAATCGCTTCGGCATCTTTAAGATCTTTGGGTACCCAAATTCTACCGTCGTTTCTCAGCGACTCACTCATCAGCGTAAGCTTAGATTGGTGCGAGCCAGAAACGGGAATACAAGTGGGGTGAATTTGCGTGAAACAAGGGTTAGAAAAAGCAGCACCTCTTTTATGCGCTTTCCAAGCGGCAGAGCCATTGGATCCCATGGCGTTGGTAGAAAGATAGAAAACGTTGCCGTAACCACCCGAGGCAATAACTACTGCGTGTGCTCCGAAGCGCTCTACTTTACCCGTTACTAAGTTTTTGGCGATAATTCCGCGTGCTTTACCGTCAACGGTAACTACATCAAGCATTTCATGGCGGTTGTATAATTTCACCTTGCCTTTCGAAATTTGACGGCTTAAAGCCGAATAAGCACCTAATAATAATTGCTGCCCAGTTTGACCTTTCGCATAGAAAGTACGACTTACCTGCACGCCACCAAAAGAGCGGTTATCGAGATTTCCGCCGTATTCACGTGCGAAGGGAACCCCTTGCGCTACCGCTTGATCAATAATATTAGCAGATACCTCGGCCAATCGGTAAACGTTGGCTTCGCGCGAGCGGTAGTCGCCTCCTTTAATGGTATCGTAGAAAAGACGATACACAGAATCGCCATCGTTTTGATAATTTTTAGCGGCATTAATACCTCCTTGTGCGGCGATTGAGTGCGCACGACGAGGAGAATCTTGAAAACAGAAGGCCTTTACATTATAGCCCATCTCCGCAAGGGAAGCAGCAGCAGAGCTACCGGCTAAGCCTGTACCGATAATAATTACGTCGATATTTCTTTTATTGGCGGGGTTTACGAGACGAATATTGGCTTTGTGATTTTGCCATTTTTTTTCTAATGGGCCTTCGGGAATGCGAGAATCTAACTTCATAATCTATCTTTTAATTTTTTGCCATTAATACAAATACGGGAATGATAGCGTAGGCCAAGGGCACAATAATCGAAAATGCAGCGCCAACGGTTTTAATTATTGGTGTGTAACGACTGTGGTTAATGCCTAAGGTTTGGAAAGCGCTTTGAAAACCGTGGTACAAGTGAAAAGCTACGGCGGCCATGGCAATTAAATAGAGTAATACCATAATTAAACCAGCAGTTCCATCTTGATAGGTTTGAATAACAACGGTAGCTAGGTCTTTGTTTCCGTTGGCATCGATACCAATTTCGCCCCAGTGCATGGTGTACCAAAATTGGCTCATATGTAAGATGATAAAGGCCAAAATAATTGTGCCTAAAAGACCCATATTGCGCGATGCCCAAATAGAATTACGATTGGGCTTGTAGCTTGCATAGCGCTCGGGACGGGCTTTGCGGTTTTGCATGGCGAGGTATATTCCATCTACTGCGTGAAATAAAATACTAGCATACAAAAAGTAGCTCGTTATTTTAATGAGCGGAAAACTCGTCATAAATTTAGCGTAGATGTTAAACTGTTCTTGCCCTTCTTTACTGAGGTCGAGCAGTTGCAAATTGCCTAGTAGGTGTACGATTAAGAAGGATATTAAGAATAATCCGGTAAGCGACATCCAATACTTTTTAGCGATGGATGAGCCTAAAAGCCCTGAGTTTGCCATTTTTTTTGCGGTGTTCTGTGTTTCCGCAAATTTAACAAGTACAGAGGACATGCCAACGCCTAAATTTATTTAGAATGATTACAAGAACTCCTATTGCTTAGAAATTGCGAGAGCAGCCTATCTTCTTACCTTTGCGATACATCAAATATTTAGCATGAGATACGATACAATTGATTCTAAGCTGTTTATAGAAAACCGTAAACGTTTGGCGACGCATCTGCCCGCCGGAGCGATGGCTATTTTTAATGCCAACGATATAATGCCCACTAACGCCGATGGTACCTTGCCCTTCGTGCAAAATCGCGATTTATTTTACTTATCTGGCGTAGACCAAGAAGAGAGTATTTTGGTGGTTTTCCCAGATGCTTTTAATTCCTATCATAAAGAAATCTTATTCTTAGTAGAAACCAACGATCAAATTGCTCGTTGGGAAGGGGAAAAACTGAGCAAAAAGCAGGCAACGGAAGTAAGTGGAGTGCAAACTATTTATTGGCTAAGCGAATTCGACAAGGTTTTAAGAGAAGTGATCTGCCAAGCGAAGTCCGTTTATTTAAACTCGAACGAGCATTTACGTGCCACTTCTCCCGTGGAAACGCGCGACGATCGCTTTCGCAAGATGCTTACGGAAAAGTATCCCTTGCAGGAGTATGAACGTGCTGCGCCCATTATGCACAGCTTACGTGCTATAAAGTCGCCCCTTGAAATAGATTTAATGACGAAAGCTTCTGCCATTAATACCAAGGCTTTTTTAAGAGTGATGAAGTTCTTAAAACCTGGTGTAATGGAATACGAACTGGAAGCGGAGTTTATTCACGAATACAAACGAAACGGCGCTACAGATTTCAGTTATACCCCCATTATTGCCAGTGGCGCGAGCGCTTGCGTTTTACATTATATTGAGAATAATAGAGAATGCAAGGACGGCGATTTAGTGCTTTTCGATTGCGGTAATTGGTATGCCAATTATGCCAGCGATGTAACCCGTTGTTTTCCGGTAAATGGCAAGTTTACCAAGCGTCAAGCGGAGGTGTATAACGCGGTTTTACGCGTGCAAAAAACATCCCTCGATTTATTGCGCCCGGGTAATCAATTGCATGAATACCACAAGGAAGTGGGTGATTTAATGACGGCTGAATTAATCCAACTGGGATTAATTGACAAAACGGATGTGAAGAATCAAGACCCAGCGTGGCCGGCTTACAAAAAGTATTTCATGCATGGTACCTCTCATTATATTGGTTTAGATGTGCATGATGTAGGTCATTGGGATGTGAAAATGGAAGTAGGCAATGCTTTCACTTGTGAGCCAGGAATTTATATTCCCGAAGAGGGTATCGGTATTCGCATCGAAGACGATATTATTATCGGTGAAAAGGATAACCTAAATATGACAATTGATATTCCTAAGGAAGTTGAGGAAATTGAGGACTATATGAATAGCTAGGCCATTTGTAGCAAAATAATTAACCGTCTTGGTCGAAAGATTAAGGCGGTTTTTTTTGCGCATCCCAAAAAGGAGTATTAGAATCACTCTCCTTAAATTTGTCAAAATTTTTCTTTTGCAGCATTTCGACTTTAGCTATAAGAACACTCAATTTAAAGCATCCGATTCTGAGCAGGGAACAGCGGTAGTTTTTCTACATGGATTTTTGGAAAATCGCTTTATGTGGAATGATATTATAGAAGCTTTACCCAAAAAGTACCGTTGCATTAGCCTCGATTTGCCCGGGCATGGTGAAAGTAAAAACCTCGCTTATGTGCATAGCATGGAAGAAATGGCGGAAGTGGTGAAAGCCATGCTCGATCATTTGAAAATTCGTCGTGCCATCGTAGTGGGGCACTCCATGGGTGGTTACGTGGCTTTGGCTTTGGCTGATCGGTATCCCGATATGTTGAAAGGCATGGTTTTGATGAATTCTACCGCAAGGGCGGACAGTAAAGAGCGTCAACATAATCGCGACCGGGCGATAAGTTTAGTAAAGCGCAATCCGAAATCATATGTCCGTAATTCTATTCCGATGCTTTTTCGTCCGGTAAACCGAAAAAAGTTTCATGCTGAGCTTAAGCAGGTTAAAGAAGAGGCTTTAGGTACTTCAGCTCAAGGTATTGTTGCCGCTTTGGAGGGTATGAAGATTCGCATTGATCGCGAGGTGATCTTAAACTTTGCGCCTTATCCTATTTTGTTTGTGGCTTCGCAAAAAGATCCTGTGCTGGCTTGGGAGCAATTGGAAGAACAGTTTTTTCACGAAGCAGTAGAGCCGCTCATTCTTAGTGAAGGCCACATGAGTCATATTGAGAATTTTGAGGAACTAATGTTAGGTTTGAAGCAGTTTTTAGCCAAAGCATAAAAAAAACCGCTTCCTAAACTATGAGATTTTGGAAACGGTTTTAATCAGGCGGGTTCAGATTCGGTTAAGGTTCAACCCATTTGATATGTTTGGTTAAGGCTTAAAGCTGTTGCTAATATAGGGGCGGCTTGAAAATGGGGCAATACGTAATATGCCCTATTTCTTTTGGGTTTTGGCAATTTATGACAAGACTAGAGAGTTTTAGTGCTCTGTTTGTGCAAAATGTGAAGCTCTAAAACTTAGTCGCTAAAAGAGTTTCCGCCCAAATAGAGAATAAACTAGACTCTAATTTTTAGTTTCTTTATTCGAACGAATTCCAACCTTGAGCACTAAGCGGAATGTATTTCCCATCTCGGGTAACCAGGTTTTTTTCTTTGCTATCACTTAACATGTGGCCAATCACACTAAGGTGCGGGTTGCCTTTAATTTTATCGTGATCTTCTAAAGGAATGGTGAAAAGAAGCTCATAGTCTTCGCCACCATTTAAGGCAACTGTGGTCGCATTAAGCTTAAACTCTTCTGCTAATTTGTATACTGTAGGGTCGATGGGGATTTTCTCTTCGTACAATTGAATACCCAATTGTGAGCTTTCGCAAAGATGCAAGGCTTCCGAACTTAGGCCGTCGGAAATATCAATCATCGCGGTTGGTTTAACGCCCAATTTGTGCAGTAATTCGGGTATGTCTTTACGCGCTTCGGGTTTAAGCTGACGTTCTAAAACGTATTCGTTTCCGCCGAGCTCTGGCTGAATATCGGGGTTCTCTTTAAAAACTCTCTTTTCGCGTTCTAAAATTTGCAGACCCATATAAGCGCCACCTAAATCGCCACTAACTACCACAAGATCTTTTTCCTTGGCGCCAGAGCGCAAAACTTCCAGGCCTTCTTCTACTTCGCCAATGGCCGTGATGCTAATGGTTAATCCAGAGTAAGAAGAAGTGGTGTCGCCTCCTACTAAATCTACCTCATACACTTGGCAGGCCTTGCGAATTCCTTCGTAAATTTTGTCGAGATACTCAATGCCAAAGCGATTGCTTATGGCGAGGTTTACGGTAATTTGGGTAGGACGGCCATTCATGGCATAAATGTCGGAAAGGTTTACCACCACTGCTTTATAGCCAAGGTGTTGTGGCGGCATATAGCTTAGGTCGAAATGTACGCCTTCCACCAACATATCCGTACTTACTAAAACACGACCGCTTAAAAATTCCAAGATAGCGGCGTCATCGCCAATACCTTTTATACTGGAGGATTGATTTAAGGGGAAGTTTTGGGTTAATCTCTTAATTAAGCCAAACTCACCGATTTTTTCTAAGCTGGTAAACTCTTCTTCTCTTTCTTCTGCCATTTTGCAAAAGTAGCCAAATAAGCCTGTTTTTATTCGCCTGCTAGAAAGGATTTGCAATCAAGTTCGGGCCAAGACTTAAGCGAGCAAATTAGTATTTATCTGCTGAGGGTTAAATGTTGTTTGAGTTCTTTTCCTTGATATTGGACTGTGTAAAAATAACTACCGCTAGGACAGTCTATTCCTTGATGTTTCCCATCCCAATTGTAAGGTGCGGCCGTTTTCAAGACCAAAATTTGCCCCCAGCGATTAAAAACCGTTAGCTTCAAATCGGGAATTTTATCGGCCTCATTTATATAGAAAAGGTCATTATACCCATCTCCATTAGGGCTGAAAACATTGGGGAGAATCAAATTTACCTCAAGGTCATTAGTGGGAATAAAAACCCACTTGGTAATAGTATCTCGGCACCCACGACTATTGCTGAGAATAAGAGTTACTTCATATTGACCAGGTGATAAGAAAAGGTGAGTGATGGAGCTATCACTGCTAAACCAACTTCGGCCATCACCAAAATGCCATTCGGCATTAAAGCCAGGATTATAGTAATAAAAACCCAGACTGCTCGAATCTTCGTTCAGATAATCGAAATCGAAATCTGCATTAAAAGTATCGCTGCTGATGCTTATGGTAATAAGTGAATCGCAACTTGCACTAGATGATTTTAAAAAGCTAAAGCTAGTATCAGCTGGAAAATATTGATGGTTAAGAAAGATCGAGTCATAAGAGCAAATAGTATAATTTCGGTTTGCACTCGGGCTTGGCTTATAGCTAAGATTTACTGAATTTATAGTAAAACATCCATTAGCCATTGATACAGTATCCTGATAGGTTCCTACTTGTTTTTCCCATCGACTGTGAATTAAAATACTATCACCAGGGCAAATGCTAAGGTTAGTACTACTGCCAGTATTATAAGGACTATAGTTGTTGCCAGGAAGAAGGCAGTTAGGGGAAGAAACAATAAAGCCTGTCATGTTGGTGTTAGCGCTGCTGGGCCAGCTATTGGCAGAATTTCCATCGGTAGAGGTATAGCGGGTACAATTGCCATTCTCTCTTACCAGTTTACTCCATTTTAAAGCGCGTGAAACACCAGCTACTTTATTTTTGACCGCTGTACCATGCAGGCCAATCATGTCTACAAAATTGTTTCCACTTCCCAGCGTAAGTGCGATGCAGTCATCGTCGTTTACACCATTAGCATTAAAGGATTGATTGCTGAAACATGCCTGGAAGTCGCTGCTAGCTTGATTATTATTGGCGTTGCTTATAATGGTTGAGTTGCCAGCTGCTAATATTCCGCTTAATTGGTCGCTGCTACTTGATGCGCTATTACTACCATTATAAACCTGCACATAGTAATTGCTGAGATTGATGCTGTTATTGGTGGGATTGTAGATTTTAATAGCCCAACCAGCGCCAGGATTCCAATCTACGTACTCAGTTATTATTAAATCATTTAGTTGCCCTTGTAAAGAAAAGCTCAGTAAAAGGATAACTGGAAGTAGGTGTCGCATCATAGTTATATTCACACCTGCAAAGCTAATCCCTCAAGGTTAAGAGGATATTAATTATTGATAGTAGCATCGGAAATCGGCGGCAGTGAACCTTCTAACCTGAGCTTGACGTAGCATTACATCCACGTACTATCGCTTTCATTGGAAAAAACTTGTAAGCCTCATGTGAAAAGCGTTTTTTGGCGCCTTGGCCCTTTATAAAACCCCAGTATTTTTTGGGGCTTGAGGCCTAATTTTACATCACGCGCAGGGTTTTATTAAACGGTATATTTTGGCGACTAATGTAATAGGTTCGTATTGAAAGGAGTGGATTGTTGATCATCTTTCCTGAAATCAATTCTTAAGATATCGCTTAACTATCAGAATTATGCCGCTGCCTATTTTATAAAGAATAGCGATTGCTTACCTTTGCATTAATTTTGACTAAATCTAAATAGCGTATGATTAAGGTTTCGGATACGGCCAGAAAGCGCTTGGAGAGCCTTCTTAGTGAAAGCGGAAAAGCGTTAGAAAATACATATATAAGAGTAGGGGTGGACAGCGGCGGTTGCAGCGGCTTGTCTTATAAGCTTGATTTTGATTCGGAAATAAAAGAAAGTGATAAACTTTTTGAAGATCAAGATGTAAAGATAGTGGTAGACAAGAAGAGCTTTTTATATCTAATTGGCACTACCCTAGAATATAGCGGCGGGTTAAATGGCAAAGGATTCTCCTTTAACAATCCCAATGCTTCTCGCACATGTGGCTGCGGCGAAAGCTTCGCGGTTTAATTTTAAAATCTCATTATGAAAACAGAAGAGAGTTACCTAGATGAAGTTACCGCTTCGGAATATAAATATGGTTTTTATACCGACATAGAGTCTGATAAAGTTCCTCCCGGTTTAAACGAAGATGTTATTCGCATTATTTCGGCTAAAAAGGGCGAGCCACAGTGGATGACCGATTGGAGGCTAGATGCTTACAAGCAATTTTTGAAGATGACGGAACCCGATTGGGCAAACGTTCATTATAATAAGCCCGACTTACAATCCATATCGTTTTATTCGGCGCCAAAGCGTAAAAAAGAATTGGAAAGCCTCGATGAGGTGGACCCAGAATTACTTAAAACCTTTGCTAAATTAGGCATTTCCCTTGATGAGCAAAAACGTCTTTCTGGCGTAGCTATGGATGTGGTAGTAGATTCCATCTCGGTGAAAACCACTTTTCGCGAAAAGTTGGGTGAAATGGGTATAATTTTTTGCTCTATTTCAGATGCCATTAAGGATTATCCGGAATTAGTGAAAAAATATCTTGGTACGGTCGTGCCAAGAAGTGATAATTTCTATGCGGCGCTAAATTCTGCCGTATTTACGGACGGGAGTTTCTGCTATATCCCCAAAGGGGTGCGCTGCCCTATGGAATTAAGTACCTATTTCCGCATCAACGAAGCGGGAACAGGGCAGTTCGAGCGTACCTTATTAATTGCCGATGAAGGCAGTTATGTCTCTTATTTAGAGGGTTGTACGGCTCCGATGCGCGATGAGAATCAATTACATGCGGCGGTAGTAGAACTAGTGGCTTTAGACGATGCCGAGATAAAATACTCTACCGTACAAAACTGGTACCCTGGCGATAAAAACGGAAAGGGTGGTGTTTTTAATTTTGTGACGAAAAGAGGCATCTGCGAACGCAATGCTAAAATCTCGTGGACTCAAGTAGAAACCGGTTCTGCGGTAACTTGGAAGTATCCATCCTGTATCTTAAAAGGGGAAAACTCCGTCGGTGAATTTTATTCGGTGGCAGTAACGAATAATTACCAGCAAGCCGATACGGGAACCAAAATGATACACCTGGGTAAAAACACCAAGAGTACCATCATTAGCAAAGGAATTTGTGCCGGAAAAAGTAATGGTAGCTATCGCGGATTAGTGAAAATTGGTCCCCGTGCTGAAAACGCGCGTAACTTCTCCCAATGCGATTCGCTTTTAATGGGTAGCAGTTGTGGTTCCCACACTTTCCCCTATATCGAAACACAAAATAAGAGCGCCAAAGTAGAGCATGAGGCGACTACCTCTAAAATTGGTGAAGACCAAATATTTTACTGTAAACAAAGGGGTATCGGCGAAGAAGAAGCCATTGCCCTTATTGTAAATGGTTATTGTAAAGATGTATTAAATCAGTTACCCATGGAATTTGCGGTAGAAGCGCAAAAGCTTCTTGCCATTAGTTTAGAGGGTTCAGTAGGTTAAGAATTGTAGAAATAAAGCTATGTTAAAAATAACTAATCTCCACGCTAATATTGGAGATAAAGAGATTTTAAAAGGAATAAATTTAGAGGTTAAACCCGGTGAAATTCATGCGATTATGGGGCCAAATGGCTCCGGTAAAAGTACCTTATCGTCGGTAATTGCTGGTCGTGAAGACTATGAAATAACCGCTGGTCATATCGATTTCGAAGGCGAAGATTTAAGCGACCTTGAAGCCGATGAAAGAGCACACAAGGGTATCTTTTTATCTTTCCAATATCCCGTAGAAATTCCCGGTGTAACGGTTACCAATTTTATTAAAACCGCGATTAACGAAACACGTAAGGCACGTGGTCAAGAACCTATGCCCGCCAACATTATGCTCAAGCAGATGCGCGAGAAAATGGGCCTCTTGGAAATAGATAGCGCCTTTTTAAGTCGTTCTTTAAATACCGGTTTTTCGGGCGGTGAAAAGAAACGCAACGAGATTTTCCAAATGGCGATGCTAGAACCCAAATTGGCAATCCTCGATGAAACGGATTCTGGTTTGGATATCGATGCGCTTCGCATTGTCTCGAATGGTGTAAATAAATTGAAGAGTGATAAAAATGCGATTATCGTAATTACTCACTATCAGCGCCTTTTAGACTATATCGTTCCCGATTTTGTGCACGTATTACACCAAGGGAGAATAGTGAAAAGTGGCGATAAAAGTCTCGCACACGAATTGGAGTCCAAAGGCTACGATTGGTTGAAGGAAGAAGCAGCCCTTTAAGTCGAATTGCATAAAATTGATTTAAAATGGAGGCATTAAAAGATAAATTAGAATCGTCTTTCCTCGTTCTTGAAAACGAGTTAAACGGTGAGGCACAGAGTGCCGTACACGCACTGCGCCGAGAAGCGTTTCAGCGCTTTTTGCAGATGGGTTTTCCTAGTAAACGTCACGAAGAATGGCGCTACACGAACCTGAAACCCATCTTAAAACCCGATTACCGCATCTTCCCAAAGGAAGACACTTCGGTAGAGTTTAAGGATATCAAACGCTTTTTTTTAAGCGATCAAGATACTTACAAATTGGTTTTTGTTGATGGCGTTTATAGCTCATGGTTAAGCGAAACCACCCATCAAGGTTTTGACGTTTGCACCTTTAGCAATATGCTTCATAAATACCAGGATGTAAGTGATGCGTATTTCGCGAAAGCTTTACCCAAAGATGAGGCTCTTGCAGCGGTGAATACGGCTTTCGCTAAAGAAGGCGCCTTTATTCGCATCAAAAAGAATATTACCGCCGACAAGCCGGTTGAGCTACTTTTTGTAAGTACCGATCATGGTCATGAAATAATGACCCAACCGCGCAACTTGGTGGTAGTGGAGGAAAATGCGGAGGTTACCATTATTGAACGTCATCAGAGTTTAAGTGAAAGCGCGGTATTAACCAATACGGCTACCGAAATTTTCGCTTTGCGCTCTTCCCGTCTTAATTACTACAAAATTCAAAACGATAATGATACCGCCTCATTAATTGACAGTACTAGCATTAAGCAGTACCGCAATTCGAGTGTTAATATGGGTACTTTTTCTTTTGGAAATAAATTCGTTCGCAACAATCTCAACTTCTTTTTAGAGGAAGAGCATACCGAAAGCACCCTTGACGGTATTACCATTATTAGCGAAGGGCAAACCGTCGATCACCATACTTTGGTGGATCATAAAGTACCGAATTGCTATAGCGATGAGATGTATAAGGGTATTTACGATGGCAATGCCAAAGGTATTTTTAACGGTAAAGTAATGGTGCATCCGCATGCACAAAAAACCAACGCTTTCCAGCAAAACAATAATGTATTGCTAACCGATAAAGCTTCGATTGACACCAAGCCTCAGTTGGAAATTTATGCCGATGATGTAAAGTGCTCACACGGCTGTACTATTGGTCAACTCGATGATGAAGCCTTGTTTTATATGATGAGCAGAGGTATTCCTGAAAAAGAAGGAAAGGCCCTATTATTATATGCTTTTGCTAATGATGCTTTGCGCAATGTAAAATTACCGGCTCTGCGTAAGCGCCTGAATAAACAAATTGCCAATAAGCTAAATGTTAACCTCGATTTCGAATTATAATTTTTAGAATTCAATTTTTTTAGCTCTGTAGCCCTATAAATTTATGCTTGATATTCAGTCTATTCGTGCGCATTTTCCCATTTTAAATCAAGAGGTAAACGGAAAGCCGTTGGTTTATTTCGATAATGCCGCAACTACGCAAAAACCGCTTAAGGTGATTGAAGGAGTGGATAATTATTACCGGACTATAAATAGTAATGTGCATCGCGGCGTTCACCACCTTAGTGGTTTGGCTACCGATGCCATGGAGGGAGCGCGTGCTAAAATTCAGCGGCATATTAATGCGGCGAAATTGCAGGAAGTCATTTTCACCAAAGGAACGACCGACGGTATAAATTTGCTAACGAGTTCTTTAGCGAAAGGCCTAATTAAAGAGGGGGATGAAATAATTATTTCACATCTCGAGCACCATAGCAATATTGTTCCTTGGCAAATGCTCTGCGAGCAAAGCGGCGCTCTATTAAAGGTAATCCCCATTAATGGCAAGGGCGAGCTTTCGCTAGATGCGTATAGAAGTTTATTGTCTGCTAAAACCAAATGGGTAGCGGTGAATCATATTTCCAATGCTTTAGGAACCATCAACCCCGTAAAGGAAATGATTGCTCTAGCCCATGAAGTAGGAGCCAAAGTTTTGATTGATGGGGCTCAGGCCGCACCGCATTTACAAATTGACGTGCAGGATCTAGCTGCCGATATCTATGTTTTAAGTGGTCACAAACTTTTCGGTCCTACCGGAATCGGAATTTTATACGGCAAAGAAGATTTGTTGAATGAATTACCTCCTTATCAGGGGGGCGGAGAAATGATTGCTGAGGTGACTTTCGAGAAAACCACTTATGCTGCTTTACCTCATAAATTTGAAGCGGGTACTCCCAATATTGCCGGTGCCATTGGTTTGGGTTTGGCAGTTGACTATGTAAACGAAATTGGTTTAGCTAACATATCTGCCTACGAGCAAGAGCTTTTAGAATATGCTACCCAAGAATTGAAGGCTAATTTTTCCAATCTTCGCATTTTTGGCGAAGCGGAACATAAAACCAGTGTGGTGTCTTTTTTAATTGGCGATATCCATCCTTACGATTTAGGAGTAATCCTCGATAAGTTAGGCGTAGCGGTGCGTACCGGACACCATTGCACGCAGCCTATTATGCAGTACTTTAATATTCCCGGTACCTTAAGAGCAAGCTTTGCCTTTTACAATACCAAATCTGAAATAGACCAAATGATTGCGGCTCTGCAAAAAGGAGTAGCAATGTTAAGTTAGAAGGCATGAAAAAATGGGTGCTTAAGGCAATTATTCAAAAGTTGATTTCGTGGCTACCCAATAGCCATAAGGTGAACTTTTGGTTTCAAAAAAATATTACCAAAGGCGTGCGCCTAAGCGACGACTATTTTGGTGATAAACTGGTGCATGCCCAAGATCACCTTAAGCATTTTAGAACGCATCTGCCGCAAGGCCAGTTTACTACTTTAGAATTAGGAACAGGCTGGTACCCTGTGGTTCCTATAGCCATGTATTTGGCAGGAGCGAAAAACTGTACTAGCATCGACCTTAATTCGTTAATGACGAAGGAATCTTTTGGGCAAACCATTGAGAAATATCAACAATGGTTTAAGGCAGGTAAGCTGGAGCATTTAAAAGACTACTTCCTGCCTGAGCGGATAAGCCAACTCAAAAAAATTAAAGTAGCCGATGCTTCCTACGAAACCTTATTGGTAATTTTTAATTTCGAATATCGGGTTGGGGATGCGCAAGATCTTCAGGATGAGGATGAAACCTATGATTTGATTCATAGTAATAATGTGTTTGAACACGTGCACGCAGGGGTCTTACGCAATATCCTAATTGAATTTAAAAGGGTGCTTAAACAAAATGGCCTGATGAGTCATTTTATTGATATGTCGGATCATTTTGCTCATCTCGATAATTCGATTACTATCTATAACTTCTTGCGCTTCAGTCCCGAGGCTTGGCGGCGAATTGATAATGATGTGCAACCCCAAAACCGCTGGCGTTTAAGTGATTATGAGGAGTTGTACCAGCAGTTAGAGCTGCACATCTCGGCTAAGGACCTACGCCCAGGAAGGATAGACGACTTAGAAAAAATTGAACTGGCTGATTGTTTCAGGACAAAAACCAAGGAGGATTTGGCCGTAAGCCATGTACACCTTGTAAATACGATTTAAGATGTTAAGTATTAAGGAAGTACAAACAGAAATTATCGACGAATTTGCGATGTTCGAAGATTGGATGCAGCGCTATGAATACCTAATTGATTTGGGTAAGTCGCTCCCTATTATTGATGAGCAATATAAAACAGAGGATAATATTATCAAGGGATGTCAGAGCCAAGTATGGCTGCATGCCGATGGTAATGCGAAGGCCATAAATTATACTGCCGATGCGGATGCTATTTTAACGAAAGGTTTGATTGCCTTATTAGTGCGTGTTTTTGATGGGCAAAAAGCAGAAGATATCGCTGCTGCAGATGTGTCCTTTATCGACCAAATAGGTTTAAAGGAGCACTTAAGTCCCACCCGAGCCAATGGCTTATTAAGTATGATTAAACAAATGAAATTTTATGCGCTAGCTATGCAAGGCGCTAAAGCTTAAAATTGATAAGGATGATGACAGATGCGGAAATGCAAAAGGTAGGAGATGATATCGTAGATGTGCTACGCTCTATCTACGATCCTGAAATACCTGTTAATATATACGAGTTAGGTTTAATTTACGATGTGCAGGTAAGCACGGAGGGAGATGTGAAAATCTTAATGACCCTAACCTCACCGAATTGCCCAGTGGCCGAAAGTCTTCCCGAAGAGGTGAAGCAAAAAGCGGGTACCGTGGCGGAGGTAAAAGAAGTGGAAGTAGAAATTACTTTCGAGCCGACCTGGACCAAAGACATGATGAGCGAGGAAGCGATGCTTGAACTAGGCTTTTTGTAGCATGGAAGAGATTAAGAACAAAGTAGCCGAAAGTGGATTAATAACCCTTTCCCTGGAAGATTACTATCCGCCTGGTCCTCGGCTTTCGCTCGATATTAGTCCTTGGCTTTACGAAGGCTTAATCTTACGCGAAAAAGATTTCCGCGCTTATTTAAAAGAGCACGATTGGCAGCAATATGCTGGTGCTTATGTGGCCCTACATTGCAGTGCCGATGCCATAGTGCCGCAGTGGGCTTATATGTTGCTTGGCTCGAAATTACAAGCTATTGCTAAAAAAGTAGTGTATGGTAGTCCCGAGCAATTGGAGGCTATGCTAATGGAAGAGTCTTTAAAAGAACTCGATCTGAGCCCTTATTTAGATAAGCGTGTTATTTTAAAAGGTTGTGGCGATTTACCGATTCCGCCTCATGCCTATCTTTATTTTACCACCCGTTTGCAAGAGGTGGCTAAAAGTATCATGTTTGGCGAAGCTTGCTCTACCGTGCCTATTTATAAAAAAGCAAAGTAAGATGGATTTTAATATTCTTGGCATTAAGCGCAGTATTGAAGATTTACGTCAGCAACTGCTCAACCATGAGCTCTACCAGTATTTGGAGAATATGGAACAATTGCAGCTTTTTATGGAGCAGCACGTGTATGCCGTTTGGGATTTTATGGTGCTATTAAAAACACTTCAGCGTAAGCTAACCTCTACGGGTGAAGCCTGGGTGCCAAGCGATAGCCGCATTGCACGCCGCTTAATTAACGATATCGTTTTGGCGGAAGAAAGTGATTTAGATCTTAATAATCAGCCTTCCAGTCATTACGAAATGTATCTCGCCGCCATGAAACAATGTGGTGCTGATACACAAGCCATCAATCGTTTGGTGCGCAAAGCTAAAGAGGGCCATAGTCTTAAAAGTTTAGTTCAATACAATGTGGCGGAAATGGATGCCGCCTGCTTAAACTTTGTGAAGAATAGCTATGCCGTGGTAAAACGCGATAAGGTGCATGAAGTGGCTGCGGCTTTTAGTTTCGGCCGCGAAGATTTAATTCCCGATTTGTTTACCGAAATCGTGAAAGATCTCAATCAAAAATTCGAGGGAAGATTAAGCGCTTTTGTCTATTATTTAGAACGTCACATTGAAATTGATGGCGACGAACATGGCCCCATGGCCGAGCAAATGATAAGCGAACTTTGTGGCAATGATGAGACGAAATGGCAAGAGGCCCAAGAAGCAGCCAAGCAAGCTTTGGAGGCTCGCCTGGCTTTTTGGGATGCAATAACTTTAAAGCTAAAGGCTATTTCTAAAGAGAATCTTGTGCCACTGGTATAGCCGTATACAACTCTTGGGCCTTGTTAATGGCTGCTTGGGTTAGGCTGTCAATACGCATCATTTTGGCCTTTTCGGCCTCAAGGAAACTAATTTTTTCGGCTTCGCTCATATCGTCGCTAAAGGTGCTGCTGAAACCGCGCATCCATTCCATCATGGCTTGCTTGGCGAATTTCAAATCTTGCGCCGCCGTCATATAATTTAAACTATCGGGTGCGCCAATTGCTGCTTCTTGCAATTGTCCCTGTAATTTACTCATGGGGGTCATTTCGGGCATTACCTTATCGTGCAGGTCCATAACCTCTTTTTTTAAGCTTTCGCTAGATGCGCTTGTTGCTGCAGTTTCTTCTTCTACCGGGGCATTATTTTGGCAAGCGATGCTGAAGCTAAATAGTAGGACAAAAAGAGATAGTTTTTTCATTTTTCTAAATTTTCTTCAAAACTAATTGTATTTGTATAAATGCCCTTAAATAGGAGAGGAATAAATTTTTGTATTCGGCAGGGAATTATCAGCGAAGGCAACGATATTTTGAAAATTACCTTCTTACTTTGCAGTATGAAAGTAAAACTTAGTTCTACGGATTGGATAAGACTCGGCATCTTGGCTAGCGTCTTTATTGTTGGTATATCGGCAAGTTATTACATTCTCAAACCACCGCCCAAACTACCTATCTATAATCCTTCGGAACTCGACCGACGCTTGGTTTCCGAAGAATTACAACGCGTGGGTATCAACCACAAGGTTTTACCTTTTAAGCTGGTAAATCAGTTTGGCGATACCATTACGGAAGCTAATGTGGAGGGTAAGATTTATATAGCGGATTTCTTTTTTACGGTTTGCCCCGATATCTGTAAGGATATGGCAGTGCAAAAACGCCGTATTCAAGAGGAATTGATGGAAGAGGATTTTACCATTCTGTCGCATTCGGTAACACCGGTAATGGATAGCGTTCCAGTAATGAAAGCCTATGGCGAATTACAAGGGGCGGTTAAAGGAAAATGGCACCTGCTTACGGGCGATAAAAAACATATTTACGATTTAGCACGCAAGTCCTATTTCGCCATTTTCGATGGCGGAGGAAAAGGCGATGAAGCCGACTTTATACACACGGAAAACTTTATTCTAATCGATCCCGATAAACGCATTCGTGGCTATTACGATGGCACCAGTGCGGAAGACGTAGACCGTTTAATTGAGGACTACTTCATCCTTAAAAAGGAGTATCCTTACTAGCGCTTATGCTTGCGCAAGATACGCTCGCTACTTCACCGAAAAGTTTGGCGGCTTTAAAAAAGCATTATCAGCTAGTTCGTCAAGAGGCGGATATTCTCATTTACCAAAACAAGAGTTTTAATTAAAGCCTCTTAATCATTTACTAAAGAACAAGCCTGCACGGAAATCGTAGTTTTTTTGTATTATTGTGATATTAAAATGATATCAAAATGACAAACGAAAAAACCCTCAAGCCTTCCAGTGGCTATGTTTTCCTCTTAATTGTTTTTCTTTTATTGGTGGCAATAATCGCAGGCGTAGCCATGGCGAGGAACCCGGTTGCTTTACTGCTGCTACCCGTGGTTTTTGTTTTAATGCGCGGCTTTTTCACTGTAAACCCCAATAGTTCTAAAGTGATGGTGCTCTTTGGTGCTTACAAAGGCACGGTGCGTGATAATGGTTTCTTTTGGGCTAATCCCTTTTATACCCGTCAGAAAATTTCTTTACGTGCCCGTAATTTTGACAGCGAGCGGGTAAAGGTTAATGATAAGATTGGTAACCCGATTCTTATCAATGTTATTTTGGTTTGGCAAGTAAGCGATACCTATAAAGCCGCTTTTGATGTGGATCAGTACGAAGAGTTTGTGCGCGTGCAAACCGATGCAGCGGTGCGCAAATTAGCGGGTTCTTATCCCTACGATAATTTTGATGATGAGCAGGCCGAATTAACTTTGCGCTCAGGCATGGATGAGGTAAATGAAGCCTTGGAAAATGAAATCACCGAGCGTCTCGCCATTGCCGGAATTCGCGTAATGGAAGCGCGCATTGGATATTTAGCTTACGCGCCAGAAATCGCAAGCTCTATGCTGAAGCGTCAGCAGGCAGTAGCAATCGTAGCGGCGCGAAAGAAAATTGTAGAAGGAGCGGTGGGTATGGTAGAAGATGCTTTACAACAATTGTCGGCCGATGGTATTATTGATTTCGACGATGATAAAAAAGCCTCCATGGTAAGTAATCTGATGGTAGTGCTTTGTGGTGATAAGGAAGTAATCCCAGTGGTCAATACGGGTTCTCTAAACTAATTTTGTGAGTAAGAAAAAGACATTCGCATTACGAATCGATCCTGAAGTTTTCAAGCAGGTGGAAAAGTGGGCCGACGATGAATTTCGGAGCGTTAATGGTCAATTGGAGTGGATGATAAGTAAAAGCCTCAAAGACGCTAAACGCTTGAAAAAAAATGAAGACTAGAATTGTAGGTATCGATGTGGCGCGCGCCCTCGCCGTTATTGGAATGATTATCGTTAATTTTAAAACTGTTTTCGGTACCGAAGGCAGTCCTTGGCTAAAAACCCTTGCCTCCCTTTTCGATGGTAAAGCGGCCGCCACTTTTGTCGTTCTGGCAGGCTTGGGGATTGCCCTGCTAAGCAAGAAAGCGCGAGAAAGTAATGATCCTCTTAAATTAGCTTTGGCTCGTAAACGTATTTTGAAACGAGCCTTATTCTTATTTGTGCTCGGCATCTCCTATTACTTCATTTGGCCGGCCGATATTCTTCATTTCTATGGCTTATACTTACTCTTAGTCTTACTCTTGTTAAAGCAAAGTGCTAAGGTGATTATTGGCACCGCGCTAACATTGATTATTGCTTATCCTTTCCTTTTAAGTTTTTTAGATTACGAGCAGGGTTGGGACTTTAGCACCTTAAATTATCTCGACTTTTGGACTGTGGAGGGCTTTGCAAGAAACCTTTTTGTTAATGGCTTTCATCCGGTTATTCCTTGGGCGGCCTTTATATTGCTAGGCTATTGGTTTGGTCAACAAGACTTGCAAAATCCGGCTTATTTAAAGCGTATTTTACTCAGTTCGGGTCTATTGTTTTTCAGCCTTCAGTTATTCTCTATTTTTAGCATTCGCATTTTGGCTGATGGAGATTCTAGCGCTACAGAAGAGCTTAGTCAAATTTTAGGTACGAGCCCCATGCCGCCTCTGCCCATTTACATGTTTAGTGGAATGGCCATTGCGCTCTTGGTAATTTCAGCCTGTATTTTATGGGGCTATAAACAATCAGACTCTAGGCTAATCTTAGCTTTAAATCGCACGGGCCAATTAGCTCTTACTTTTTATGTGGCTCACGTTATCCTCGGCATGGGCTTGGTAGAACTTTTTCTGCCTGAGCAAATAGGTCAGCTATCGATTGGTTTTTCTTTTTCCTATGCTTTAATTTTTAGTGTACTCTGTGTAATTTTCGCTGGGTTTTGGCGCCAACATTTTCGCATGGGTCCTTTGGAGGCTCTTATGCGTAAATTAACGGATTAGTTTTTTTTCACTCTCGGTAGATGCGTTCTAAGAGATATTTGCGTGTTTTCCGCAACAGAGCAGTATATGTGGTTATTATAAATTATCGCCTTACATTTTCACTTTAGTGGTAAAAACTCTTAATTGCCTCATCGCTTCGGCTTAAATTCCAATATTAATGAGACGTGAATTCGACGTACGATCTGAGGCTATGATTTATAGTCGAACTCACGTTGATAAGGGGCCTGAGGCCTAATTTTACATGGAATAGACATAATTAAGAATAAACGGTATTTTAATTTTCTGTTTGAAGCCCAGCAATCACTAATTTCATGGTGGTAGTTCGTACATTTGCGAACATCAAGAAGCACTTAGCTAATGCCCAGCACCGACAAAAAGAATTATTTTTCCAAAGAACAGGAACTCACAGCAAGGTTTGCAAAAGCCTTAGGGCATCCCGTGCGAATTGCCATTCTAGAGCTGCTGGGTTCACAAGCTTGCTGTTATCACGGAGATATGGCAGAAGAACTTCCTATTGCAAAATCCACCTTGTCTCAGCATTTAAAAGAACTTAAAAGTGCAGGCCTTATTCAAGGCGATATTACCCCTCCTTCCACCAAATACTGTATTAATCAAGCAAACTTTCAATTGGCTAAATCCTTGTTGACTAAGGTTTTCGAATAATTTTTTTCAATACATATTCGTAATACTACGAACTACGAATAATTGTTCGTAAATTTGCGAATAGAATACATTAAAAGATCAAAGTCATGTTAGATATAAAGGTACTAGGTCCTGGTTGCCCAAAATGTAAAACCACCTACACTAATGTGCTTCTTGCCCTAGAGCAGTCTGGTGTCAAAGCAAATGTGGCTAAGGTGGAAGACATAGTAGAAATGATGAAATACAATGTTTTGTCTACGCCGGTACTGATGATTAATGAAGAGGTGAAAGTAAAGGGACGGGTGGCGCAGGTTAGCGAAATAGTACAAATTATTAAGGCTTAAACCTATGGAAACGCAAAGCTTAGTAAAGGAGATTTGTCCTACTACCACGCAGGCTTATGTTAAAAGTGGAGCTTTATTGGTTGACGTTCGTGAGGAACATGAAGTAGCAGAACTCTCTTTTGACGTTCCCAGTATTCTCAATATTCCCTTGAGCGAATTTGAGAGTCGTTACCTAGAAATCCCTAAAGACCAAACCTTGGTTGTGGTTGGCAATGGAGAAGGAAGCTTAAGGGCGGCGGGCTTTCTAATTAACCATGGCTACCGCCATGTACTGAATATGAAACACGGTATAGTGCGTTGGGTTCAAAGAGGTTTTCCGATAAAGGGTGATCCTTATGTAATTTCCAGTAATAATGCCTTAGGTTCAAATTCCAGCTGCTGTTAAAAACTGAGTGATGTTTAACTGGATACAAGATTTTGCAGATTGGCTGATCTACTCCCTTTTTGCTATTGCTGAGAATAGCCAATTCGGGGTGGCTCTCAATTTTTTCGTCTACGATACGGTTAAAATATTAATTCTGCTTTTTCTAATTGTATTTTTAATGGGAATTGTTAACGCCTATTTTCCCGTTGAGCGTTTAAGAGACTTTTTACTCCGAAAAAAGTTATTTGGCTTAGAATACCTTTTTGCTTCCATCTTTGGGGCGATCACACCCTTCTGTTCTTGCTCCTCAGTTCCTTTATTTATTGGTTTTGTGCAAGGAGGTATTCCTTTAGGAGTAACTTTTTCCTTTCTCATAAGTTCCCCCTTGGTAAATGAAGTTGCTATTGCTATGTTCGTCGGGATGTTTGGCCTCAAAGCTACCTTCATTTATGCTGCTTCGGGAATTCTACTGGGCACAGTAGGTGGGTGGTTATTGGGGAAATTGAATCTTGAACCTTTGCTTTCAGATTGGGTGAAAGGAATTTTGGAAAACAAAATGCAAGAGGGTGCTTACGCAGATGAGAAATTAAACTTTAATCAACGTTTACCCGGAATCACTCGTGGTGCTTGGGACATTGTAAAGGGCGTTTTGCATTATGTGATTATTGGCATCGCCATAGGTGCCGCGATGCACGGCTTTGTGCCGGAAAACTTTTTTGGGCACTACTTAGGAGGGGGACAATGGTGGACGGTGCCCGTTGCGGTGATACTTGCGGTACCTATGTACGCAAATGCCGCTGGCATTGTACCTGTTATTCAGGTTTTTGTGGCAAAAGGAGTGCCCCTCGGTACCGCAATTGCCTTTATGATGGCTACTGTAGGTCTATCTATTCCTGAAGCAACGCTGCTTAAAAAAGTAATGAGCTTGAAGCTGATAGCCCTCTATTTTGGCTTAGTAACGCTCTTCATTATCCTGTCGGGCTTTTTATTTAATGTGCTCTTATGATAAATAATACGGCATACTCAAAACGCAACAATAAACACGCAACAATTTAAAATCAATACGAAATGAAATCAAAAAACATTTTCACCACCATTGCAACTTTTATGATCTTGCTTTTTACTACTTATAATAGTGAGGCGCAGAGTAGCAAGCAAGCAGTAGAACCTAATAGTAAATCTAAAGTTGAAGTGATCCAGTTTCACTCCGAGCACCGTTGCATGACCTGCAATAAAATAGAAGAACTAAGTCGGGAAACCTTGAAAGACTATCCTGGCATGCCCTTCTCTTTGGTTAATGTAGATCTTGATAAGAATGAAAAGAAAGCGGAGCAATTTGAAGCAACGGGAACGGCCTTATTTCTTTATAGCCCTCAAACGGGTAAGAAAAGGGACTTAACGGATTTTGCCTTTATGAATGCCAGTAACAAAGAAAAATTTATTGCTGGCTTGAAAAAGGAAATAGAGTCTTTCCAGAAGTCTTAGTCTATGGAGTGGTTAAATGAATTAGCGCAAAACCGAGACATACCAATGATGGCCGCTTTTGCCATGGGGCTTTTAACTGCCATTGCGCCTTGTCCTTTAGCAACTAATATTACTGCCACTGCCTTCATCGCTAAAACGATTACCAACAAGAAGAAAGTACTGCTGAGCGGATTTCTATACACCCTCGGTAGAGTTTTTTCCTACACCTTCATTGGCGCTATCATATACTTTGGTGCCAGTAAATTCCAAGTAGCAAAGTTGTTTCAGGGCAATGGTGAAAAGTATATTGGCTTTGTGCTTATTAGTATTGGCCTGATAATGCTCGATGTTATTAAACTGAATTTTATAAAAGGAGGCAGTTTCACTGATAAGCTCTCCGATCGCTTTAAGACCAAGGGATTGTTAGGTTCCTTCTTGTTAGGGGCATTATTTGCCTTGGCATTTTGCCCTTATAGTGGAGCCTTATTTTTTGCCATGCTTATTCCCATGACCCTTTCTGCGGAAGCAGGCTTGGCCTTGCCAGTCGTGTTTTCCATCGGTACAGGTTTGCCGGTAATTCTCTTTTCCTTTGTAATTGCCTTTAGCATGGAAAAACTAGGAATGTACTTTAAAGCGATAACTAAATTGGAAAAAGCCATGCGCTTAATAGCAGGCTTGGTCTTCATTTTAACCGGTTTGTACTATATCAATATTTATTTCAATATATTATGAAGTATTCGTGGTTTAGGCCTGCAATTTTTTATAATAAGCCTGAGTACCACTTAAAATTAAGCCTTATAATTCTGATCAATCTGCCTAAGCAAAAGTCCACGCTACAAAGCGACTAACTTTCTGGCCTTGCTTCATTTCTATCACTTTAAAATCGGTAGGTTTCACCTTTTTAATGGCTTTAGAAATATGATAAACGTGATCTTTTTTTGCTACCAGGCTGGTAAACCAGCGGATTTGACGGCCGTGAAACTTACTTTCAAAAGCGAGTTTTTCAATAAAGGCTTTTTCACCACCAGGATACCATAGCTCATTGGCTTCTCCGCCAAAATTGCGGTTTTCTTCCTCTTCCAGTTTAAGGTTTTTCACCTTGCGGAAGTTGTTCTTATGGGCTTCCTCTGCACTTTTATAGAAGGGTGGGTTGCATATTAATAAGTCAAAATTTTCATCCTTATTAATAATCCCCAAAAGGGTCTTACCGGCATTTTTCTGCAAACGCAGTCCAATCTTTCCCAGACTTTCGTTTTTGTCAATTAAGGTTTGGGCATGTTTTAAAGCCTGCACATCTACATCAGTACCCACACATTGCCAGTTAAAATGGGCTTGCGCCAAGATGGGGTAGATTAAATTCGCCCCGGTTCCAATGTCCAATACTTTCGCATTCTTTTTGCCAATTAAATCGGCCGCGTGCAAAAGATAATCTAAACGACTAGGAATGGGAGGGCAAAGGCTTTGAGCGGGTAAGTCCCAATCAATATTATAGTGACTTTTCAGCAAAGCCTGGTTTAATAATTTAACCGCTTTATTATCGGAAAACTTAATAGTATCGCGTTCAAACTCATTGCGAAAAACATGTTCCTTTAAGGCAGGAACCAATTTTATAAGCTTAGGGAAATCGTAGTCTTCGCTGAAAATATTTTTTGGATGCAAGGCAAGCGCGCTTTAAAATGAATATTTTGCAAAGGAACGGCTAATTTTCTTGGTCTATCCCATCTCCAATTTCATTTTCTTAATGCGATCTTCTAAGCTTTCATTGCTCATCCGCTGGCGTAAACGGTCCACTAATATGGGAAAGCAAAAAGGTGAAGGTTTTTTAATTTCCACAATCACCATTTCTTGCTTTTCAATGCGCTCTAAGGCTTGGCGTAAACGGCCTTCTTCTAGCTGAAACTCCATCGCCTCTTCATAGGCTTGGAGCAAAAGCGTATTGTCGGGTTCGTAGTCGGTAAAAACATTAAAAATAAGCTGTGAGCTACTTTGTAAATGCCTGTCTTTTACCGGTGCCCCGGGATAGCCTTTAAAGATCAAGCCCGAAATACTAGCAATATCGCGGAAACGCCTTTTAGCTAGTTCTATGGCATTAACCGATTGGAGAATATCATGTCTTAAATCGCGGGTGTTTAAAATATCGGAATCCAAAGCTTCTTCAATGGGAATGGGCTGATCGGAGAGAAGCTCGAAGCCATAGTCGTTCATTGCAATGGAAAGACTCATCTTTTTAAATAAGGAAAGCCGATAGGCTAAAAGTGCGCCCATGCCTTCGTGTACCGCCCTACCTTCGAAGGGATAGAAGAATAAATGATGTCCCTCTTTACTCTCCATCTTTTCAATTAAAAACTGATGGCGCGCAGGTACTAGGGAACGTTCTTTTTGTACTTCCCATAGCGGAGCAATTAGCTTCAACTCGGGATCCTTACTTTGGGGATTGAAGCTTTCTTCAATTTTTAAGCGCAGCACTTGTCCCATTTCAGCCGAAAGCGGCATGCGTCCACCTTGCCAACTTGGAACCAAGCCATTTTTACGCTTGCTCAAGCGGACCGAGGCTTCCATGCCTTTAATGCGAATCAGCTCTAAGTTACGGCCAGCAAACCAGAAGACATCGCCCGGTTTTAGTTTGGAGATGAAATACTCTTCAATACTACCTAAATTGGCGCCACGCTCTAACTTTACGCGTACGGAAGAATCACCTACAATAGTACCAATGCTCATGCGGTGTCGCATAGCAATACGCCTCTGAATAACGCGGTGCAGACCCTCTTCTACCACTACTTTGTGGTATTCATCATAACCCGCTAAGGAATTACCGCCCTTGCAAATGAAATCGAGGCACCATTGCCATTCTTCGGCACTAATACTTTGAAAGGAAAATGTTTCGCGCACTTCCGCGAGAGTTTCGTCGGCCTTAAATCCTTGCCCCACCGCAAGGGTTACTAAATACTGCACCAAGACATCAAAAGAGCGGAAATAGGGTACACGCTCTTCGACCATTTCCTCTTCCACGGCTTGACGCAAAGCGGCGGCCTCTACCAATTCTAAGCTGTGAGTGGGCACCATATAAATGCGACTGCTTGCTCCCGGTTGGTGACCGCTGCGGCCAGCGCGTTGGATAAATCGGGCCACCCCTTTGGGAGATCCGATTTGAATAATAGTATCTACGGGACGAAAGTCGACGCCTAGATCTAGGCTACTGGTACAAACTACCACTTTTAACTGTCCCGTATAAAGAGCATCTTCTACCCAAAAGCGTATATCGCGACTAATACTACCGTGGTGCATAGCGATGAGCCCCGCAAAATGGGGAGCAACATCGAGGATTCGCTGGTACCAAATTTCCGCCTGCGAGCGGGTGTTGGTAAAGATTAAAGTGCTTTCGCTTTCTTCCAAAAGAGGAATTACTTTTTCCAGCATTTTAATGCCTAGATGTCCCGCCCAGGGAAGCACATCGATATCATCGGGGAGAACCGATAAAACTTCAATATTTTTCTTCTGCCCGGAGCGAATTAAAGCCTTTTGTTCGGATGGAAAATTAGGCCCGAGTAATACGTCCATGCCTTCCACTAGGTTGCCGATAGTGGCGGAGATTCCCCAAGTGCGCAATTGGGGATGCATCCCGCGCAAGCGAGAAAGGGCTAACTCTAATTGCACGGCCCGTTTAGAACCTAAAAGCTCATGCCACTCATCTGCCACGAGCGTATGTATATTTTTAAAAATGCGGGCGGAATCTTTCGAAGCCAGTAAAAGATGTAAACTTTCGGGAGTGGTAATTAAGAGGTTGGGCATGGCCTTGCTTTGCTTCGCTCTTTGGGCTGCGCTGGTATCACCGGTGCGCGTTTCTACCGAAAATTCGAGGCCTAAAGCTTCCACAGCTTTTTCAGCCGATTGTTGAATTTCCTTGGCTAAAGCACGAATAGGTGTAATCCAAATGGCTTGTAATCCGCGTGGTTTGGGTGCTTCCAATAGAATGGGAATAAGCAGACTGTAGGTCTTGCCACTGCCAGTAGGCGCGTTTACCAAACCCGATTTCCCCGCCCGAAAGGCTTCCCAAGCTGCTTCCTGAAAAGAGGCCGGCTCCCACTGCATGCTGCGGAACCATTTTTTTGCTCTTAAAAGGCTGATGTTTTTTTTGGGGCTGGCCACGCGTTATTTCTTAATGCTAAGGTAAAGGAATGGGAGGATGAATTGTTTAGGGGTTGGAGTGGGATTGGTTTTTTTCTACTTGTGGGTAAAGATATTTAGATCCTGAAACGAGTTCAGGATGACTCTGCCGAATGAATAGCTGATAGTAAATAATGCCTTAAACGCAAGCAGCAAACTCACCGTCATTCCGAATTCATTTCGGAATCTCCTTCCTTAAAAAACGGAGTGTGCAGAGTTTAAACGGAGTGCATCTGTGATCATCTGCGTTGATCTGTCTCATCGGTGTAATAATCATATGATCAATTAATTAGATGCTGAAACGAGTTACCCATAACATCTTTTTTAATGCGTTGATTTTCAATGGATATTTCACGATAAAGTAATACTTCTCAAGATTTCTTGCCTTTCTTTTTCGGTTACGAACGGTTAACCTCTTTCAGAGGAGTTCGTGATTTCGGCTTCGCCTCAATTGATCGCAAAAGAAACAACCGAACGAAGTGAGCTCTGCCATTCCAATAAAAAGAAAACATGCATGGTAAACCGAACGCAGTGAGCTCAGGCATTCAAATAAGAGATATAATACATGCCTAAAAAGATCAAGGCTCCAATTCCTCGCCTTAAAAATATTCCCCTTTGCTAAGCTCGGTGGGCGAGTTTACGAACTTATAATTGATTTTTTATAGGAGTTCGTGAGCTCGTCGTTTCTCTCCTCGGTTCCGCTGGTCACAAAGTTACAAACGGTTTGTTTATTTTTTGTTTGAGTTTGTGGTCTCATCGCTACGCTCTTCGGCTCCCAACTCGCTAAAGCAAAGGCTTTTATTTTGAAGCTTCGTAACCGAAGCGCTTTGCGCTGAGCTCAAGAACACCTTAAAATTAAAGTTCCGTTCTTAATTGAGGCCGGATAACCTACTAATAATGATTTCGATAGATTAATGATGTAGATCCCGAAACAAGTTCAGGAGGACGTTAAAAGGAAAAGGGCTTCTGAAAGCTCCAATGATATTAGGAGGAGGTTTTTTTGTTCTTCGAGTTTCTTAGCCTACGGGAGCATCAGGCACTAAGATGTAGTCACAAAATAGATACTAGTCAACAGAACATAACCTGGCCTTCGAAGCTAAAAGCATCAAAGTATTACGAAAGCCCTACTAAGTACTGAGTACTAAATACTAACTACTTAATTACGGTAAAGTGAAAATGGTAGCTTCGAATGCTTTTTCTTGGGCAAATGCCATCAAATCTTTTTGGTTTACCCGCGGAAAACTCTTCTCTCAGGATGACCCGATGCAATGAATGGTAGAATTTAGAAAACATCGAAATCGTAAAAACAAGCTCCTCCTTTTCGCAACGTAGTTCATACTTAATACTAACTACCCAAAGCGAAGCGTACTAAATACTATTCCCTACCAACTATCATCTTCGGGGTTGCGCAGTTTATCAATGTCATCGCACCAAGTACCTTTTAAAGTGTTCTCCCGCCAATTGAGCCAGCACCACTTTCCATCGCGTTCTACCGCTAGGTAATAATCGCGCGTTCCTTCAAAAATGCGATATGAATCATATTCGCAGGGCACCACTTGGGCGGCATCATCGTAAGACCAAGCCGAAGTGTAAAAGCCGACTTTGCCATTATTGTAAACTCCCGTGAAGGGATGGTTCCAACCAAAAAAATCGAGGCTATCGTAATTAGCAGGTATCAGTGTTTCTGCATTTTCCATACCTTGGTACATGCCCCATTTCTTCGTTTGGGCGTTGCGGGCTTTAAACACACCATCGCCATTGCCTTGGTCTAAAAAAACTAAGTCGGCCTGTAATTCTAGTCGCGCCGCTTTTATTAGTTCCGTGGCCCAGCTATCTATTTTTTGCAGGGGTACCGCTTGCGCAGATGCGTAGGTGAAAGGAATGATTTCAAATTCAGTAAACCAATCGATTTGACCCCATTTGCCGTTTTTTTTGGCTAGTACTTGCGGCTCACTGGAGTGCGCGTATTCTTCTACTTTCCGCAGTCTTTCATAAACACAGTTTACTCGTTCTGCCGCATCTTGCACTTCAAAGGGCAGGAGGAATATACCATAGCGCCCCTTGCGTTTTACGATACTAAATGGCTCGTAATCTACCATAAAACTTACGGAATCATAGTCCATAGGCAGTAGTTGTAAGCCTTCCACATCCCAACAAAAAAGGCCCCATTTAGAGCTAAAGGCCTTGCGCATTTTAAAAATATTATTGTCGAAATCTACCCAAGTATAGTCCCGTGCTCTAAATAGCTTTTGCACAGAATCAATTTCATTTTCGCTTTGCGCAGATAGGCAAGCACTAGAAAATAGGGCTAGGGCTAGAAAGAATTTTGTCATGAATGATTGGTCTTGGATATATAAAAACAAAAACAGCGAGAATTTAGTATTTCTCGCTGTTTTTAAATTTAATATGCATTTCTAGTTTAGAAGTCGGGGTGAAGGGGCGCATTGTTTAAAATGTCCTCGATTTTCGTCATTACTTCATGGCTTAGTAAGGCTTTCGCTTCGCCTGCTTTTAGGTTTTCATCAAGCTGGCTAATTTTAGAGGCGCCTAAAATGGCAGTACTTACATTGTCGTTTTTCAATACCCAAGCGATGGCTAATTGCGGCATGCTCATGCCTAAATCTTGGGCCAGGCCCGTTAGTTTTCTCACTTTAGCAAAATATTCTTCTTGTAAAGTTTTTTTCGCTAACCAACCTAACTCGCTGAGGTTTAAGCGGGTTCCTTCAGGCACGCCCTCATTGTATTTTCCAGTAAGAATACCACTCGCTAAAGGACTCCAAATAGTGGTGCCAAGGCCCACCGTTTTGTAAATCTGACTAAATTCCACCTCTACTTTATCGCGCACAATCATATTGTACTGCGGCTGCTCCATGCTCGGGCCAATCAGGTTATACTGCTTGGCCACCATGTGCGCTTCCATAATTTCTTGGGCGCTCCATTCGCTGGTGCCCCAGTATAATATTTTCCCTTGTTGAATTAGATTGTGCATCGCCCACACCGTTTCTTCCATGGGTGTGTTTTTATCGGGACGGTGACAATAGTAAAGGTCTAAATAATCGACCTGCAGGCGTTCTAATGCTTGGTGACAAGCTTCAGTAAGGTGTTTGCGGGTATTTCCCATTTGGGTCGGACGCGAGTCTTTTAGCCCTTTAATACCAAAAAAAGCTTTGGAGGAAACCAGGTATGAATCGCGGCTCCAGTTCACATCTTTTAAAACCTGGCCCATTAAAATTTCGCTTTTGCCGTCGGCGTAAACTTCGGCATTATCGAAAAAGTTAACGCCATTATCGTAAGCTTTCACCATCAAATCTTGCGCAAGCTCTTTTCCGATTTGCGTGCCGAAGGTGATCCACGAGCCGAAACTCATTTCGCTAATTTGCAATCCAGTTTTTCCTAATCTACGGTATTCCATCTCTTAATTGCTCTGCTTTTTATTTTGATTTTCTAAGGCCTTAATGGCTTCTAAAATATAGGGATCATCTAAAGAGTAAACTTTTTGATATTCATTATTGCCGTATAAATTATAGGCGATAAAAGCTTTGAGGCGATTGCTTAAAACTGCTTGCTGAATGCTATCTTGTTGGTAAATATATTGGGTTACTTCCTCGCCGAAAAAATGTTGGTAGCTGCTCTTGTCGGCTTGCCAATTATCTACAAAACTATCGCTTGGCCACCGGGCAAAGCGTGCCCGGTTCTCATCTACAAACTCAAAGGCTTTTTCGTCGAGGTTTACACTCATGGCCAGTTGATAGAGCAAGCGGGTAGTGCCTGCTGTATCGTAGCCTACCTCCACGTCGGGTAAAATTCCCCCTTCGTTGCGGCCTTTCGAAAACTCCTGTTCTTCTGGTAAAAGCACGGTAGAGTCGGCGCTACTTTTTCTTGCGGGATTTCTACCATGAAAGCTAAACTGGCTATCATAGGTCTCATAATCTCTTTGAATGCTTCTGCCGGAAGGCGTATAATAACGCTGGGTGGTAAGCCGCATTTTAGAACCATCGCCTAAGGTTATTTCTTCTTGTACTAAGCCCTTGCCAAAAGATCGACGACCAACAATTAGCGCGCGTTTATTGTCTTGCAAGGCACCCGCCACAATCTCGCTGGCCGACGCGGATCCTCGGTTGATCAGCACGGCTACTTGACCTTTTTCGAAATTCCCTTTGCGGGTGGCAAAAAACTCTTCTTTTTTCTCGTTGCGATCTTTGGTGAAAACGATTAATGCATCCTTTTCTAAAAACTGATCTGAAATTTGCTCGGCCGCATTTAAGAGCCCACCGGGGTTATCGCGTAAATCGAGGATTAAAGCGGTAGCCCCTTGCGCTTTTAAGTTCTGAATGCTCTCTTGGATTTCCTCGGTACTGCGCGCACTAAACTTGGTGAGTTTAATTACGCCAATGCTGTCGTTAATTAGAAAAGCCGATTGTACGGAATTGAGATCCACATTATTACGCTTTACTTTTAGCAGCAAAGGTTGGACAGTGCCGAAGCGCTTAATGCTTAAAGTGGTGCTAGTGTTGCGGGCGCCTTTGAGAGTGCTTACTACTTTAGCGGCGTTTAAAGAAGGTCCAAATAAGCTGATCGTATCGGCTCTTAAAATGCGATCGCCTGGTAAAATTCCCGCTTGCGCAGATGGGCCACCGGCAATAACTTTTACTACCGTTAAGCTATCACGGTAAATTTTAAACTCAATACCAATGCCCACAAAGGTGCCACGGATAGACTCTTCCGAGGCAAGCACATCTTCTTGGGGGATGTAGGTCGAGTGGGGGTCGAGATGATGTAAAAGTTCGCTAATGGTTTGGTCGAGTAGGCTATCGGTATTTACCTTATCTACATATTCGTAATCGATGTAGTTTAAAATTTGCCGCAACTTTTGCTCGCGCTCACTTGTCTCATTGAAGGCCACCGTTTGATGCGGGAAGTTGAAGAAAATGCCAAGTAAAATACCGATGCAAACGGCTAATCCTAAGTAAATGGGGTAGAGAGTTTTATTCTTCAAGTTCTTCTGCGGGTATCTGTGCCAGTTCTACACCAGCTTTTTCTAAAAATTTAAGTCCACTGTCATCCTTGTAACGCTGAATGTACACCAATCGTTTAATGCCCGATTGATGGACCAATTTACTGCATTCTTTGCAAGGCGACAAAGTGAGGTATAAAGTACCACCATCACTGGAGTGGGTGGAGCTGGCCATTTTTAAAATCGCATTGGCTTCTGCGTGAAGCACATACCAGTGAGTATAGCCATCCTCATCTTCGCAAAAATTATCGAAACCCGAGGGGGTGCCGTTGTATCCGTCGGAAACAATCATACGGTCCTTAACGATTAAGGCCCCCACTTTTCGCCTTTCGCAAAAAGATAATTTCGCCCATTCTCTTGCCATTCTCAAATAGGCAATGTCGTATTTTCTTTGTTTACTCTTCTCCTTCATTTTCTAGCATTTTGCTATTCAACCAAAGTATCGCATGTGGGAACTCTTGCTGCCAAAAGCTTTCCGAGTGCTGCCCCTTGGCTACAATTTTGGTTTTGCAAACCCAAGGCTTTTCGGGTGCTCCCATAATAGTCGCCATGTCATTCACCAGAGCAATATTCTTAGCGGGGTCACTTCCTTCTTGGCCGCCCATTAATTGGTAAACAAAGGTGCGTTTTTTTTGGCTGTAGCCGGATGCGAAAAGCGCTAATTCTGGGTTAAACCAGTAGGAGGGGGAGAATACTAATGCGCCACCAAAGGTATCATTTGCTTTTAATAACGCGTTCATGGCGAAGAGTCCGCCCAAAGAGCTGCCACCAATAAAATTATGATCGCGTTTTTCGCTGATGCGATAGTGCTTGCGCAGAAAAGGTTGTACTTGTTTTTGGATAAAGATTAGCAAAGAATCGGCCCCGCCACCGCCGTATTTAGGATTGGGATAAGGGCTTAATTCGTGGATGCGCTCTCCTCCGCCATGCTCAATGCCTACCACGATGAAGTCGAGTTGAAGACTGTCCATGCTTTTTCCTACTTGCCATTTTACCGCGCTGCCATCTATACCAAGAAAGAGATTTTGGCCATCCATGAGGTAGAGAACGGGATAAACTTTTTTGCTTTTTAGTTTATAAGTAGCGGGTAGGTAAACCCATAGTGCTTTAGATTGACCTCCATAAACTAAATCCTTTTCGTTGAGGTGGCTATAAATGTTTTCCGCTATTGGTATTTGCTTGGGCGGCTTTTCCCAGCCTTGAATTTCGAGTTCTATGATAGCCCCCGCGCGAATTATACGTTTACGATTGGCGATCGGCTTTCCTTCTTTTGTAGCTTCCACTTCAGCCCAGCTTTTACCGACTACTTTAAATTCGATTATATCGGGCATGGAATCGATAATTAAGCGCTGGTCCACAAAATGGTATTTTTCATCGCCCGCTTGCCAGCCATTGAAATCTCCCGCCAGGAAAAGCTCTGGAGGAGCGCCTAGACTATCGAGTATTCGCAGCCGTATTTCTGTTTGGGCAAAGCCAGAAATACTGAAAAGTAGGAGTAAGAAAGTTCGCATGGTTTAAAGATGCGAAATATTGTTTAGTCTTTTTTCTCTGCCAAGGACTTATTAGTTTGATAATAGGCTACAACTAGTCCTAGGCTGCCGATTAAAGATAGGAGGTTTATATACCAGTCTATTTGTCCATTGAAATAGTTGAAAACAGAAGCGGCCATTCCTAGTAGGCCTAAGATCAAAATAAAACGCGGTGCTTTTTGCATATCTCCAAGAGTTTGAAATTTCTAAGCTTATTTAAGGTCAAGCTATGGTCTATAAGTATAAAATCAGAACCGGAAATTACAAAAGGTTAAAAAAAATCGCTAGGCAGAAATCCAATTTTCTCCCACGGCCGTAAATAAGGGAAATCAATTAGAAATTAAAAAGATGAAAAAGTTAGGATTAGTACTAGGAACATTTGCCATCACTTTAAGCATGCAAGCGCAAAGTAACACCGTAATGGTAGGAGGAGAGGCCATGTATCCGAAGAAAGACATTGTTAGCAATGCCGTGGAGTCTGCCGATCATACCACTTTGGTAGCAGCGGTTAAAGCAGCAGGTTTAGTGAGCACTTTGCAGGGAGAGGGACCTTTTACGGTATTTGCACCAGTAAACGATGCTTTCGAAAATTTACCAGCGGGCACAGTAGAAAGCTTATTGAAGCCCGAAGCTAAAGGAAAGCTTACCGCCGTGCTTAGCTATCACGTACTTGCTGGAACCTATGATTTTGATGCCTTAGCCAAAGCGATTAAAAAAGGAAAAGGTATGGCAAAGTTAAAGACCGTTCAAGGGGGCGAATTAACTTTTATGATGAATGGAATGCATAACATTCAGGTAAAAGATGCGAACGGAAACCTTGCCAATATTTCGGTATATGACGTATACCAAAGTAATGGTGTGATTCAGGTAATCGATAAAGTGCTTTTACCCTAGTACGATTTAGCTAAAAATTGTTGTTTGGTTGGAAAAGGAGTTTGCTTGCGGGTAAGCTCCTTTTTTGCTTTAGGATGTTTAACTCGGTGGAGCCCGCATCATTTATGGCTGTATCGAGAGCCTTTTTTAAGTTGTATCGCGTGATGGGCTTAATTAAGTAGTAGGCTAATTCATTTAGGCTAGGCAACACGAAACATTGTTTTTATAAAGGCTGAAAATCTGAGGCTAAAATTTTAGGTCGAAAGCCGCGGTTATAGGGAGCTAAATAAAAAAGAGAGCGAGGAAAAATCCTGCTCTCTTTAAAAGTACCCAAGGCCGGAATCGAACCGGCACGGCCGAAGCCATTGGTGTTTGAGACCAACGCGTCTACCAATTCCGCCACTTGGGCATCAGTGAAATTGGGCGGCAAATATAGCCAATTAATTGTATCTATCTTAAGTAAGTCCTTGCTCTTGAAAAATTTTCACACCTGCTTCGATCATCGCGCGTATTTCTACTTTTAAGTCGTCATTCAATTGCTTAATGTGAAAGCAAGTTTTACCCTTCAGCATTTTTTGCAAGTCGGGGCTTAGCTTGAAGGCATCTACATGAGTGTAAAGCGGGAAGAAATAAAACCGTATGTCTTTGGGCTTGGGCATGATAGAGGCAAAGTAAAAGCCATCTACCTTTTGCTTGCCCTGCATTGCCTCCTTGGTTCCGCAAGCTTCAAGAACTTCCGTCTCATTTTTACGAATGCGTAATAAGGGTTGCTGGTCAATGAGCACCTGCCTTAAGAAGGCTTCAATTTCGCCTAAATCCTTGATCATTTACTTGGTAAATCGGGAATCAGTGGGCATTTCGGTACCACACTTATCACAGGTTCTCAACTCTTGGGAGTGGTAAAATTCACTAAAGCGGGGAAGAAAGTCATTTTCGATATTACTTAAAGGAAAGTAAGTTTCATGGAGTTTATGGTTGCAATTATCGCAAAACCACATTAAACCATCTTGATGTGCTTCTTCGCGAACGCGTTCGATAACTAAACCAACCGAACCTTCGGAACGCATGGGTGAATGGGGAACCTTGGCGGGTAGAAGAAACATGTCGCCTGGGCCGAGATGAATATCAACGGGATGACCATCATCTTGAATGCGTACCGTAATGTTTCCTTCTAATTGGTAAAATAGCTCCTCAGTTTCGTTGTAGTGGTAATCTTTACGCGCATTCGGTCCACCAACAACCATTACGATATAATCTTCCCCTGCGGGGTAAAGGTTTTTATTTCCAACCGGCGGTTTTAGTAAATCGCGATTTTCATCAATCCATTGCTGGAGATTAAAGGGTTTTGCTATGGCCATATTGATTCTTTCTACGAAGGTAAATTACTAAAACAAAAAACCCCGCATTTGCGGGGTTTTAATGTTTTGGGAACAGTAAAAATTACATTTCACTGTGCTCTGCGTGATCTTCGCCTTCAGCGTGATCATGCATTTCTTCCATGGCTTCTTCGCCAGCTTCCATAACAGTATCCATTACTTCTTCAGTAGCTTCAACAGCTTCTTCTACAACTTCTTCAGTAGTAGCTTCTTCAACTACCTCAGTAGTTTCGTCAGTTGTGGCTTCTTCAGTAGCAGGGGCATTACATGCAACAGCTGCTGCGAAAATTAATGCGAACGCAAAAAAACTTACTTTTTTCATCCTTCTCTCTAGATTTGGTTGTTAAACAATAATGTGCAAATGTATACAATTTTTAAAGCCTTGTAAGTCAGTCGGCTGAGAAATTATTTTTTGAGTAAATTGCTCATATTTAAGTGCTTGGCTAATTCCGAGGCCAGGTCCTCCCTTTTTATGCGCTCTTGTTGCATCGTATCCCGGTTGCGAAGAGTCACAGTTCCGTCTTCTTTTGTTTGAAAATCGACCGTAATGCAGAAGGGAGTACCAATCGCATCATGGCGACGGTAGCGTTTGCCAATTGCGTCTTTTTCATCATATTGTACCGAATACTCCAATTGCAATTCGCTTAAAATTTCTCTTGAGATCTCGGGTAAGCCGTCTTTCTTAACAAGGGGTAAAATGGCTGCTTTTACAGGAGCTAAAGGCATAGGCAGCTTTAATACTATGCGCTCGCTGCCGTCTTCTAAAATTTCTTCACGGTAAGAAGAAGAGAAAAGAGCTAAAAACATGCGATCTAAACCAATAGAGGTTTCAACCACGTAGGGAATATAACTCTCGCCTAAGTCAGGGTCGAAGAATTGTAGCTTCTTACCACTGTGCTCTTCATGCGCTTTTAAATCGAAATCGGTACGGCTATGAATCCCTTCCAATTCTTTGAAGCCAAAAGGGAAATTAAACTCAATATCGGAAGCGGCATTAGCGTAATGTGCCAATTTTTCGTGATCGTGGAAACGGTAGTATGATTCGTCTATACCCAAGCTTTTATGCCAAGCTAAGCGTTTTTCTTTCCAGTATTCATACCATTTAAGTTCTTCACCTGGGCGAACAAAGAATTGCATTTCCATTTGTTCAAACTCACGCATTCTGAAAATAAACTGGCGTGCAACAATCTCGTTTCTAAATGCTTTGCCGGTTTGAGCAATTCCGAAAGGAATTTTCATGCGACCAGTTTTCTGAACATTGAGGAAGTTAACGAATATCCCTTGGGCCGTTTCCGGACGCAGATACAGTTTGGAGGCCCCTTCAGCCGTAGAGCCCATTTGGGTACTAAACATTAAATTGAACTGACGAACTTCAGTCCAGTTTTTAGAGCCACTTAGAGGGCAAACAATGCCTTTCTCTTCAATAAGTGCTTTTACATCATCGAGATCTTCCGCGTTTAAACTGCGGGCTAAACGTTGCACACTTTCTTCGGCTTCGTCTAGATAATTTTTTACCCGTGGATTGGTTTCGGCGTATAGTTTGGCATCGAAAGTTTCGCCAAATCGCTTGGCCGCTTTTTCAATTTCTTTCGCGGCTTTAAGGCGCAGTTTTTCAGCATAATCTTCTACTAAAACATCTGCACGATAGCGTTTCTTACTATCCTTATTGTCAATTAAAGGATCATTAAATGCGCTGGTATGACCAGAGGCGTCCCAAGTTTTTGGATGCATGAAAATAGCGGCATCCAGGCCCACAATATTTTCGTGCATTTGCACCATGGATTTCCACCAATAGTCGCGAATATTTTTCTTTAATTCCACACCATTCTGCCCGTAGTCGTAAACGGCTGATAATCCGTCGTATATCTCGCTGGAAGGGAAAACAAACCCATACTCCTTGGCATGGGAAATTACTTTCTTAAAAAGTTCGTCTTGATTCATGGCGGCAAAGGTAATTAGCTTTTAGCAATTTGGCTTAATATCAGGAGCTATGGATTAGTATCTGTTTCAAATAAAACCATTTGTAAATAACTTAGGCTCTGTTTTTTTTCGCTTTCGCTAGATGCGTTTTTAAGGGCGCCATTTCTTCAAACGCATCTTGGGAAACCAAAAGGGCTTACTTAAAAAGCTGTACGGCGTTTTCAGAGAAAAGTTTAACGGAGATAGCGAGGAGGATTACGCCAAAAACCTTGCGGAGAACATTAAGGCCACCCTCGCCCAGTATTTTTTCGAGCCAAGCAGCACTTTTTAAAACAGCAAAGACTAAAATGCAATTAATCAGAATGGCAACCACAATGTTCTCGGCTTCAAACTCAGCACGAATACTTACTATGGTTGTCATGGTTCCAGCTCCTGCAATTAGAGGGAAGGCTAGGGGTACTATTGAGGCCGATTTTGGCTCTTCGTCTTTGATAAGGTGAACCCCTAAAACCATTTCCAAAGCCAAGATGAATAGCACAAATGCCCCTGCAACGGCGAATGAATTGATATCTACACCGAGGTATTTTAAAATGCTTTCTCCCAGAAAGAGGAAGACGATCATAATACCAGCGGCAACTATACTAGCCTTCTCACTTTGGATGTGTCCCACTTTTTTTCGCAAGGAAATTATTAGAGGGATGCTACCCATGATATCTATTACTGCAAATAGAATCATGGTAGCGGATAGGATCTCTTTAAAACTAAAGTTCATGCGGTCTTAATTTGGGCCGCGAAAGTACATTCTTTAATTCCTTAAATAATAGAAAATTTAAAGAATTAATAGAGCCTTAACTTATGAGCTATAGTTTTGGATTAAAGGTAGTTATCTAGAAACTTTAACGTTAACTGCGCTTGGTCCTTTGGGTCCGTTTTCAGTTTCGTAAGTAACTAAGTTTCCTTCTTTAATTTCTTCGGTTAATGCGTTAATGTGAACGAACACACTTTGGCCGCTTTTCTTGTCTTTAATAAAGCCATAACCTTTAGAGTGGTTAAAGAAAGTAACCGTTCCTCTTTTAATAAGATCGGCTGCTTCTTCTTCGGCGGTTCGTTGTGGTATGCCGATTTCTATACTTTTGGCTTTAACTTTTTCCGCTGCTTCGGGCGGTGTATCGTGGAAGTTACCATAAACATCCATATAAGTGATGTTGTCACCCTTATCTTCTGGATTGGCTTTTCTGTCCTCTTTACGTTTGTTTTTCAGCTCCTTCTTCTTTAAGCGCTTTTTTTCTCGTTCCTTCTTGCCGAAGGTTTCTTGCGATTTACCCATTTGAAAATTAAAATTTGGTTATTAGTCTTGAATAAAAGTGTAGGCTTTTCCAGTTTTGCCTGCTCTACCTGTTCTCCCAACGCGGTGGATATAGCTATCCATGGTTTTGGGAACCTGGTAATTTATTACGTGACTTACGTCTTCAACGTCGAGTCCGCGAGCGGCAACATCGGTAGCCACCAACACTCTAATCTTACCAGTTTTAAAAGCATTTAGTGCGTTTTGGCGGTAGTTTTGGGTTTTGTTACCGTGAATTTCATCGGCTTTAATCCCCGCCTTGCTTAATTGGCTGCGCACTTTACTAACCCATCTTTTTGTTTCAGCAAAAACTAAAACCTTTTCAAATTCTGGGTTATCAATTAAATTTAGAAGGACTTGAAATTTATTCTCACCCTCCGCAATTTTAATAATATCTTGTTCTATGTGATCATTGCTTGCTTCACCACTACTAACTTTTACTTCTACCGCATTGGTAAGCAGTCGGTCAATTTGGTTTCGCTGAGTTTTGTCTAGTGTCGCCGAGAATAGCATTGTGTGCTTGCGGTTTCGCATGGCACTGGTAATGCGGTTTACATCCTTTTCAAAACCCATGTCTAGCATGCGATCGAATTCGTCGAGTACTAATACTTTAAAGTCTCGGAAATCTAAGGCGCCACGATCAGAAAGATCAAGTAAACGACCGGGGGTTCCTACTACCAAGTCTGGTCTGCGACGGGCGCGATCTACATCACGATTAATATTGGTGCCACCAATAAAGCAGCTACTTTGGAAGTTCATTCCGCGACTAAGACTACGATATTCTTCTTCAATTTGCACGGCTAATTCGCGGGTAGGGGCTAAAACTAAAATAGCTTCCGGTTTAGTATCGCGCAATTGCTTATCGATAATAGGAATTAAGAAAGCCGCAGTTTTACCGGTTCCTGTTTGGGCAATGCCTAAAAGGTCACGATTATTTAGTAGGTCTTCGATGCTACGATCTTGTATTTCGGTGGGCTTTTCGTAGCCTTTGTGGGCTAAAGCACTTTTTAACTTCTCGTGTATGGGAAAGTCGGCAAAAGTACGCTCAGAAACATAGTTAGTAATCTCACGAGCTTGCGCTTGTTGCTGCAAGTCTTCCGCTTTTAAATTTGATTCTTGACCCTTTTTCTTTCCTCTATTAGGAGAACTAGGTCTTCTGCTCGCGTAGCCATTGGCCGGACGCGAAGTTTTCTTGCGATAATCGCTCATATTTTTGGAATAGTGGTATGTGAATGTGCGGCGCTATATTTAGCTAGCCTGCACTCTACCGAGTTGGTAAAGCATTTGTCCGTGCTTCTTTAAAGCGTCGGCAAAACTGCTTTGACAGTGATATGGGATACCATATTCACGCGCTGTTTCAGACACTATTTTGGAGAGTTTCCTATAGTGTACATGACTAATATTGGAGAACAGGTGATGTTCTACCTGATAATTTAGGCCACCGATTAACCACGAAAAGATGCGACTCTTGGGTGAGAAATTTGTGGTGGTACTTAATTGATGAACGGCCCAATTATTTTCCATTTTACCATCTAGATTAGGTAAAGGATATTCGGAACTGGGCATTACATGCGCAGTTTGGAATATAATGGATAATAAGAAACCCGTGATAAGGTGCATTATTAGGAATCCAATGATAACCCACCAAAAATGAGGGGCAAAAAACATAGGGAGTACTAATATAAAGCCGAAGTAAACCACTTTACCGGCGGCAATTTTAAAGATACGTGAACGCAGTTCTTCTTTGGTTTTTATCAAACCCATTTTGTGGTAACGAATTGCGCGCTTATAGTCTGTGTAAGTTAATTTAATTAGGGTCATTAAACCATAAAGAAACCAAGCATAAACAAACTGATAACGATGAACGTCTTTGTAATCATCGTGCGGTGAAAATCTTAATAAAGGTGGGCCAATTATATCTTCATCGGCCTCATGAATATTAGTATAAGTATGATGCAACACATTATGCTGTAGGCGCCAAATGGATGCGTCACCTCCTAACATATTCATTACTAAACTTGCAATATTATTAACGGTACGATTAGAAGAAAAGGAGCCGTGATTAGCATCGTGCATAATATTCATGCCAATGCCGGCAGTGCCTAGACCCATTAAAACCCAAAGAAAGGTGAAAACCCAGAAATTGGTAACGGTGCCACTTACGAGTAGGGCAAAAGGACCGAAGTACAAAGCCAACATTGCAAAAAACTTGATCCAGATGGGCCAACCTCCTTGTTTAGAAATATTGTTATCGCTGAAATACTTGTTTACTCTTTCGTTTAAAGCTTTGAAAAACTGTAAATCTTGAGTGCGGGAGAACTTGTAACTATGAATAAGACTGTTTTTTTAGGTAGCTCTACACTACTATTAATCAATTTAGCTGTAAATCATCTTAGCTAAATCGATTAAGAAGGAAGGTGTCTCACCTACCGCTAAGAGGATATTTGCCGCAAAGGTAGTAATAATTTCTATGTGAAGCTTCTTTATTTTTAATAGTTGTCTAAGTACTCATTCTCCTGCAGATTTAGTTCAGTTTCTTTTTCAAGGTAGGTTTTTAATAAGTATGGATTAATTTAAATAAGAGGGATAGGATTGCCTAGCTCTTCGTAATTTTGCGCCTATGATAGCACATGGTAAAACCGTAATTTCTCAGGACCTTTTTGAAGAGCAGTTTGTTTGTGATTTAAAGAAGTGTAAGGGAGCTTGTTGTGTGGAGGGAGATGCAGGTGCTCCTCTCGATTTGCAAGAAGTTAAAATCTTAAAAGAGGAATACAACCATATAAAACCCTTTCTCCGCAAGGAAGGAATAGAGGCAATTGAAAAACAGGGCACAGCCATTATTGATGATTACGATGGGGAGTTTGTCACTCCTTTGGTAAACGAAAAGGAGTGTGCATATGTAGTGTTCGATGACAAAGGAACTACTCTTTGTGGAATTGAGTTAGCTTGGAAGGAAGGTGAAACCTCGTTTCGAAAACCAGTGTCTTGCCACTTATACCCTATCCGCATTCAAAGCTATCCTTCATTTGATGCCATTAACTATCACAAATGGGAAATATGCAGTCCAGCTTGTTCCTTAGGTAAAGAGTTGAAAGTACCCGTTTACAAGTTTGCGAAAGATTCCCTGATTAGAAAGTATGGAGAAGATTGGTATGGTGAGCTTGAGTTGATTGCTGAGGAATGGTTAAATCATTAAGTGCTTAAAAATCAGTTCATTGATTTAATTCATTGAAGATTAGTTGTTAAGCATTTGTTATCAGTCGGTCAACTTTTTCAATTTCTGCCAAGGTTTTTAACAATCAGTGTGAATTACTATTCATAATATTTTTCAAATTAAGTCTTGGTTTTTTTCCAACTCACGTCTTTGTTGGCTTTGCCTAACATTCACTAAAAGAACCTTGTTAATAAGTGTAGGCAAATGTGGAAAAGTAGAGGTTGCAAGGCCTTGATTCATTAGTCATATTTGTATAACAACCAAAGGGGGAGTTTCCATCGATACGGTAAATTTTATAGCTATATATCTGATAAACAGGTATCTGTGCATTTGCTATTGTTGCTATACTCCCCAATAACAAGGCGTTAACAAGTAAAGAGATTAAATGAAGGAGCAGGAACCAATTTTAAAGGAGAATAGTAACAGATTTGTACTTTTCCCTATCGAACATCATGATATTTGGGAATATTATAAGAAGCAGGAAGCAAGTTTTTGGACCGCCGAGGAAATAGACCTTCAACAGGACATTACCGATTGGGCAAATAAGCTAAATGAGGAAGAACGCTATTTTATAAAACACATCTTAGCATTTTTCGCCGCTAGTGATGGTATTGTAAATGAAAATTTAGCCGAGAACTTCGTAAACGAGGTGCAATACACCGAAGCTAAGTTTTTCTACGGTTTCCAAATCATGATGGAGAATATCCACAGTGAAACCTATTCCCTCTTAATAGACTCTTATATTAAGGATAAGGAAGATCGTAATCGTCTTTTTAGAGCTATTGAAAATTTTGAGGCCATCAAGCGTAAAGCTGATTGGGCTTTGAAATGGATTGAAAGTGATTCTTTCGCAGAGCGCTTAGTGGCCTTCGCGGCGGTAGAGGGCATTTTCTTTAGTGGTGCTTTTTGCTCGATTTTTTGGTTAAAGAAAAGAGGCTTAATGCCAGGGTTGACTTTTTCTAATGAATTGATTTCACGCGACGAAGGTTTGCATTGCGATTTCGCCGTGCACTTGCATAATAAGCATCTCATAAATAAGGTGCCGAAGGAAAGAATTAAGGGCATTATTACCGATGCCTTAGATATAGAGCGTGAGTTTATCACTGAATCTTTACCAGTAAACCTAATTGGAATGAATTCCAAGCTGATGACGCAGTACCTAGAGTTTGTGGCCGATCGTTTATTAGTAGAGCTGGAGTGTGAGAAAGTATATAATGCAGAAAACCCCTTCGATTTCATGGAAATGATCAGTTTGCAAGGGAAGACTAACTTTTTTGAGAAGCGCGTAGCGGAGTACCAAAAGAGTGGTGTAGTGCAAGGCAGTCAGTCCAATAACATTGAGTTTGACGCAGATTTTTAGTTTTAAAACAACCGATAAAAGATAGTAGATGTTCGTATTAAAAAGAGACGGGAGAAAAGAGGCAGTTAAATTCGATAAGATTACTGCTAGAATACAAAAACTGTGTTATGGACTAAGTGAGTTGGTCGATCCAACTTCAGTAGCCATGAAAGTAATTGAAGGAATTTACGAGGGGGTAAGTACTTCAGAATTGGATAGCTTGGCAGCAGAAGTGGCCGCTAGTTTAACTACGCGTCACCCAGATTATGCCCAGCTTGCCGCAAGAATCGCCGTAAGTAACTTGCACAAGAACACGAAGAAATCTTTTAGCGAAACGTCAGAAGATCTTTACAACTATGTAAACCCTAGAACAGGCTTACATTCTCCACTTCTCGCGAAGGACGTTTTGGAAATCATCCAAAAAAATGCCGAGCTTCTGGATTCTACTCTAATTTATGATCGTGACTTCGGTTATGACTATTTTGGTTTCAAAACCTTAGAGCGCTCCTATCTATTGCGTATGAGTGGTAAAATTGTAGAACGCCCGCAACACATGATTATGCGTGTGGCAATTGGAATCCACATGGACGATCTAGATGCAGCGATCGAAACCTATGATTTAATGAGTAAGAAATACTTTACTCATGCCACACCAACCTTATTTAATAGTGGTACTCCAAAGCCGCAAATGAGTAGTTGCTTTTTACTATCTATGAAAGATGATAGTATTGATGGTATTTATGATTCCTTAAAGCAATGTGCACGTATTAGTCAAAGTGCCGGTGGTATTGGTTTAAGCATTCATAATGTGCGTGCTACTGGTTCTTATATCCGCGGAACCAATGGCACTTCTAATGGTATCGTACCCATGCTAAAAGTATTTAACGATACCGCTCGTTATGTAGATCAAGGTGGCGGTAAGCGTAAAGGTTCTTTTGCCATGTATGTAGAGCCTTGGCATGCTGATATTTTTGATTTCCTAGACTTGAAGAAAAACCACGGAAAAGAAGAAATGCGTGCGCGTGATTTATTCTATGCTATGTGGATTCCCGATTTGTTTATGGAAAGAGTAAAGGCCGATTCTACTTGGACTTTAATGTGTCCTAATGAGTGCCCCGGACTATATAATGTGCACAGCGAGGAGTTTAATAAACTATACCACCAATACGAAAGTGAAGGTAAGGGTAGAAAAACCATAAAAGCACGTGAACTTTGGGGTAAAATTCTTGAATCACAAATTGAAACAGGTACTCCTTATATGTTGTATAAGGACGCAGCCAATAGTAAGAGTAACCAGCAAAACTTAGGTACCATCCGTTCTTCTAACCTATGTACCGAAATTATCGAGTACACCAGTGAAGATGAAGTAGCCGTTTGTAACCTGGCTTCTTTAGCCTTGCCCATGTTTGTTGATGGCGACACCTTTGATCATAAGAAACTGTATGAGGTAACCTATAAAGTTACCAAAAACTTAAACCGCATTATTGATAGAAATTACTACCCAGTGCCTGAGGCACGCAATAGTAATATGCGTCACCGTCCAGTAGGATTGGGCGTACAAGGTTTAGCCGATACTTTTATTAAATTACGTATGCCTTTTACTTCTGAAGAGGCGAGAGCATTAAATAAAGACATCTTTGAAACTATTTACTACGCCTCTTTGGTAGCTAGTAAAGATGAGGCCAGTGTAGATGGTGCTTATCAATCTTACGAAGGTTCTCCCATCTCGCAAGGTAAATTTCAGTTTAACCTATGGGGTGTAGAGGAGTCTTCGCTCAGCGGCAGATGGGATTGGTCAGAATTACGCAAGGAAATTAAAAAGCACGGCGTGCGTAACTCTCTGTTACTAGCCCCAATGCCAACCGCTTCTACCAGTCAGATTTTAGGAAATAACGAGTGCTTTGAGCCTTACACTTCAAATATATATACTCGCAGGGTTTTAAGTGGTGAGTTTGTTGTGGTGAATAAGCATCTCTTATTAGATTTAGTTAATCTTGGGCTTTGGAATGAAGAACTGAAAAGTGAAATCATTCGCGCCAATGGCTCGATTCAAGGTATTCCACAAATTCCTGATAATATCAAGGCTCTTTACAAAACAGTATGGGAGATGAGTATGCGAGATATTATCGATATGAGTGCCGAGCGTGGTTACTTTATTGATCAATCGCAATCACTCAACCTATTTGTGGAGGGCGCCAATATGGCCAAGCTTACCTCTATGCATTTTTATGCTTGGGAGAAAGGTCTTAAAACCGGTATGTACTATTTAAGAACTAAAGCAGCTTCTGACGCTATTAAGTTTACTGTACAGAAGCAAACCAAAAGTGAGGTAGAACCAGTTTTAACAAGTAAGCAAACGGCTAAAATTACCCCTGCTCCAAGTGCTCCACGGGTGCAATTAACCGAGGCAGAGGCAGTAGGTGAAATTCGGGCTAGTGAATTAGCTAAGGCTGTTAAGGAAGCGGCCGCCATGACTGCGGAAGAGCAGTTAAGCTGCAGTCTAGATAATCCAGACGACTGTGTCGCTTGCGGTTCTTAATTCGAAAATAAATCATATTGGAAAAGGTCGACTGATAAGTCGGCCTTTTTCATTTAAACGCGAGTTCCGCTCTTAGTTAACGTGAGTTCGACTATAAATCATAGCCTCAGATTTTCAAT
>JAGYKI010000060.1 GCA_018401735.1 Schleiferiaceae bacterium
CGAGAGCCAAGAACCGAGAGACGAGATGGATTTCGTTGGGGATGAAGTAGTTTAGGAGAATCGAGAACCGAGAATCAAGAGACGAGAGAGTTCGGAGAGCCTAGAAACGAGAGCCAAGAATCAAGATGGTTTGGAGAATCAAGATTCGAGAATCGAGAGACGAGATGATTTCGGTGATTATAAAGTTAAGTTCTGAGAAAGCACAATTACGAAAATTTAAAGGTTTATCACAAGTCAGTTGATCTGGCGGTGATGGTGTTGAAGCTCACCAAAGACCTTAAAAACTTTTCGTTAGCGGATCAAATGAATAGAGCAGCGGTTTCCATCGCCTCTAATATCGCCGAGGGTGCTGAGAGAAATTCAAACAAAGATTTCAATCGATTTATTGCAATAGCGGCGGGTTCTGCTGCTGAACTACATACACAACTAGAGATTTTAAAAAGAGTGGAGGGCTCTTTTGAAAAAGATGCTGAAGATTTGCAGGTATTCTGCAAGGAAGTAAGCGCAATGCTTTGGAGTCTAAGAAAGAGTTTAGACTAAGCAACAAAAAATTAAGGGGATAAATAAACGGACAGGTTGAGAGTGAAACGTACTGTTCGATTCTTGGATCTTGACTCTTCGGTCTCGATTATAGAAATAATTTAAGGGGGAGTAATTTAATTGAACCAGGCATCTTGAGTCTCTCATCTTGGGTCTCGGTTCTCACAATAATGCTAGACACATTAATTTCATCAAAAACCAGAGTTAAGCTGTTACTCAAATTTTTCTTAAACGCTAATGCGAGAGGTTATTTACGTAGCTTGGAGGTAGAGTTTGGGGAGAGTACCAATGCGATACGTTTGGAGCTGAATAAATTTGAGGAGGCGGGGATGTTGCAGTCGGAAATGGAGGGTAATAAAAAGGTTTTTAAAGCCAATAGACGTCATCCTTTGTTTGAGAACCTGCATAGTTTAATGTTGAAGCATGTAGGTTTAGATAAGATTGTAGAAGGCATAACGCTGAAACTAGGCGATATACAGAAAGTATATTTGGTGGGCGATTATGCCGAGGGGCGCGATAGTGGCATTATGGATCTTTTAATTGTGGCGCGTAAGCTCGATTTAGAATATTTGGTGAAGCTAGTAGCTCGCGCGGAAGAAGAGATTAAACGAAAAATTAGATATATTCACTACCCCAGTGAAAATGATATACCGTCTACTATTGAAGGACAGGCGCATTTATTATTGTGGGAAAAGTAGATACTATGAAGGTTAAAAATATTTGTTGCATCGGAGCTGGTTACGTAGGGGGACCTACAATGTCCGTGATTGCACAAAAGTGTCCAGACATATCAGTTAATGTAGTTGATTTAAATATAGAGCGAATTGCGGCATGGAATGATCCTGATGTAAATAACATCCCTATTTATGAGCCAGGGCTGAGTGAAGTAGTATCGGAAGCGAGAGGTAGAAATTTATTTTTCTCGACAGAAGTGGATGAAGCGATTGCCGCAGCGGATATGATCTTTATTTCGGTCAATACCCCTACTAAGACCTATGGAATAGGTAAGGGAATGGCGGCGGATTTAAAGTTTATTGAATTAGCGGCAAGGCAGATTGCGAGAATTAGCACTAGCGATAAGATTGTAGTGGAGAAATCTACTTTACCGGTAAGAACCGCAGAAGCTTTAAAAAGCATATTGCATAATACGGGTAATGGGGTGAATTTTCAGATATTATCTAACCCTGAGTTTTTAGCAGAGGGAACAGCAGTAGAGGATTTACATGCACCCGATCGGATTTTGATTGGGGGTGAAGAGAGTAAAGCGGGTCAAGAGGCGGTGCAAGCTCTAGTAGATGTTTACGCTAACTGGGTGCCCAAGGAAAATATTATTACTTCTAATGTGTGGTCTTCTGAACTATCGAAATTGACTGCTAATGCATTTTTAGCGCAGCGCGTGAGTTCTATTAATGCTATTTCTGAATTGTGCGAGTATACTGGAGCAGATGTAAATGAGGTGGCGGGAGCCATTGGCAGAGATAGCCGCATTGGGCCGAAGTTTTTAAAGGCTTCCGTTGGTTTTGGCGGTAGCTGCTTTCAGAAGGATATTTTAAATCTAGTTTATATAGCACGCAGCTACGGCTTGCAAGCGGTGGCTGATTATTGGGAGCAAGTGATTATTATGAACGATCACCAAAAGAAGCGTTTCGCCCAAAATATTGTCAGTACGCTTTTTAATACAGTGAGTGGGAAGAAAATCGCTTTCTTAGGCTGGGCCTTTAAGAAAGACACTAATGATACGCGTGAATCGGCGGCAATTTATGTTGCGGATGAGCTTCTGGCAGAAAGAGCTGAGGTGACAGTATATGATCCGAAGGTAAAACGTGCACAAATGTTAGGTGATTTGAATTATCTAAATAAACGTGAACCAGCGGAAAACGAAGCACTTTTAAGCACTGCTGAAGACGCTTATCAAGCTTGCGCAGGTGCCCATGCCATTGCAGTTTTAACCGAATGGGATGAATTTAGAGACTTAGACTGGCAAAAAATCTATCAGCAAATGGCTAAACCCGCCTTTGTTTTTGATGGCCGAGCTATTTTAAATAAAGCGAACTTGGAGAAAATAGGATTCCAAGTTTATAGAATTGGAAAACACTAAATTTTAAGGAATTGAAAGCACTAAACGAATCAAGGATTGCTTTAATAGGCTTGGGATATGTTGGCTTACCACTTGCAGTAGAATTTGCAAAGAAGTACCCGACAGTAGGTTTTGATATTAATAAGAAGCGTATACAAGAATTAGGAGAGGCAATAGACCGTACTTTAGAAGTGGCCAATGAGGAATTGAAGGCGGTGAATGTTGCTAATCCGATAGAGTTGAAAAAAGGTAGCAAGGGACTTTATTGCACCGATGCTATCACCGATATTAGTGAATGTAATATTTACATTGTTACCGTGCCAACACCTACGGATGCTTATAATCGTCCAGTATTGACACCTTTAACTAAGTCTAGCGAGACGGTAGGGCAGGTATTAAGTAAGGGTGATGTGGTGATTTATGAATCAACAGTATACCCGGGAGTAACAGAAGACCATTGCGTACCAATTTTAGAAAAAGTTTCGGGCTTAAAATACAATGAAGATTTCTTTGTGGGTTATTCGCCTGAGCGCATCAATCCTGGAGATAAGGAGCATACGGTAACTAAAATTTTGAAGGTAACTTCAGGTTCTACGCCTGAGATTGCCACTTTTGTAGATGATTTATATAAGTCGGTGATTGTGGCGGGTACGCACAAGGCTTCTTCTATCAAGGTGGCTGAGGCTGCTAAGGTGATAGAGAATTCGCAACGCGATATCAATATTGCTTTTGTGAATGAGCTTTCTAAAATATTTAATTTGATGGGGATTGATACTCAAGAGGTTTTGGATGCTGCGGGTACTA
>JAGYKI010000061.1 GCA_018401735.1 Schleiferiaceae bacterium
TCGAAAGACATGTAGGGATTTTTTTTGAACATGATGTTATTGTGTTTTAGCTCAGCTGGTTTAGAGCATCCCGGTTAAAACCGGGAGATTCGGGGGTTCGAATCCCTCAACTCCCACATAACAAATCCCTACTTGTCGAAAGACATGTAGGGATTTTTTTTGAACATGATGTTATTGTGTTTTAGCTCAGCTGGTTTAGAGCATCCCGGTTAAAACCGGGAGATTCGGGGGTTCGAATCCCTCAACTCCCACGGAATGAAGCCTTACTTGTCGAAAGATAGGTAGGGCTTTTTTTTTGGAGACGAATGTTTTGTGTTTTAGCTCATCTGGTTCAGGCATCCCGATTAAAATCGGGAGGTTCGGGTGTTCGAATCCCTCAACTCCCACTGAATAAAAAACCCTTACTTGCCATTTCGGGAAAGTAAGGGTCTTTTGTTTTAGGAAAGGATCTTCTAGGAGTTTAGCTCATCTGGTTCAGGCATCCCGATTAAAATCGGGAGGGTCGGGGGTTCGAATCCCTCAACTCCCACATAACAAATCCCTACTTGTCGAAAGACAGGTAGGGTTTTTTTTTTGGAGACGAATGTATTGTGTTTTAGCTCAGCTGGTTTAGAGCATCCCGGTTAAAACCGGGAGATTCGGGGGTTTGGATCGCTCAATTCCCACATAACAAATCCCTACTTGTCGAAAGACAGGTAGGACTTTTTGCTTTTTGAAGACGAAGGTATTGGGGTTTGGCTCAGCTGGTTTAGAGCATCCCGGTTAAAACCGGGAGATTCGGGGGTTCGAATCCCTCAACTCCCACTTGATGAAACCCTAATTATCTATATTTTAGATAGTTAGGGTTATTTTTTTAAAAAGTGGGGCTAATTATGGGGCTTGATTTTACTTTTAGATTCCCGAATTCTCCAGTTTACAAACTCCTCCAACTCAGATAAGTTTAATTTACAGTTTAGGCGAACCAATCAACTTCCGGTTTAAATTCATAATTCCAGTCTATACTTTTTCATAAGGACCCTTATATCAGATACGTAACGTCCCAATATGCTCATAAATAATCTTAGACTTAACGAAGTCTTTGCGAGTGAAAAAGAAGAAAACAGGTTTAGCCCGTTAACTTTCCATAAGCCCAGTCGAAGGGGAAAAGGCACCTAAACTGCTGGGATATATACAGTGCCAAAAGAGATGGTCTGAGCACCAAACCTTCCCCGAAAAGGGACACTACACCAAACAAAATCAACTTACTACCTACTACAATTAGCCTTTATCTTAATGAAAATCAAGCCTTTAATCTGTAGTAAGATGAATTATTTTAAGTTACTACAACCTACTACAAAAGGACATTTGTAGTAAGATGGTTTTTAAATCTTTAACACCATATCCTACTGAAATTCAGTAAATAAACTGCTAAATGCAGTAACGTAGCAGGTGTAATAGGTGGTTTTGACGAAAAATAAAACATTTAACTATGAACACCATGTTTACCAACAGAAGGTACAAGGTTCTAATTTGGACCTGGTGGGGATTAGACCCAGCAAAGTGAAAGCGGATTATTGCTTTTTCCCGTCCCCATACCCATACCGAGAGGAAAAGCTCCTTTAATTTAAAGTGAATCCGGTCACAAATTTAAAGACGGTTTTTAGGGACGGAATCATCGGTGGAAAATCTTTATTTATCTGGTTCTAAAGATGAATCCACAATACGCAATTTCGGATACGATCAGGTAAATGGACTCCGTAAACGGATCCTCCTTTTTTCTTCACCAGCCGGATATTTCTTTAGCAGAAAAAACCTGGGATACAGGAATTACCGTCATCAAGACCAATGCAAATAAATCTTTACTGATTTATACCAATATGCGCAAATAAGAATATGCAATTGGAACTACACAGGAAGTTTTCTATCAATAAGTAGATATTTTCATACCTATATTTATTTTTATATAGATAAAAATATAATTATTCAACTAAATTACAATTCGTTCATTGAATTCAATCTACAAACCGGAAAATTCCGTTTTGGACAACCACAAATCCGTTGTGCGCAGTCCTTGCAAGTTGTGTGTTTGTCCGACAAAACCTAATGGTTTTTTTCAACCAAACACGGACTCGCCCATCGCCTTAACTACAGCTTTGTAAGGGAGATGGGAAAAGAAAAATCCTCGCAACTCGGATTTTTTTAACCCACAGTTTATAGAAGCCAGTAGGTTTAGGGTGTTAGTTTTACAGCCTCCAAGGCAGCGCCAAATTAGTTAAATTTGGAAATAGCTCCCAAAATTGATGAAAAACATGGAGATTGCAGAATTTAGGGAATACTCAAAAATCATGGAAAGTAAAATCGAAATCTACCAAGGAAGTGATGGCCAAACTCAAATTGAAGTTTTGGTTGAGAAAGAAACTGTTTGGCTAAACAGAAATCAGATGGCTGTCCTTTTCGGTAGAGATGTAAAAACTATAGGAAAACATATCAATAACGTTTTTAATGATGGTGAATTAGAAAAGGATGCAGTTGTCGCAAATATTGCGACAACTGCATTAGACGGAAAATCCTACCGAGTAGACCACTATAATCTTGATGTAATTATATCAGTTGGCTATCGAGTCAAATCAGCACAGGGCACGCAGTTCCGCCAATGGGCCACCCAGAGACTCAAAGATTACCTCGTGCAGGGCTACACCATCAATGAAAAAAGATTGGCTCAAAAGCAACAGGAGGTCCAAACGCTTAAGGACGGAATTAGGATTTTAAGCCGGGCAATAGAGCATAAAGCCAATGATCAAAACTTGGATTGGCTGAACCAATTTGCCAAAGGACTGGAATTGCTGGACGATTACGATCATGAAAATCTAGATACAAAAGGTTTAAGTAAGAGAACGGCTAATTACCCTGAACTATCGGATTACCAACATGTAATCTCATCTATGAAGTCCGAGTTTGAGTCGGGCGTTTTTGGAAAAGAAAAGGACGGAAGCTTTGAGAGTGCCATTTCACAAATCGGCAAAGGCTTTGGCGAAGAGGACTTCTACCCTACCTTAGAAGAGAAAGCTGCTATGCTTCTTTACTTAATTGTAAAAAACCATGGTTTCGTTGATGGCAACAAAAGGATTGCCGCAGCTTGTTTTCTTCTCTTTTTACAGTCAAATAACCTATTGTATAATAGAGAAGGGATTTCAATTATCAGCAATGATGCATTGGCTAGCTTAACTTTGTTTATCGCATCAAGCAAACCTGAGGAAATGGACACGGTGAAGAAATTGGTAATTAGTGTTCTAAACCGAAATAAAATATGACGCTAGAACAATTTCATTATCTAGTTGACAATACTTCCTCATACGGGATTTTGGACCGGGTGGACGCCACCAAGTCAACCACCAAACTGTCCGGCCAGACCCATGTGTTCACCACGGCCATA
>JAGYKI010000062.1 GCA_018401735.1 Schleiferiaceae bacterium
CCCTGCTCCTGCTTGCGCCTCATCTCTTCGGTAAGCTTTTTCTGATCTTCCAGTTGCTTTTGCAACTCTTTAAACTTTAGCTCATTACGATCTTCCTCTGCCTTGCGAATCTTATTCTTTTCCGCTAAAAGCATTTCATTTAACTTCTTTTGCGCTTCGGCCTCTACCGCTTCCTTAACTTCCGAATTTTCTCGTTTTAAACGTTCAATTTCGGCTTTGCTCTTATTTAATTCTTTTACTTGGGCACTTTTCTCATTTAACTCTTTTTGCAAAGCCTCTAATGTTTCACCCTGCTCTTCCAGTAGCTGTCTCTTAAGCTTCTCCTCAATTTTACTGCGCTCCAGCTTTAATTGTTTTTTTACCGCCTCTTCTTCTCGCTCCTTTTGCTGTTTCCGTTCTTCCTCAAAAGCTTCCTTAGCCGCAGTTAAGCTCTTCTCTTGCTGCTCGTATTTTTGACGTTCATCCGCGAGTTGTGATTGATATTTCTTTTTAATTTCATCCTCTAATTGATGCGATAATACATCTTGCACATCTATTGCAATGCCACAATTGGGACAATTAATTTGGTTAGAATTATTCATATGGGGTAAATAAGTTTTGTAGTAAGCCTGGCGTTAATTCGAATTCAGCTCTTTAAGGGCTTGCACAAATTTAAGGGATAGTTCAAGAGAATGAAATTCTTGATTCCTTTTTTTTGGGCCTTCCCCTGCGGGTCGCGCTTTACGCTGCAAGTCCGTGCTCGTTCCTCGCTGTGGGCTTTCCGCTGCAATCGCTAAGGCGGAGCTTTTCGAGTAGATTCTAAACCCTATTCTAGAGATTATACTTCTCTAGCGTAAGCCTCGATAAGAGATAACTTAAAGTAGATTCTGCGCCTTGGTTTAAGTTAATATGATCTTCTTCAAGCCCATCGTAACAGCCGCCAGTACAGGGATTGTAAATAATCTGATGCAAGTGATTATTACCTAAAAACCAATCGAATGTAGCCTTTAGCTGTTGTAAGTACCCTTGCTCCCGAAACTCTTGATAAAAGCTATCCAAAGCTAAAATGGTATAAGCGAACTCAATAGGTTGTTGCCCAAAATCTACCTTCTCCTGCCCTTCATCGTGGCGGCCCACATTAGAAATTACCGAAATCTGCTCCCTGATCATGTAGGGATAACAAGAAGTCAAAAGTTGTTTTAGCGGTGTTTTTAAATAAGTCACTTTTCGTACAAATTCCAGCTAATAGCATAGCTTCGGGCAAAACTGCATTGGCATAGCTTAGATAAGGTTCATACCACTGCCATTTTTCACTGGAAACCCCTCGGTATTTAGACAGTAAGTTATCCGCCAATTGAGTAATAAGGGCCAACGTTTCCGCACTTTCTTTAAACTGATAATGAAAGTACAATCCTTTAATACAGAAGGAAATTGCCCGGGGTGACTCTAAATCTAAAATAGTAGGTAAAGCCTTTTGAAAGGCCTCTTCCACCTTAGCTTGGAGAGGTAAACTTATCAGGTTTTGCATCGATAAAAACTGCCCTAAAGCCCAAATAGCCCGACCGTTCGCATCCTCTAAGTTTTCATCGTGATTTTTCTTGTAGAACTTCTTATTATACCTTACATAATTTAGGAATGTCCCATTTTCTTGCTGGCAAAATAGAATAAATTTTAAGTAGGTATTAATTAAATGCAAGTCCTCAAAGTCACCGTTAAGCTCAAAATTTTTGGCCACCGCAATTAAGGCCCTGGCATTATCGTCTAGCGTATATCCTGATGTTTTATCGGGTATAGCAACTTTGGAAAATTGCAGCATACCAAACTCGGTACTCATCCTTTTTACCTGATCAAGTGATATTTCTGGATAGCGGTATTCCGTTTTGAAAGTTTCCCTTTTCAGCACTTTTTTAGCTAGTTCTATATGGGCAATGGCTGAATTTTGCCAAGCGGTGGGACTTATTTTATGCAAAGCATTCATAAACATTTTTTGCATTAAATCAGGCTGTGATAACATGCCTAATGCCGCATCGGCTAGTCCTTCTGCATCTTCAAATTCAAAATTTACTCCCGCTCCATCCAATAATTCTAAAGAATGTGGAATGGGCGTAGAAATTACTGGGCAGCCCGTGCTCATCGCATAAGCTAAGGTGCCACTTACTGCTTGCTGAGGGTCTTTTGAGGTAAAAAGGTAGATATCAACTCGTTCTAAATAGTCCAGTAGAATTTGCAGAGAAAGATATTTATTGATAAAAAGCACATGCTTATCTATCCCCAGGTCGATGACCTTTTGCTGAAGAAAATTGCGATAAACTTCCCCCTCTTGTTTTATCACTTCAGGATGGGTTTTGCCAATAATTAAGTATAAAACCTCAGGGAAATGGTTTACAATACGCGGCAAAGCATCCAGCGCTGTTTCTATACTTTTCCCTTCACTTATTAAGCCGAAAGTCGCCAATATTTTTTTATTAAAGAAAGGGCGATACTTGCCCTGCATTGGCTTATGCGGCTTAATGAGGTGGGTGCCGTGTGGGATAACCTTCAATTTATCCAGTTCTATTTTATATTCATCCCTCAGAATCATGGCCGAGTGATTTGTCATTACAATAACGCGGGCTGCATAATTTACAATCTGTCGCACTAAAAAGCGACGCCTGTCATCTGGTTTCGACAAAATTGTGTGGAAAGTAACAATAACAGGCACTTTAATACCTTTTAGAAAGTCTAAGAGATAATCGCCCAGCTCGCCTTCATAAAGACCAAATTCATGCTGCAAAAAAACTAGTCTGATTTGCTTATTAAGGTTAATCTTTTGAGCCAAACTAGCATAGTCTTCCTTTAGCCAAGTTTTTAAAACATAGGCCACCCGACTCGAATAATTTAAATCAGAATCTTCCTTGACTAAAGCGCATACTTTTAGGCTAAAACCTTCTTGGTACTTATCTTCAATAGCATTAATCAAATCCTGTGAATAAGTGGCAATCCCACATTTCCGTGGTGGATAGGAGCCAATAAGGAGAAATTCTGAATTTCTCATGACTGATATTTTAAGAGTTCCAGTATTAAGTCATTAATATTCAATGAAGCCACAGCAATGCGTGTATCTGCTGCACCGTAGTAGATGTAAAGTGTCTCGTCGAAAAGTGCCGTTCCCGTTGGGAAAACTACATTATGCACCTCCCCGCTTAATTCCCAGCTTTTCTCAGGTTTTATTAAGGGATAGGGTAAACGGGCTAATTCTTTGCCTGGATCTTCTAAATCGAGTAAGGCCGCACAGGCAGAATATACATAGCCTTGCACGGTATCGTGCACTCCATGGTAGATGAGTAACCAGCCTTCTTTCGTTTCTATAGGAGGACAGCCTCCACCGATATAACTGA
>JAGYKI010000063.1 GCA_018401735.1 Schleiferiaceae bacterium
CATTGGTCTTATTCTTTATGTTGCCCAAGGGTTATAGTCGTCTTGGTTCATTTTTCCTCGTGGTGCATGTGACCGAGCAAAATCTTTATCACTAAAAAGCTGTTCTTTAAAATCTTCGAATGGCATTGGTGTATCTAATTCCCACCTGTCTGCTGCCGCCATTCGTTCATAACTATTATTAATCATAGTCTCTGTCCAAGTGCGCGGATCTTCGGGGTCGATGCCTTTCACTACTGCTGATCTAGCTTTTATTTCTTCATCAAGTTTTAGCTTTTCTTCTTGAATTTCTTTCAAAATCTCAAGCATTATTTTAGTGTACTCCGTATCTTCATTTGATTGAGCTGCTTTTATTTCTCTTTCGCAAAACTCCATGGATAAATTATCCGAAGTCGAACCTCCTGAGCTAATTGGCGAAACACCTAATTGGGCCCGTCTTCTGTTGAGTTTGGCTGTATGTTCTTCGCTCCATGGATCATTATCTGAAACAAACATGTAACAGTATTCTTCAGAGAACAACTTTTGATGTAAATCTTCGATAGAGTTTTTAATTGAATTGGATTTATTTGTTTGAATTATAATGCCACCATCAATTTTTTCAAAACCTTGAACCATATCGTTAAAGTCAGAACTTTTAATGACATGAGATATCATTTGACCTACTTTTATACAAGGGCCACCTGGCGGATTAACAAAACTTTCTCCTAGTTTACAATTTTCAAAAGGGCCTTCCCAAAGTATATTGCCGTCCTTCTGTTTGGTGAATTTAAATTCATCACCATAATTGTTAACAAATATTTCCATATTAAAAAAAATTTGTTTTTATATTAACTTTATAAATATAAGGGTTTTTAAGGTATCTGAGCTATTTTGGTATGAAATTATTAGATAGACATGTAATTGCAAACATTACAGAATTATGATTCATTACGAATATTCATAAATTACTATTAAGTTTTGCCAAAAAAATGAAACAAAAAGAAGCCGTCTCATTAAATAAATTGGGCGTTTTTTTTGAGTTTTTTGATATCAGTTTTTTTATTTCTGTTGTTAGTACGTTCTTAGCTTTATTATGCTCTTTTCTTCTTTAGATTCTGTGCTAATGCTTGCAATCCGAACCTTAATTCCACTTTTTCTATACCTTCCATTGTAAATCGCTTGGAGTTCCAATTGCTTTTTATGTGAGCAAATACAGGTTCTACATCTACTGTTTATTGTATTCGCTTCTTAGTTCCTTCTTCTTATTGCAACAAAACCCTTTCAAAATGAGAAAGTTTTGTATTAAAGTACAAGGCAACCGACAAATATCGAACTTTATTATGCAGGATGTGGAAATAATTCTCCACCACGCAAAGCTTTTGAGAGTGGTTAGTTAAATGCTTATGTGGCTCAAATAATTTGTAAATTCAAAAACTATATTCAGCCAAAATAATTAAAAATAACTCCTTTTGGCTAGGTTTAAAAATATAAAAAATATTAATTAGCAGCCAAAAGATTAATATTTTATTACTTTTGGCTGTGTTAAAAATTAAATGATGCCTAAAAATATTGTTGGAAGATTATTAGAAAAAGAAAAACTCAATGAGGCCTTAAATACGCAAAGGTCTGAATTGATAGCAATTTATGGCAGGAGAAGAATTGGAAAAACTTATTTAATAAGAGAGCACTATTCAAAGAACATTATTTTTAGTTTTTCAGGGTTGAGAAATGGTGTACGACCAGATCAAATAGAAAATTTCATGCTTGAATTGCGAGAATTCTCAGGGAAATTCAAGGATGAGAAACCAGAAAATTGGCTTCAAGCCTTTAATTTATTGAAACAATATTTAAAAGGACTTAAACAAACCCAAAAGAAGAAAGTGATTTTCATAGATGAATTTCCTTGGGTGGACACATTAAGGTCTGGATTTCTTCCTGCTTTTGAAAATTTCTGGAATACCTACTGCACAACAAGAAACGATTTAATAGTCGTAATATGTGGCTCGGCAGCTTCTTACATGCTAAAAAAAATAATTCGAAATCGCGGGGGCTTGCATAATAGAATCACAAGAAAAATAAAGCTTGTTCCGTTTCAATTGAATGAGGTTAAGGAATTTTTTAATTACAAAGGCATTCAACTTCCGGAGATCGAAGTTTTAAAGATTTATATGGCACTTGGTGGAATTGCTGAATATTTAGAACACGTTGAAAATGGAGATTCCTCAGTTACAGCAATTGATCGAATTTGCTTTCAAAAAGGAGCGCAATTAGAGTATGAATTTGAAGAGGTTTTTAAATCTCTTTTTGATGAGGGTTCCTATCATGAGCAGATCATTCAATCTTTATCAAAAGGACCCAAGAAAGGAATGTTGAGAGATCAAATACTAAAAGATCAAAATCTAAGCTCAGGTGGACAGTTTTCAAAATCTATGGATGAGTTAATAGAATCTGGTTTTGTTGAAAAATATCGATCCTATACAGACAAAAGAAAAACAACATTATATCGAATTTTTGATGAATTCTGCCTTTTTCATTTACAATTCATAGAACCATTCAATGGAAATTCTTGGAAGCAACTTTTTACTAAAAAAGTATATGAAACCTGGAGTGGCTTCGCATTTGAAATGCTTTGCTATAAACACATGGAAAACATAAAAAAAGGACTACGTTGTGATCAAATTAACTCCAAAAATTATAGTTGGAGCAATAGGAACGCACAAGTCGATTTAGTGATAGACCGTGATGATAACATGGTGAATTTATGTGAGATAAAATTTTACAATGGCACTTTTCCCGTGGACACTAATTATGCAAACAACTTAAGAAATAAAGAAGTACAATTTAAAACAAGTACAAAAACTAGAAAAGGAATCAATACCATCATGCTAACCACATGGGGTATTGAAGGAAAACATGCTAAAGGTTTAGTAACTAATAGCCTAACCATAGATTGTTTATTTAGTTAACTATAATTAGCCACTAAATTCGGTTTAGTGGCTAATTATAGTTTTTCTCTAAAATGCCAGTAGAGTACAAAATAAGTTGAAATAGATTCTCTTATAAACAACAAAACCCTCCTATTCTGAGAGGGTTTTGTGTTGATGTACCCGGGGCGGGACTTGAACCCGCACGATCGCAATGATCACAGGATTTTAAGTCCTGCGTGTCTACCAGTTTCACCACCCGGGCAGACTATAATAATTTAAAAAAGATATTCCGAATATACATAGAAATAT
>JAGYKI010000064.1 GCA_018401735.1 Schleiferiaceae bacterium
ACCATTTGTATACGTGCCACTTCCATCAGGATCTAATAAGCCATCCACAAAAATCACCCTCGGTATTTCGCAACTACTTCCAGTAGATGAAAAGCCTAAGGTAGTGGCTCCTAAATAGGCGTTTCCACTTTCATTTATTGTCCACTCTATATTGTGGCCTGCAAACCAAACGTCAGTAGCACTTGCCATTAAATTCAGATTATTAAGTCGTTCAGAGGTTGCCCCACCCATGGTTTCCTCGGCATAGGTGGCTAAGTTACCATCAAGGTGATGGATGTAACAATCATACTTTCCTTCTCCCTTATTATTTCTAACACCTCCAGCAAAGCCATTACCTGTCGGAACTATTTCCATGAATTTCTATGTGCCTACGATACATTTGATTTGGCAAAAAGCAATTTCAGATACTATTTTTCGAAGTTTTTAATTCAAACCTTCTCCTTAAGCAGCTTAAAATATTAAAATAGAATTGTTAAAAAAATAAGATTCGATTTAGAATAAAATATGAGTACCCAACACACAAAAGCCCCTTAAGACCCGACCTATATAATTAAGGAAAGTTTAAAATTAATCAACCGAAGCTGGCATCTTGATTTAGACTTGTCTTTATGATCTAACTTGCTTACTTTTGAAAACAATGTAAAAACCAATTGTGCCACCCTATTCACGCAGCTTCCTAGGCAAACTAAGCCTTATCCTTTGCCTCCTTTTGAATTCGCCTTTAAGTGGACAGGTGGAAAGCAATGGTATTGAAAATTCTCAGAAGATTTATCTTGAAGTCATTCACGATAGTATTCAATCTTATCGCAACGGCGAAAATAATCAGCGAATGTCCTTTTGGTTAGGGGAACTTCGGACAGTTTTAAAAGAAAACACTGATTTCGAAAGCCGTGAAAAATACCTTATCGTTTATCACACTTTTCAGGCGGTACACACATTTAACATTGTACATTACCAAGAAGCCTTAGCTTATACCGATTCTGCCTTAACACTTTTAGAGAGCTACAAACTCCCCCCTTCGCGCACAGCAGTATTATCACAACTTGCCAATATTAACACCGAATTAGGGCAGATGACCGAAGCTAATGAGGCCTATCAAAACGCTTTGGCATCTTTTAAGGATTGGGAAGGCGAAGTTGACAGTATTCGCTATTATGGCATATTACTTAATTGGACCAATTGCCTTTCACGCTTAGGACAATTTGAAAAGGTCTTGGATTATTTAAATCGTGCTCGTAATTATTACCAAAAGATCGATCACCATTTGTATTGGGCTATTACCGAAAATAACATGGGCGAAATTTATCGGGAAATTTTCAACGAAAACACTAGAGCCAAAAATCACTATTGGAAAGCCAAAACTTTAAACGAAAAAACAGGAAACAAATTTCAGCTTGGACAAAACTTCAATAATTTAGGAGTTGTTTATCAGGCATTAGCCATGTCCGATTCGTCAGTTTACTTTTTCGAGAAAGCTATTAGCACAAGGCAAAGCATGGGCGACGAGAACAATGCAGCCTCCAGCATGCATGGTTTAGCCACCCTTTATGCTAGCGAAGGACGATTAAAAAAGGCCCTAGTGCTTTTTCTTGAAATTTACGAGATCTCAAAACGGCAGCAAATTGCTAAAGGACTCTATTACACTTCTCACAGTTTAGGAGATGTTTACCTAGAAATGAAGCAATACGACTCGGCCCAAGTTTGGCTTAAGCGTTCGCTTGATTACGGTAAGCGTTTTAATGCATCAGAAGCAGAATTACCAATATTAGAAAGTATGGTAAAGCTTTATGAGAAAAAAAGGCAATATGAAAAAGCTCTGGAGGTGCACAAACAATTTAAACAAGTTAGCGACAGCGTACTTCTTGCTCGCAATAAAGAAAGCCTTCAGTCTTTAAAATCCAATATTGAGAAAGAGGCCGCTGAAAATGATAACAAATTTTTGCGTGAACTCAATCAGCTTAAAGAAGCACAAATAAGCCAACAAAAGAAGATTATTAGCTATATCACCTTGGCGATTATTCTATTCAGCATACTCAGTCTACTGCTTATCAGGAGTTTAAGGATGCAGAGGCAAGCAAAAAATGCCTTAATAGATTCCAAGGAAAAGCTAGAAAAGCAAAATGAGCTCTTACTTTTAAGTGAACAATCTTTAGAGCAAGCCAATAAAAATAAGGATCGTATACTTTCGGTTTTAGGTCATGATCTGCGCAGTCCACTTGCTAGTCTTTCTGCATTAATTGGAGCATTTTCCGCCCAAGCGATAACTCGAGAAGAACTATTTTCTTTTGTTAAACGGCTTAAAGTTCAAACCGACGATAGTCTTTTAGCTTTAGAAAGTGTACTCTCCTGGGCACAAGCCCAAAAGGAAAGCGGGGCCGGCCTAAAATTAGAGTTGCTGCCAGTTAAAAAATACGTTGAAGAAAGCTTTCAAATTTACGCTCCTGGTGCCAGAGCAAAAGACCTTACAATGGAATTTGAGGTGGCCAATTCTAAGGACGATCGTTTACTCGCAGATGCAGCGATGTTTCGCAGTATGTTGGGCAACTTATTATCCAATGCTATAAAGTTTAGTAAAGAACAAGGTGCAATTAAAGTTAGCCTATCGCAAGAGGAAGGGTTTTATCTACTTCAAGTTTGCGACGAAGGCATTGGTATGAGTGCTCATCGCTTGCAAGAACTCAATGAAACTACGGGTAGCTTAAAGAGTACTATTGGCACTACAGGAGAGCAAGGAAGGGGCATTGGCCTAAGCTTGGTTAAAGATTTTGCCCGCATGCATGGGGGAAATCTTAAATTTAAACTACGATCTGAAGGGGGAATTTGTGCCATGCTTTACTTACCCAGCAACAACAAATAAAACCAAACTCTGAGGAGATAGGCTTTACAATTTTCTGTCACTACGTGCATAATTGCGAATTCTGACACGTGAACTAATTTCAGCGCCATTCATAGAAAAGCGTTGTGACGTGTTTGTGACGTTTGGTCTGTAAGGAC
>JAGYKI010000065.1 GCA_018401735.1 Schleiferiaceae bacterium
CTTGAGTAACATACACCCCAATAATAAGGGATATATAAAGGAAAACTAATCTCATCGGTTTGACAGATTAAAACGATAGGTGAAAAATCCAGAAAGTGCTTGCATGTCTAATAAGCCAACAGCGAAATGAAGATGACCCAGCACAGTAGTCTTGAAGGCTATATTAAACATCTCGGAGTCGTACTCACCAACAAAAGTTATATAAGGTAATCGAGATGGGGTAAGTTCAACACCGGCGAAAAGACCATTAAAAATTAGTTGCCGAGAGCCGTCAAACATATCATGGCCATAACCGATAGTTGGTGCTATAGTAAATTTGCTAAATTCTATTGTTTTGGAAGCAACCAAGTAGGTAGCTAAAAACCATGGTTTGGCGGTTGTTCCGCCTAAAGCTTCAGAAACGTCATGCAATCCTAAAGTTATACCAGGAACTTTTGAGGTTTCCTTGAGAATATTATAGCGCAATGTAAACATGCGATCAGGGAAATAACTAGTTTCCGGGCTAACAACTTGACCCAATTGATGAGTATACCGAAACATGAATTCCACCCGGTCAAATAAGGATAAAGTGATAAAGGTGGGCATACCTGTAAACTGGTCACCAGTACCGTACAATTCATAATAGCCCTTGGGATAGAAAGAAGCACCCAAATATGAAATACCATCAGGGGCTATGTAAGCCGCAGGAATTTTAAATAAACCATTGGTGCCAGTCATAGACTGAGCGGCCATAAACTGCACGCTCAAGATGAACAAAGCTGAAACTAAAAGTCTTATCATACCTAAAGATAAAAAATGGGTTCAAGCAAAAAAGAAAAGATACTATAATTCCTATAAGAGTTAATCAAGAGGCAAGGATTAAAACATAAAGAAACAGTCTTGTCCTTCTAAAAAGAAACAACAATCGAAAAACCTACTCCCATACCTATAACCATAAATCAAAAGTTAATAAGCGATCCAAATGACAAATAAAAACCAAAAGCAACGAAATGCAGAAACCACAATAATGGAAAAACTTAAAGATTACAGGGCAAAACCAACAACTACTAAAATTACTTCAACAAATCAAGAATAAAACAACAATCCGATAAGCATCAGGAGTGTACAAAACACAAGGGAAAATTCATACTTCAAGAAAAAAAAAGCCCCCATAAATGGGGGCTTAAAGAAATTAAGAAAAAGGATTCTTACTGTAATTTCAAGATTTCATCCATAGCAGCCTTATGGAAGGCGGTACGGGTTGCCCCAGCACCAGCAGCTACGAAAGTAAGAGAGAAACTATCAGTACCAACAGCATTAGCTGGGGCAGTAATAGCCGCTTCAGTACTTAACGTCATAGTATGAATAGCTGCAGTCGGAGTAGCATTTGTATCGTCTACAACATAATTCATATCAATAGCGATATTCTCGAAATCTAGTGTAGCGGTTGCATTTGCAGCAACATGAGCTCTGTCGTATAGGGCTTGGAAATAAGGTTTCAAAGTAGCCAATGAACCTTGGCCGTATGATCTAGATGATGAGGAATTAAGAGGAGAATATGTTCCTTTCAAACCAGTTTGATCTGCATACTTCGAAGCACTAGCCCCTGAGGCAGCTGATAAAGCAGTATTACCTTTAACAGTGAAAGCAAAAGTACCAAAAGTACTAGAAGTTGTTGCGTTCGAAGGAATAGTTTTAATAGAACTTGCGTTAAAGGATGCTAATTTAGGATTGTTTGAAACATTAAACAGGGTCACTCTATCTATAGATGTTGTAAAAGTTCCCAACTCAGCATTACCTGTAATTGTAAGCTCAGCACCTTTAGCAGCATCCTCTGTATGACCAAGAGTTAAAGTAGCTAATTCATCATTATCATCAACTGTAAGTTTCCATATAGTACCCGAGGTAACAAGCTTAGTAAACTTGCCAGCGTTGGCTCCATTAGAAACACTAACCGTACCAAGTTTACCGCCTAAAGTTAGAGTAGCAAGAACAGGGTTAGCAGATGTAAGATCAATAGTAACATTGGTTGCATTAGACTTACCTAAAACAGTAATTGACGTGGCTTTAGCCGCAGCAGCTAGTGTAACAGCAGAAGTAGTACCTGAAGTAGGAGCAGCCTGTGCATGCAAATTAATGGTTGTCAAGGTAGCTATGTCCTTGATGCTCGTGGCATCAGTAGTATTAGGAACACTAGCTACATCTAAAGAAGTTGCAGTCGATGCAAGATCGATTGATGTAACAATAGCCTTTTCAGCCTTAAATGAGCTAGCAGAACTAAAGTCAACCACACCAGCTAAAGTTAAAGCAGGTAATGAAACCGCTCCAGTTACGAGAGGAGCAGATAAACTCTGAGGAACAGCAGAAGCACCAGTAGAAGCAACCGCCTGTTTACCAACTGTAACAAGTTTAGGAAGCGAAAGGGAAGTGGCCTTTGGAAAAGACATACCAGCTTCTTTAGATGTTACATAAAGTGGAAGTGAAACAGAGGTCTGATTACTCAGTGTAATACCAGACGAAAGAGTCAATTTTGGAAGTTCAGTGTTTAATGCATCCGAAGTGATAGCTCCAGCCTCAGCCAAATTATCAAATTTAACTGTAGCTGTTGCGGTAGAAGAGGCAGTAGCCAAAGAATTTATAGCTACAGAACCAGTAATCTTACCTGCTTTAACAACCGCAGTTTCCAATGCCGGAGCTGTGATAGTTAACTCGGCAAGAGGACTAACTCCAGTCGTTTTGGTTCCAAATTTATCGGCAGCATAGTGCAACTCGATAGTTTTAAGTGCAACTCCACCTTTAACAAGGATAGCTGGGACCTGACCAAGCTTAACCGATGCTGTGGTGTTCTTGTTTGATGCAGCAGTGGTTGAAGAACCGGCTGAAACATCAATTTTACCAGTAGTGTC
>JAGYKI010000066.1 GCA_018401735.1 Schleiferiaceae bacterium
GCTGTAATTTGCCCTATCCTCACCTCTGTTCCGAAGCGCTCAGCCTGTTGTTGTAGCTGAACCATCATACTTGGGCCGTCTACCCCTTCAGGGTAGCCTGGAAAATTATCTACCTCTGTGGTTGTAGTCAACTGCCCTCCTGGTTCCATTCCCGTGTAGACCACCGGTCTCATATCGGCCCTTGCAGCATAAATTGCTGCAGTATAACCTGCTGGACCTGAACCAATTATAAGTGTTTTGATGCGCTCTGGCTGTGTGCTCATGATGATTAGATTTAAAGAGGAAAGCGAATTTACTCATTCTTAAATGCTAAACTATGTAACTTAGAGCACATTCCAAACCCAATCAATTCGCTTAATTCGTATCGTTATAAACAATACACAAAATGATCAGATTATTCGCCTTAATTAGCTGTTCGCTCTTTGGCATTTGGTGTCAACAAGCACAGGCACAAGATTCAGCCATTTCACGTCTAGACTCGCTTACATTTTTGGAGCAATCGGCTCAAAAAAACGTACTACTGATCGATGTCAGAACGAAAACTGAGTTTAAGCAGGGTCATCTAAAGGGGGCCAAGCAAGTTGATTTCTTAAAGCCCGAAGCGTTCGAAGCTTACTTCAAAAAAATAGACACCCTAAAGCCCGTTTACCTGTATTGCCGATCAGGAAATAGAAGCCTTAAGGCGGCTAAATACCTAGAGTCTGTAGGCTTCAAAGAAATTTACGACTTGAAAGGCGGTTATTTGGCTGTTCCCAAACAGTAAGCCTGTCTCATGTCGAAATTTTCACTGGCGCTTGCATGCGTGGTGTTGGCTTTTGGTGCACTTAGCGCTCAAGAAGCGATCAGCCATAATTCGTTATTCGCGGTTGGCGACCTTTCTGCTAAATGGACCTACAGGGCCGAAACGCACTTTGTACGCGGAGACTTTGTGAAACAGTCTCGGCAGCTCATTCTTCGTCCGGCGCTAATTTATAAGCTCTCAAAATCTTTTCGCCTAAGCGGAGGACTAAGTTACCTGTACAATGCTAGCTACGAGGGTGGGCCTTTTAACACTAACGAAGAAATTAACTTCTGGGAACAGATTGATTTTTCACATCAAGTGGGCCCCATTCGCTTTTCGCACTGGCTGCGTCACGAGCAACGGCAACGCGAAAGTGGATATGCCGAAAGGCTTCGCATTCGCAGCCGTGCAGACGCCTTTCTCTTTGAAGTCAACAACACTCCCGTTGATTTGGTAGCCTTTAACGAACACTTCGTGCTAACCCAAGGATTTAAGTGGCAAAAAATGGACCAAAACTGGACCTTTATTGGTGTACAATTTCCTGTAAACAAGCACTTTATAGCGCGAACGGGGTACCGCTATGTCGCACTCAATAGAGAAATTAGCGGCCAACACCTGCACACCATCCACAGCTGGTTGATTTACCGTTTTCTTTAACATTTTAGCTATGCTGAAAAAGAATCTTGGCACAGCTATTGCACTAGGAGAGTCTAATCAAGGTACTTTGGTATTTTAGTAGCGATTTAGCGCTAAAACCGTTCCAACTTTTTAGTTGTTTTTTAAGTACCTTAACTCAAAATTAGTACATGAAGTCACTTGCATACGCAGCCGTATTTTTGGGGTTTAGCATTCAGTTGACAGCTCAAAGTTTTACCAATTTAGACCGCAGTCCGCTAGATATTAGCTACGCAAGGCCAGAGCGCATGGCTGATCCGGATATACGCATCATCTACTCACGTCCGCAACTTAAAGGAAGAGCCGTAGAAGATTTGGTTCCCAATGGAAAGATATGGCGCACAGGCGCCAATGAGACCACTGAAATCACCTTTTTCAAGACGGTTATGATTGAAGGGCGACGCATTGAAGCAGGCACCTATACCTTGTATTCTATTCCTGGAAACCGCAGCTGGACCATAATTTTGAATAGCAAGCGAAATACTTGGGGCGCTTATGCCTATGACGAACAATTAGACATCGGACGATTTGAGGCAAAAGTTGAAGTAAATGAAAACCCCGTGGAGGCTTTTTCTATCGCTTTTGACCGCAATGAAACTGGATACATCTTGTTTTTTGGGTGGGGCGAAACCCTTGTTTCTCTTCCGATCAAATCTTAATTGGGGCGGTAATACACTAAGGGTTGTGGTATATGTGCGGTTCCGTCGTCGGCGCACTCAGAAGTCGTGTAATAGCCGATTCCGTCGAGGTCAAACGCCATCGCCTCTCCCTGCTGCTCTAAGTTGTAAGGAAGCTGAGTAGGTATCTCACTCACCAGCAGTTCTCTAAGTGGTTTCTTTTCGGGGTTTTCGTAAAGCCAGGCTCTAAAATAATTTTTAATGATTACGCTTCCGTTTTCGTGCTGGTCGGCAGCCGTTATGTAATGAAAATAACGCCGCATGGGTGCTAGGTCTTTAGGCGACGGATCGATTTTAAGCACACCTATAAATTCAAGTGTATTTGGCCCACTATTCTGGGCTGTTTTTAAGTCGATCGCATAAACACGCGCCTTTTCATCGCGCTTCGTTACGATAAGGAGTTCTTCACTGCGCTCATCAAATAGCAGGGCCTCAGCGTCTCTGGGGCCATCTGGATAAACCAATTCTATGGCGGTAGGCAAGAGTTCGGCTAACTGGGCTGAATCGCTAATTTGGGGCTCCTCTACCGTATAAACCGTAATCGAAGTCCTGCGGGCAGCGTTATCCC
>JAGYKI010000067.1 GCA_018401735.1 Schleiferiaceae bacterium
GATATTATGTACTGGTTGTTTGGCGATATCACTAGCATACAAGGGAAAATTAAAGATTTTAATCACGCCGAGTTAACCGATTTTGAAGACTCTGGGACGATTAATTTTCAGTTTGTAGATGGTGGTACGGGGGTTTTAAATTTCTCGACCTCTTGTTGGGATCAAAACTTTGAAAGCAGCATTACGATATTGGCCGAAAATGGAACGATTAAGATAGGGGGTCAATATATGAACGAGGTAGAATACTGTCATGTAAAAGACTATGAAATGCCCATCTTAGCGGCAGCGAACCCCCCGAACGACTACGGACCCTATAAGGGCAGTGCGGCCAACCACGTTTATTTAATAGAAAATGTAATTGAGGTTATTAAAGGCCGAGCGAGTATTACGACCAATGCTTTAGAAGGTTTAAAGGTGGTAGATATTATTGAGCGCATTTACCAAGCGGCCGAGCGGGTATAATGATAGCTGCCGACTACCATAGCTACGCGGTTTTGGCCATTATTTTGGCCATGGTGGTTGTTTTAATTTTAGACCGCTTTAAGACCTCCTTGGTATTTTTGTTTACGGCGGCCGCTTTGGTTTTAAGCGGGGTGGTGAGTGCCGAAGATTTTATGGCAGGCTTGAGCAATAGCTCGATTATCACCATTTTCCTTTTGGTGATAATCACCGCTTCGATAAATCTCCATTTTAACTTAACAGGGCTTTTTGACAAAGCCTTTAGAGGGGTAAAAACGGCGCCTAGTTTTATTTTGCGCATGAGCGGTTTAGTGGGAGGGCTTTCGGCCTTTATGAATAATACCCCCGTGGTGGCGGTGATGATTCCCTATGTGTATAATTGGGCGAAGAAGCACAAAATTAGTCCTTCGAAATTGCTAATGCCCCTAAGCTTTGCGGCGATATTAGGCGGGGTGGTGACCCTGATTGGTACTAGTACCAACTTGGTGTTAAATGGTTTAATTGAACAAGCGGGTTTAGAGCCTTTGGGCTTTTTTGATTTCACGCTGCCAGGTTTGCTGATTTTAGTAGGCTCGGTATTGGTGATAGTGATTTTAGCACCCCTTTTGCTGCCCAAACAGGAAGAAGGTATACATGATGTAGCGGAAAAAAGCAGGGAATACTTGATAGAAATGCGCGTGACTGCAGATAGTGCGTATTCGGGTCAGAGTATTGAGGAAGCAGGGATGCGTAATTTGGAGGGACTGTTTTTATCGGAAATAATTAGAGGGGAGAGGCATATTGTGCCCGTGCCCCCCCAAGAAGTATTACAAGCCAAGGATATCTTATTATTTGCGGGCGACACTTCAGCCTTAGCGCAATTAAATGAGCAATTTAGTGGTCTGGAAATGTCGAAGACCAAAGAGTTTGAATTATTGCAAGGAAGTAGTAAGGTGGTGGAAGTGGTAGTAACGCAGAACTCGAGTTTAGACCGCAAAACAGCAAAGGAGATTGGCTTTAGACAAAGCTATGATGCTGCGATTATTGGTATTCATAGAAGAGGGGAGAAGATCAGTGGTAAAATTGGGTCGATTTCCTTAAGAACGGGCGACTTATTATTATTAGTGGCAGGAGGGAGCTTCTTACAGAATAATAATAATTCGGGGGATATGATTGTGCTGAATGATTTAGAAAGCACGGAGCACTTAGCACCCTTGAACAAGAAGATTTTTTGGCTGAGCACCATCTTTATTTTAGCGAGTAGTGCCTTCGGTTTTTTAAGGCTTTACGAGGCGCTTTTATTGCTTTTAGTAGTCCAAGTGGCGCTAAAGATGGTTTATATTGATTTGGTGAAGAAAGCGCTGAGCCTAGATCTTTTAATCGTCTTATTAGCCTCCTTATTATTGGGCGATAGTTTAATTCGCAGTGGCGCGGCAGATATGCTAACCGAGGCTCTTTTCAGTGATGCGCATTTATGGTCGCCCATGCTGATTATCAGTAGTATTTTCGGGGTAACATGGCTGTTGACCAGCTTTGTGACGAATGTAGCAGCGGTATCGATTATTTTTCCCATTGCCTATAGTTTGGCCCAAGCGGCGGGTTTACCTTATGAAGCGGTATTTTTAACCACGGCGTTTGGGGCCAGTTGTAGCTTTATAACCCCCTATGCCTATCAAACCAATTTAATGGTGTTGGAATTAGGCAAGTATAAATTTGCTGATTATTTTAAATTAGGCTTTTTGGTAAGTTTGGTTTACGGCGGAATATTCCTCAGTTTCATTTATTTCAATTATATCGTATGAGCGCAGAAAAATTACATATCATTCCCCACAATCACGCGATTAGTCGCGCCGATCGCATTCAACAGCAGGGGCATCCCAGTTTAGTCATTTGGTTTATTGGTTTATCCGGTTCGGGTAAATCGACATTAGCGAGTGAGTTGGAGCGCCGTCTTTTCGAGATGGGGAAGCGTACCTATATATTAGACGGTGATAATGTGCGCAGTGGTTTGAATAAGGACCTTGATTTTTCGGATGCCTCGCGGAAGGAGAATATCCGTCGCATAGGAGAAGTGGCTAATTTAATGCTCGATGCGGGGGT
>JAGYKI010000068.1 GCA_018401735.1 Schleiferiaceae bacterium
TGCGTACTAGTTTGCATTTTGCTATGTTAGAGGCAAAGAACAAAACTGTAATGATTTCTGGCCCAAGCCCTGAAGTAGGCAAAACCTTTGTTACTTCTAACTTAGCGGTAGTTCTAGCGCAAGCGGGTATGAAAGTGCTGCTGATTGATGCCGATTTACGCCGCGGTTATATGCACACCACCTTTAATTTGCCAAACGAACAAGGCCTTTCTGATCTATTAGCAGGGCGTAGCAAGCGTGAACAAGTAATTGCTGCAAGTGGTATAGAGCATCTTGATTTTCTTTGCCGTGGCACCGTGCCGCCAAATCCCTCTGAATTGCTGATGCATAAGCGTTTTTCTGAGTTACTCGATTGGGCCAATGAACATTACGATATGGTGCTCATTGATACTCCACCGATATTAGCAGTAACTGACCCTGCGATTGTAGGGCGTTATGCTGGCACAAATTTAATTGTAGCGCGCTTTATGAAAAACCAAGTAAAAGAAGTAGAGTTCACCATTGAACGCTTTGAAAAAGCGGGTATTGAGATTAAAGGCGTTATTTTGAACGGCATCGAAAAAACGGCTCGAAGCTCTTATGGTTATGGTAGCTATGGTTACTATTCGTACGGGTATGAGAGTACGAAATCATAATTAGGAAAGCTAGATGAAAGGAATTATATTAGCGGGTGGTTCTGGTACACGTTTGTATCCAATAACCATGGGCGTATCAAAGCAACTGTTACCTATTTATGATAAGCCCATGATTTATTATCCACTATCAGTTTTAATGTTGGCTGGTATTCGCGAAATCCTAATCATTTCTACTCCCGAAGATTTGCCGAACTTTAAAAAGCTTTTAAAATGCGGTGCTCAATTTGGTATTGAAATAAGCTATGCAGAGCAACCAAGCCCCGATGGATTAGCCCAGGCTTTCATAATCGGTGAAGATTTTATTGGTGAAGATAGCGTTTGCTTGGTACTTGGCGATAATATTTTTTATGGGCAAGGGTTTAGCCCAAAATTGAAGAAAGCCTCATCAATACATACCGGAGCAACAGTTTTTGGCTACCAAGTAAAAGATCCGGAACGATTCGGAGTCGTTGAATTTGATAGTGATCAAAAGGCAATATCTATTGAAGAAAAACCTAGTAGTCCAAAATCAAATTATGCGGTTACTGGACTATATTTTTATGACAATGACGTTATTCAAATAGCTAAACAAGTAGAGCCTTCAGAGAGAGGCGAGCTTGAGATCACTTCAATAAACCAAGCTTATTTGGAACGTGGTGATCTGAAAGTTGAACAACTTGGTCGAGGATTTGCGTGGCTTGATACAGGTACTCACGAAAGCTTATTAGAGGCTGCACAATTCGTGGAAACTATAGAAAAAAGGCAAGGCTATAAGATTGCATGCTTGGAAGAAATCGGTTATTTGCAAAATTGGCTTACTTGGGAAGAGCTACAAGCGACGGGAAGGGACTTACAAAAGAATGGATATGGTCAGTATATTTTGAGTTTAAAAAGACGTTCGTGAGACTTAAAAATCACTTCCTGTAATGATGCTTAAATTAACTCAAGCAAATTGATTTCCGTCATTGAATAAATGTTGAATAGTCCCCTCACATTACCTCCTATCTGATTCATGTGTATTAGTCGGTAGTTCGGTTAAGGCTACAGAAATGAAAGCAAATAGCTTTATCTTTAAAATAATCCAACTAGCCAATATACAATAGTGTCTCTAGCAAAAAAAACTTCATCAGGAATTCTTTGGAACTTTTTCGAGCAATTAGCGAGAAAAGGGATAGGAATATTCGTAACACTGATATTGGCATATTTCCTAACGCCTGAAGCGTACGGACTTGTGGCAATGATGGCCGTGTTTTTAGCGTTAGGTTCATCGATTATGCAATCGGGATTCAATCAAGCTCTAATCCGAATGCCGAATGTAACGCAAACTGACTACAACACGGCTTTTTTTGCTAATATTGCGCTTGGTGTTTTTGCGTACACTTTGTTATTTTTAAGCGCTCCGCTTATTGCTGTTTTTTATGAAGAACAAAAACTTATCAGTTTAATTCGCGTCGCCTCACTATCTATTATTATCAACTCTTTTCAGGTTGTTCAGCAAGCAAACCTAAGTCGTGCTCTTAATTTTAAAGCCCAGGTAAAAGCTCTATTACCTGCGAGTATCATTTCCGGAATTGCCGCCATACTGTTAGCATATTATGGGCTTGGTGTATGGACCTTAGTTTGGCAGATGCTTCTTTCGGCTTTACTACAAACAGTCTTTCTATGGATAATTCAAGGCTGGAGGCCTACTTATAAAATTTCGTTTCCTACACTGAAAGATATGTATCGCTTTGGGTATAAGATTTTTTTATCCGGTATTCTAGATACAATTTTCAGA
>JAGYKI010000069.1 GCA_018401735.1 Schleiferiaceae bacterium
GAATTAACCACAGTTTTAAACGCGCATTTTGGTGGCAAAATCAATTTAGCTAGAGTCAAGCGAATGTCAATGCTTACCATTGCTCTTTGTAACACCCAATACTCATAAAAAATAGAATTCCACTAAATCAGGTAAGACAGTATTCTGATAATACATTCGCGAGCACAAAGGCACTCCATGTGCAAATCTTTAGTGGTGATATAGAGCGTGATATGGTGTATTTTGACTAACTATACCAAGGAGGAATTTAGATTTGAATGCACATATCCGTCTAAGATAGCCTAAGGTTCACATTTTCACCAATTACATTGATTCCATTGATTAAGGGTATTTAATCATGAATCACTTTCAAAAACTAAAACTATCAGCTGAATAAGATGATAGAATATCCATCTTTTTTACTAATATTGCTTCTGATAGTAAGAGTTAAGTTTAACTAAGACATATAAAACTAAAGTTCAAACCTAAAGCTAAGAGTTATAAAAGACCTCACGTAAGAGAGCTTAATTTTATGCAAATGTTCTAGTAACAAAATTCTTTTATCTTTAATTAACCAAATAAAAATAATGGATTCACAAAAGGTTGACATGTTTATCATGTCTAATGGCAAGTTCTTTGAAAGCAGCCATATCAATACAATTAGAAACCAGCTAATCGAGCTTGACGACTCAAAGTGGTCAGTAGTATCAACAAGTCAGTTCAAGGACCCTACTACAAGCCTTATCATTTCGCTGCTTGCAGGAACACTAGGTATTGACAGATTTATGATTGGCGACACAGGTATGGGTGTAGGGAAATTACTAACATGCGGTGGTCTTGGTGTCTGGGCTATAATAGATTGGTTTATGATTCAAGGAGCTACTCGTGAAAAGAACATGGAAAGACTTCAACAGTTACTAGCCTGATGCTAAACGAAAAAGTTAGATTGTACCTGCTAGTGCTAATTTGTAGTCTAGCAGGTTACATCTGGCTTTATTTCAATATGCTAGACAATCTAGCTAATTCTAACGTCGGAAATGTTTGTTTAATTAAAGCTGCTACCAACATTCCATGTCCATCGTGCGGCTCGACTCGGTCAGTGATTTTTATAATTGAAGGCAATTTTAAATCAGCATTATACACAAATCCATTCGGGTTCATTATTGCATTTATAATGGTATGCTCACCATTCTGGATTTTCTTGGACATAATTATCGGAAGAAGTTCCTACTATCAATATTTTCAAAAATTCGAAAGCGTTCTGAGGAAACCTAAAATATCAATCATATTAATACTTATAGTGCTTTCAAATTGGGTATGGGCAATTATGAAAGGATTATGAAAAACGAACACAACACTTTTGACAACCCAACAGAGCATGAAATGGAAGCTGCATCAAATAGCTACCTAATGTCACTTATTGCAATTATAGTCGGCCTTCCCCTGCCTATCATTAATCTCTTAGCAACAATATTCTTTTACATTGGGAACCGTAAGTCAACATATTTCGTTCGGTGGCACTGCACACAAGCTCTTCTATCCCAGTTATCTATATTTTTCATAAACAGCTTTACTTTTTGGTGGAGCATTTCAATTATATTCGGTGAAGAACAATTATCGGATAGCTACATAGCTTACATCATAGCTGTTGTTATTTTCAACTTAATTGAATTTATAGCTACAATTCAAGCAGCGATAAAGACCCGAAAAGGTGCCCATATAGAATGGCTAGTTTATGGTTCTTTAACACATGTCTTCACCAAACCTTAAGTTGTCAAAAACTTCCTATTCAAGTTTTCTCTTTCTATCTCTATTTGTGGGCATTTGTCTTTTACTATCCACTATCAAGTGGGCAGAATTAATTTGTGTAAAGCAGTCGATTTCCCAAACTACATCAGATAATTTCTCAGTAGCAAAGTTTCCCTCCGGTAAACCGCATCTTGCCTAACTTTTGCTTCGATGATATTTTAGCCGCATTTTGTTAGCCTTTCAACCGTTAAGTTTTTAAAATTGGGCTTTGTGCAACTGCCCAGTCTGCTTTTTGGGTGCGACTCCAAGCGTAGGCACGTTCGGGCAGATTTATTGATAAATCCCAAAAAACGTCCAGATTACAAGAAACTTTTCAACTTATCTCTAATTCCTGATGGATAGACAGAATTGCCGAAGTCATCAACAAAAACATCAACTCATTGGTCTTCAGATTAATTAGTTTCAAAACTGAAAAAATTTGTAATTACTTGAAAAGTAGTTAAGCGCATCAGCAAGT
>JAGYKI010000007.1 GCA_018401735.1 Schleiferiaceae bacterium
TCACGCCAAGAAAGGTCACGTTCTTTCGATTTAGCTTCACCTTTTACGCTTTCGGCAAAATCGAGTAATCGTTCGGTCGCATCCTCGCGCCGATCAAGTAGTACATCTTCTACCCTTTCTAAAAGATCTTTAGGGATTTCCTCATAAACCTCTAACATTGTGGGATTTACAATTCCCATATCCATTCCATGCTGAATGGCATGGTAAAGAAAAGCAGAATGCATCGCTTCACGCACACGTTGGTTTCCCCTAAAACTAAACGACACATTGCTTACTCCACCGCTTACTTTCGCTCCAGGCAGATGGGTTTTAATCCATTTTGTCGCTTCAAAAAAGTCCAAGGCATTTCTTCGGTGTTCATCAATTCCGGTAGCGACAGGAAAAATATTAGGATCGAAAATGATATCCTCCTGCGGAAATTTTAATCTCTTACGCAGCAAATTATAAGAACGTTCGCAAATTTCAATGCGGCGCTCATAGGAATCGGCCTGACCTTTTTCGTCAAAAGCCATTACAATTACCGCAGCGCCATAGCGTAAACACAATTTAGCCTGCCGTAAAAATTCTTTTTCACCTGCTTTTAGCGAGATGGAGTTTACCACCGACTTTCCTTGCAAACACTTTAAACCGGCCTCAATAATCTCCCATTTAGAAGAATCTACCATTACAGGAATTCGTGCGATATCGGGCTCGGCAGCTATAAGATTGAGGTAGCGCACCATGGCCTCTTTGCCATCGAGCATACCTTCATCCATATTCACGTCTAAAATCTGCGCCCCACCCTCTACTTGATCGCGCGCCACTTCCACTGCTTCCTCATAGCGATCTTCCTTTATCAGTTGTAAAAACTTGCGTGAGCCGGTTACATTGGTCCTTTCCCCGATATTCACGAAGTTGGAGGCTTTATTTATATTTAGAGGCTCGAGTCCTGATAATTTCATTTCAACAATTTATTTTTCAATTGTAATTCGGCGGGAAGACAAGCTGATTGAAAAGGGTAACTCAGTGGGAATTCGGTGGGAAGACAAACTGTGTGGAGAGGGAAATTCAATAGTACTTCCTTCAATACAAAAGCTTTTTGATATAAACCTTGACCTATTATTGCTGCTATCCCTACTATGTATATTGATTCTATCATCTCTATTTTATCCTTAAATCGCTGAAATACTTCCCTTTAAAAATTTTTAGTTCACTCAATTAATCTGCTTGGAAGTAGCTGTTATATAGTTATTCAGCTTAACTCCCAAATCATTAATAAAGCTTAGCATTTCCTCATATTCCTTTTTATCCAAGAGACCGCGAGCGGTTGCTTTAGTTAACCAAGTTTTAGACTCATATAATGAACCGCGCGAAAAGTAATTGAACGCTGACGGTCTTTAAAATGATAGCGACCGAAACCTTCATTAATATTTGCAGCAACCGAATCTATCGAACGCACCAATTGCCTACCAACCGTGTCTTTCGCGTAATAGTCCCAAGTCAAAGTTAGTTTCCAAACTCGTTCTCCAATCTCCAATGATTTATTATATATTTCTCAATCCTCTAACTTCATAAACAGTTGAATTTTATGTTGAAAAACCAAAATTCACAATTGAACCCTCACCAAATTGACATTAAAATGATTAACAATCATTTATAATTTAATTAACTTCCATATCCTTAGAGAGCCTCATTTACTAGGTTTTACATTTCTAATCACAACCGAATTACCTTTCCTCAATGCAATCACTTCCTATCGAATTACAACTAATTACAATTGAATTTTCATTCATCCACCAACTTTGCAATCGCTCTAATATGCTCAGGCGTAGTCCCGCAGCATCCACCAATAATATTCACCAAACCCTGATCGAGGTAATCCTTTATTAAAGCAGTCATTTCTTCTGGTCCTTGATCGTATTCGCCAAAGGCATTAGGTAATCCGGCATTGGGGTGAGCGCTGATTAATAAATCTGATTTTTGTCGCAAGGTTTGCACATAAGGTCTAAGCTGATCTGCACCCAAAGCGCAGTTTAAACCTATTGATAGCAATGGAACATGACTCAAACTGATTAAGAATGATTCAGCCGTCTGGCCCGATAAAGTCCGACCACTGGCATCAGTAATTGTTCCCGAAACCATTATGGGATATTCTGACCAAGTTCATCAAACAACTCTTGTATAGCGAATAAAGCCGCGCTTTTGCATTTGAGGTATCAAAAACCGTTTCTACCAATAGAGCATGCCCCTCCTTCGAATTAGAGCGCGGGTTTTTGTTCTTTGTAATTGGCCGCTAAAGTATCGAAGTCAATCGCTCGGTATCCAGGATTATTAACATCGGGCGAGGCTAGCTGTTTTATTAATTAGGACCAATAGACCCCGCTACAAAACGTGGTTTATTGCGGTTCTTTAACGGTAAACTCATCTGCCACCGAGCGGGCTATACGCGCCGATTCATAATTTAATTCAGGCAATCTTCCCAGGTGGTAATCAGCCATGGAAATACCGTTCCATTAAGGTATTGGTCTCAACTATATCGGCACTACGCAAAACTGGCGATGGATATGTCGGCAATGTAGCTGGCTGCGTTGGCTTAATGATTGATTATTACCTTTTAGGCTCGTAGGGGAAATCGCAAGCGCTCCCCGCGATAATCGGCCTCTTGAAGCTTGTGGTTTTGAATCATGGTCCCCATGGCACCATCTAAAATAAGGATGCGTTTACGTGCTATTTCGGCTAATGAATTCTCTGGCATAGAATAACTTGTATAAGTTTTAGCCAGAAAGTAGAGAGGGAAAGGTAGTTATTACCAATCTTATCTGCCCCTAACAAAATTGTTAAGGTGGGATGTAGCACCCGGCTTTTCTCGGGTTGCTAAGACATCAACGGGCCCATTCCCTCCGTCTTTCTGGATAAGTAGCCGCAAATGTAAGCGCCAAGTTTCAATCTTGCAAACGTCCTTAGCAGTATTATGCTTGAGACTGTACAAAATGAAAACAAAGCGCATTCTTAGCCTTTGACCTGTAGTACTGTTGTAAAAAGTCACATCATTTTATATTTTCACTAGATTTGCTGGCAATAATCAATTCAAGCAAATTATGAAAAAAGCAATTAGGCTTTGTTTCACGCTCTTTTTACTGGGAGTAATAGCGAGTTGTCAACAAAGGGGGATGATCACTAATAAGGTCAAAAAGGTTGTGAAAAAGGAAAAAACCGTTAATTACCGAGACATTAGTGTCCCTGAAGAAGGCGGAATAAAATTTACCAAATTCACGGAAGAGTACGAGAATGTAATGGGTCCAAGCATCGCTTCATATGAAGGTGTGATATCCTGGTACACTCCATCTCTGATTGCTATCTCACCCGATGGAGACCAAGTAGCTTATACGGCCAAGAAGGATAACAAGACCAATATCTATATAAAGAATACCAAAGGAGGAAGGTCTACCATCCAGAGGACATTTAGAGATCAGGTTTTAGACATGTCCTTTAGTGGGGATGGCAAATACATAATTTTCACAGAAAAAGTAAATGAAGATTATGATATCCTTCAGATAAACTCTACCCAGGGTGCTGCAATACAACAAATTAGCGCAACTTCCTACAGAGAGTCTAGTCCGATATACAGTCCTTCAGGAGATTATATATTCTACACCCAAGGAGAATACTCTAGCGCCACTCAAAGTTACAATTACTATTTGTGGAGTATCGAAAGAAAAAGCTATTTGAAAACTCAATATTCTGCTGGATTCAATCCTGCAATTAGCCCTAAAGATAAAAACCTTGTTATTGTTTGCCGAAATAATAAAGAAAGCGGCAGAGGCGAAATTTATTCAATCAATTTAGACTCTGGACAAGAAACATTAATTCTTAGCAGACCAGAAATGGGCTTCAGCAGCCCTAGCATTCACCCCAATGGCAAAATAATAGCTGTAGTTGGTACCACCTTAGGAACAACCAAGAGAAAAGAAAATTTAGATATCTATACTATTAATACAGATGGCACAGATCTAACTCAACTAACGTTTCACCCTGGTCATGATGTTTCTCCTGTATGGGGACCAGATGGTAAAGAAATTTATTTTTCTTGCCAAAGAGGAAATGAAAATGGATCGTGGGATATTTGGAAAATGGATTACAAAAGGAATTAAGATGAAAAAAAGTATATCTAAAAAACTACTCTTACTTGTATTTACTGCTTCGAGTTTCATTGCACATGCTCAAGTAACATCAGGCGGGTCAAAACAGAACTGGGAAAAGTTCTCCATAGAATATGATACCGTAGTTGTTGAAGAAACATTAAGTTCTAGCTATCCTTCTACTTCTAAGACATACGTTAGACTAGGGTTTGTAAATTACAGTGGATCCATTGGTGAAAGCCATAAATGGTTTCCTGAATTAGCACTGCTTGGGGATGAAAACTATGGACTCGGAATGGAAAGTGGTTATGAATTAGCTCTTGGAGGTTACACTAACTTCACATCTATCAATAATGGCTTACATCCAGCAATAGACCTTAGTTCAATCTATGAAGTTGGTTTTCAGTGGTGCGCCTTAGCTGAAGCGCAAGAACCAGGACCATTTACAGGACCAGGAGCAGTAAACAGCATTGAAGGAGGTACGTTTCTTCAAGCTCATTATGGTTTTGGTATTATGGCCACAATTAAGCCTGCCTACCTCACAGATAAAATTATTCCTGCATTAAAAGACCTGTATTTTGACATCGGCTTAAGACCAGATCTTACCCTTTATGGCCATACTCCGATGAATCAAAGGTTTGTAGACCCTTTGAACGGAAATGAATATGAAATAACGATTGATGAAGGAGTTGGTGTTGGTCTCAATCTAAACATCATGTTCGGCCTTAGATGGAAGTTTATAGGAATTAGATACGATGTCAGTAATGTCTTAAGCACGCTTGCGGCTCCAGAGCCATATTATGACGGTAATTATTTCACTAATGAGACTCTGTATGAATCCGGAAAATTTAGCATAATGCTATTCTTTTAGAGTTAATAATCTTTTATTAATAAGGCCGTCCAATTAAAAACTCTATTTGGACGGCCTCTTTTTTTGTGTCTGCACTAAATAATAGCCCTTCTGTAAAAGAGAAGGACTAGATTACCTAAAGCGTGTTGTTAAATGGAATTTGGCACCTAAAGAATAGAATTCAATAATTACCAATAAATTGTTGTTAGTCTCTTAAACTCCGCTCAATTTTTTACTACTTTTGGCCGCTCAAGTGGAAAAATTTGGCTGATTGCAACCACATAAAAAAATGCTAAACCAGATTAGCATACTGCATTTCAGCCGCATTTTTTTAAGACTAAAACAAAACAGCAGTATGTCATATTTATTTACCTCTGAGTCCGTATCTGAAGGACATCCCGATAAAATAGCCGATCAAATTTCCGATGCTATCATCGATCATTTCCTCGCTTTTGATCCCAACTCTAAAGTAGCCTGTGAGACTTTAGTAACCACGGGCCAAGTAGTTTTGGCAGGTGAAATTAAGTCGAAGGCCTATGTTGATGTGCAAAAGGTTGCGCGCGAAACCATTCGTAAAATTGGTTACACCAAAAGCGAGTATATGTTTGATGCCGATAGCTGTGGTATTTTATCCGCTTTGCACGAACAGTCGGCTGATATTAACCAAGGGGTAGACCGTGGTTCTTTAGAAGAGCAAGGCGCGGGCGACCAAGGAATGATGTTCGGTTACGCCACCAATGAAACGGATAACTACATGCCTTTGGCCTTGGCTTTAAGTCATACCATTTTGCAAGAATTAGCGGCTTTACGCCGAGAAGGGCAAGCCATTCCCTATTTACGTCCCGATGCTAAATCGCAGGTAACTATTGAATATAGCGACGATCACGTACCGCAAAACATCACCACCATTGTAGTTAGCACCCAACACGACGACTTTGGTACTGAAGCGGAGATGGGAGCAAAAATTCGTGAAGACCTTATCAATATTTTAATGCCCCGCGTTAAAGCGCGTTTGAAACCCGAATTGCAAAAACTTTTCGAAGGGGAAATTGAATATCACATTAACCCTACCGGTAAATTTGTAATTGGTGGTCCACACGGCGACGCGGGACTGACCGGTCGTAAAATTATTGTCGACACCTACGGCGGTAAAGGTGCTCATGGTGGTGGCGCTTTCAGCGGAAAAGATCCTAGTAAAGTAGACCGCTCTGGCGCCTATGCCACGCGTCATATTGCCAAAAACATGGTCGCCGCAGGTATTGCCGATCAAATGTTAGTACAGGTTAGTTACGCCATTGGCGTAGTTAAACCCACTGGCTTATTTGTAGATACCTACGGTAGTTCGAAAGTAAATATGAGCGACGGTGAAATCGCTACTAAAATTATGGAAATCTTCGACTTACGCCCTGGTATTATTGAAAGAGACTTAAAACTTCGCAATCCTATTTATTCTGAAGCCGCAGCATACGGACATATGGGCCGTGAATATCAAGCAGGCGTTCAGCGCACTTTCGTAGAAGCGGATGGTAGCGAGAAAACGGTAACAGTTGACCTCTTTACTTGGGAGAACTTAAACCGCGTAGACGATATTAAAAAGGCCTTCGGGATTTAAGATATTTTTCTCATTATGTGATCAATGCCCAGTTTTTTAGCTGGGCATTATTTTTTAATCTGAGGCTACAACTTTAGGTTAAACTTAACTTCATTCATATCCATCCTGGCCGAACCAATCTATTCATGCGTTTCGCTCTATTCAAGCTAGGTAATTCTTTGGTTTAAAATGAATACACCAAAAAAAACCGCCTCTGCAATTAGCAGTAGGCGGTTAAATATTTCGATCAAATTTTAGTCAGAACTAAAATTTAACCATCCAATTGTAGGTATCTTCAGTTTTACCGCTGCGTAAGTCGGTAAGTTCTTTCTTAATTTTCATGGCATAACCGTCGGTTGGAGTACCCACCTCGAAATCAGTACCGCGAAAACCGATGGTAGAGATTTGGCTAATCACCGCCGCTGTTCCCATTCCAAAAGCTTCTTGTAAAGTTCCAGCTTCGGCAGCAGCCACTAACTCTTCTACTTTAATGGGACGCTCTTCTACTTTTACAATATTACGATCGCGCAATAAAGTTAAGATAGAGTCACGCGTAATACCACCTAAAATACGGTCGCTTAGCGGTGGGGTAATAAAGGTATCGTTAATAATAAAGGCTACGTTCATGGTACCCGACTCCTCAATTAACTCGTGGTTCTTGTGATCGGTCCAGATAACCTGCATATAACCTTCTTCCTTAGCTTGGTGCGTGGCGTAAAAAGCTCCCCCATAATTACCAGCACATTTAGTAGAGCCAACACCACCCGTTGCTGAGCGCGTATAAGTCTCCTCAACCTTAACTTTAACATTACCAGCGTAATAGGGTCCAACAGGCGAAGTTAGTATGCAGAAAATATACTTTTCGGAAGGACGCGCCGCAACAAATTCGGAGCTCCCAAACATGAAGGGGCGGAGATATAAAGAGTGGTCCTTCTCTTTGGGAACCCATTCTCTATCAATATCTACCAAAGCCTTAATCCCTTCCATAAATAGATCTTCGGGTAATTCGGGCATAAACATGCGCCTAGCCGAGTGATTTAAGCGCTTCGCATTGGCATCAGGACGAAAAATACCGATACTGCCATCTTCCATATAATAGGCTTTTTGACCTTCAAATATGGCCTGCCCATAATGTAATGTGTGCATGGCTGGGGTGAAAGACATGGGCCCGAAAGGTTTAATTTCTGGTTCAGACCACTTACCCTCGCTGTACTCTGCTACCAACATGTGGTCGCTGAATTGCGTGCCAAAAACTAAATTGGAAAAATCTACCTCATTAATTCTCGACTTGCTTGTTTTAGTAATTTTCATCTTTTAAATCTTTTAAGAAAGATACCGTGGCATCTTTAATTTGCGCTTTTGAGAGATTGCTATCTTTGCTGTTCTAAATCAAAATTAACGATGAAAAAAATCGCACTATTTGTTTCAGCCTTAGCATTGCTTAGCGCATGCAAAAGTAATACAAAGGAAGGGGACACCACAACGGAAAGTGGAACAGATACAGTAGCTGTTCAAGAAGAAGCTCAAGCTACTGAAAATCACTACTATGGAGATTCAATTACTGAGGATAATGCCGTGAGCGCAACAGAATTATTAGCCTTGATGCAAGGTAAAGATTCCGTGAATCTTAAACTTACAGGCATTGCCACTTCATCTTGTCAAAAGAAAGGTTGCTGGATGAAAATGGATATGGGAGATGGAAAAGAAATACGCGTAAGCTTTAAAGATTACGGCTTTTTCGTGCCTAAAAACTTAAACGGTGAGCAAGCTATTGTTGAAGGTGTTGCTTTTGTAGACACCATCGACGTTCCTTTCTTAAAGCACCTAGCCGAAGACGCAGGGAAAAGTGAAGAGGAGATTGCCGCAATTACCGAACCCGAAATTAGCGTGAACTTTACCGCTAATGGCGTAATTATCAAAAGCTAATTATGACGGTTAAGAAAGTAATAATCGGAGGATGCCTTATCGGGGCATCCTTTTTTATTGGCTGTCAAAACTCAGTTAATGAAAACGCAGCAGCGGAAGTAGACGAAATTACCACGGAGAACGCATCTAGCGAAAGCGAAGAAAAGGACTTAGATATGTACGAAGCAAGTGAACTAGCCTTGCTGATGCGTGGGATGTACGAGAAGAATTTGGATTTAAGGCAGCAAATTATTGAAGGGAATATCCCCGAAAGTTTTCCTGAAGATTTTAAAACTATTCACACGGCCGAGGCCACCGAAGAGTTAAACGAAACTTTTAAAAGCCTTGCCGTACAGTACATCGCTAATATGGAAGCGATTACTCAGGCAAAAAATCCTGAGGAAGGTATTGTTGCTTATAATGCCATGATTAACACTTGTGCGAGCTGCCACACCATTTATTGCCAAGGGCCTTTAGCCAAGATTAAAAGAATGCGCATTAGCAATCCGGGAGAAGCCTCATAAATGCAGCGAAAACTCGTTCAAACTAAGGACAATTCATTTACACTTTTTGTACCCGAGCTGGATGAGCACTACCACTCTATTCACGGTGCTTTGGCCGAAGCGGAACATATTTTTATAGATGCGGGACTAAAACCTATCGAGGATCGGAATAGCATTTCCATCCTCGAAATTGGTTTTGGCAGTGGCCTAAATGCTTGTCTTACGGCGCTTTACGCAGATGCGCAGGGATTAAACATTTTTTATCAAGGATTAGAAAAATATCCCGTTTTAGAGGAGGAATGGCGCGCTTTAAACTATCCATCCATCATCAATCAGCCTGGAGTAGAACAGATGATGGTGAATCTGCATGCTGCTCCTTGGTCGGAAAAAACCCGATTAAATTCTCAGTTCCAACTTTTAAAAAGCCAAGTCGACTTTCGCGAATTTCGGGCCGAAGAAAATACCTTCGATTTAATTTATTTTGATGCTTTTGCCCCATCTGCGCAAGCGAATTTATGGAGCTTAGCCGTATTTGCAGAAATGTACAAAAGCCTAAAAGTTGGTGGCCGACTGGTAACTTATTGCGTAAAGGGTTCGGTGCGTCGCACCATGCAAGAGGCTGGTTTTACGGTAGAAAAAATTCCTGGCCCGCCAGGCAAAAGGGAAATGGCCCGCGCGCTAAAACTAAGTGAGAAGTAGGCTACACGCATTACACAAAAAATCACCCTTCCGATTACAACCTTTTGCTCACCTTTAGCGTATAGTTATTATGCTAATATTCTGTAGAAAAGAAACTTACGGCTTGTATTTGTTATTTTCTTTCATCTCTAATGGTTTACTGGCCCAAAGAAGTGGAGAAAAGCAATACTTTGGTTACGACAACGCCTCTCAGCTGGAAATCAGCACTTTCGACTCGGGAGAATACGCTGTTGTTGCCAGCTCTAATAGCTCAGTCTTGGTGATCTTTTTCGATGTTTGCGCAGATACACTTTGGTCTCAAGAATTTTATAAAGGAGATAATTTCAATCGCTTAATTAGAGCCCAAAACGATAATGAGTTTCTGTATCTCGCGGCTGCCTTAGGACAAAGTCAAGATACCGCTATCGGATTAATTAAATTAGATAAAAGTGGACAGGTGCTATTCAGCAAAGGGATTAGTTCACCCGATACTTACCGCTGGTATCAGTTTCATGTCGATAAAGACAAGAACCTTTACTTTACAGGAAATTCGACCAGTACTTCAAACAACTTAGCCAGCACGATACTAAAGCTCAACCCACAAGGGCAGGAAATTCATGCTTTTCAATACGGCTCCAGCTTTATTTGGGGCATGTCCATTCCAGCTGTAAACGGCGGATTATTAAATATTACGGGCACTACCCTTTTTAAGGTGGACGCTAACGGTGGTTTAGAATGGGCCAAACGTTTTGATGGCATTTACCAAAGCTCTATTCCTCCTATAGCACTTAATGATGGCTATTTAATTTTCGGGAATTTTGTTGGTGCCTTAGACCGAAACGTGATTTTTAAAATTGATTTACAAGGCAATCTAGTATGGACCAGCAGGACCTTTTTAGACATTAATTACAATAGTGCAACACTCGACCCCAATGGCAATATTTTGGTTAGCTTCACGCGCTTTATTAACAGCGGCCCTCAATGGGGAATTCAAAAAATTTCGTCCGCAGGTTCCTTAATGGGCTCTTGGCTTTTTCCCTACAGCAGCGGTGATGGTGTTTACTGTAAAGATTTACAATTATTAGACGCCAATTCTATGGTATTAGGCGGTCTTATTAATTTCAATTTCGCCAATTACGGTGCAACAATTCTGCGCTACCTACCCTTAAATCTCGCCGACCTTGAAACCTGCACTCCTACTCTTTTAGGCCTATCTACCGAACCCAGTCAAATAAGCCCCAATCCTTCAGTGGGTAGTTTCAGCCCCCTGCGTTTTAACTTTTTCCAGATTGACAATCGGAGTTTTACAAAGCAATCCATCTTTATAGTCGAGAATAACTTTTGCCAAAACAATCATACTAACTTCCGCTTTGATCTTGGTCCAGACACCACGGTTTGCTTAAACAGTGATCTTATTCTTAAAGCGGATACTAGCGCCGAAGATTTTTTATACCGCTGGAATACGGGCGAAACCACTGCAGAAATCACAGTGCAAGATGAAGGCTTGTATTGGCTAGAAATTAGCGATGAATGTGGCAGTTTATTTTTTAGTGATAGTATGGCGGTTAACTACTTTCCCGCTAGTAATTTCAGCACTAGTTTTAGTCCCGAGCGCGCCAAGCCGGGCGAACAAGTTAATTTTATCGCTACCGGTGAAGGAACTTTCAACTGGTATTTGCTCGACCAAATTAAAGTAGGTAAATCAGTTAACTTCGCGGCTAATAGTGCTTTCGCAGATGGGGTAATTTGCGAGTTTATCGATACCAATAATTGTGCGAACTACGATACTCTTTATCCCGAAATTTTAGATGCGCAAATCTTTATGCCCAACGCTTTCAGCCCCAATGGCGATGGCCTTAATGAGCTTTTTGGTTTAGAAGCGGGAACAGTTTATTTTTATAGTTTAGATATTTTCGATCGTTATGGCGCACGTTTAGCAAGCTTGGCGAATGAATCGTGGGATGGCGCTCAATATTCTGCGGGTCCTTATATTTACATCCTGATGTACCAAATTGGTCCAGCTACCAAAACCAAAACCATAAAGGGGATGGTAAACCTTATTCGATGAGCGAAATAAACGCCTTTACCATACGAGTTTACGGATTGCTAATTTCCGAAGAAAGCCTATTGCTTTCGCAAGAAAACATCTACGGCAGTATCTACACCAAATTACCAGGAGGTGGACTAGAGTTTGGCGAAGGCACTATTGAATGTTTGCAGCGAGAGTTTATGGAAGAAGCCAATTTGGCTATTCGCGTAGAGGATCATTTTTACACTACCGAAGAATTTGTGGTTTCCGCATTTAATCCGCAAATGCAGGTAATGAGTATTTATTACAAAATTAGTTGTGCGAATCTGTCACCTTTATCGCATCTGCCGCCGAGCGACTTTAAGAAGCATGGTGACCAAAAACTGTTTTGGAAAAAGCTTTCCGAGCTTAGTATTAATGACGTAGATCTTAATCTTGATAAAATCGTAATTAAGAGACTGCTGCAAGGGCCTTAAAATAATTCGCGCTTAGTAATAGTTGTCACCTGTCAGGAAAGGCTTTCACACTATTTTTGGGAAAACAATTTTAATGAAACTAGCCAAAACCCTCCTAAGCCTAATTCTAGCCTTTCAGCTTAATGCCCAAAACGACTTCAATTTTCACTTAGAACCAGTAAACATTAGTAATCTGGGTGGTATTCAATCCTTTTCTCACGGGGAGTATCAAGGTAAGTGGATCATTTTTGGTGGTCGCTTAGACGGACTGCACCAAAGACAACCTTTTGCGGCCTTTAGCAATGTAGGCCATAACGATCAAATTATTGTGGTAGACATCAATGCCGAAACCAGTCAATCCTACCCCAGCTCTAGCCTTCCCGGATCTTTATACGATCAACTACGTTCCACCAATATGCAATCCTATCAGCAAGATAGTCTACTTATTTTGGTAGGTGGTTATGGGTACGCATCTGCGCAAGCGGACCACATTACGCACCCTTATGTGACCATAGTAAATTTAAAGGGACTGCTTAATGCACTGAATACAGGAGCTAGCATTAATCCCTATTTCAGACAAATTCTGGATCAAGATATGGCGGTTACTGGAGGCTATTTGGAAAAGTTATACAACAGCTACTATATTGTGGGCGGCCAGCGTTTCGACGGTCGCTATAACCCGCATAATGGTCCCTCTTTTACACAAACCTACACCAGTGCAGTACGCCGTTTTGAATTAATAAATAACAATGGGGCCTTTTCAATTATTTGGCAAAATGCTTATAACGACACGGCCCTTTTCCATCGTCGCGATTATAATGTGCTTCCGCAGATTGGTTTAAATGGTGAAGAAGCTTTGATTGCCTTCTCGGGTGTTTTCCAACAAAATGTGGATCTTCCCTATTTAAATGCGGTTTATGTGGATAGCAGCTCTTATAATGAAATCCCCAATTTCTCGCAATATTACAATCATTACCATTGCGCTAGTATTGCCATGTATGACTCATCTGCGCAAGCGATGCACAATGTATTTTTTGGAGGCATAGCGCAATATTACGATTTAAACGGAGTGCTAACACAAGATAATAATGTGCCTTTTGTGAAGACCATTGCCCGCGTAAGTCGCGATGCGCAAGGAAATTATAGCGAACATAAATTAGCCGCAGAAATGCCTAGCTTATTAGGAGCTGGCTCAGAGTTTTTTATTGCGGAGAATACACCAAAAACCGCCAGCGACATTATTAAATTCGACCAACTGAACGGCGACACTATTTTAATCGGCTACATTTTAGGAGGAATTGAAAGTTCAGCCCCAAATATTTTCAACAGCAATACTGGCACACAAAGTTCGGCTAGTGGAAAACTGTTTAAAGTATATCTTTTAAAAAACACGAGTATCGGCCAGAGTGAGTTAAACCCGCAAAGCATTGAAAACTGGCAACTTCAAGTGAGCCCTAACCCAAGTTCCAACTATTTACGTTTGCAATTTTACAGCGAAGAATCAACTACTTACACCCTAAGTTTACGTGATACTCAAGGTAGATTAATTCTTAATGAAGAAATTGCTGCTACTGCTATCTCTGGCTTAAGAAACGAGGAATTGGCGGTTAGCAAGTTGGCGGCAGGACAATATTATGTGCTTTTACAGAATGAAAAAGGCAAAAAAGTTCAGCAAAAGGTAATTATTCGTTGAAACAGGAGCTAAACCAAAAGGCTTTGCATACGTTTAGCTATACGTAAACCATGCAATATGACTGTTTTAATTAGTGGAGGTAGCGGCTTAGTGGGAGAAGCTATCACCCAAATTCTCCTCGCGAAAAATTTCTCTGTGCGTCATTTAAGCCGCCGCGCCAGTCGCCGGCCCGATGGCGTAGAAGTTTTTGCTTGGGACCCCGATAAGGGCACTATTGACGAAGCCGCTTTTAAAGACCTTCATTATATTATAAATCTCGCTGGTGCTTCCATTGCCAAACGTTGGACACCCGAATATAAAAGTGAAGTCCTACGCAGTCGCGTAGAGGGTACGCGCTTACTTTTTAATACTGTGGAAAAATTAGGCACGCCTTTAAAGGCTTTTCTATCCGCTTCCGCGGTAGGTTACTACCCCAATAGCCTAAGTGAAACCTTTAGTGAGGATGACGCGCCGGGCAATGATTTCCTTTCTTTAGTTTGCCAAAAATGGGAACAAGAAGCGATAAACTTTGAACAAATAGGCATCAAAACCTTCCGCCTGCGCATTGGCATTGTGCTTTCTACCAAAGGTGGCGCGCTTCCGCAGATGGCGCTTCCCATAAAATATGGCTTCGGCGCAGCCCTTGGTAGTGGCAAACAATGGATGCCCTGGATTCACCTCGAAGACTTAGCGCGACAATTTGTGCATTGCATAGAAAACAACCACTTAGAAGGCGGAGTTTACAATGCGGTTGGACCAAAATCGGTGACTAATAAAGTACTAACCGAGGCTATTGCGAAAAGCTTAGGTAGACCGCTTATTCTGCCAGCAGTTCCAGCCTTTGCTTTAAAATTAATCCTAGGCGAGATGTCGGAAACCGTACTAGCAAGTAACCGCTGTTCGCACGAAAAAATCCATTCTAGTGGTTTCAAATATAAATTCCCTCTATTAGAGCAAGCTTTGAATAACCTATATGACAAATAGATTTCTATTTTTGACCTTCATTAAAAAGAACCAAGCATTTATATGAAGCGATTACTAGTAGTTCTTAGTGCATTCAGCTTATCGTTTTTGGCTCAGGGCCAAAATATCAATCAAAGTAAATTTCGACAATTATCTGATCAATTAGCAACCCCAAATATGTATCGCACAGGAGGGGGTGCACCAGGCGCTTTTTACTACCAGCAGCAAGCCAATTATAAAATGGATATTCGTCTGGATGATGAAAACCAAAGAATTTATGGCGAGCAAACGATAACCTATATCAACAATGCACCCGAGTCGCTGGAGTATTTATGGGTGCAGTTAGATCAAAACATGCGTGCACAAAATAGCCTTACCCAGCAAATGAAAACTTCATCGGTTGGCAAGGGTATGAGCGCCAATCAAATAAAAGACCTCTTCTATAATTTTGATGGAGGTTTTAAAATAGACCAGGTTAGCAACGAAGAAGGAACAAAGCAAGGCCATACCATCAATTACACTATGATGCGTATCAATCTAGATGCTCCGTTAAAGCACGGCGATAGTGTTAGTTTCAGCGTAAAGTGGTGGTATAATATTAATGATCGTGCGAAACTTGGCGGCCGCTCAGGCTTAGAGTATTTTGCCGATGAAGACAATTACCTCTATACCATTGCGCAGTTTTTCCCGCGCATGGCGGTTTATAACGACGTAGAAGGCTGGCAAAATAAACAGTTCTTGGGGAGAGGTGAGTATGCTTTACCCTTTGGAAATTACGATGTGAAAATCACCGTTCCCTCCGACCATATTGTAGGTGCCACGGGTACTTTACAAAATGCCGAAGAAGTTCTTAGTAGTGAACAATTAGAACGCTTAGCCAATGCTAAACAGAATACCGAAGATCCAGTTTTTATTGTAACCGAATCGGAAGCAAAAAGTGCCGAAAAGAAAAAGGCCAAAGGTGAAAAGACTTGGCACTTTCAGGCAGAGAATGTGCGCGATTTTGCTTTCTGCTCTTCGCGTAAATTTATTTGGGATGCTATGGCGGTTAAATTTGGCGAGCGCACCGTCTTAGCCATGAGTTATTACCCTAAAGAAGGTAATCCGCTTTGGGAACGCTATTCAACCCGCGTAGTAGCGCATACTTTAAAAGTTTATTCAAAATACACTTTCGACTATCCTTATCCTGTTGCGATTTCGGTACACACCGATAGAATTGGGATGGAGTACCCCATGATTTGTTTCAACGGCGGTCGTCCAGATTCGGATGGCACCTATAGTAAGCGTACCAAATACGGCATGATTGGCGTAATCATCCATGAAGTAGGACATAATTACTTCCCCATGATCGTTAATAGCGACGAGCGTCAGTGGACTTGGATGGATGAAGGTTTGAATACCTTTCTTCAATATTTAACAGAACAAGAATGGGAAGAAGATTATCCCAGTCGTCGCGGACCAGCTTACTTAATCGCTCCGTATATGCGCTCTGAGAAAAGTGATATGGTACCGATTATGACCAATTCGGAAAGCATCTTACAATTTGGCAATAATGCCTATGGCAAACCTGCTACCGCCTTAAATATTCTTCGCGAAACGGTAATGGGCCGCGAGCTTTTCGATTATTCCTTCAAGCGCTATAGCCAAAGATGGATGTTTAAGCACCCTACTCCTTCCGACTTTTTTCGCACGATGGAAGATGCTTCAGCCGTAGATTTAGATTGGTTTTTTAGAGGTTGGTTTTACACAACCGATAATGTAGAAATCGCCCTAAGTGACGTGAAGTGGTACCGATTGAATTCTAAAAATCCCGAAATTGAAAAGCCCATTGAGCGCAAAGAAGCCCAGAATGAATTTATTGGGGATACCCGAAATGAAGCCGATTTAAAAGGAAAGCATTACAGCGATGCTCATCCAGAAATGGCTGACTTCTACAATGAAAATGACGACTGGACTGTTTTCCCAATTGACAAGAAAGAATACGAGAAATACCGTAAATCGTTAAACGAAGATGAAAAAGAAGTTTTAGACGCTGGCTATAATTTTTACGAGCTCAACTTCCAAAACAAGGGCGGCTTAGTAATGCCTATTATTCTTCGCTTCACTTTCGTAGACGGCAGCCAAATAGTTAGCCGTCACCCCGCGGAAATTTGGCTTAAAAATGAAGAAGCCTTCTCTAAAGTGTTTGTCTTTGAAAAAGAAGTGAAGCAAATTGAATTAGATCCTTTCTTGGAGACGGCTGATACTGATTTAGAAAACAATAATTGGCCACCAAAAGTAGTACAGAATCGTTTCGACCTATATAAAAGCAGAGACTATTCACGTGATAACGAAATGCAAAGAGCAAAAAAATAGGGCAAATGCCGTATGGTATGGCTGCATTTAAAGCGCAATATTTGTTTTGACAATAAGCGCATGCTTTAAGTGTCGTTCCCCCCTCCTTTAGATAAAAAGGCCACCAAGTTTTACTTGCTGGTCTTTTTTTTTCACTTTAAAAAACGTGAGTTTGACTATAAATCATAGTCTCAGATTTTCAATAAAAAGCAATTCTTAGCAGCCTAACTATATAAAAGATGTCTGAATCCTAATTTCACCTGATGATGCAAGTGTTGAAAATTCCCCTACTAGCTCATCTAGCGCAAGCGAATTAATATGCATTTTTGTGGCGATGAAAAACGCTTTCCCTAGTTTAATACTATTACTAGTCCTCAGTTTAGGCTCTTGTAAGTCTTTAGAAAGAGGTAGCAGCCGTCCTAATGAGCCTGCAGGCCCAGAAGTGGAACACGAGCTCTTAAAGCGTCACAATAAAACGCGTACTAAGAAGGTGAAAGAGACCGCCAAGAAAGAAAGAGAGGCAAATGAAACTAAGCCCACAAAACGCGAAGAAAAGGATTTACAAAAATTTGTTGAAGATTGGTATGGTACCCCGCATCGCATGGGAGGTACTACCAAAAATGGTGTTGATTGCAGCGGCTTTGTAATTGTAGCTTACCGCGAAGTTTTTGAAAAAGATTTTAAAGGGCGCAGAGCGGAAGATATTTTCGCGGAAATAGAAATAGTGAAATGGGAAGATCTTCAAAAAGGGGATTTAGTCTTTTTTAAGGTGCAAGGCCGACGGATTGACCACGTGGGGATTTATATGGGAGACGGCAACTTTGCCCATACTAGCTCTAGCAAGGGTGTGATGATTAGCGCCTTAGACAATCCTTATTGGTCCAAACGATACTTTAAAGCGGGTCGATACAAATCTTAGCGTAAGCGACTCCCCTCGGCCGCCCACCACGGATGAACTTCAACCTTTAATCGTTTAGCTTTCACGGCAGGATCAGCATTGCATAAAGCTTCAGCTTGTGCGAGGGTTGGTACCCTTAAAATAACAATACCGCGTATCTCTCCATTGTCGCCAAATGGCCCTGCCATATCCAAAGCACCGATGCTTTGTAAACTATCTAAATGTGCTAAATGCGCGGCTTGAATTTTTTGCGCTTCCTCTGGATTTTGACTGCGAACTTCTCCAGATTTTAAAAATACCACAAAATACTTTTTCATGGTATAGGTCGTATCCCCTTCGTTATAAAGAAAGCGTTCAAATCCGAGACTATCTGTTTCTACCTGCGCATCTACCGAAAGGTTTAAAGCCAAAAATAGTAGGCTAATAATGAAATTGCGCATCGACATTTATTTATTCCAACGTTGCCATCTAATTTTATCGCCCGCAGCAATGCCCAATTTATCCGATTCACCCCCCAAAATTTCTAGCACATAAGAAGCTGGGCCCGTACTTGGTAAACTTGATTCATCCAAGGGAATAGCATTTTTCTGAATACTCACGATTTCCATCGCATCATTAATGTAAATAATATCTAAAGGAACATAGGTGTTTTTCATGTAAAAGCTTTGACGACGCTCCTCTCCCATTATAAAAAGCATGCCTGTATTGGGGTCCATACTTTTACGGTACATCATACCGTATTGAATCTCGTTCATTGACTCACAAAGCTCAATATCAAATACTTTAATGGTATCGATTGCTGTAGAATCGAGTACCGCTAAAACAGCCTCCTTATAAAATTTGGGTTCAACCGGGCCCACTTTCTTTGGCCCTTTATTCCCATTGCCTGAGCCGGAAGGCAGCACTGTAAAAACCAACCATAAACCAAAGGCCACCAATAGAGCAATGGCGATAATTTGCTTTTTATTCTTTTTCATTTTTTTTAACTAAAGCTGTAATTACGAAATACAAACCCACCAGTACCGCAGGGATACTAAGGCTTTGCCCTATATTTAAGCTGCGACCTTGCTCGGCTACAACCTGATTTTCTTTTAAGAATTCAATTCCAAAGCGGAAGCCGAAAAGTAACACTAAGAAGAGCCCAAAGAGTAAGCCCTCCTTCTGCTTGCCCATTTTAGTCTGGAATATACGCGCTAAAATAAAGAAGATAAATAGGTAAGCTAAAGCCTCAATGATTTGAGTAGGACGACGTGGATAACCGCGTGCTTCGATAAAGGCAAGACCCTTTTCTTGAGTATCCCACTGCAGCTTAGTACCCGTTATTACCATATTTAAATCTTCCTTGGAACGGTTCTCTAAAGTTGGCTTAATCCGATTAAGAACAAAGTCTTCTGCAACATCCAAATTGGAAACTTTAGAAGAAAAACGCAGACTTAAACTATACAATGGGTAAACAATCGTATCGCTAATTTCCTCTTCGCCTAACTCAATAAATTCTACTTCCTCAATATATTCTCCGTAGCTACGCAAAATAGTCTCCCGCACGGGGTTAGTAAATACGGTTTCCCAAGATGAGTTACTCACGTCACCGTAGATTTCACTATTCGCGAAATTCCCTAACCTAATGAGACAGGCCGCAAGAGCCACAGTAATAACCACTCGATCGAGCATCCACAAGGGAGAGCGCTTCAAAATTTTACGACTAAAAATAATGACGGCAATAACAATAGAAATAGCGGCTCCATGGCTCGCTAAGCCCCCTTCCCAAACTTTGAGAATTTCAAAAGGATGCTGCGAATAATAATCCCACTGGTAAAAGAAAACATGTCCTAAACGTGCTCCAACTATTGTCGCAATTACCACGTAGGTTAAAAGCGTATCCAACTTTTCTATTGCAATTCCTTCGGTTTTAAAGATGCGCTTCATAATGAGATATCCCAAAACAAAGCCGAGAGCAAAAAGTAAGGAATAGTAGCGTAGGGTAAAGAAACCTAAATCGAGTCCTCTCCCTAAATCCCATGTAAGCGTTAAGAATGTATTCATAGTGGTTTTTGAGTGGTTGAAATTACAAAATTGCAGGCTTTAAGGAAGACGTTCCAATCCTGCTCTTGCTTTTTGATGCACACCTTCATGGAAGGCGTAAGACTTTAAGCTCAACGCCCTCAGAAAGTAGTGTCGGCTTTCTTTAGGATTACCGTTCTCTTCGTAAAGCATCGCAATTTGTAAGAGACTGTTTCCTAAGGAGTAAGTTTCTGGTTCAGGCCAAGAACTAGCTTTTAAAAAACTTTCCAGCGCTTTGTCTTTAAAACCTAATTCTTGAAAAGCTCGTGCTCGGCGGTAATAAAACTCTTGATAAACCCAATCTTCATCTCCTATCGAACTTACTTTTTTAGGATCCAAATCTTTAATAATTTTCGTGTAACGACCTGCATCGAAATCCAATCGCGCTTTAATTAAGAAAATATTAAAACCTCTTTTAGCTTCTTCTAGGGCTTGTTTGTCTGAGCCTGTTAGAGTACTAGGTTCTAAGAGTATTTTCTGACGGTAATCTTTAGCGGCAGCGCTTTCACCTTTTAATAAATGGTACCAAGCCAAGTAACGATATGTCGATTTACGATTTTCATTATCGCGCGTGGTTTGGAGGAAATTAAGTAAATATTTTTCCGCCTTTTCAGGACGAATCATCAGGGCAATTTTACCCGTATAATAATCGAAAAATGGCACTTTAAGATAGCCTGGCCCTTGCGGCCTATTTTCCATCAGCTGCAATGCCATGGTAGTTTGACCATTAGCTAATAATTGTTGCGCTTCCAAATACGAAAAGAAACTAGAGCCCTTAACATTCATGTCGAGGGTGTGCAGTGAAACCTGCTCTTCGGTGGCTAACTCGAAGTTTACATAAGCGTAAACAAAACCAAAATAACTTTGATGGAATTTAAGTTTAGAATCAGCGATACTATAGTAATAGGCCTGACGGATCATTTTAAGCCCTAGCTCAATATTGCCATCGAAGCCGAATAAACTAGCTATGGACTTATAATCTTCTGGCAAACTTCCAACGGCCGTTTGCAAAACGCCGAGGGGGATGAGTGTTGGCGCAAATTGTGGGTATTTCTTATAGTTATCTTGCAACAAATTATAAGCTCGATAAAAAAGCCAAGCCGCTTTAATATTAGACTTGAACTTACCGTAGATGCCCGCGCGTGCGAGGCTAATTTCGGCCAAAAAAACTGCTCGGTAAGGATCACTCTCTGGTAAACCTTCTAAACGCTCAATTAAAAAATCAAGGCGTTCGGATTTAGAGTGGTAAAACTTTTCGCCTTCTACAAAAAACACCTCAATGCACAAAGCGGCCGCCTCGAGGTAATCACTCACGCGATTTTCAGGGTTAAGTTTTCTTTCTTGGACGAGAATACTGTTCAGGTCGGTATAACGCAGTTCTGCAATAGCGTTAATACCATCTTGCATATTACTACTAAACTCCACTTTTTGAGCGGAAGCCGTAAATGCACAAAGTGCTAATATTGTAGAGAGAATTTTATGCATAAAAAAAGGGACCTACTACGGATCCCTTTCGTATTGTTATAATACTTATTTCTTTTTAGCGGAAGAAAATAGCTTTTGCATCTTCTCTTCCTCTTCTCTTGCCAATTCGGGATCTACTAAGATTCTACCCGAATGCTCGTCTGAAATAATTTTCTTACGAGCAGCTATTTCTAACTGTCTTTGGGGAGGAATAGTAAAGAATGAACCACCTGAAGCACCGCGCTCTACTGCCACCACGGCTAATCCGTTGCGAGCACTATTGCGAAGACGGGTATAAGCAAAAAGCAAACGCTCTTCAATTAAGGCTCGTTGTTTCTTTGATTCAGAGATTAGCAATTCTTCTTCATCCTGAGTTTCCTGAAGGATATTGTCGAGCTCGCTTTTCTTAAATTCTAAGTGCGATTTACGTTCGGTAAGTTTCTCTGTAGCCTGAGCAACAGCTTCCTTCTTAGTATCCATTTTAGCTTTGAATTCGCGAATGCGTTTTTCAGCTAATTGAATTTCTAATTCTTGAAACTCAATCTCTTTAGAAAGGGCATCAAACTCGCGGTTGTTACGCACGTTTTTTTGCTGTGTTTCGTATTTAGCGATTTTTTCTTCCGACTCTTTAATGAGATTCTTCTTAGCTTTTACCTCAAGGTCAAATTCCTTAACATCGGTATTAAGCTTTTCCATGCGGGTTTCAAGGCCGCCAATTTCGTCTTCCAAATCTTCTACTTCCAAGGGTAGTTCCCCGCGGATGTTACGAATTCGGTCGATGCGTGAGTCAATAAGTTGAAGATCGTAGAGAGCACGTAGCTTCTCTTCAACAGTAACTTCTTTAGCCATAGAGCTATATATAATTGATCGGGTTTGTACTGTTTTCCGTTAAAAGAACGGCAAAAGTAGGGAATTTTTTTCGCAAATACTCGACAATCAGACTAATAGTAAATTGTTCATTTTCGTAATGCCCAATATCGGCAATAAGTATTTCATTATCAGCCTCGAAAAATTGATGATATTTAAAATCAGAGCTTAAAAACAAGTCGGCTCCTACTGCTTTCGCCTTATTGAGCAAGAAACTTCCGCTGCCACCACACCAAGCTACACGTTGTATTTTGCTCGTAGGCAGATGTGTGTAGCGCAACATTCCGCCGAAGGTATTCTTAATCTGTTTAAGCAATTTCATCGCATCAATGGGCTCTGCATAATCACCATACATACCAGAACCAATATATTGATGCTCGTTCTCGATAGCATATAATTCATAAGCCACTTCCTCATAAGGATGATTAGCGTGCATGGCTTTTAAAACGTCGCTTAAGCAATGTTGCTCTACCAATACTTCTAAGCGAAACTCTGCCTCGCTATGTAATTCTTCTCTTACTCCTAAAGTTGGGTTTGCTTGCGCGGATGGGCGAAAAGTACCTATTCCTTCACTGCGATAACTGCATAAATCATACTCACCAATACTACCTGCACCAGCCGACCACAAAGCTTCACTGAGACTCTTCACTTTGGACTTTGGAACGAATACCACCAACTTCTTTAAGACACCTCTCTTAGGTTCCAATATCTTGGGATTCGTAATACCCAACTTTTCGGCAATCTTCGCATTAACACCATGGCTCATATTATCCAGATTAGTATGAAGTGCGAAAATGGCGATGTCGTTTTTAATGGCTTTCACGAAACTGCGCTCTACCTCGTTTTTCCCCGTAAGCGATTTGATTCCCTCGAAAATCAAGGGATGATGACTGATAATTAGCCCCGCTTTTTGGGCAATAGCTTCGTCTACAATTTTTTCCGTCACATCAAGGCAAACTAAAACGGCCTCAATTTCTTGATTCGTGCTATTATATAATAAGCGGCTATTGTCGTATGATTCTTGATAAATGGGCGGTGCAAACTGGTTTAGTTCGCGAATAATTTCTTGTAAATGCATGCACAAAAATAAAGGAAGTCCGGGAATGACTTCTATCGGAACGAAATGAATTTCAGAATGTGCATTCAGCTATCTCCATCCACTAATAGAAATCCCCTCCCAAAATAAAAAAGACAAAAAAAACCCCGATTCCAAAGGAACCGGGGTTAGTATTAAGAAAGAAGATAATTCTTAGTTTTCTTCTTTTTCGTCTCCTTCCATTTGCTCTTTTAACTTGCTTAAAGCGTCAAGATCACCTAAAGTAGAACGCTCTACGTTAGAGTTGATCACGTTTACCGCTTTAGTAGCTTTAGTTTTCTCAACTTTAGCTTTTTCAGCTTTAAGTTTTTTGTGCAATTCGGTGTGAGAAGCAACTACACGACGACCATCAGCATTGAATTCAATGATTTTAAAGTCGATACGCTCGTCTGCTTCGATTTCAGAGCCGTCTTCTTTAACCATATGGCGCGAAGGTACAAATGCCTCAACTCCTAAGTTTTCGAACACAATCTCTGCTCCTTTGTCCACTTTACGAAGAACTTTTCCTTCCACTACGCTGCCTTCTTCAAGTAGAGTGGCGTATGTTTCGAATGGATTGTCTTCTGCTTGTTTGTGACCAAGGCTTAAACGACGATTTTCAACATCGATATCTAAAACAACAACTTGTAATTTATTACCTACTGAAGTAAACTCAGATGGGTGCTTAATTTTCTTAGTCCAGCTTAGATCACTAATATGAATTAAACCATCAATACCTTCTTCTAATTCTACGAATACACCAAAGTTGGTGAAGTTACGCACTGCACCTTCGTGCTTAGAACCGATTGGGTATTTAGTAGTGATGTCAGTCCAAGGATCAGTAGACAACTGCTTAATGCCAAGAGACATTTTGCGTTCGTCACGATCAAGAGTAAGAACTACGGCTTCTACTTCGTCGCCAACTTTCATAAAGTCTTGCGCAGAACGTAAGTGCGTGCTCCAGCTCATTTCACTTACGTGAATAAGACCTTCGACACCAGGAATAATTTCGATGAAAGCGCCGTAGTCAGCTAAAACAACTACTTTACCATTAATCTTATCGCCTTCTGCTAATTCCTCTGGAAGGTTATCCCATGGATGAGCTTCTAATTGCTTAAGACCTAATTGAATACGAGTTTTATCCTCATCAAAGTCAAGGATTACTACGTTAAGAGCTTGATCTAATTCAACCACTTCAGATGGGTGATTGATACGGCTCCAACTAAGATCAGTAATGTGAACTAAACCGTCAACACCACCTAGATCGATAAATACTCCGTAAGAAGTGATGTTTTTAACAACACCTTCAAGTACTTGACCTTTTTCTAGCTTGCCAATAATTTCACGTTTTTGTTCTTCAAGATCCGCTTCAATAAGGGCTTTGTGAGAAACAACAACGTTTTTAAATTCGTGATTGATTTTAACAATCTTGAATTCCATATTCTTGTCTACGTACGCATCGTAATCGCGAATTGGCTTCACATCAATTTGAGAACCTGGTAAGAAGGCTTCGATACCGAATACATCTACGATCATACCGCCTTTGGTACGGCATTTAATGTAACCTTTAACCACTTCCTCACTGTCGTGAGCTTCATTAACACGATCCCAAGCTTTAATAGAACGAGCCTTACGGTGAGAAAGAACTAATTGTCCTTCTTTGTCTTCTTGCTTGTCTACTAACACCTCTACTTTGTCACCAGTTTTTAGATCTGGGTTGTAGCGGAATTCGTTAAGGGAGATAACACCCTCACTTTTATAACCTATATCAACGATGGCTTCACGGTCGGTCATGTTGATAACAGTACCTTCAGTGATGGTGTGCTCGTTGATTGAAGTTAAAGTTTCTTCGTACAATTTGGTTAACTCTTCACGCTGAGCCTTACCTTTTGTAGCAATACCATATTCGAACTCTTCCCAATCGAACTCAGCTGGTTCTTCTTGAGCAGGAGCCTCGGCTACAGCTTCTTCTTTTACTTCTTCAGTTTTTGCTTCCTCTGCGGCTGCAGGAGTTGCTTCTTGAGTTGCCTCTGGAGTGTTTTGAATTTCCTCCTCGGCTGGATTTTTGTTTTCGTCTGACATGCAGAGAATCGCTTTGTATTTCGCTTTGCTAATGACTTAATGGAGAGCGCTGCGAAAGTTATTTTACAATAAATTGAATTTCAACCTTTTTCCTAGTCAAAACACTCCCCGGAAAAAGGAGTGCAAATTTAGTATTTTTTCAGATAGATTTAGAAGCTATCATTAATATTTTTGAGCTGATTGTCAGTGAGCTGAGGTCTTCGAGCGAAAAGCCCAGTGGCAAGCGTTATTTGCTCTTCTCACCACCTCCAAAAAGTAGGGAAAATCCTTCAATTCTCTATCACCTGAGTGTTCCGTAAAATAACGTGAGTTCGACTATAAATCATAGCCTCAGATTTATAAACGCATCTATATAAATGAAAAAGTCCCAACACTCTGGGAGGTCGGGACAATTTAAAATGTTAAAATCGATCTGCAGTTAAGCGCCGTACTGCTCTTTTAAAAGTTGGGTGGTCGTACTTCCAGGACGCTCAATTGGCATTCCTAAAGCTCTATCCCAAATTAAACTAGCAAGCGTTCCTAAAGAACGACTAACGCCAAATAAAACGGTGTAGAAATCGTATTCAGTTAAGCCATAATGCATTAAAAGCTGACCAGAATGCGCATCCACATTAGGCCAAGGATTTTTCACTTTACCTAGTTCTTGTAAAACTGCTGGTACAACTTCATAGATGCGAGAAACCAAACCGAATAATTCACTATCCGGCATGTGCTTTAGAGCAAACTCACGCTGAGCGGTGTAACGTGGGTCGGTTTTACGCAATACCGCGTGACCAAAGCCAGGAATCACTTTACCTTCATCTAAAGTTTTACGAACATAAGCTTCGATGGCTTCTTTAGAAGGTAAGCCTCCCCCTAATTCTTCGCGCATGGCAAGTGTCCAACGGATAACTTCCTGATTGGCTAAGCCGTGCAAGGGACCTGCTAAACCATTCATACCAGCGGCAAAAGATTGGTAGGCATCACTTAAAGCAGAACCTACTAAATGGATAGTATGGCCAGATACATTACCACCTTCGTGATCCGAGTGGATGGTAAGGTAGATACGCATTAGTTCGCGGAACTCCTCATTATTAAAACCAAGCATGTGGGCGAAATTACCACCCCAGTCTAAGCTTGGATCGGGTGCAATGTGCACATCGTTATGGTAAGTTCTGCGATAAATGTAGGCCGCCACTCTCGGTAGACGCGCAATAAGATTCATTACGTCTTCATAAGTGGGCTTCCAATAGTCCTTTTTATTGATTCCGTCGTGGTAAGCAGTTTGAAACTCGCTTTCTGTGCGAAGAGCCATAATACCCGTTACGAATTGGGTCATTGGATGCGCGTCTTTCGGAAGTGCATCGATAACTTTCGTTACGTGAGCAGGAATTTCAGAACGTTTCGCCCATTCACGCGAAAGCGCCTTTACCGCCTCATTTGATGGTAACTCGTTATAAAGCATTAAGTAAAACACTCCTTCCGGCAAAGGCTCCTCACCGCCTGGAGCAGTTGGTAGCTTTTCTTGTAATTCGGGAATGGTGTAACCACGGAAACGAATCCCTTCGGCAGGGTCGAGCTTAGATGTTTCAGTGATTAAAGCTAGGATACCGCGCATGCCTCCATATAACTGACCAATATTAACTTCACCAACCACTTGGTCGCCATGTGAAGCTAAGAAGTCTTTTATTTCTTGGGCCGCGGGTCCAATTTTACTAGCAAAATGCTCTTTTAAGTTTTCCATTGTATGAGAGAGGGTTTTATTTTATTTGATGTATTTGAAGTTCTTACCTTGGTATTTTGCGGTTTCACCTAACATTTCCTCGATACGTAAAAGCTGATTATACTTTGCCATACGATCACTACGAGAAGCGGAACCAGTTTTAATTTGACCTGTATTTAAGGCTACTGCTAGATCAGCAATAGTTGTATCCTCCGTTTCTCCGCTGCGGTGACTCATTACGCAAGTCATACCATGGTTTTGAGCTAAAGTTACAGTTTCTATAGTTTCCGTCAAGGTTCCTATTTGATTTACTTTAATGAGAACAGAATTTGCGGCGGCTTGTTCAATACCTTGTTGCACTCTGTCCACATTTGTAACGAATAAATCGTCGCCTACTAGCTGTACCTTATCGCCGATTGCGGCATTTAATTTTGTCCATCCCGCCCAATCATCTTCATGTAAACCGTCTTCGATGGAAATGATCGGATATTTTTCAACCCATTCGGACCAATAGCTTACCATTTCGTCACTGCTACGTTTTGCACCATCACTAAAATGATACATTTTATCGTCGCTATGGTAGAATTCGCTAGCGGCCGCATCCATGGCAATGTAAACATCTTCACCCGCTTTAAAGCCCGCTTTTTCAATAGCGATTAAAACTGTTTCAATGGCTTCTTCATTGGACTGAATATTTGGTGCAAAACCACCTTCATCACCCACATTGGTGCTGTAACCTTTATCTTTTAAAACCTTTTTGAGGTGATGGAAAATTTCCGTACCCCAACGTAATCCTTCAGAGAAGCTAGAAGCTCCGAAAGGCATTACCATAAATTCTTGAAAGTCGATAGCGTTGTCTGCATGCTCACCACCGTTCAAGATATTCATCATTGGTACAGGTAGCTGACGAGCATTTACGCCACCAATATAATTATAGAGAGTTTGTCCACTTTGCTGAGCCGCTGCTTTAGCTACCGCCAAAGAAACCGCCAAAATTGCATTTGCCCCTAATTTTGCTTTATTGGGTGTACCGTCAAGCATTATCATTACCTGGTCAATAGCGGCCTGATCAGCCACAAACATTCCTATAATTTCGGGGGCAATAATTTCGTTAATGTTGGCCACAGCCTGTAACACTCCTTTACCCATATATTCAGAACCACCATCGCGTAATTCTACTGCTTCATGCACGCCCGTAGATGCGCCAGAAGGAACTGCGGCTCTTCCCATTGCTCCGTCTTCGGTAAATACATCAACCTCTACGGTTGGGTTACCGCGACTATCTAAAATTTGTCTTGCGTGAATCGCTGAAATCGTTGGCATAATTGTTTTTTTTATTTAAGTTGATTTACAAATTGATCAAAAAGGTATTCAGAATCATGTGGCCCAGGGAAGGCTTCAGGGTGATATTGCACACTACTTACCCGTTGATTTTTTAGACGAATACCTTGCACCCCGTCATCATTAAGGTGTTGATGCGTTAATTCTACATTATCATTCGCTTCCACTGCTTCCATGCTTACCATAAAGCCATGGTTTTGGGTGGTGATTTCACCTTTGCCAGTTAAAACATTTAAAACAGGGTGATTTATACCGCGGTGACCTTGGTGCATTTTGAAAGTGGTTAAGCCCTGAGAAATTGCAATAAGCTGGTGTCCGAGACAAATACCGAAAACGGGCAAACCAGAATGTACAATTTCATTAACGATATGTATCGTATTATGCATCGCGGCAGGGTCGCCTGGGCCATTCGAGATAAATAAGCCATCCGGATTCCAAGCTTTCATTTCTTCTAAACTTGTGTCCATGGGAAACACTTTCATATAGCAATCACGGTTGGCGAAATGTCGCAGAATATTACGTTTCACGCCGAGGTCTAGTACCGCTAATTTATGACTAGCACTATCGCTTCCAAAAAAGTAAGCCTCTTTAGTTGCTACCCTAGAAGAGAGTTCCAAACCTTCCATTGAAGGAACCGCTTTTAATTGCTCGCGCAAAGAAGGAATATCCTCGGTATGGGTGCTAATGATAGCGTTCATAGCTCCTTTGCTGCGAATATGACGCACTAAGGCACGGGTATCAACATCTGCTATCACTAGTTTATTATTCTCACGAAAATAATCAAGCAGCGAACCGTTAGCCCCTACTCTACTATGCTTGAGGCTAAAGTTCTTGCAAACTAAGCCAGCAATTTTAATGGAATCTGATTCTACTTCGTTATGCTTTACACCATAATTACCAATATGAGCATTGGTGGTAACCATTAATTGCCCATAATAACTCGGATCAGTAAATATCTCCTGATACCCAGTCATACCGGTATTAAAGCAAATCTCTCCCGTTGAAGTTCCTTCTATCCCCACGGATCGGCCCCAAAAAAGTGTTCCATCTTCTAGAATAACTACGGCCTTTTTTCTTGTATGTTTGGTCATATTGTAAAAACTTTTCAAAGTTAAGTTCTAAACCTTCAAGCACAAAAAAAAGGGATAAGAACTATTAGCCCTTATCCCTTAATATTTGCTTTAAGAACGCAATTATTCGCTTTCTTTTTCTTTTGTATCCGTTTCAGCAGCCGCAGGAGATTCATTAACCGCCTCTGCAGTAGTATCAGCAGTAGCAGTTTGTGTTTTCTTAGCACCACCTCTACGGCTACGTTTCGCAGTAGCTTTCTCTTTGCTATTTGTATAGATCTCGTTAAAATCTACTAGCTCAATCATACACATTTCAGCATTATCACCTAAACGAGTACCCGTTTTGATGATACGGGTGTATCCTCCTGGACGATCTCCAACTTTTGCAATAACCTCACGAAATAGTTCAGTAACCGCATACTTATTTTTCAAATAAGAAAAAACGGTTCTACGATTGTGTGTTGTATCTGTTTTTGCTTTTGTTATTAACGGTTCTACGTATACTTTTAAAGCTTTTGCCTTAGCTACAGTAGTATTAATCCTCTTGTGCTCGATTAACGAGTTAGCCATATTAGCCAACATAGCTTTACGGTGAGGAGCCGTTCTACTCAGATGATTTATTTTTTTTCCGTGTCTCATCGGTTATTAGTCCTTGTCTAATTTGTATTTTGTAATATCCATACCAAAGGTAAGACCCTTGGTTTCAACCAATTCGTCTAATTCAGTTAGAGACTTCTTACCGAAATTTCTAAACTTCATTAAATCGCTTTTCGTGAAGGTAACTAGATCGCCTAAGGTATCCACTTCTGCCGCCTTCAAACAATTTAAAGCACGAACAGAAAGATCCATATCTACTAATTTTGTTTTTAGCAGCTGACGCATATGAAGAATTTCCTCGTCATACTTATCGGCTTCAGCAGTAGAGCTTTCTTCTAGAGATATCTTTTCATCACTCACTAACATGAAGTGTTGAATAAGAATCTTCGCAGCCTCGGTTAAGGCTTTCTTAGGATGAACACTACCATCAGTAGTAATATCTAAAATTAACTTCTCGAAGTCAGTTTTTTGCTCTACGCGATAGTTTTCGATGCTATACTTCACGTTTTTAATAGGAGTATAGATGGCATCAACTGCAATCGTCCCTATGGAAGCATTACTTTTTTTGTTTTCTTCAGCTGGAACGTAACCGCGACCCTTTTCGATAACGATTTCCATTTCCACCTTTACAGACGGATCTAGATTACATATTACTAAATCGGGATTAAGTACTTGGAAAGCACTTGCGAATTTACCCAAGTCACCAGCCAAGATGCGATCTTGGCCGCTGATGCTAACGTTGATTGCTTCAGATTCTTGATCTTCAATTTGACGTTTGAAACGTACTTGTTTTAAATTAAGTACGATTTCAGTAACATCTTCAACTACGCCTTTTATTGTTGAAAACTCATGGTCTACACCATCAATCTTAACAGAAACTATTGCAAAACCTTCTAAAGAAGATAAAAGTACACGACGCAGGGCATTACCCACAGTAAGACCATATCCGGGCTCTAAAGGTCTGAACTCGAACTGACCTTCCGTGTCAGTAGCATGGTTCATTATAACCTGATCAGGCTTCTGAAAATTTAGGATCGCCATAGGGATAGGATTAATTTTATAAATTATTTAGAGTACAATTCTACGATAAGCTGCTCCTTGATATTCTCAGGGATTTGCGCTCTCATAGGAACACTTAGTATCTTTCCAGAATGTGAAGATTCGTTCCACTCTAACCACTCTAAAGTTTCCTTACGAGTTGAAAGAGAATTAGAAATAACAGACATTGATTTTGATTTCTCACGTACAGCGATAATATCAGTTGCCTTTACTTGGTAGCTAGGAATGTTTAAAACATCACCATTAACCGTTATGTGACGGTGACCAACTAATTGACGCGCACCACGACGCGTAGGAGCAATTCCTAAACGATAAACGATGTTGTCCAAGCGAGATTCGCAAAGTTGTAATAACACCTCACCTGTAATACCTTTTGAACGAGAAGCTTTGTCGAACATGTTCGCAAATTGACGCTCTAAAATACCATAGGTGTATTTCGCTTTTTGCTTTTCTGCTAATTGAATAGCGTACTCAGATTTTTTACCTCTTCTACGAGACGAACCATGTTGTCCCGGAGGGTAATTTTTCTTTTCTAAAACTCGATCTGGACCAAAGATTGGATCACCAAACTTGCGCGCAATCTTTGAAACGGGGCCTCTATATCTAGCCATTACTTCTTAATCTAAATAGATTATTAAACTCTTCTTCTTTTCGGAGGACGACAGCCATTGTGAGGAATGGGAGTAACGTCAACTATTTCTGTAACCTCTACACCACTATTGTGGATGCTACGGATTGCAGACTCACGTCCATTACCTGGTCCTTTAACATAAACCTTAACTTTTTTAAGGCCATATTCTGACGCTTTAGTAGCACAATCCTCTGCCGCCATTTGTGCAGCGTAAGGAGTGTTTTTCTTACTTCCACGGAAACCCATCTTACCTGCACTTGACCAAGAAATGACTTGACCACGATTATTGGTTAGAGAGATTATAATATTATTGAAACTTGCATTAATGTGTGCTTCGCCTGATGCCTCAACAACAACATTACGTTTCTTAGCTGCTTTTCCTTGCTTCTTAGCCATAATATTCTAAGTATTATTTAGTAGCCTTTTTCTTGTTGGCAACAGTTTTTCTTCTACCCTTACGAGTACGAGCATTGTTCTTGGTACGCTGACCACGTAATGGAAGACCCGCACGGTGACGAATTCCACGATTACAACCAATGTCCATTAAACGTTTTATGTTGATCTGAATTTCAGAACGTAATTCACCTTCCACTTTAAAAGTTTCTGAAATTACGTTACGGATAGCTGTTAACTGATCATCATCCCATTCACTAACCTTAATGTTTGGATCGATACCAGCTTTATCTAAAATCATCTCAGCACGGCTATTACCGATTCCAAAGATGTAGGTTAGGCCAATAACGCCTCTTTTATTTTTTGGTAAATCAATACCTGCAATTCTCGCCATATCAGCAAATTATTAACCTTGTCTTTGTTTGAATTTTGGATTCTTTTTGTTGATCACATATAGTTTGCCATTACGACGAACAATTTTGCAATCAGCGCTTCTCTTTTTTAATGATGCTCTTACTTTCATTTCTTTTAATATCGGTAAGTAATACGTCCTTTAGTTAAATCATATGGTGACATCTCTAGTTTTACCTTGTCACCGGGTAATAGTTTTATGTAGTTCATGCGCATTTTGCCAGAAATATGGGCAGTAATAACATGTCCGTTCTCTAATTCTACACGAAACATCGCATTACTCAATGCTTCAACGATTGTCCCGTCTTGTTCGATTGCTGACTGTTTGGCCATAATTTTTTTTAAAAAGCGCTAATCGCTCTACCTTTTAGTTTACCATCCTTCATCAAACCGTCATAATGACGATTCAATAAATAACTTTCTACCTGCTGTAAAGTATCCAATACCACACCTACCATAATTAGCAAGCTTGTACCTCCATAAAAATAGGCAAACTGTGTATTCACACCGGCTACCATTGCAAAAGCAGGTAATATAGCCAGTGTTGCTAAAAATATAGAACCCGGTAAGGTGATACGTGACAATACCGTGTCCAAAAACTCTGCGGTTGACTTTCCGGGTTTAATACCAGGAACAAAACCACCATTGCGCTTCAAATCTTCAGCCATCTGATTTGTATTGACTTGAATTGCCGTATAAAAATATGTGAATAGAATAATTAACACCGCAAACACCGCATTGTATCCAAATCCTTGAATATCACTAAACATTGAAACTAACCAAGCAGCATTTCCACTTTCCAATCCACTATAGGATAACACAGTTACCGGGATAAACATGATAGCCTGAGCAAAAATGATTGGCATTACACCAGAAGCATTAACCTTTAAAGGAATATACTGTCTGGCCATATTACCAGTGAAAGTTCTTCCCCCGGTAGTTCTTTTAGCGTATTGAACCGGTACCCTACGTACCGCCTGTACCAAAGCAACGGATAATAAAATTACAATTATTAAGGCTGCTATTTCAATAACGAAAAGAACCAAACCACCGCCAGAGCGCTCCAATTTAGACACTAATTCCTGCATAAAAGCCTGCGGCAAACTAGCGATAATTCCCACCATGATAAGCAAAGAAATACCATTACCAATACCTTTATCAGTAATCCGTTCACCTAACCACATAGCGAAGACGGTTCCAGCTGTTAGAACAATAATCGACAAGGGCCAAAATAATTCTGGTCCGACCGCCGAGTTTATAATAACACCCTGAGACGTTAGGTTAGCAATGTAACCTGGTGCCTGAGCCATCGTAATGGCGATAGTTAGAATTCTAGTAATTTGGTTTAATTTCCGACGACCACTTTCACCCTCTTTTTGCATCTTCTGTATTGTGGGGACAGCCATCCCTAACAGCTGAATTACAATGCTAGCAGAAATATAGGGCATAATACCCAGTGCAAGTATAGACGCATTTGAAAATGCACCACCTGTGAAGGCATCCAAAATACCAATTAGACCACCATCAGCCTGATTTTGTAAACCAGTTAAACTGTCGGTATCGATACCAGGCAATACCACATTCGAACCTAAGCGATAAATCAAAAGCAACCCTAAGGTTAGAAGGATTTTCTCCTTCAGCTCTTGTATCGCCCAAATGTTCTTTATGGTTTCTATAAATCGCTTCATGCCTAGATCAATTATACTGTTTTCGCTTCGCCACCTAAAGCCTCAATTGCCGCTTTAGCGGTTGCTGAAAAGGCATGTGCTTCAATAACTAACTTAGATTTCAACTCGCCGCGCCCAAGAATTTTTACTTTATCCTTTTTCGAAACAAGCCCATTCTCTACAAGATCACTTAAAGAAACAGTATCCGAAATCTTACCATTCTCCATTAATAATTGAAGAGTGTCTAAATTGATACCATTAAACTCTACACGATTAGGATTAGTGAATCCAAATTTTGGAACACGTCTTTGCAAAGGCATTTGTCCACCTTCAAAGCCTATCTTAGATTTATAACCACTACGAGATTTTGCGCCTTTATGTCCGCGAGTAGCTGTGCCACCATGGCCACTACCTTCACCGCGAGCTATGCGCTTAGTATTCTTTACAGAACCCTCTGCTGGTTTTAAATTATGTAAATTCATATTAAATTTTTCTAAGCTTAATACCTTAGTTTACTTCCTCAACACTAATTAAGTGCGAAACCTTTCTTACCATTCCTAAAATCTGCGGTGTAGCCTCGTGCTCTACTACTTGGTTCATTTTTTTCAAACCTAGAGACTCTAGCGTACGCTTTTGATCTTGTGGACGATTTATTTTACTACGAACTTGTTTTACAATAATCTTAGCCATTCTAATAAAATTAACCGTTAAAAACTTTTTCAACACTTATGCCTCGCGTCTTAGCAATAGCACCCGCATCTCTTAGAGACAAAAGGGCGTCAAAGGTAGCCTTTACAACGTTATGAGGGTTAGATGAACCTTTAGATTTTGCTAACACATCATGAACGCCTAAACTCTCTAATACTGCACGCATTGCACCACCCGCAATTACACCTGTACCATTTGAAGCAGGACGTAAGAAAATACGTGCGCCTCCAAATTTACCGATTTGCTCATGGGGGATAGTATTCTTTACTAAAGGTATACGCACCAAGTTTTTCTTAGCATCTTCAATCCCTTTCTGAATAGCTTCAGAAACTTCTTTACTTTTTCCTAAACCATAACCAGCAACACCTTTTTCGTCTCCTACTACAACAATAGCTGAGAATCCGAATGTTCTACCGCCCTTGGTTACTTTGGTAACCCTTTGAATACCTACTACTCTATCAGTTAGCTCCAGTCCACTGGGCTTAACTCTTTGAATATTTTTGTGTCCTTTAATCATGAGGTATACCTTAAAATTTTAATCCACCTTCTCTAGCGCCATCCGCCAAAGCTTTAACACGCCCGTGATACAAATATCCTCCTCTATCGAATGAGCATATTTCTACTCCTGCTGCAACTGCCTTTTTTGCTAGGGCCGAACCAACAGCTTTGGCTACATCGGTTTTAGTACCTTCTTTGCTTAAACCCTTCTCCAGTGAAGAGGCCGCTACCAAAGTCTTACCACTTAAATCATCAATGATCTGAGCGTAAATTTCTTTATTTGAACGAAATACCGCTAAACGTGGAGTTTCTGCCGTACCGCTAACCTTCTTACGAATTCTACTACGAATTCTAGTTCTTCTTTGCGTCTTAGTTAGTGCCATTTCTTACTTATTTAGCTGTTTTACCGGCTTTTCTGCGAACATACTCTCCTGCATAACGCACACCTTTTCCTTTATAAGGTTCTGGCTTACGTAAGGAACGAATTTTTGCGGCTACCATTCCTACAAGCTGCTTATCGAAGCTATTAAGAATAACTACTGGATTCTTACCTTTATCAGAAACGGTTGTTAAACCAATCTCTTTGGGCACTTCAATCACAATATTGTGAGAGTAACCAAGTGCTAAATCTAGAAGTTGTCCTTGATTTGAAGCGCGGTAACCTACACCTACTAATTCTAATTTCTTCTCGAAACCAGCAGATACTCCAATTACCATATTGTTAATTAGAGAGCGATATAAACCATGACTAGCAATTGTTTGCTTTTCCTCGTCTAAACGATTTAAAGTAATTACGTTACCATCAATAACCACTTCGATTTGCTCAGAAACTTGTTGAGTTAACTCGCCAAGCTTTCCTTTTACCGTAACCAAACCATTGTCAACTTTTACGTCAACACCAGCTGGAATATTTATAGGGGATTTTCCTACTCGTGACATTGCTTAAATTTTAGTATATCTGGCAAAGTACTTCGCCACCTATATTTTGTTTGCGTGCTTGCTTGTCGGTCATTACTCCCTTAGAAGTTGAAACGATAGCAACACCTAAACCATTAATTACACGTGGAAGATCATTCGCTCCATGGTAAGATCTTAAACCTGGCTTGCTGATACGTTTCAATGAACGAATAGCCGCTTCGTTAGTTATCTTATCATATTTCAAAGCAATTTTAATGGTACCCTGAGGGCCATTTTCCTCCACTTTATGATTAAGGATATAACCTTGATCTTGTAAGATGCGAGTAATCTCTAACTTCAAATTTGAAGCTGGAATTTCCACAACCTTATGTCCTGCTAAAAGAGCGTTACGAACTCTATTTAAATAATCTGCTATTGGATCTGTAGTCATCGCTATATTATTTTTACCAACTGGCTTTTTTAACTCCTGGGATTAGTCCTTGATTCGCCATTTCTCTAAAAGTAACGCGCGAAAGACCAAACTGACGCATGTATCCACGAGGACGGCCAGTTAATTTGCAACGGTTGTGCATGCGCACAGGAGAAGCATTTTTAGGCAACTTTTGAAGACCTTCATAATCACCAGCAGCCTTTAAGGCAGCTCTCTTCTCTGCATACTTCTCTACAATTCTCTCCCTTTTGCGTTCGCGGGCTTTCATTGATTCTTTAGCCATATCTTATTTTTTAAAGGGTATACCAAATTTAGTTAACAGAGAAAGTGCCTCCTTATCAGTGTCAGCAGAAGTTACGAATGTGATATCCATACCCGTAATTCGACTTACCTTATCAATATCAATTTCAGGAAAAATGATTTGTTCAGTGATTCCTAAGGTATAGTTACCACGACCATCAAAACCAGTGTTTTTGATGCCATTAAAATCTCTGATACGTGGAAGAGACGACCATAATAACCTCTCTAGAAATTCGTACATCTGCGCTCCTCTAAGAGTAACTTTTGCTCCGATAGGCATGCCCTTTCTAAGCTTGAAGTTCGAGATATCCTTTTTCGAATAAGTGATAATCGCCTTTTGACCAGCAATCATTGTCATTTGCTCTATCGCTTGATCTACTAACTTTTTATCGCCAGTAGCTTCTCCAACACCTTGGGAAAGTACGATTTTCTTCAGAGCAGGTACCTCCATAACGTTCTTGTAACCAAACTCCTCAATTAGAGCTGGAACAATTTCAGTAGGGTACTTATCTTTTAATTTTAGAGAAAAATCCATTACTTAATGATCTCTTGAGTTTTCTTAGAATACCTAACTAACTTTCCATTTTCGTCTAATTTACGCCCTACACGGGTTGGCTCATTAGTACTAGGATCAATTAGCATAAGCTTTGAAATGTAGATAGGAGCTTCAGTTTGCACGATACCTCCTTGCGGATTATTGGCATCTGGCTTCTTATGTTTCTTAACTACATTAATACCTTCAACGATGGCTTTTCCGGTTCTGGTAACCATTTCTAGTACCGTACCTTCTTTGCCCTTATCTTCTCCAGAAAGAACCTTAACCTTATCGCCTTTTTTAATATGAAATTTTTTCATTGCCATAAATTAAAGAACCTCAGGGGCTAGTGAAACAATTTTCATGTACTGCTTATCTCTCAACTCACGAGCAACAGGACCGAATACACGCGTACCTCTCATTTCGTTTTGTGGATTTAACAATACACATGCATTATCATCGAAGCGGATGTATGAGCCATCTGCACGACGAACTTCCTTGCGGGTGCGAACTACTACTGCCTTGGAAACCTGACCTTTCTTGGCGTTGCCAGAAGGAGTCGATTCCTTGATAGTAACTACAATACGATCCCCTACAGAGGCGTATCTACGTCCAGTTCCACCTAATACGCGGATAACTAATACTTCTTTTGCACCAGTATTGTCCGCTACTTTTAGTCGTGATTCTTGTTGTACCATCGCTTACTTAGCTCTTTCAATGATTTCTACCAGTCTCCAGTTCTTAGTTTTACTCAAAGGACGAGTCTCCATGATGCGAACGGTATCACCGATATTGCAATCATTTTTCTCATCATGAGCGTGAAACTTTTTAGTAAGTTTAATAAACTTACCGTACATGGGGTGCTTTTGCTTTTTCTCAACTGCAACAACAATAGACTTATCCATTTTATTGCTAGTTACCAAGCCGATGCGTTCTTTACGCAAATTCCTTTTGTGTTCCATCTTGAACAAACTTATTAAGATGCGCTTTCTAAAGTACGAGAACGAAATTCCGTACCTAGTCTTGCGATCAACTTTCTTTTTTGATTCAACTCTTGTGGATTTTCCAAAGGAGATATATGGTGAGCCATTTTAAGCTTATCATATGAAATTTTCTCCTCAGACAAACGATCACTAATTTCTTGTGTCGTCATTTCTCTAATAACAGATGCCTTCATTTTAACTCTAATTAGGCACCGGTATAATCCCGGCGAGTGATTATCTTACATTTAACTGGAAGTTTTTGCGCCGCTAAACGCAATGCTTCCTTGGCAATTTCCTGGCTTACACCATCCAATTCGAATAAAATTCTACCTGGACGAACCACTGCTACCCAGTGATCCAAAGCACCTTTACCTTTACCCATCCTTACTTCGGCTGGTTTCTTGGTGATAGGTTTGTCTGGGAAAATTCTGATCCAAAGCTGACCCTCTCTTTTCATATAACGAGTAGCTGCAATACGAGCCGCCTCAATTTGACGAGAAGTAATAAATACTGGATCTATCGCTTTTAAACCGAAACTACCGAAAGCCATTTCTGCACCGCGCTGAGCATTACCTTTCATGCGGCCTTTAAAGGTCTTTCTATGTTTTGTTTTTTTAGGTTGTAACATTTTTCAATAAATTAAGCCTACGCCTATTATTTTCTTTTTCTTCTGTTACGAGCAGCAGGACCTGCATTATTCCCTTGCACTGGGCCAGCCTTCTTCACTGAGCCAAAAGGGTTACTAAGGTCACGCTTACCGTATACCTCGCCTTTCATGATCCATACTTTAACACCCAATCTACCATAAGTAGTATGAGCTTCACTTAAAGCATAATCGATGTCAGCGCGAAAGGTGTGTAGTGGTGTTCTTCCATCTTTATACATTTCAGAACGTGCCATTTCCGCACCATTAAGACGTCCAGAAATCATTACTTTGATACCCTCAGAACCCATACGCATTGAAGCAGCAATAGCCATTTTAATAGCGCGACGGTAAGAGATACGTCCTTCAATTTGACGGGCGATAGAATCGGCCACCAATTTTGCATCTAGTTCCGGACGTTTGATTTCAAATATATTGATTTGAACCTCTTTACGAGTAAGTTTCTTCAACTCCTCTTTAAGCTTATCTACTTCTTGTCCACCCTTACCGATGATTATACCAGGACGACTGGTAGTAATCGTAATTGTGATCAATTTTAGAGTACGCTCAATTATGATTCTACTTACACTAGCTTTCGCTAGACGAGCATATAGATAATCGCGAATTTTGGCATCTTCCGCGATTTTATCTCCGTAATTACGACCGCCGAACCAGTTGCTGTCCCAGCCGCGAATAAATCCTAATCGGTTTCCTATTGGGTTAGTTTTTTGTCCCATTCGGCTATTCGTTAATTTCGTTAGTTACCTCAGTTAATGGCTCCGCAATACGAGGACTAACCACTACTGTTACATGATTACTTCTCTTGCGAACACGGTGTGCACGGCCCTGTGGGGCTGGTTGAATGCGTTTCAGCATTCTCGCACTGTCCACTTGAATTTCTGAGATATAAAGAGCCGCCTCATCTACGCTAGCATCTTCATTTTTTTGCTCCCAGTTATTAATTGCAGAGAGCACTAATTTTTCTAATGGTAGAGTGGCGTGCTTTGGACTATGCTTTAATAAAAACAAAGCCTTTTGTACGTCTAAACCGCGAACCATATCAGCCACCAAACGCATTTTGCGAGGACTGGTAGGATAATTTCTTAACTGAGCGATGGCCACACTCTTGCGCGCCTCTTTAGTTGCCTCAGCTCTAAGTCTTTTTCTAGAACCCATATCTTAATTCTTAGCGCTTACCTTTATCTTTCTTATTGCCACCATGACCGCGGAAAGTACGTGTCAAGGAGAACTCACCGAACTTATGCCCAACCATGTTTTCTGTTACAAAAACTGGAACGAAAGTTCTTCCATTATGAACGGCTATGGTTTGTCCAACCGCCTCTGGAAAAATCATCGAAGCGCGTGAATAAGTTTTGATCACAGATTTTTTTCCGCTCTCCACATTATCCATTACCCGCTTTTCCAGCTTATGGTGAATGAAAGGACCTTTTTTTAATGATCTCGCCATAGCTAATTACTTTTTACGTCTTTCAATGATATACTTGTTCGACTCCTTTTTAGGAGTACGAGTTTTATAACCTTTAGCCGGAATGCCATTTCTAGAACGTGGATGACCACCACTAGCACGACCTTCACCACCACCCATGGGGTGATCTACTGGGTTCATCGCTACACCTCTAACACGAGGTCTACGACCTAACCACCTACTTCTACCAGCTTTACCACTACGCTCTAACTGATGATCACTATTACCGATAGCACCGATTGTGGCTTTACAAGTAACTAATATCATGCGCGTTTCCCCACTAGGCATTTTCACGATCGCATATTTACCATCACGAGCAGCTAATTGCGCAAATGTGCCAGCACTTCTAGCTATGATAGCACCTTGACCAGGACGCAATTCAATACAGCTAATTACTGTACCCAATGGAATCTCTGAAAGGAATAATGTGTTTCCAATTTCAGGAGCAACACCTGCGCCGTTATATACTTTTTGATCTACCTGCAAGCCGTTTGGTGCAATCACGTAACGCTTCTCACCATCCGCGTAAAATAATAAAGCTACACGAGCCGAGCGGTTTGGATCATATTCGATACTTTTTACAGTAGCTTCTATACCGTCCTTATCTCTTTTAAAGTCGATTGTACGATACTTTTTCTTATGACCACCGCCTAATTGGCGAACCGTCATTTTACCAGTATTATTACGACCTCCTGATTTGGATATTCCTTTAACAAGTGACTTTTCAGGTTTAGCAGCCGATACAGTTTCGAACTGACCCGCTACTTTAAAACGTTGACCTGGAGTCGTTGGATTTAATTTACGTACTGCCATAATTAAATTTCGCTATAAAGGTCAATAGTTTCACCACTGCGAACTTGTACTATCGCCTTCTTGTATTTCCCAGTGTTACCTCTTGCAATACCTTGTTTGGTATGGCGGAATTTACTTTTACCAGGCATAACCATGGTTTTTACACTGTCTACATTTACACCATAAAGCTCTTCGATCGCCTTGCGAATCTCAACCTTATTGGCACTTATAGCCACCTGAAAAGCGAAACGATTTTTGTCTTCGCTATCGGCGGTTGCCTTCTCCGTAATGATTGGTTTAATCAAAATGCCCATGGTCTACTTTCTTAAAACGTTTTCAAGCTTCTCTAACGAATCCTCAGTTAAAACGATAGCCTGACTGTTCATAACTATGTAAGTGTTTATATCTGAGGCATTTACCACCTTAGAGCCCTTAAAATTTCGGGACGACAAATATACAGATTTATCTGACTCTCCAAGCACTAATAAAGATTTTTTATCTTTTATTCCTAAAGCGTTCAAAATCTGTAAGTAAGATTTGGTACTTGGCGCATCAAAACTGAAATTCTCCACTACCATAATTTTGTCCTCAGAAGCCTTTTGGCTCATGGCTGAACGACGGGCTAAAGTCTTTAGCTTCTTGTTCAACTTGAAACTGTAATCACGCGGACGAGGACCGAAAACGGTACCCCCACCCTTTTGTACTGGAGACTTTAGAGATCCAACACGAGCGTTACCTGTTCCTTTTTGACGGAAGAATTTTTTAGTGGTTCTTGAAACCTCTGCACGTTCTTTCGCTTTATGAGTACCTTGACGTTGGTTAGCTAAATATTGCTTTACATCTAAATACAAAGCATGATTGTTAGGCTCGATGGCAAACAATTCATCGGACAGGGTCACCTTGCGACCAGTATCCTTACCTTCTTTACTTAATACTGCTAATTCCATTACTTCGTGATTATTACGAGTGAATTCTTAGGACCAGGAATGGACCCTTTTAACACGAGTATATTCTTGTCGGTATCTACCTTAATAACACGTAGGTTCTCTACCATGGTCATCTCACCACCCATACGGCCGCCCATGCGCATACCTTTAAATACTCTAGAAGGATCAGAACCCGCACCAATAGAACCTGGCGCACGTAGTCTGTTATGCTGTCCGTGAGTAGCTTGACCAACACCACCAAAACCGTGACGTTTTACTACACCTTGGAAACCTTTACCTTTAGAAATACCTTGTACATCTACAAACTGTCCCTCGGTTAAAAACTCCTCTAACTTAAGTTCAGAACCTAAAGCTAAATCTTTAGAGTAACCCGTTGGGGCAAATTCCTTTAACATTTTGCGAGGAGTAACTCCTGCCTTCTTAAAGTGACCTTTAAGGGCTGAGGGAGTTCTTTTCTCTTTTGCTTCTCCAAATCCTAATTGGATAGCTTCGTAACCGTCTTTTTCAACAGTCTTGATCTGGGTTACCACATTGGCTTCCACTTCGATGACGGTACACGGTAAATTTTTACCGTTTTCGTCAAAGAGGCTTGTCATCCCGATCTTTTTACCGATCATTCCAGGCATTCGACAATCTATTTATTTGTTATAAAAAATTCTATCTATCAAACTTTAATCTCTACTTCTACTCCACTGGGAAGTTCAAGTTTCATTAGTGCATCAATAGTCTTTGAAGAAGAACTATAGATATCTAATAAACGCTTGAAAGAAGAAAGCTGAAACTGCTCACGAGACTTCTTGTTTACGTGTGGCGAACGTAATACAGTATAGATTCGCTTATTTGTTGGAAGCGGAATCGGACCGTTTACGATAGCACCTGTACTTTTTACAGTCTTCACAATTTTCTCAGCAGACTTGTCTACTAAATTGTGATCGTAAGACTTTAACTTAATGCGGATTTTCTGACTCATTTTATCTAAATAAAACCTTAACCTTTGTTTCCTTTAACTTTTGCAATAACCTCTTCGGCAATACCTTTTGGAGCTTCTGCGAAATGCGAGAATTCCATTGTAGATGTTGCTCTACCAGATGAGTTAGTACGTAAATCGGTTACATAACCAAACATTTCAGACAAAGGAACTTTAGCCTTAATCGTTTTTGAATTATTACGGTCACCCATTCCTTCTACTACTCCACGACGACGGTTTAAGTCACCAACAATCTCACCCATATATTCTTCCGGAGTCAATACCTCCATCTGCATAATAGGTTCTAATAATACTGGATTAGCCTTTGGAACTGCTGTACGGAAAGCCATTTTTGCAGCCACTTCGAAAGACAATTGATCCGAATCCACAGGGTGGAAAGATCCGTCCTTCAATACTACCTTCATGCTATCTACCGTGTAACCAGCTAAAACACCAGTTGCCATTGCATCCTTAAATCCTTTTTCGATGGAAGGAACAAATTCTTTAGGAACGTTACCACCTTTAACCTCGTTAACAAATACCAATCCTGGCTCCTCAGAGTCACTTGGTCCAATGGTAACTACGATATCGGCAAACTTACCACGACCACCCGTTTGTTTCTTGTAAACTTCACGGTGATCTACTGTACCATTAATAGCTTCTTTGTAAGAAACTTGTGGTGCACCTTGATTAACTTCTACCTTAAACTCACGACGTAAACGGTCGATGATAATATCTAAGTGAAGCTCACCCATACCGCTAATTACGGTTTGACCAGTTTCCTCGTCAGTGTGAACACGGAAGGTTGGATCTTCTTCGGCAAGCTTAGATAAAGCCATACCTAGTTTATCCACGTCAGCCTTAGTTTTAGGCTCTACCGCTAAACCAATTACTGGTTCTGGGAAATCCATAGATTCCAACACGATAGGCGCACTCTCTGCACATAAAGTATCTCCAGTTTTAATATCCTTAAAACCTACTAAAGCTCCAATATCTCCAGCACCTAGCTCATCAATTTGATTTTGCTTATTGGCGTGCATTTGGAAAATACGAGAGATACGTTCCTTTCTGCCAGTTCTTGTGTTTTGAACATAAGAACCTGAAGGAAGAACACCGGAATAGGCGCGAGTAAAACACAGGCGACCTACGAAAGGATCAGTTGCAATTTTAAAGGCTAGTCCTGCAAATGGCTCATCAAAAGAAGGTCTGCGCTTCTCTTCTTCGCCTGTGTCAGGATTGGTTCCTATAATAGCGTCTACATCGATTGGAGATGGCATTAATTCCATCACCATATCAAGCATTGCTTGTACTCCTTTATTTTTGAAAGCGGATCCACACATCATGGGAACAACCTTGCTCGCAACGGTAGCTTCACGCAAGGCGTCTAAAATTTCACGCTCTGTTAACGATTCTGGATCTTCAAAATACTTTTCCATTAAAGTATCATCAAATTCAGCTACCGCTTCTAATAATTTTTCGCGATACTCAGTGGCTTCTTCCATCAAATCTGCTGGAATTTCAACTTCACTGAAAGTCATACCCATATCGTCTTCATTCCAAACAATACCGCGGAAATTGATCAAATCAACCACCCCTTTAAAGTCAGCTTCAGAACCAATAGGTAATTGTAAGGGAAGTGCTGTACTTCCTAACATCTCCTTAACTTGTTTACAAACGTTTAGGAAGTCAGATCCCTGACGGTCCATTTTGTTTACAAAACCAATACGAGGAACATTATAGTTATTGGCTAGTCTCCAGTTAGTTTCCGACTGAGGCTCAACGCCGTCAACCGCACTAAATAAGAAAACTAACCCATCCAATACACGCAAAGAACGGTTTACCTCTACGGTAAAATCAACGTGTCCCGGGGTATCAATAATGTTTACGTGATAATCATCACCGCGGTAAGGCCAAGTTAAGGTAGTAGCGGCAGAGGTAATAGTAATACCACGCTCTTGCTCTTGCTCCATCCAGTCCATGGTGGCTGCACCATCATGAACTTCACCAATCTTGTGACTTACTCCGCCGTAATAAAGAATACGCTCGGTAGTAGTTGTTTTACCTGCATCGATATGCGCTGCAATACCAATGTTACGGGTGTATTTTAAATTTCTTTTAGCCATGATTTTATTTATCTATTGTGACCAATTAAAATCTACCGAAGTGAGCAAACGCTTTATTCGCATCCGCCATCTTGTGAGTATCTAATCTCTTCTTAACGGCTGCACCTTCTTCCTTAGCGGCTGCCATTACCTCTGCTGCCAAACGATTCGCCATAGCTTTCTCGTTACGCTTACGGGAATAAGAAATTAACCACTTCATCGCTACAGAAACCTTACGGTCTGGACGAATTTGAATCGGGATTTGGAAGGTTGCACCACCAACACGCTTCGAACGAACTTCTACGTGTGGCATTACATTATTTAAAGCTTCTTTCCACAACTCTAAACCATTACCTTCTCCAGTTTTCTCGGAAATGATATCGATTGCGTCGTAAAAAATACGGTAAGAAACACTCTTCTTACCATCTAGCATCATCATATTTACAAAACGAGTTACCAATGGATCACCAAAACGTGGATCGGGTAACAGGGGTCTTTTTTTAGCTCTTGCCTTTCTCATGAGACTCTTTGAATAAGATTATTTCTTGGTTTTTGGACGTTTAGTACCGTATTTCGAACGGCGCTGCATACGACCATTAACACCCGCCGTATCTAGGGCACCTCGTACGATGTGATAACGTACACCAGGTAAATCTTTTACTCTACCACCACGTACTAATACAATACTGTGCTCTTGTAGGTTGTGACCTTCTCCTGGAATGTAGGCATTCACCTCGTTTCCATTGGTTAAACGCACCCTCGCTACCTTACGCATGGCTGAGTTAGGCTTCTTTGGAGTGGTGGTATACACACGCGTACATACTCCACGACGCTGTGGTGAAGACTGCAATGCTGCAGACTTACTCTTCTTTGTGATCTTAATACGTCCTTTGCGTACTAATTGCTGAATCGTTGGCATACACCTTTTTATATAAGTTTTTACAAACTGATTGAACCCCTTATTTTTGGGGACTGCAAATGTAATATAATTCAAGAATGCCACAAGGCCTTGATAAAAAATGTTTTAGGGTTTTTTACTATCTCGAAATGTTTGGCTTTCAATTCGTTAAAAAGAGCTTGCTTTTCAAGTACCAAAACTTCCTCTCTTTGGCTCAAACCCCACCTTGAAGCAATGCAATAAAGAAAGCCTCATCGATAGAAAATTAAAACCGTTAGGCGCAAACACAAAGCTCTTAGTGGTCGTGGACTTTCTCAAAGCCAAATGCTGTGACTTAATTAAAAAGAAAACTACCCTTACAAATCTTGGCTCGGCCATAAAAGGAAGCAAGCCATTTAATGACCCTCTAAATTTAAACCCTAAATAACGTGAGTTCGACTATTTACAAGGGGTCTGAGGCCTTATTTTACGTCGAATTCACGTTAAATAGCTCATTTTTATTTTAAACTTAATTTAGCTCCTACAAAATCCCTGCGCTTTACTGAAATTTCACCCACGGGTTTCCCTTTTATGAAGGTATCATGGTATTAGAATCAATCACCTACTTGCTTCCTCCTCAAAATGTAGCACCTTTGCATTCTTCCTTATAAATAATAGTGTGACAGATTTTCTTTCAGGATTAAATCCTTCCCAAAGGGCCGCAGTAGAAGCTACCGAAGGCGCCGTAATGGTTATCGCTGGAGCCGGTTCAGGTAAAACTAGAGTTCTTACTTATCGCATCGCCTACCTTATGGCGGAGAAAAAAGTAGATCCTTTTAATATACTATCCCTCACCTTTACCAATAAAGCCGCGCGCGAAATGAAAGAGCGTATTGGTAAAATTGTAGGCCCTTCTGAAGCTAAAAACATTTGGATGGGAACTTTCCACTCCGTTTTTGCTCGCATCTTACGCAGTGAAGGGGAACGTCTTGGCTACCCTTCTAACTTTACCATTTACGATTCGGAAGACAGTAAAAAAGCGGTTAATAATGTGATTAAAGAGCTAAACCTCGATAAAGACATTTATAAAACCAATGCCGTTGCCCGTCGCATCTCCTCTTTTAAAAACGGACTAATTACCCCGCGTGAGTATTTTAACAGTCCCGAAATTATGGAGCAAGACGCCGCCGCACGCATGCCGCAGTTAGGCGAAGTGTTTAATGCCTATAATGAAAAGAACTTCCGCGCGGGAGCGATGGACTTCGACGATATTCTTTTAAATACCTATCTCCTTTTAAGGAACTTTCCCGAAGTGTTGGCGAAATACCAAGATCGCTTTCGTTATATATTAGTAGATGAGTATCAGGATACCAACCGTGCCCAGTATTTGATTGTAAAGGCCTTGGCCAATCGTTTCCAAAATATTTGTGTGGTGGGCGATGATGCCCAGTCTATTTATGCCTTCCGTGGTGCCAACATCCAAAACATCCTCAACTATCAAAAGGATTACGATGAAGTGCAGGTTTATAAGCTGGAACAAAACTATCGCAGTACCAAAAACATTGTAGGGGCGGCCAATAGTCTGATTGCTAAAAATCAGAACCAATTACCGAAAAACGTTTTCACCGATAACGAGGGGGGGCAAAAAATTACCGTCCATAAAACAGTTTCCGATTCGGATGAAGGAGCCTATATCGCACGCAGCATTTTTGATAAGCAGATGAACGAGCAGAGACCCTACTCCGACTTTGCCATACTTTATCGCACCAATGCCCAATCGCGAGCCATGGAAGATAACTTGCGCCGCAAGAATATCCCCTATCGTATTTACGGAGGACTGTCCTTTTACCAACGAAAAGAAGTTAAGGATCTTTTGGCCTATTGCCGCTTATCCATTAACCCCAAAGACGAAGAAGCACTTCGTCGTGCGATAAATTACCCCAAGCGTGGTATCGGCGATAGCACGGTAGAAAAAATTACGGTAAAGGCGAATCAGGAAAGCCGCAGTTTGTGGGAAGTTTTAGAAAACATCGACTTTTTCCCAGACCTAGGTTTAAACCGAGGCGCGGTAAATAAACTAAAGGAGTTCGTTACTAAAATAGACAGCTACCGCATCATGGCCGAAAAAAGCGAGGCCTTTGATTTAGTTAGTCATATCGCCAAAACCTCAGGTTTAATGCGTGGCTTGCAAGAAGATAAAAGTCCGGAAGGTGTAAGCCGTGTAGAAAACATCGAAGAGCTTTTAAACTCGGTGAAAGATTTTTGTGAAGGACAAAAGGAAGTGGAAGATGGTAGTCCTCTTTTAGAGAACTTTATGAAAGATGTGGCCTTGCTTACCGATCAAGATAAAGACGATCCTAAGGACAGTAATAAGGTTTCGTTAATGACCATTCACTTGGCGAAAGGACTAGAGTTTCCCATTGTTTTTATTGTGGGGATGGAAGAAAACCTCTTCCCGAGCATGATGACCGTAAACAGTCGTGCCGACCTTGAAGAGGAAAGGCGCCTATTTTACGTAGCGCTTACCCGCGCTGAAAATCAGGCCTATTTAAGTTATGCACAGATGCGCTACCGGTGGGGAAAATTAATAGACTGCGAACCGAGTCGTTTTATTGAAGAAATTGACGAGAAATACCTCGATATTAATATCCCCGATTTTAGTCCCTTTTTAAGTAGCGACGAAATGCGTGGCTTCCGCCAAGATTCTGGTAGCAGCAATACTAGTGGCTCTGGATATAGTAGCACTAGTCAACGCTCGCCGCGCAGCCCGCGTGCAAGCAGTAATGGCGGGGCTAATCCATCTGCGGGGCGCAGCCCACAGCGCAATGCACCCCGAGCAGTACCTTCTAATTTAAAACGTATTAACCCCAATGCTCAGCAAGATTTGAGTGGTAACTTCACCGCTTTAACCGACCTGAAAAGCAACGAACGCGTAAAGCATCCCCGTTTTGGCCATGGCATTGTAAAAGCCCTCGAGGGTGAAGGCGACAATAAAAAAGCGATCATTGCCTTTGATAATGTAGGAGAAAAGAAATTATTACTCAAATTTGCCAAACTAGAAAGAATTGGTGCTTAGCGCGATTCATCTTATCTTGGCCATCTGCCTTGAGCAGAGCAAATAAAAATTATATGGATATAAAAACCATTGGGCGCGACGATCTAATCGATATGGAATACAACACGAGCCGCGAGCGCATGATTATTCCAGAATACGGCCGCAATGTACAGCGCATGGTCGATTACCTTTTGACCATCGAACATAGAGAAGAGCGCAATAAGCAAGCGCAAAACCTCATTGCGATTATCGCCAACTTAAATCCTCAGGTTTACGAAACCGACGAAGACCCCGATCACAAACTTTGGGATCACTTGCATATTATGTCTGACTTTAAATTAGATGTAGATGCTCCATACCCTCCTCCTGCTCCCGAAAGTCTTTTGGAAAAACCCGAGCAGGTAGATTATCCTGAAGTTTCGCGTCGCTTCCGTCATTACGGCCAAATTACCCGTCAAATGATTGAGCACGCCATCAATCTTCCCGCAGGGGAAGAGAAAAAAGCCTTAACCGAGGCGGTAGCGAACCTCATGAAGAAGAATTACATTATTTGGAATAAGGATAATGTAGATGATGCGGTAATTATCGACAACCTTAAAACTCTTTCTGAAGGGCAGCTTGACTTAAGCGACATTAACTTTGCCGATAAGCGTGAACTAGTGCAGCAAGCACCTAGCAGCAATAGTTACAATCAAAAGAAAAATAGAAAGCGCCCAAGTAATACTAACAACAACTACAAGCGCAAAAACCATAAGCATAAAAACTAAATGGGGACTTTTCAAATTACGGGCGGACAAGAACTCAAAGGTTCCATCACTCCGCAAGGCGCCAAAAACGAAGCGCTTCAAATTATTTGTGCCACTTTACTTACGCCCGAACGCGTTACCATTAGCAATATCCCCGATATTCACGATGTAAACAAACTGATTGACATCTTAGCCGATTTAGGCGTAAAAGTACAACGCAAAGGTCATGGCGTTTATAGTTTTAAAGCCGACGATTTAAACCTCGCCTATTTAGAAAGCGATGAGTTTAAACAAAAAGGATCCTCCCTACGCGGTAGTATTATGATCGTTGGACCATTACTAGCGCGCTTCGGCAAAGGTTATATTCCTAAACCCGGCGGCGATAAAATCGGTCGTCGTCGCCTCGATACACACTTTATCGGCTTCCAAAAATTAGGAGCTAAATTCCGCTATAAAGCAGATGAGTCCTTCTATGGTGTAGAAGCCAAAAAACTGAAAGGCTGCTACATGCTTTTAGAAGAAGCCTCCGTAACCGGAACGGCCAATATTGTAATGGCCGCGGCTCTTGCTGAAGGAACCACCACTATTTATAACGCCGCTTGCGAGCCGTACTTACAACAACTTTGCGATATGATTAATCGCATGGGAGGAAAGATAAGTGGTATTGGATCCAACCTTTTGCAAATTGAAGGCGTAACAGAACTAGGTGGTTGCGATCACCGCGTTCTTCCCGATATGATTGAAATTGGTTCTTGGATTGGCATGGCGGCCATGACAGGTTCTGAAATAACTATAAAAGACGTTAATTACGATAGGCTCGGTATTATACCCGATGTGTTCCGTAAAATGGGCATCAAGCTACAGCGCGATAACGACGATATAATTGTTCCAAAACAAGACCATTACGAAATCGAAACTTTTATTGATGGATCTATTTTAACCATTTCCGATGCACCTTGGCCTGGGTTTACCCCCGATCTATTAAGCATAGCCTTAGTAATTTCTACTCAAGCGCGCGGTAGTGTTTTAATTCACCAAAAGATGTTCGAAAGCCGCTTGTTCTTTGTCGATAAGCTGATTGATATGGGGGCCCAAATTATACTTTGCGACCCGCATCGCGCCACAGTAATTGGCATGGATAAAGCTACTCCGCTAAAAGCAACTACCATGACTAGCCCCGACATCCGCGCGGGAATTTCATTGTTAATTGCCGCTTTAAGCGCCGATGGTGTCAGTACTATCCATAATATCGAACAAATTGATAGAGGCTACGAGAATATCGACGAACGTTTAAAAGCTCTTGGAGCCAAAATTGTAAGAGTTAACTAAAAAATTAAAGATGAAATTACTAAAAAAACCCCTTTTCATAATCCTATTAGGCGCCTTAACTTTTATTGGTGTAAGCTTTGTAAGCAGCGACTTTATTAGTAGCCCCGAGCAAAATGGCGGTGTATCCATTGGTGATAAAGCCCCCGAAATTGAAATGGCCAACCCACAAGGCGAAATGATGAAACTATCGGACCTAAAAGGGCAAATGGTATTGGTGGATTTCTGGGCCGCATGGTGCCGCCCTTGTCGCATGGAAAACCCCAACGTGGTAGCCACCTACAACAAATACAAAGACGCTGAATTTAAAGATGGTAAAGGCTTTACCGTTTTTAGCGTATCCCTCGATCGCAACAAGGCCGACTGGGAAAAAGCGATTCAACAAGACGGACTTATTTGGGACACGCACGTAAGCGACCTAATGTTTTGGAAAAATGCCGCCGCCCAAGTTTACGGCGTTAACGCGATTCCTGCCACCTTTTTAGTAGGGCCAGACGGAACTATTCTCGCCCGCAACTTACGCGGCAAAGCTCTCGAGAATGCCTTGCAAAAAATGCAGAAATAATATTCACCATTCACATTTTCAAAGCCTCCTTTTTTAGGGGGCTTTTTTTTGGGGCACTAACCCGCTTTCCGCTGCAAGTCCTCGCTGCAAGCCTAAATTCGCATCGCAGTGCGGGTGCTTCCTTCAGTCGCACCCTCCTCGCTAGCTCATTAAGGCTTTCGCTGTGGGCTTTCCACTCCAATCGCGGTGCCATGGGCTTCAACAGTAAAGTTCGCCTCTCCCTATTACCAAGGGTAAATTCCATCTTACAGATACAATGCACGGCGTCTCTTCTATAATTACAACCGAATTCCAATCTCAATACCCAATACTAATAGCGCAGCGGTCTCCATACTATAACGCTATAAATCGCATGGCTATGAAAGAACCACCAATTCATATTAGCATTCAAAACCCTGAAAATCAACCCTAAGGAGTTCCCCTTCAGGTCAGAAGGGGAAGAATTTCGCCACGGAATTTTACTTTGGAAACGGTGATATGCTTGGCGAAATTAGGGGTAGTCGTAAGGAAATAAGCATTTGGTTATGAATTATAAAGATCCTGAAACGAGTTCAGGATGACCGTGATCCCTGTAGATTTTAAGGTCGTAAAACCCTCCGCCATCGTCATTCCGAATTTATTTCGGAATCTTCTTCCTTTGAAAAACGGTTACAAACGAATTCTCTCTCCCACAAGCCAGCGATAAATCGCGGGGCTATGGAGCAAACGAATTCTCTTTCGAAGAAAAACACCCATCAGTACCACGATCCAATCTCAATACCCAATACTATTAGCATAGCGGTCTCAATACTCTATAAACCGAGAATCCGCAGCTGCCTCAACTTGGGTTTGTTCTGCTTATCATGTCTACCGTAAAATCGCAGCTGCTGCAGCTCTTTTAATTGCATACAATTCCCACCGAATTGCTTTTCGAAGGAAAACACACCTATCATTACCGAAATCATCAACTCAATACTCACTACTCACTACTCACTACCCACTACTCTATACTCACTACTATCTCAGTGTCACCTTGGCACAAAAATTCGCTGGCAGATTTTTTGAAAACCATATCGAAAATTAGAATACAATGAGTGCCAAAAACACTGTTGAAGAAAGCAATACCCAAGAAGAACTAAAGCTTAACGAAGAGCAAGTTCAGGACGAGACAATCAACGAAGAAAGCGCGGAAAGCCAAGAATCAAAAGCGACCGAGACTTCAGAAGAAGAAGACTACATGGCGAAAATTGCTGCTTTGGAAGAAGCTCTAGCACAAGAAAAGGATCAGAAATTACGGCTTTATGCCGATTTCGAAAACCATAGGAAACGTACTGCCAAAGAAAGAATAGAACTCTTTGGCAGCGCCAACCAAGAATTAATGTCAGCTTTACTGCCAATTGTAGACGATTTTAATCGCGCTTTAAAAAATGTGGCCAATAGTGAAGCGGAAGAGGGTATAAAACTTATCTACAATAAGTTTGAAAACACTTTGCAGCAAAAAGGTTTAAAACCTATGGAAAACTGCACTGGTAAAGACTTTGACGTAGATACCATGGAAGCCATTACCCGTATTCCTGCGCCTAGTGAAGATCTGAAAGGAAAGGTAGTTGACGAAATTGAGCAAGGGTTTTTCCTTGGAAATAAAATTATACGCTACGCCCGCGTAGTGGTAGGAGAATAAAATTATGGCAAAACGAGATTATTACGAGGTTCTTGGAATTAGCAAGGGAGCAAGCGAAAGTGAAATTAAAAAGGCTTATCGCAAACTCGCCATTCAATACCATCCTGACAAAAACCCGGATGACGCATCTGCGGAAGCGAAATTTAAAGAAGCGGCAGAGGCCTACGAAGTATTAAGCGACGCCCAAAAGAAAGCACGTTACGATCAGTATGGTCACGCCGGAATGGGCGGCGCAGCTGGCGGCGGTTTCGGCGGCGGTGGTATGAACATGGACGATATCTTCAGTCAATTCGGTGATATCTTCGGTGGTGCCTTTGGCGGAGGCGGTGGCTTCGGTGGCCGTGGCCGCGGTGGCTCTGGTCAACGGGTGTTTAAAGGTTCTAACCTGCGCGTGCGTGTCAAATTAACTTTAGAGGAAATCGCCACTGGCGTCACCAAAAAGTTGAAAATCAAAAGACTAGTGCCCGCCGACGATCTACGTTTTTCCACCTGTAATACTTGCGGTGGTCGCGGACAAGTAAATCGCGTTACGAATACGATTCTTGGTCAAATGCAAACGGCTAGCACCTGTCCTACCTGCGGTGGCTTGGGTAAAACTCTAGAAAACCGCCCTGCAGGTACCGACGAGCATGGCATGACACGTAAAGAAGAAGTAGTGGAAGTTAAAATCCCCGCTGGTGTTGGTGAAGGCATGCAATTAAAAGTGGCAGGAAAGGGTAATTCCGGTCCCATGGACGGCGTAAATGGCGACCTTATTGTAGTAATCGAAGAGCTCGCTCATGAGTTCTTACAACGTGATGGTCAAAATCTACATTACGACTTATACATTAGTTTGCCAGATGCCGTTTTAGGTACTAAGGTAGATGTGCCTACCGTTAGTGGTAAGGCCCGGATAAAACTCGATGAAGGAACCCAAAGTGGTAAAATTCTTCGTTTGCGCAGCAAAGGTTTACCCAGCGTTGACAGTTACGGAACAGGGGACTTAATGGTACATATTAATGTGTGGACTCCCAAAGATATTTCGTCTAAATACCGTAAAATGTTTGAAGAGATGCAAAGTGAGTCTGAGTTTAATCCTAAGCCCGAAAAAGGCGATAAATCCTTTTTCGATCGTGTAAAAGAAATGTTTAGTTAAATATATGATAAAAGCGGAAGGACTGCATAAATCGTATGGCGACCACATTGCCTTACACCATTTAGACCTAGAGGTTAAAGCAGGGAGTATTTTCGGATTACTGGGACCTAACGGTGCAGGAAAAACCTCCTTCATTCGCATTATCAATCAAATTACTGCACCAGATAGCGGACAGCTTTTCTTCCAAGGAGAAAAACTGTCCGCTTCTCATATTAAAAAAATTGGCTATCTCCCCGAAGAACGAGGGCTCTACCCCAAAATGAAGGTGGGAGAGCAATTGCTTTATCTCGCCCAATTAAAAGAAGTAGAGAAAAGCCAGGCCAAAGAAAGAATTCTTAAGTGGCTCAAAGACTTTCAGCTGATGGACTGGAAGGATAAAAACGTGGAAGAACTAAGTAAGGGTATGGCCCAAAAAGTTCAATTTATCGCCACCCTACTCCATCAACCCGAGCTCCTAATTCTCGATGAACCCTTTACGGGATTTGATCCACGTAATACCGAAATTATAAAAAAGGAAATTCGGCGCTTAGGCGAGATGGGAACCACCATCATTTTCTCTACTCACCGTATGGAATCGGTTGAAGAAATTTGTGACTCTATTGTTTTAATAAATAAAGGAAAGAAAGTTCTCGAAGGACCTCTGCGCGATATTAAGCAACAATTCCGCAGTGGCAATTACGACTTAATTTTGGAGGAAAACGAAATAAGTACTTGGCCCGCTGGAATTGAAATACTTAGCCAAACATCGCTGCAAGGCAAACTGCATCTCAAACTAAAACTTGAGCCCGAAAACAAACAGTCTTTATTGCAATTTTTAAGTACTAAAAATCTGCATCTCTTTCAAGAGGAAGAGGCGAAGCTGCACGATATATTCATTCAAACCACTGCTGAAGAATGAAGAAAATAGGCCTTATTATCAAGCGCGAGTTTAGTACCCGCGTGCGGAAAAAATCATTTATTCTTCTTACCCTCTTAGGCCCAATTCTAATGGCCGCGGTAATGTTTCTCCCTGCCTACCTGGCAAGCCTGCCCACCGATGATCGGGTAATTACAGTTTTAGATGAATCGCTATTACTTGATTTTGAGAAAGGTAAAGATGAAATCCGCTTACGTTACTTACCCCCTGACAAATTTGATTTCGCATCTGCGCAAGCGTTTTCCGAAGCCCAAGGCGATTATGCGTTTATGCACATCCCTTTAAGTGAAGGCGGCGACCCCGATTTTGTAGCTCGAAATGTGCGCCTTTTCCGGGCGGGCGACATCAGCATAAGCGTAGAAAGCTACCTGGAAAATACACTGGAAAAATATTTACAAAAAGAAAAACTTAAGGCCGCTGGCGTCGACCCCGAAATAATTGCTCGCACCAAAACCAAGATAAACCTGCGGGTAATTAATACCGATGAAGGTTTAGAAACTGAAAATGCTACCTTAATAAAAATGGGCATTGGTTATGTTGCCGCCTTTGCTATTTATATCTTTATTTTCCTTTATGGCTCGCAGGTAATGCGCGGTGTAATTGAAGAAAAGACAAGCCGTGTGATTGAAATAATGGTATCCTCGGTGCGTCCTTTCGAAATGATGAGTGGTAAAATTATTGGCATTGGTCTGGTGGCCATGTTGCAGTTTACCGTTTGGATTGGTTTGGGAAGTATCTTTTATGTCATTGCTGTTACCTTATTTATTGACCCACAATTAGCCGCCAACAATTTACCGAATGCCGCTACCCATATTTCTCTACCCGACGATGGACTTTTAAGCATCTACTCTTCTTTGCAAAGTATTGACTTTTTTGGCATCATAGCTAGTTTCCTCTTCTATTTCATTTTTGGCTATCTATTATATGCTGCCCTATTTGCAGCCGTAGGCAGTGCGGTAGATAAGGAAAGTGATTCCCAACAATTTATGTTACCGATTTCATTGCCCTTAATTTTGGGTCTACTGGTAATTATCAGAGCGCTTGATAACCCCGATGGTGATATTGCCTTTTGGTTTTCAATGATTCCACTCACCTCACCCTTGGTAATGATGGCCCGCTTACCTTTTGGTGTAGCTCCCTGGGAACTTATTCTTTCTATGCTAATTCTTCTTATTAGCTTTGTACTCTTAACTTGGTTTGCCTCTAAAATTTACCGAATCGGTATCTTAATGTATGGTAAAAAACCTACTTTCATAGAGTTACTACGTTGGGCACGTTATAAAAATCAATGAAAAATATTAAGGATTTTTTTAGCTTCGAGCTATTAATGATTGGCGATTGGGAACTGCGCATTATCAACCTAATATGGGTGGTAATGATCTTCCTGATTACCTATACTTTAATGTGGCTCTTTAAAAAATACCTCCTAAGACAAGAGCGTAATAATCGCCTCGATTCAGGTAAATCTTATGCAGTTCGGCAGGTGGTGAGCTATATCGTTTACATTATCGCCCTTATCTCTGCAGTGGATAGTTTAGGCTTTCAAATTACCGTTTTACTAGCCTCTTCCACTGCTCTTCTAGTAGGTTTAGGTTTAGGGTTACAAGATTTGTTTAAGGATATGGTAGCGGGCTTTATAATCCTTTTCGAACGCACGGTTACAGCGGGTGATGTGGTTGAAATTACTGGTATTGTAGGTGAAGTTAAAGAAGTAGGTTTGCGCACCACTAGCTTACTTACGCGGGAGGATATAATTTTGATAGTTCCTAACTCCAAACTTACCGCCGAAAACGTGGTAAACTGGAGTCAGAATAAAAAAACGACTCGTTTTAAAATTGACGTTGGTGTAGCTTACGGAAGCGACACCGAATTAGTGAAAGATCTTTTAATTAAGGCCGCAATCAACAATGAGGAAGTATTAAAGAAGCCCGAGCCTTTCGTTATTTTCAACGATTTTGGGGATAGCTCATTAAACTTCTCGATATTATTCTTTTCTAAAAATCTATTTCGTATAGAGCGTACTAAAAGTAACATTCGCTTTGAAATAGACCGTTTATTTCGCGAAAATAAAGTTACTATTCCCTTTCCCCAAAGAGATATTTGGTTTAAAAATCAAGCCCCCGAATCCCCATTATGAAAATAGCAATAATAGATTGTGGCACAAATACCTTTAATCTTTTAGTTAAAGATTTAAGTAGCGACGAGATTATTCATAATTCGAAAATATCGGTTCGCCTTGGCGAAGGTAAAAGCGAAGATCATTTATTAGCGGATAGTGCTATAAAGCGTGCCATGCTGGCTTTAGCCCAACATAAGCAAAGCGCCTTGGAGCACGAAGCAAAAGAAATTATAGCCGTTGCAACTGCGGCTGTACGCACTGCCGCTAATGCTAAGCTGCTAATTGAACAAGCTGAAAATGAACTAGGTATTCGTCTCAATGTTATCGATGGCGACACCGAAGCAGGACTGATTTTTAAAGGTGTTGCCGCTGGCATCGAATTTAAAGATGCCACCACCTTAATCATGGATATTGGCGGCGGCAGCACGGAGTTTATTCTGGTGCGCGATAAAAAGCCCGTTTGGCAAAAGTCTTATCCGATTGGTACCAGCTTCATGCTTAATAAGTTTCGCCCTGCCGATCCAATCTTAAATGAAGAAATAGAAGAGATCGATAATTTTTTGGAAGAAACTTTAGTTGAACTTACCCAAGTTTGTCAAGGCGATTTTCCGCGAGTATTAATTGGTAGTAGCGGAAGTTTCGACACCCTAGCGGCCATGTGCGCCGAGAACTTTCAAACCTCTCGCTTTGAAGCAGATGAAAGCAGCTATACCTTTACCATGCACGAGTATATGCAAATATCTCAGCGCATGCTTAAAGCTACCTTTGAAGAACGTTTAGATACACCCGGCATGATACCTATGCGTGCCGATATGATTGTAACCGCCTGCATTGAAATAAACCACATTATTAAAAGGTTCGGAATTAGACTGATACAACAGTGCAATTATGCCCTGAAAGAAGGTCTATTTATTGAACTGCAAAAAAATGAAGGAGCATGGCAAAAATCCTCATTGTAGAAGATGAAAAAGCAATTCGTAATGTATTGCGTAACATTTTGCAAGACGAAAATAAAAGCTTTGTAATTAGCGAGGCCGAGAATGGTAAAATTGCTATTGATCTTATTTCCAAAGAAGAGCAAGATCTTATTCTTTGCGATATAAAAATGGCAGGGATTGATGGCATGGAAGTCTTAGACTTCGCCCGCAAAAATAGTCCCGAAACGGCTGTGGTAATGATTTCTGGGCACGGCGACTTAGAAACTGCCGTAGAAAGCATGCGCATGGGTGCTTTCGATTATATTTCCAAACCACCCGATTTAAACCGATTACTCAATACGGTACGTAATGCCTTGGACCGCAATAATTTAGTAAAGGAAAATAAATCTTTAAAAAAGAAGATCAGCAAAAAGTACCAAATGATTGGTGAATCAGCTGCCCTTAAAGATGTGCAAGAAATTATTGAAAAGGTAGCACCTACAGAAGCACGTGTTTTAATTACCGGTCCTAACGGTACCGGAAAAGAACTGGTAGCGCATTGGTTGCACGAAAAAAGTGAACGCGCCAAAGGTCCTATGATTGAAGTAAACTGTGCGGCCATTCCTTCCGAGCTCATAGAGAGCGAGCTTTTTGGTCATAAAAAAGGCGCCTTTACTTCTGCGATAAAAGATAAGGCGGGCAAGTTTGAACTCGCTAATAACGGTACGCTATTCCTGGATGAAATAGGTGATATGAGCCTATCTGCGCAAGCGAAAGTTTTACGGGTTTTACAAGAATCAAAGCTTAGCCCCGTTGGAGGCGATAAAGAAGTAAAAGTTAATGTGCGCGTTTTAGCGGCAACCAATAAAAACCTTAAAGTGGAAATCGCCGCAGGCAACTTTCGTGAAGACCTATATCATCGACTTTCGGTGATTTTAATAAAGGTGCCCTCTTTAAATGAAAGAAAGGAAGATATTCCTCTTTTAACCTTGCACTTCGCTAAAGAAATAGCCCAAGATTATGGCAATGCGCCAAAAATATTTTCTGAGAAAGCCTTAAAAGCTTTGCAAGAAATTGATTGGACAGGAAATATTCGCGAATTACGCAATGTAGTTGAGCGACTTATAATCTTAAGCGGTGAAAAAGTAGAAGAGGAAGACGTAGTGAAATTTGCTAGGAAATAAATTATAAAGTCGCGGTGTATCAATTGAAAAATATAGTAAATTGAAACTTCAATCATCACCAAAAACAATGAGTATTCCTAAATTCCTCGTAGCCGATAACACCGATCAACCTGATTCCATTTTCATTATTCATACCCAATTTCCGCATTTTGCTTGGGATGTAAATCATGACACCGTGGAGTGGTTTGATGAGTTAGAAGGAGAAGAAGAGGAATTAATAAACGAGGTCGCCGAGCTAATGGAAACGGCGGAAGCCTTTTACGAAAGAGAAATGCAGAGGCATGAAGCCGAAATGGAAGAAGACTAACAATTTATCCTCTCTGATTTTGTTAAAGGCGCTCAATCTTATTTAAGTATTGGGCGCTTTTTTTGAATTTAATTTCATTATTTGAGCATTTCCCAATCCTTCTCTTTTGAAGGACGACCCTCTTTGGCTTTTTTAATTAGGTTTACAAATTCCTATCTCCCTTTAGCTACCTTTGCCATCAATATTTTCAACTCTGACACGCAAAGAACACTACAAAAAAAACTGGGCTATAGCCTGGCCAGTTATGATCGGACAAATCGGCCACGTAAGCGTTGGCTTGGCCGACAGCATTATGATTGGTGGATTGGGAACCGTTTCTTTGGCAGCGGGAGCTTTTGCCAACTCTGTTTTTGTGGTACCTATGGTTTTTGGAATCGGGATGGCCTATGGCTTAACTACTCCGATTGCCAATGCTGATGGCGAAGGCGCTCCCCTGAAAGCTCGTAGTTTTTTAAAGCATGGTATTTACCTCAATGGCTTTGTGGCTGTTTTGATGTTTTTAGTTTTGTTGGGCTTTCAAAATCTACTCCCTTTAATGGGACAAGATCCCGCAGTATTGGAGGAGTCTCGCTCTTACTTTACTATTATTTGCTTAAGCCTTATTCCCCTCTTAGGCTTTCTTACCTTTAAACAATTTGCCGAAGGCCTCAGTGATACGCGCGTAGCGATGGTGATTTCGATAGCGGCCAATTTGATAAATATTGGCTTAAACTACCTGCTTATTCATGGTCATTTTGGCTTTCCTCAATTGGGATTGGATGGCGCGGGCTTAGCCACCTTAATTGCGCGCATTCTGATGGTGGTGAGTATGGCGATCTACGTTTTCCGTAAACCGGCCTTTAAAATTTATACCGCTGGAATTCAGTGGCTAGTAATTGAAAAAGAACGCTTTAAGACTTTATTTAATATTGGTTTCCCGAGCGGTTTACAGTATATTTTTGAAGTTTCCACCTTTGCGATGGCGGCCGTAATGGCGGGTTGGATTAATCCCGAATCTTTAGCGGCCCATCAAATAGCCATTTCCTTGGCCTCGGTAAGCTATATGGCGGCAAGCGGTTTTGGGGCAGCTGCCAATGTTAGGGTAAGCAATCAGCTAGGAGCAGGAAATATTCAGTCTTTAAGGCGAGCGGCACACAGTAATTTTGTTCTCGTGCTAGGCTTAATGACGATCTTCGGTCTTGTCTATCTTTTTGGACGCCACTATTTCCCTAGTTTTTATAGCGATGATCCTAAGGTAATCGCTTTAAGCGGACAATTATTAATTGTAGCGGTGGCTTTCCAAATTTTCGATGGCATGCAGGTCACTACTCTTAGTGCCCTACGCGGACTTTCGGAAACCCGTATTCCTACCTTAATCGTTTTTGTGAGCTATTGGATTATCGGTTTCGCCGCTTGTTACACCCTTGGATTTACTTTTAACTTAGGGCCAATAGGTATTTGGATTGGACTAGCCACGGGTTTAATTGTGGCTTCGTCTCTGCTATTTTGGCGCTTTGAATATCTGGTAAAACAACTTTTAAAGAAAGATCAAAATGGATAAATCCTTTTTCCAGCCAATAATCATCGCCCTATTGGCTTTATTCCTAATCGCACCCCTTTCTTTCGACCTTGGTCCCCTGCCCATTACCATGCAAAGTTTTGTGATTATAAGTTTGGCTGCTTTGCTTAAGCGCAATATTATTGTACTTGCGATCTTGGTATATCTTATTGCAGGCGCATTAGGTTTACCCGTATATGGTGGTTTTACCCATGGCTGGGAAAAGCTCTTTGGCCCTACTGCAGGTTTTTTATGGGGCTTCCTCCCTGTTGGGTTATTTGTTAATTTCGAGGCAGAACATAAAGAAATGCACCTTTTTAATGCCATGGTTTTAGCACTTAAAGCACACTTTCTCTTGTTGGTTCCAGGATTCTTGGTTCTTTATTTTAGCTTAAAAGGAGTTGATCTTTGGGCCACCTTTACGAGACTAATTCCAGGACTAATTATAAAGAGCATTATTGCTGGAATTGTAATTTCGAAAACAAGAAGCTACTTTCATGCGGAAGAATGATTTGTATTTTCTTTATTTGGCTAATAAAGAAATCACGTGAAGGTTTTATTCGTTTCTCGTCCAGATAATTTTACTCAGCCTGGTGGAGATAGTCTTCACCTTGAATATACTGTGCGCCATCTGCAAAAGCTAAAGGTAGAATGCCACATTTGGAGAGGAGAAAAAGTAGATTTACAAGAGTACGATCTTATCCATTTCTTCAACTTAAGTAGGCCCACGGCCCTATTGCCTTTTTTAAAAGGTGAGCATCCTCCCATTATTTGCTCAAGCATTTACATAGATTACAGTAAAGCCGACGCTGATAGCAGTAAATTACGAGGCTTTCTGCAGCGAGGCTTAGGGATACATGCTACCGAATACCTAAAGACTATTGGCAGAAGCTTTAAGTTTAAAACAGAAAAGCTTTCTTTAAAATATCTTTACCAAGGGCAGCTTGCCTCGGTACAAGAAGTACTAAAAAACTGTCAACATCTTATTGCCAGTTCTCAAGCAGAAATTGACATTATAAAACAAGAGTTTAAGTTAGAGCAAATTCCCTCTTCGGTAATTCCGCTGGGGATTGAACACATGCCACCCTTGAAGCATCAAAGCGATAAAAGTGGGATAATCTGCGTTGCACGCTTTGAACCTCTAAAAAACCAATTGCGCTTAATTAAAGCTTGTAAGCAGCTGGAGCCTACTCTGCGTTTAATTGGTTCACATTCTCGGGCCCATCATAGCTATTATCAAGCTTGTAAAAACATTGCCGGTAACAAGGTTAAATTCTTCGGACAAAAGAGTCATGAAGAAGCGGCCCTTTTCATGGCGCAATCTAAGGTTCATGTTCTAGCCTCGCATTACGAAACAACCGGATTGGCTAGTTTGGAAGCCCTTTATTATGGCTGCCAAATTGTGGTTAACGATCATCCTATTCAACGTGAAATATTTGGAGAGCACGCTCATTATTGTGATTCCCTTGCTAGCGACAGCATAGCTGAGGCGATTCAAGCAGCACTGAATGACCAAAGAGATCATCGTGACTGGCTAGTCGAAAAGTTTAGCTGGAAGAAAAAGGCAGTGGAAATTAAGGCTATCTATAGCAAAGTTTTAAGAGCTTAGCAGAATGAAAATTGGAATTCTTGGAACAAGAGGCATTCCCAACCTCTACGGTGGTTTTGAAGAATGCGCGCAGCAGCTGGGCAGTCGCCTGGCTAAGATGGGCCATTCCGTTTGGGTCTACAGCTCCCATCGTCATCCTTATGTAAACAAGACTTTCGAAGGCATTGAAATCATTCACAAATACGATCCTGAGCATCGTTTGGGAACGGCGGGACAATTTTTTTATGATTTAAACTGTATCATCGATTCGCATCAACGCGCATTTGATATTATCCTTTTGTTAGGCTACACTTCTAGTAGTATTTGGCAACGATTTCTTCCTAAAAAACCCATAGTAATAACAAATATGGATGGATTGGAATGGAAAAGATCCAAGTACTCGCCTAGTGTTAAACGCTTTTTACTGCAAGCCGAACGCTGGGCGGCCAAGCGCAGTAATTTGCTTATTGCAGATTCGCAAGAAATTAAAAGGTACCTGAACAATAAATATAGTACCGAGTCGGTCTATGTTTCTTACGGGGCCAAGGTTTTTAAAAATGGGGATGACAGTATTCTGGAATCCTATAATATCGCAAAAGGTGACTATCATATATTGATTGCCCGGCTAGAACCTGAAAATAATATTGAAACGATTTTAAAAGGGGTTTTAAAAAGTGAGTCGCAAAGGATAACCTTGGTGGTTGGCAACCATGAAACCAAATACGGCGAGTACTTAAAAAGCACATTTAAAGACAATCGCATACGCTTTGTCCGTGGCACCTATAAAAAAGATAAAATTAATAATCTGCGTTTCTTTTCGCATATTTATTTTCACGGGCATTCGGTGGGCGGCACCAATCCGGGACTACTTGAAGCCATGGCTAGCTCTTGCCTAATTGTGGCGCATAACAATAAATTTAACCGCGAGGTATTAGGAGAAAATGCTACCTACTTTAATGATGAAGTTGACATTGCCAATGCACTTGATCACCTAGAAAGAGGCGCCACTCAAAAGGAGCAAATCAAAAAGAATTTGCTGAGTATTAAAGATCATTACAACTGGCAATTGATTGCCGAAGAATACGAAATTGTGTTTCAACAAGCCTTAATTGGTCGGCGTTCTTAAAACCTAAGGTTAATCTATACCTCGAGCTTAATTTAAAACGGAGACCTGAGAACTTGCCAAATGGTTCTTAGTAAGATGCTTACATCCAAGAGTAAACTCCAGTTTTCCAGATAGTAAACATCGGCTTTCACCCTTTCTTTCATGGCTTCCAAATCGTGGTCACCTTTCAATCCTTGCACCTGAGCTAAACCACTTAGGCCCGGTTTAACGAAATGGCGGAGCATATAACGATCTACCAAATGACGGTATTCATTGGTATGAGAAAGCATGTGTGGACGCGGCCCTACCAAAGACATTTCCCCTTTTAAAACCTGCCAAAATTGTGGAATTTCATCGAGATGCCAGCGGCGAATAAATCTGCCGAAAGGGGTAATACGACTGTCGTTCGAGCTTGCTTGCTGCACATCTGCGGAAGCGTTAGGCACCATGGACCGAAACTTGAAAATTTTAAAATCTGCGCCTCGATAGCCCGAACGCCACTGCGAAAAAATAATAGGCCCGCTACCCGACAAACGCACCCCCAACGCTAATACTGGCCAAAGGAGAGGATAGAAAATTAGGATTACAACTAAGCTAATCAATATATCTTCGACCCGCTTAATTAAACGGTTATGCCAATATTCCAGGGGTTCTTTTTGAAAGCTTAAAACAGGTGAATCATCGTAAAAACTAATTTCCAAAGCCTTAGCGGGTGGTAAACCCAAATCGGGTAAAGCCCGAAAACGCAAGAGTTTTTGCTCGGCCAAATAGTATAGCTGACGAAAGCGTTCATCCCTTAAATCGTAGGCCACAAAAAGCTCATCTGCCTGCAAGGCCTCTAAGTCGGATAGTAATTCATCTTCGGCCTTTGCCAAACCTTTGGCTTGTAGATCATTATTATAGATGGCTAATATTTCTATGCCTAGATCAGGGCGTTTTTGGACCGCATCTGCGAAAGCGGACAGAGAAGGTAAATTACCCGCCAACACCACTCGCCTTAGCGTTTTATTACGACTGCGTAAACCTTGCAAAAAACGGCGAAAAAAGAAATGCCAAGGAAATATTCCTGTGCTTAACGCGAGATAAAAATACAGGATAAAGAGGCGGCTGTAAGCCTCACTTTTTTGGAGAATTACCAAAAGTAGGAGCAGTAAGAAAAGATGACCCGACCATACTTTTATGGTTTTACTTAAGGCCTTCCGAGGCTCGGTATTGAAGGCGCTGTTGTAGGTTTTAAAGGCAAAACTAAGCAGAAACCAAAGTAGGTTAATGATTACCCATAGTTGCAAATAGTAGTTATAATACTCGGTGGCCACCAAGTCTACTTCCGAAAAACGTAAAAAGAGCGCCAGCAGGAAACTGGCATTTAATATAGCCAAGTCACCTAAAAGGATTAAAACTTGTGAAAAGCGCGAGTGATAACTGGGCATTTTTTTTATTCTGCGGTAAAAATAAGGGCTGCTCTCTTCTTTTGAAAGTCATCCCAAGTTCTTTCCCTTTCTTTTTTATAGGCTTCTAAGCTAACTGAATCTTTTTTATAGATGGCTATCAAAGCTTCACGTGCTGCTTTGCTTAGTTTCCAATTACGATTAAAAAGGGCGGTAAATAGGGGTTCCAAGGTTTGTTCGTCGCTTAGACCAAAATAAGCGAGATATCCGATGGCCTCCATGCGGGTAAGAAAGTCGAATGATTCTGAAGAAAAATCTTGAATACTCGCATAAGCCTCTTTATCACTAAAGAAAATAACCCGATAAAATAAAGTACTTAAATATACTTTATCGGCGGGAAATCCAGGCTGCTCCTTAAACTGCGGATTAAGCAACCACTTATTATCGGCTCTATTTTTTAAGTTTAGGCTCTTGTGAATAGCGGCAACCCGCACTTCGTAGCTTGGGCCAGATATACGCAATTGTGAAAATATTTCGGGGAACTGGTTTAATTCACAAATACCTAATGCGGCCAAAATGAGAGGAGGACTTTCACTTTGCAAAGCAAATTCTAGGTAGTCATCAGCTTTTTTAGGTTTTCCGTTTAAGCTGAAAATTTGCTTTAAAGCTTCTGCTCTTAGGCCTGCAAAATTTGCTTTTTCCTTTAAAATCTCTTCTAAGAAGCGCAAGTTTTCTTGACTATCGCCGCGCAAAGCCTGCACTACGCGTAGCTTTTCGAGCAACGCTAAGCTGTCTTTATAATAGGCCCGCCATTGCGCATTGGTTTTTTCCACCTTAAAATTGGCAAGGATTTCACTGGCATTAGTGATGGCGAAATTGTCGGTGCCTGAGGGTAAGTCTATGACATTTTCGCCCACCGAAAGGTTTAATTCTAATTCCTTTAAAACCTTATTCCCTTGGTAAAAGGCAATTTTCACCGCTTGCGCAAGATGCTTATCCAAATCTATCTGCAGACCAGCGAAACTAATAAAAGCCTTAATGTTTGGTTCGGCATCGGCATAAAGCCAAGTGGCAAAAAACTCATCTAACGAACAAGCACAAACTTCTTCCATTACCAATTGCAGGCTATCGCTATCAACCAGTCCAAAGGCATGCTTCTTTAAAAAAAGCTGATTGGCCTGACGAAACTGCTCCCCTCCCATTTTCTGCGAAAGCATATAAAGCAGCCAAGCCCCCTTTTGGTAAAAGCGTTCTGAACCTGCCTTAGGGTGAGCCAAAGGCAAAGGGCCTCCGGCAGTAGCCGCACTTATTAATTCTTTGGCTTTATGGCGTTCCCAGTCGAAATAATCTTGACCGTAAATTTCCCTTTCACTTAACCATTGATAATAAGTAGCATAGCCCTCATGCAACCAATGATGCTTGCTTCCGGTCGCGGTTACGAGATTGCCAAACCATTGATGAGCTAGCTCGTGGGCATTAACATAGGTGTAATTTCGATCGGGAAAGGCGAGTGAATCTACTAAAAAGAAATCGCCAAAAATGGTGGCGGTGGTGTTTTCCATAGCGCCGTGGCGGAAATCTTGCACTGGCGCTTGTTTGTAATTTTGCCATGGAAAAGGAATGCCGATTTCCGCTTCAAGAAAATTGAAAATCTTCTCGTTCTTAAAATAGTAAACTGGGTAATCGCTTGCTCTTTCGGGATAATAATACTGCGACAAGGTAATATTAGTATAACTGGCCGTTTCTTTCAGAGCATATTTACCAATAACGAGGGCGATCAAATAGGAACTCATGGGTTTTTCCATGCGATAAAACCAGCGTTTGGTCGCGCCAAGATCACGAACCGAATCGAGCTTACCATTAGCCATTACTTCATAGCCACTTGCGAATTCTATATCGCAGGAAAAAATAATTTTATCGGTTTGATTATCGTAATGCGGTATCCAGTGGCGGTGGTCGATACCCTGCCCTTGGGTCCAAATCTGCCTACGAGCACGTCGCGTTTCATCTTGCCAACCAATAAAGTGTAAGCCTTTAAAAGGATGCGCTTGATATTTAATTTGCAGCATATTCGTATCTAAAACCCTTGAGGCTTTAATAAAAATGGCCGTATCATTTTGAGTAAATCCATGTTCTTCGCCATTCCAAATTAAGCTTTCCACTTTTATTTTCGGGCCATTAAGGTAAAACTCTTGACCATCATTTAAATCGCTAATATGATGGATTACCTCCGCATTGATATTTTCATTTATCGTATCAAAACTAGCTTGGAGGTGGAGGCTGATAAAATCTTGCGCTTGTAAATTAGCGGCAAAAAAAAGACCGATGAAAAACATCGGTCTTAAAATATTTAGAGAATTTTGAATCATTTCTTGCTTAGAGTTATTTCACGTGCTTGGCCAGTGGCTTCCAATTCACGAAGATACAATTCAAGATCAGATTGCGACATATCCTCGGCTATACCTTTTTTAGCATTGGCATTGATAATATATACCTTAAAGAAATTGGTTCCGAAGGGCGCTTCGGTTTGCAGGTCCGTTTCTTTAATTACAAATCCAACAAAACCAAGTCCATAATACATACTATACTCGCGAGTATAGCCATTGAAGTTTACGGTATTGGGAAGGGTATAGGTAATGTTATCTACTAACTGATAGCCAATTACCACCCCGTTATTGTAGGTAAACTGATCCAATTCGGGCGCGTCAAACTCCACATAATATTGGAAATCGGCATCGCCTGGTTGGTTAAAGGGCAACCAATCCTGTTCAAAAGCGGTGGCATCGATAATACGATAAGAAAGGCCTGGCCCGGGAGGCCCCACTGGACCTTGTGGACCGGGAACATTACTTTCATAAGAACAAGAAGCGAGCGCAAATAGGGCTAAGAAGGAGTAAATTAACTTTTTCATGGTATTGGTATTTCGTTGTATTAAGTATTTAAATAATCGTGCCACAAAACAAAAAGGACGCTTTTAAGGCTAAGTTGTTAGCTAATTCTTCCCCAGTCGACTTTACCGTGTTTGCGCCTTTCGAACTCATGCAAGATACTGCGATGGACCTGTTGTTTGAGATTTGGGTCGGCAGCAAATAAATCGGTCAAAGCCCGGCGCGATAAATCCATCAAAGGGCCGTCGTGGCGGAGATCGGCCAGGTGCAAATCTAAATTACCACTTTGCCGAGTTCCTAAAATATCGCCTGGCCCACGTAATTTCAAATCGACATCCGCAATTTCAAAACCATCTTGCGTACGCACCATCGTCTTAATGCGGGTCTTCGCATCCTGACTTAATTTAAAGCTGGTCATTAAAATACAATAACTCTTCTCGGCACCACGGCCAACTCTACCCCTTAATTGGTGAAGCTGACTAAGTCCAAAGCGCTCGGCCGATTCAATGACCATCACACTAGCATTGGGCACATTAACGCCCACTTCAATAACCGTGGTAGCCACCATTATTTGGGTTTTTCCTGAGGCAAAGCGCTGCATTTCAAAATCTTTATCTTCGGGTTTCATTTTACCGTGAACCACACTTACTTGGTATTTTGGACGGGGGAAAGCGCGGCAAATACTCTCGTAACCGTCCATCAAATCTTTGTAATCTAAAGTTTCCGATTCTTCTATGAGAGGGTAAACGATATAAACTTGTCGCCCTAAATCGATCTCTTTTTCTAAAAAGCCAAAGAGCGCATTGCGATCTTTATCGTAAGCATGGGTGGTTTTAATGGGTTTTCTGCCAGGAGGTAACTCATCGATTACCGACAATTCTAAATTGCCATAAATACTCATCGCTAAAGTGCGCGGAATTGGGGTGGCAGTCATTACTAAAATATGCGGCGGTAATTTATTCTTCTTCCACAATTTCGCACGTTGGGCCACACCAAAACGATGCTGCTCATCTACCACGGCCAAACCAAGGTTTTTATATTGCACTTTATCTTCCAAAAGGGCATGAGTCCCGATCAGTATATCTAAAGAACCATCTTCCAAGGCAGCATGGATTTCGCGACGACTAGCGGTTTTCACCGAGCCCGTTAAAATCGCCACCTTAATATCCATATCATTCAACAATTCCATAATCCCGGTGAAATGTTGCTGTGCTAAAATCTCAGTAGGCGCCATTAAGCAAGCCTGATAGCCATTATCAATAGCCATTAACATCGCCAAAAGTGCCACCATGGTTTTTCCGCTGCCGACATCGCCCTGTAATAGGCGATTCATATGCTGACCAAAGCGCATGTCGTTACGGATTTCCTTCAAAACTCTTTTCTGCGCACCGGTTAATTCGAAAGGTAAAACCTCTTTGTAAAAGTGGTTAAAATGCCTGCCAATTGATGTAAATGCAAAAGACTGTGTTTGGTGGTGGTGCTGTCTCTTTTGAGCGGCAACTTCCATCTGAAAGAAAAACAATTCTTCAAACTTGAGGCGGTTACGGGCTGCTTCAGCCTCCTCTAAACTATTGGGATAGTGAATGGCCAGCAATGCATTTTCACGCGGCATTAAACCATATCGCTCAGTAAAATGCGGCGGAAAGAAATCGGGTAACTGTCCTTGCAGTTGTGGAATTAAGCTACGCGTTAAGCGCGCTAGAGTTTTATTATTAAGTCCCTTTTTATTGAGTTTCTCCGAACTAGGGTACAGTGGCTGCAATCCTTTGGTTGGACTTTTTTTAAAGTCTTCTACCAATTCTAATTCAGGATGTGGGAAACTAAAAGTACCATTAAAAAAGTTTGGCTTGCCATATAAAACGTAAGCCGTATTTAATTTCAGCGACTTTTTAATCCAAGCTCCACCCGTAAACCAAATCAGTTCCACCGAACCCGTTCCGTCTTGGAAGATGGCGGTTAACCGCTGCGACTTCCCCTTCCCTGCCACCTCTTGCATACTCGTTATTATTCCTACTATTTGTATCTCCGAAAGGGAGGAATTAAGGTCGGAAATTTTGTAAAATTGGCTGCGGTCGACGTAGCGATATGGATACAACTTTAACAGATCTGAAAAGCGAAAAATTCCTAATTCGGCCTTTAACAAATCTGCTTTAGCGGGACCAACCCCTTTCAAATACTCTATGGCGGTGCTTAGCAATGACATAAGGCTAAGATAGAACGGCAAGAGGGAACGAAGAAGTTTCTGCCTGTTATTTTTCACAAGCAGTGTGTGAGCAAAACATCTTTCCAAAAATCGGCGGCAAAGCCCAAAAAATTTGCTAGCTTGTAAAATATTACTCCCCACTATGCCTATAACTAAACTCCGTTCCAGCACCCAATTCGGGTATTTCTGTGCGTTAAGCTTAGCCCTCCTTCACCACAATTTAGCTCTAAGAACTAGCTTTACCTTAAAACAAGGCCACCGAAAATATTGCAATTTATTAGTCTCGTTATACGCTGCTTAATTAATCACAGTCAAAAAGCTATTGCAGATGCACTCTTACATTAAAACGGATCAATTACTCCACTTTCTCAGCCAGTACATAGCTAAAATGAATAGGCAATTCCTATCCAAGAAAGACGACGACAGCCATACAAATCTCTACTTCGACCCGCTACAAGGCGCCATAATTAGTCATTGGTTAGAGACCGACGTTGGGGCCATAGTATTTCGATTAAACCTTTTGGATTGGTCTTTCGATTTTGTAGATAGTGATTTCAAGCTACTTGACCGAATTGATTTACAAACCACCAAGCTTTCGGAACTGGAACAGTTCATTATTTATGGCTTAGAAAAGCTTAGACTAAATGCCAAAGGTTATTCCCAAAAAATGCATTATCAAATCCCAAATTATGATCACAATGATGATTACTTAAAAACCGTGCATCCCTTTAATTTGGAAGAATGGATGACTTTCCGGAGTTTAGCGAATAATGCTTGCTATGAAGTTTTAGGAAGTTTACAAAGAACACGCGAGGTTCGTATTTGGCCGCATCATTTCGATACAGGTATTTATTTCAGGCTAAAAAACAATGTTAATATCAGCTTTGGTTTAGCGATGCAAGACAAACATTGTCCCGATCCTTATTTTTACGCCAGCGCATTCAATGGTGCAGGAGAAAGTATTAAGGTAAATCCCCCGCAAAGCTCAGTTCTCATCGGCAAATGGATTTCTAGTAGCGATTTTAATGCGGTCATTTTAAGCTTAAAAGAATTAAACAATAGCCACGAAGATCTTCTCAAGGGATTTATCCGCTCCTTCCTCAAAATTTATCTCAGACTTCTTTAAACCAGAGTTCTATTACAACTTAGACTATTGCATCAGGTTTTCAATCAAACCCACTATTTACTGACGCTCTGATGCCTAATTACGCGTTTGAACCCACGGTAAATAAATTACCTTTGATCCATCAAAGAGAAGGTCCACATAAAAATTAAAGCCGACTCCCCGAGCCTTATCAGTCGGGGTGAGGAACTTTGGCACTACCGCGGTTTGCTTTACAACTTTGCATACCGCGATTATCGCGCGCGTTATGCCCAAACTTTATTAGGTTATGGCTGGGCTATTATTCAGCCAATTATGGCTGCGGCCGTATTGTTTTTCCTCTTCCGTAATTTACTCAAAGTAGAAACGCAAGGGGTCGCATTTTTGAGTTTTACCTTTTCAGGATTGCTTTTTTGGAATTACTTCGCCTTCGTTTTGAGCCAAAGCTCAGCCTCGCTGATTAGTGCGCAAAGCATGCTACAAAAAATTTACTTTCCACGCATTATTCTTCCCTTGTCTAAGGGCTTACTTGGCTTGGTAGAGCTTTCGATTACTTTGGTTCTTTTCCTTTTTATCGCTTTCGCAGATGCGCAGTTAAAACCCCTTGGATTACTTAGCTTCATTCCCTTAATTATTGGTGTTTTGGCGGCAGCCTGGGGTTTAGGATTATGGCTTTCTGCCTTGAGCATACGTTACCGCGATTTACAGCAGGCCTTGCCCTTTTTGCTACAAATGCTATTTTTCATTAGCCCTATCGCCTACTCGCCAGCTCTGGTGCAAGAGCGTTTACCCGAAAGTGTGCAAGCACTTTATTACCTCAACCCTATCAGTGGAATCCTCGAACTTTTTCGAGCAGCCCTATTTAATCTAGAATATCATCCTCAAGCTTGGCTTTCTATTCTAGTGGCCTTTTTTCTTTTTATCAGTGGCTGGTGGTATTTTCATCGCGTCGAACGCAAAATTGCCGATTTGATATGACTAATGCAATTGAGATTAAAGGTCTCAGCAAAGAGTATAAGCTGGGCAAAGGCAAAAGTTTTTTCGCATTAAAGGAAATTGATCTAAACTTACCGAAAGGAAAAGTACTGGGCTTAATTGGCCATAATGGAGCAGGGAAATCAACTCTGTTGAAAATACTTTCTCGCATCACTTTTCCTAGTAGTGGTGAAATTAACGTTTACGGTAAACTTTCTTCCTTGCTTGAAGTAGGCACCGGTTTTCACCCCGAACTTAGTGGCCGCGAGAACATCTATTTAAACGGCAGTATTTTAGGAATGACTAAAAGCGAGATTAACGAACGTTTTACTGAAATTGTGGCTTTCGCGGGGGTAGAAGAGTTTTTAGACCTTCCAGTAAAGCGCTATAGCAGCGGCATGTACGTGCGTTTAGCCTTTGCTGTTGCGGCCCATCTTGATGCCGAAGTTTTACTAATCGATGAAGTTTTAGCCGTAGGCGATGCCGAGTTTCAAAAACGCTGTTTGCAAAGAATGGACAGTCTTAGTAAGGAGAAAGAGCGCAGCATTGTTTTCGTTAGTCATAATATGAGTGCCATTATTAAACTGTGCGATGAAGTGGCTTGGCTTGAAAAGGGACAAATTATCGCTCGAGGAGCACCGCAAGAAATTATTGATCAGTATCTGGCAAAGACCGCCGAATTAAACCGCGATATTCCTGTGCTATTGCGCAATGACCGAGAAGGAGATGGCCGAGCAAAAATTGTGGATATCAGTATTGCAAAAAATAAGATCGGTGAATTCTTTACCTCGGGCAAGGCCCTAAATTTAGCAGTGAAATTTGACCTTTTAAACGCAAAGGCGAAAAACTTCAAACTCGAATTACACCTTTTTAACAGCCGGGGAAATTACCTCAGCACTTTCAGCCATAGCGCGAATTTAAGCGGACTAAAGCAAGAATCTTGGCTTTGCGAGGTGAAGGATTTAACCCTAATGCCCGGTGATTTCTTTTTCAATGTGCATCTTTACCTCGACGGACAAAGAGCTGATTTTGTAGGAAGAGCTTTTTATTTTAAGGTAATCGACGAAAAGTCGGAGGATAATGAAATCGCTATTAGTCGGCAAAATCCAGGCATCTACTTACTTAACACTTGGAAGACGCTTAAACCTTAAGCTTAGGTTGAGAGGGCCCAAATATTTCTTTGAACTTCATTTTCAGCAAAGCACTGGTGGGAATACTTCTATTTTTCAAGTAAATCTTTTTAGCCGCTTCATACAGTTGTTGGTCAACTGTGTTTAAATCTGCAATCTCAGCGGCATGCTTCTTATAAATTGTTTGCCAAAGCTTTTCAGATTTTCGGCGATTTAGATACGGATAATATACGTTTTTAAAGCCCAATTTTAAAGACAAATCTAAAAGGCCTTCATTTAAGTTTTCCGCTACTCCCACCCAATCGAAACTATGCAAGTTTTGCAAAGCACCTTGATAAGCGATCTTTGAATCGGCTTTACTATGGGGACGTCCAACTAGCATTTGACATTGCCAATTTTGCGCATAGTTAGATCGAAGGTAATCTTCAAAGTTAGCATAGGAGTCGCGCTCTTCTTTTAACCGCGGTTCATCAGAGTGCTGCAGATGCACATAGCGTGAAATTACTCGCTCAACAGGATCACGTAAAAGAGTAGCACTGAAATAATTATGCTCACTTAAAAGCTCAATGAGCTGGTAGCTAAAATGACCATGTAAAAAGGGGATAGACTTATCTAATGCCTCTCTTAATTGTGAATCCTTATCACCCGAAATAATTTGGCTTTGTTGCAATCCGTACTTTTGATGCAACATATTTACCAAAGTGGTGCCTCCTGTTTTAGGCAGGTGCAGAAAAATTATTTTTCTTTGATCACTCATTAATGCTCCTATGGCCTCAGCCCCCTTTATAATAATTGGCATGCACCGCAGCGGTACCTCCTTACTGGCAAAAGTACTGGAAAGATCAGGTATTTTTATGGGGGTTATGAAAGACCATAACTTTGAAGCCATGCATTTTTTAAGCTTAAACCAGCAAAGTATGTGGGCTGCAGGTTATGAATGGCATCATCCGGGCGCTCCCACAAAGGAATATTGGAAAACTATGCCTGCGCAGGTTTTATACCGTGAGCATTTTAAATTGATCGGGCGAAAGGCCTATTGGCTTAATTTGCTTAAAAACCCTGCCTGGGGTTTTAAAGACCCGCGCACTACCTTTACCCTAAAAATGTGGCTAAGCCTTTATCCTGAAGCCAAAGTAATTCACCTATACCGCAATTGCGACGAAGTAATCGCCAGTTTGCAAACCCGCAACAAACGCAAGGGTGAAGTCTATTTTGAAGCGCTAGAAAATAGTGAGTTCTGCCGAGATCTCTGCCTAAAATATCAAAAACAGGCTCGTAGCTATGCCGCTGAATTAGGCAATAACTACCTCGAAATAAATTACCATGATTTAATTACTGGCGATGAGAAGAGCCTCGTGCAATTGAGCGACTTTTGTGCTAAACCCGTGCGTGAAGCGCTCGAATATTACCTGCATTAATGGCGCTTGTTTCGGTTATAGTCCCCAATTACAACCATGCTCGTTTTTTAGAAAAACGCCTCGCCAGTATTGCGAACCAAAGCTTTCGCGATTTTGAGGTAATTCTTCTCGACGATGCCAGCAGTGATAACAGCCGCGAAATCCTTATAGATTGGTGCAAACAACATAAAAATTGGCAGTATCACTTTAATGAAACAAATAGCGGCAGTCCCTTTATACAATGGAATAAAGGCATTGCCCTAGCCTCTGCACCTTTTATTTGGATTGCCGAAAGCGATGATTATTGCGAAAGTAATTTCCTCGAAAAATTAGTTCCACTGTTGCAAAAGAATGCTCAGATGGGCATAGTATACGGGCAATCACTCCTGGTAGATGAGCAAGACAAGTTGCTATACAGCTATAAAGAAAACTTAGAATTCATCTACAAAAGTAAAGACTGGGATAAAGACTTTACTAAAAATGGACAGCTCGCCTGCCGCGAATGGCTTTTACATCACAATCCCATTCCTAATGCTAGTGGGATTCTTTTCAGAAAGGAAGCTTATTTAAAAGTTGGACAAGCCGATCCTAAAATGCGCCTTAATGGTGATTGGCATTTGTACGCCAAAATATTATTGCAATACGATTTAGGTTTTATGGCGGAAGACCTAAATTACTTCCGAGTTCATCAAGCTACGCAGCGCTCTAAATCGATACGCAATGCCTCGGTTTACCGAGAACTGATAGAAATTAACAGCTTAATTCGCAAAGCCATTCCCGAAGCTACCGCAGAAGCCAACCAAGCTTTAGATGAATTTGCTAACTGGTGGATAGGTAACCTACCCTACCATGCGTGGACTAAAGAAAATTGGCAGTTAAACCAAGAACTATTTCGCTTCTTTAGTGCTTATAAAAACAATCTTGCTTATCGAATATTTTTAACGTTTTTAATAAGCTATTTACGTGATTTTCTGAATGCTATCGGACTTTTAAAACCGCTTAAGAAATTACGTTCACAATTGTTTCCGGGAAAATACTGGGATAAATGAGCCACTTATTCTACTCCATAATCATCCCTGCTTATAATGCAGCAAAAACACTGGAAAAGTGTCTCAATTCCGTGCTTACGCAAGATTTCCCTTCCTACGAAATTATCGTTGTTAATGATGGCAGCGAAGACCATACTTTAAGCCTGCTCCAAAGCTGGCAGGAAAATCATGAAGATATTCGTCTGCAAATTATCAACCAAGAGAATAGTGGATTAGGAGCGGCTCGCAATGCTGCCCTGCAATTGGCTAAAGGGGAATACTGTGCCTTGTTAGACGCCGATGACTACTGGCATCCTGAGAAGCTGAAATCTTGCCACAGCTTTTTGAAGCATAGTCCAGAATGTGATGTCCTCTATCATAATGTCTTCAATATCGGACTAAATGGCGAAAAGAAGAGGCGGGTTTTCGCCCTGTCTGCCGCGAGCGATATATTGGAAAAAGGCTGTCCCATTGTGCCCTCCGCTGCCATATTAAAAACTACTACTGCTCAAGAATTTGGTTTTAGCACACAGTCAAAATTCCACGGTGCGGAAGACCTTTACCTTTGGCTAGAGTTATTCGCTGCTAAAAAGTGCTTTTACTATTGGCCCGAAGCCATCGCTTATTACCGCGAAACTGGCGGTATGAGCAGCCGTATTGATGAGCATCTTAAAAAAGTAGAAAATGTATACGAACACTTCTATCAGCTCGACCTTTATAAACGTCTGGCTTTTGAGCAGGCTTTGCAACGCAAATGGTATGAAGCCGCCCGTTTTTACCAAAAACGGGGACAGCATCATGCTGCTGAACGCTACTATTCTATGGCCGACGGCAAGTCTCTAAAAATTTTCACTTTGAAAATAATGAATCGTTTAGGACTAAGTTATTAACGTGAGTTCGATATAAAATTAGGCTTCAGTCCTTTTTTAAATATCAATATGTAAAAATTATTTTAATTAAGTCCACGTTTTTCGCGGTAAGCCCGCACGTAGTCCATTGGTTCCCGCAAATTATTTTTTGTCTGCAAAAATTCCATCATCGCTTTATAGCGACCGTGTTGCGGATAAGTTTGCAAACACCCTCTCAATGCATTGGCAAGACTACTTAAGTAGCGCTCATCGTTACTGCGCGGTGGATATAAATTTAAAGCCCCTAAAGCATCGGCAAATTCTTGGCCTTGCAAATGCATTTGTGCCTTTAAAAGTAGTGCCTGTTCAAACTGCGGGGATAATGCCAAAGCGCTATCTACGTAAGTGAGTGCCTTTTCACGCGCTCCCATTTGTGCATGAACCTGAGCTAAAAACTCATAAACCAAAATATTATAGGGAGCCGCTTGACGTGCCAATTGTAGATCGTTTAAAGCTTGTTGAGGCCTTTGTGTAATTGCATAACCCTTAGCCGAATAGTAACGGAGAGGATTGGCAAAGGCATCTACCGTGTACCAATCGCTAATCGCTGCCTCTACCGCGGGTACAATGGCTTGAGCATTGCGTGAACTATTCGCTTCCAAAACCGCTACGGTTGCTTTTTCGGCCGTGTACCTTTGGGTATTTACATAGATGCCACCCAGAAACAAAAAGGCTAAAATATAAACCAAGGGTTTGATGGTTTTTAGTTGCTGTTCTTTCGCGTAAGCAAAAGAAATAGCCATAAATAGCATTAGTAAAAAAGTATGACTGGCTCTTTCAATGGGAAAATCACTGAACGAGAAAAATGCAAAAGCTAGCAGGCCGAAGAAAGCTAAATATTGTAGTTTCAAATCTCTTTCGTCTGGAAGCGTTTTTAAATTTTTACTTATCTGCCGAAAGGCAAAGAAAAACAAAGCTAAATAGGCTAATAGGGCAATAGGACCCGCTTCTGCCCAAATCCATAAATAGTCGTTATGCGGCCTTTGTATATGAGTAACGCCCTGCATTACGCTGCGGTCGACCTTGGCTAAGCCATACTTCGGAAATATTAACTTCCAGTTGCCTGCCCCCACGCCCGCAACCGGATTATCAGCAATCATGGCCATACTATTCTCCCAAAAACTCAAACGCTTTTGGAGGTTACTACTATTTAAAAAAGATTCTTTTACCGTGGGATTGAAAAAGAGAGCGGCAAGAATAAGTAAGGCCAATCCAGCATTAATAAAAAGCCACTTCTTGGCAATTTTCACCTTCCCTTTAGAATAGAAACTCATCAGCGCAAGCGTAAAAATAGCGGCCGCCGTAAAGGATAACCACACCCCGCGTGTACGCAGCACAAAAATTTCGAAGAGAATGATGATACTAACCACCATCGCTAGGTTTTTCTGCCACGAATTTAAAAGGGACCAAGCGGCAACACTTAGTGGGAAGGCCAGCATGAGTGCCGAAGCGAGCAAGTTTTTATGGCCGTAAGTACCAGTAATAGTATATACATCTTGGAAAAAATCACCGCTAGCAAAGGCCGCCAAAATTTGAAAAAAGGCGGGGATAGCACTGGCAAACGCGAAAATCAAACCGCCTATTAGCAGTTGATCTTTACTGATACGCTCATCTTTTAACTCGCTGTATAACAGAAAGAAGAAAGGTAAAAAAGAAAGATAGCGCGCTAAAGTACCATAAGCTTCACCGAGGTTTTGCGCGGCAGAAAGACTGACAATCTGCATAATAGCAAAAACTACAATGGCGAAACTAATACCGAGTGGAAATTTTTGTTGTGCCCAAAACTTAAAGCCTATTACCAAAAGACTGAGGCCGAAAACCCCTAGTACTAAATAGCGTGATAATAAGGTCGGATCTAAAAGAGCATCTACTCTAAAGACTGGCAGTAAGGCCATAAGCGACCAAAAAATAAGGGTGGAGGGCGAAATCTTAACCTGCTTCTGCGCCATAATTACATTTTGCGCTAATGTAAAATAACCGCGCTAAGAGAACAATTAAAGTTTGTAGTCGTTTTCAATGTTTGACACGTATCTTTGCAGACCTTATTAATTAATAGCCCTTGTCGACCTCTAGTCCTATAAATAGAAATGCTAGAACCCGCAGCTTTTCTCAAAAAACTTGGTTAACGCACGAGTTTTTGAAGCGTAGCGGGCGCTACCGATTTATAGGGCAAAATTTATGGAAACTGGCCTTAAGTTTAATCGTTATCGGGGTAATAGTAGGATTGGTAAATCACTTTTTGATAGATATTGATGTTTTAATGGAAGGGCTTTTCAGTCGCTATTCGGACTGGACCATTTTGGCGGTTTTCTTTGCCAGTGAAAGCCTTTTGGGTTTAATCCCGCCCGAGCTTTTTATATTCTGGACTAGCACTTTTAATCAGCCTTGGCTACTAATTTGCGTCCTGGCCTTACTGAGCTATGCTGGCGGTAATGTTTCATTTTTCTTAGGCAAAAACTTACAGCGATTCCCTACCATAAGCAATTGGGTGCATTTTAAATTTCGTCAGCAAGTTTTGATCTTTCACAAATTTGGTGGATTACTCATTTTCATAGCCGCTTTAACTCCCCTGCCCTTTTCGCCTATCAGCGTAATTGCGGGAGCGGTGGAATATCCTTTTAAAAGCTACTGGAAAATGGCGCTGTCGAGAATTTTACGCTTCTTTTTATATGGCTTTTTGCTTTTAAAACTGGCCTAGACTTTTACCTAGTAAGGACTTTTGTAAGTAATAAGAATCCTTAAAACCCTTTTTTACAAGCCACAAATTTGATTATTTTTCATCTCAGAACTAATGCTCCATTTTAGCGCGAACAGTATTTTTGTCTTATGCAAAAGCCCCAAGAAATCTTTTTAAAAAATATCGCGCAAACTACACCCTTTCCTCTTTCTCTAGAAATTGCCTCAGCCAAAGGCTCTTACCTGTACGGTCCAAAAGGCGAGGAATATCTCGACTTAATTAGCGGTGTGGGCGTGAGTAATTTCGGGCACGGCCATCCGAAGGTGATTGATGCCATTAAAAAGCAGCTCGACAAACATTTGCATACCATGGTTTACGGGGAGTATATTCAAGACAGTCCCAACCAATTAGCCGAGAAATTAGCCAGTCTTTTACCACCTCAACTCAATTGCAGCTACTTTGTAAATAGTGGTGCCGAAAGCATCGAAGGGGCCCTAAAACTAGCCAAACGCTATACGGGCAGACGAGGAATTATCTCCTTTCGCGGCGCCTACCATGGCAGTACTCACGGAGCTTTAAGCGTATCAGGCAACGAAACGAAAAAACGTGCCTTTCGCCCCCTTTTACCGGAAGTGCGTTTTTTAAACTTTAATAAAATTGGGGAGCTTTCTGCGATAAGCGAAAAAACCGCTTGCGTAATTGTGGAAACCATACAAGGTGATGCCGGTATTCGCATTCCCGACCAAAATTATTTGGAAGCCCTGCGTGCGCGCTGCAGCGAGATGGGTGCTTTATTAATTTTCGATGAAATTCAAGCGGGCATGGGCCGCACGGGTAAACTTTTCGCCTTCGAGCATTATGGCGTAATTCCCGATATTTTATGCAGCGCTAAAGCTTTAGGCGGTGGCTTGCCTTTAGGTGCTTTTATTTCGAGCTACGAAATTATGCAGTGTCTAAGGGAAAAACCCATGCTGGGGCATATTACCACTTTCGGGGGAAATCCCTTATCCTGCGCGGCTTCCCTTGCCTGCCTCGAATTGTTGGAAGAAGAAAATATTCTCGCCCAGGTAGAAGCCAAAGGCGCCCTTTTCGAGGAATTATTGCAACACCCACGGGTTTTAGAAATCCGCCGCAAAGGCCTTTACTTCGCTTTTGAATTCGCGAATGCCGAAGAGGTACAAACTATTGTAGAATACTGCATGAAAAAAGGAGTAATCTGCTTTTGGTTCCTTTCCTGTCCTGAAGCATTTCGCATTGCTCCTCCTCTAAATATTAGCGAGGAGGACATTCGCAAGGCCTGTGTAATTATTCGCGAGGCAATGGATCTACTCGATTAAGACTTTACAATTTTCTCGCTAGAGCCATTGGCTAATTTTAGGTAGTAAATACCTTTCGGTAGATGCGCAATATGACTCATCCCTTCTTCGTAAGAGAAAAACAGACTAGCCTAAAAATGCTCATCAGGAAAAACCTTCCCTGGGTTTAAAATCCCCTTGGGATCGAAGGCTTTTTTAATTTGCTTTTGCAGATTTAACTCTACTGCGTTAAAGGCGATATCTAAATAATCTTTTTGCACATAACCTATACCGTGTTCGCCACTTATGGTGCCACCCATTTTCTTAACCGCGGTAAATAAAGCGCGAATGGCTTTAGGCAAATCTTGCTCCCAAGCGGCATCGCTCATATCTTCTTTAAGGATATTTACATGGGGTTTCCGTCGTCGGCATGGCCGTAACACACCGATTTAAAAACCATATTGATTACCCAGCTCTCCTTAAACCACGCCCAATAAATTAGCTAATTCAGCGCGTGGTACCACTGTATCCCTCCTCCTTATAAATGGAGTGCGATTTTACCGCTTCCCCCTACCCTTCTGCGCAAAGTCCAGAGTGCTGCTTTGTCTTTTTCATTATCGGCAAATAAGGGTTCAAAAGCGCCGAAGCTCATCACAATTTCCGCAATAGCTTCGCAGTCCTGCATGAGGGTTTCGGGATAATTACCATCTACTTCGAATTAGTAAGTGAGCTTGCACTTCTGGGGCAATGGGTAATTCTACATTATCCACAAACTTTAAGGTATAGTCAATTGTCGCGTTCCATAAACTCCATTCCACTGGGAGTGATTCCCGCCCTGAAAAATGGCCGATACCGCCCTCGCAGGCTTTAAGAGCCGCAAAAAGGCACAACAAAAAAGCATATTGTGTTTGGATAAGACAAAGACAGAAAAGTGGCTTTGGTAATGATTCCTAAAGGTGCCTTCACTGCCCACCATTAACTGAGTGAGATTATAACCAGTACTATTTTTTAACACGCGAGCGCCGGTATTTATTATGGAACCGTCGGCTAAAACCACTTCTAAATCTAGCACATAAGCATTAGTAACTCCGTACTTCACTGCCTTCGGGCCACCTGCGTTTAAGGCTAAATTTCCGCCAATAAAACTGCTACCCCAACTACTGGGATCGGGGGGATAGAATAAACCCTTCTCTTTACAAGCTTCATGAAAAACCTGATTAATAACCCCCGGCTCCACCGTCGCTTGTAAATTGCGCTCGTCAATTTCTAAAATTCGATTTAAGTTCTCTGTAGAAAGAGCTACCCCGCCAAATAATGGTAAGGCACCGCCACTTAATCCCGTTCGAGCTCCACTGGCTGTTACTGCAATATTGCGTGCATTGCAGTAGTTTAAGATTTTAGAAACCTCATCTGCGGAAGCGGGTTTTAATACCACTTGCGGATTAAATTGCAAATCTTCGGTTTCATCGTGACCGTATTTTTCGAGGTTCTCAGCATCGATAAAAATAGCCGACTGGGGAACTAAGTCTCTAAAATATGTAAGGTCGCGAGTTTCTATCGCCTGAAAGGCCTTAGGTGTCTTCAAAATATTCTATTTTAGGCGCTCTTAAAAATTAAGCAATGTTCTATAAATACCGAATTTCCCTTCTCCTAGTAGTTTTTGGCTTTTTAGGAGCCAATGCTCAAAAAAAGACCGTCACGGTAGAAGATATTTGGCAACGCTATGCCTTTTACGCACGCTCCACCGCGGGACTAAATAGCATGAACGATGGCGAACACTTCACCATTCTTCAAGCTAGTAAAACGGGTCCCAGCATTGAAAAGTTTAGCTATGCCACGGGCAAGCAAGTGGAAACGCTAGTTTCGGCAGTCAAAATTAAAGAAGCTATCGGGAAAAGTATCGATTTTGACGATTATCAGTTCAATGCCAGTGAAGATAAAGTTTTACTAGCCACGGAAACGGAGTCGATATACCGTCACTCCTCGCGCAGCTATTATTATGTGTACGACTTAAAAACACAGGAACTGGATAGCATTAAAGCAGATGGTAAGCAACAGCTAGCCGATCTTTCACCCACCGAAAATAAAGTGGCTTTTGTAGCGGGAAACCGCATGCACATTCAGGATTTAGATAATAATAACGAGATCGTAAGTTTTGGCCAAGGCCAAGAAGATGCTTTAATTGCCGGTGCCGTTGACTGGGTTTATGAAGAAGAATTTAGCTTTCACAAAGGTTTCGAATGGTCGCCTAAGGGCCGATACATTGCCTATTATCAATTTGATGAAAGTGCCGTACCAACCTTCTCTATGGATGTTTACGGACAAGGTCTTTACCCTAGTCAGGATGTATTTAAATACCCCAAAGCAGGCGAGGTGAACTCCAAGGTTAGTATACACATCTACGACAGTAAAACGAACAAAGACTATCGCGTTGAGATACCGCAGGCTTACGAATACATTCCTCGCATTAAATGGACTGAGGAAGAAGATGAGTTAGTAGTATTTACTTTAAACCGTCACCAAAACGAATTGGTGCTTTGGGAAGTAGAAGTGGAAGACGAAGAATTAGAGGTAGAAGAGCTTTACCGCGAAAGGGCCGAAGCCTATTTGGAAATTAACGATAATCTTCGCTTTTTAGACAATGGCGATTTTATTTGGACCAGCGAAAAAGACGGCTATCATCACATTTACCTAATGGATGAGGATGGTAAAGTGAAAAAACAAATCACTAAAGGCCCTTGGGAAGTAACCGAGTTTTATGGCTACAGCGCCGAAAGCGGTTATTTGTACTATCAAGCAGCCGAAGATAATTCCATACAACGCGATATTTACCGCATCAAGTTAAACGGCAAGAATAAGCAAAAGCTCAGTTCGCAAAAAGGCTGGAACGATGCCAACTTCAGCAAGGGCATGAAGTACTTTATTAATACCTACTCATCTGCCGCAAGGCCTACTTATGAAACCCTACACCAAGCAGACGGCAAAGAACTGCGCGTAATTACCGACAACGCTAGCTTAGTAGAACGTTTAGAAAGCTACGATTTAAGTAGCAAAGAATTTATGGTTTTGGATACTGAAAACGGACAAAGTTTAAATGCTTGGATGATTAAGCCACAGAATTTTGATACCACTAAAAAATACCCGTTACTTATGTTTGTTTACGGTGGCCCCGGATCACAAACCGTACAAGATAAATACGACAGTTTCAATAGTTTTTGGTACCAAAGTTTGGCCGCACAAGGCTATATCGTAGTAAGCGTTGATAATCGCGGAACCGGTGCAAAAGGACGCGATTTCCGCACGGTAACTTATCAAGAATTAGGCAAGTACGAAATTGAAGATCAGATTAGTGCTGCTAAAACTTTTGGCCAATTGGATTATATAGACGGCAGTCGCATTGGCATTTGGGGTTGGAGTTATGGTGGCTATATGAGTAGCCTAGGAATTACCAAAGGAGCCGATGTTTTTAAAGCGGCCATTGCGGTTGCTCCCGTTACCAATTGGCGCTTTTACGATAATATTTATACCGAGCGCTATATGCGGACGCCGCAGGAAAATGCCAGCGGTTACGATGAAAACTCTCCTATTAATCATGTAGACAAGTTGAAAGGCTCTTACTTTTTAGTGCACGGAACGGCCGATGACAATGTGCACGTGCAAAATACCATGCGTATGGTAGAAAGTTTGGTGCAAAGCAATAAACAATTCGATCTTTTTATCTATCCCGATAAAAACCATGGTATTTTTGGCGGTAACACACGGTATCACCTTTACACCAAGATGACAGATTTTTTACTTAAAAACTTATAATTAGTACCAAACAGCAAATGAGCATACAAAGTGAAGTAGGCAAAAATCAACCTACCTTTTTCGGACATCCAATTGGCCTAGCCATATTATTCTTTACTGAAATGTGGGAGCGCTTTAGCTATTATGGCATGCGCGGGCTTTTGGTATTATTCCTTATTGCACAGGTTGAGGGTGGCATAGACGCGGGCTACGGCTGGACCAGAGACGAGGCTTTATTACTTTATGGTATTTACACCGCCTTGGTGTATATCATGTCCATTCCCGGGGGCATTATCGCCGACCGCTTATTAGGACAAAAGAAGTCGGTAATGCTTGGCGGAGGGCTACTCGTAATTGGTCAGTTTATGTTGGCTTTTCATTCTCAAGTACTCTTTTTTAGCGGTTTAGCTTTAATTATTTTAGGGGTAGGTTTATTAAAACCTAATATTTCCACCATGGTGGGTGGCCTTTACAGAGATGGCGATGTACGTCGTGATGCTGGCTTCACTATTTTTTATATGGGTATTAACCTCGGCGCTTTTCTCGCAGGAATTATCGTTTCCTTGGTTGCGGCCGAATATGGCTGGCATTGGGGTTTTACACTGGCAGGATTTGGAATGCTATTAGGGCAAGCCGTTTTTATTTGGGGACAGAAGTACCTCACCCATGTTGGTAATATTGAAACTAAGGATGAGCGCAAACAGCGAATTGCGGATAATGGCAATAAAAAGTTCACCAAAGAGGAATGGGATCGCATTATTGTATTGTGCATTTCCTTTTTAATTGTAATCGTTTTTTGGACTGCTTTTGAGCAAGCGGGTGGATTAATGAATATCTATACTGATCTAATCACGGATAGAAATGTTGGTTCATTTGAAGTTCCGGCCGCAGTATTCCAAAGTTTGAATGCGGGTTATATTATGATTTTTGGAGGGATAGTCGCTTCTTTATGGTTATACCTTTCCCGCAAGGGCATTAAATTATCGGCAATTACCAAAATGGCAATTGGTACCATTGTAATGGGATTAGGGTATCTTTTTATGGTACTAGCCAGCCAGGAAGCTGAGTACGAACGTGTAGGTGAAGCCATAATTGTAGCCAAGAAATCTGGAATTCAATGGTTACTATTTGCTTATTTATTCCACACTCTAGGAGAATTAGCACTGTCGCCAGTTGCATTATCTTTTATTACCAAAGTAGCACCTAAGAAAATTGTGGCTTCCATGATGGGAGTATATTTTGCTGCCACTGGTTTAGCCAATTTCTTAGCTTCCTATATTGGCCGTCAGGCGGAAGACTTAGGAGAAACAGCCGTTTTTGGAGGCCTTGTAATTTTTACCGTGAGTCTTGGAGTTTTACTAATTCTATTCTCGAAACGCTTGAGTAAAATGACTCACGGAACCGAAGATGATACCGATGAACCTAATCCGCATGGAGAGGTAGTTGAATCTGCTTAAAAAAGCATTTCCAATTTGATTTAAAATTTCGTTTATTCGAACCTTTAAACAATTATACCATGTCAAACACAGCTACTGCGCCTAAATTGGGGCACCCCAATGGCTTATTCGTTTTATTCTTTTCAGAAATGTGGGAACGTTTCTGTTACTATGGAATGCGCGCCTTACTAACCCTTTATTTGGTAAACCAATTAATGAAGGGCGATTCGGAAGCCACCTTAATTTACGGGGCCTATACGGGCTTAGTTTATGCCGCAGCCGTATTAGGAGGCAAATTAGCTGATAAGTATTTAGGCTATCGTTTAGCAATTATTCTCGGAGCGATACTAATGGCCATTGGTGAGTTTATGATTTTAGGTGGTGATGATACGTGGCTTTTAATTGGCATGGGAGCCATTATTGTTGGGAACGGTTACTTTAAGGCTAACATTTCGACTATAGTAGGAAAGCTTTACGAAGAAAACGACCCACGCCGTGATTCAGGTTTTACAATTTTTTACATCGGTATTAATATTGGCTCCTTATTAGCCACTACCCTTGTGGCCTATGTAGGGCAAACTTATGGCTACCACTATGGCTTTGCCATGGCAGGCGTGGGAATGCTTAGTGCTCTTCTTATTTTCTGGTTTGGCCGCCACCGCTACCAAGCGGCTGATGGACTTGATATTAGAGAAGAAGCTAAAAAGCCTGTTTTCTTAGGATTAAATATGGTTCACCTCATTATTTTAGGTTCCTTAGCTACCATTCCTGCTTGTTTTGTTCTTATTTCTAAGAATGAAATTATGGACTACCTTTTATTGGGAGTTTTTGTTTGGGTAGCCTATAGCTTAATTAAGGCTGGCATTGATAATGGCCCGATTTACCGCGACCGTATGATTGCCCTGGTGATTTTCATTTTAATTAATATAACCTTCTGGGCTTGTTTTGAGCAAGCAGGAACTTCCTTAACACTTTTTGCCGACAGAAATGTAGATCGTATGATTTTTGGATGGGAAATGCCTGCCGCGATGACGCAGTTCTTCAATCCCGCATTTATTATCATCTTCGGCTCTATCTTCTCAGTAATGTGGGTTAAACTTTCGGAAATGGGACGTAACCCAAGCATCCCCATGAAGTTTGCTTACGGTATTTTACAATTAGGCTTAGGTTTCTTAGTAACTCTTGTGGCTGCAGAATTAACCGATGGTTATACTGTTCCTCTTATTACCCTCGTATTGCTATACTTATTGCACACCACCGGTGAGTTATTCCTTTCACCGATTGGTTTAAGTATGGTTACCAAGTTAGCCCCCAAACAAATTGCGGGTACAGCAATGGGTGCATGGTTTTTAAGTTTTGCTATCGCAAATTACCTGGGTGGAAAAATCGCCAGCCTTACCAGTAGTGATAGCCATGGCTCAGCAGCAGGTGTAAGTTTGGATCTTGCAGCTGCTTTTGATAAGTATATTGGTGTTTTCTCCAATTTAGGATATGTTCTGATTGGTATTTCCATCTTAATCATGATCGCAAGTAAGCCGCTAAATAAATTAATGCACGGAGTGCGTTAAGCCTTATTAAATTCCATAATTTTTAGTAGCAAAGCCACCTCTGGGTGGCTTTTTCTTTGGGATTAACCGCTCTAAAACTTGCGAGTCTCCTTAAATATAGTTATATTTGAATATATTTTAAAATCAATATATAAAAACTATGAATCATATCGGACTCGACACAGAGCAATCAAAAAATCTCGCCAACAAATTAAATAATCTACTTGCTGCTTATCAGTTATTTTACATCAACATACGCGGATTGCATTGGAACATTAAAGGCGAAAAGTTTTTCGAATTACACGTGAAATTTGAGGAATTGTACAACGATTCCTTTCTCAAAATTGATGAAATAGCCGAGCGCATTGTAACCTTAGGTGAAAAACCCTTACATAGTTATACCGCTTACTTAAAAAACAGCAGCATTAAAGAAACAACCGATGTAAGCGAAGCACGCGCAGCCGTGCAAACGGTATTAATCGGTTTTACCGAACTATTAAAATTAGAGCGCGAAATCTTAAGCCTTTCGGCAGATGCGGAAGACGAAGGTACCAACGCCTTAATGAGTGATTACATTCGCGAGCATGAGAAAAGTGTTTGGATGTATTCTGCCTTCTTAAAATAAGAAGTATGAATTTTCACACGCGCAAATGGGTGAAGCCCCAAGATCTCAATCCTAATGAAACCCTTTTCGGAGGGCGTCTTTTGAGTTGGATTGACGAAGAGGCGGTAATTTACGCCATCGTGCAATTGGAAAACGAGCACGTGGTCACCAAGTACATTTCTGAGATTAATTTCATCTCTGCCCCACGACAAGGTGATATTATAGAATTAGGTATTGAAGCGACTAGTTTTGGCAAGACATCCATTACTATGAACTGTATTGTTCGTAATAAGCTTACTCGCGAATTTGTTTTAAAAATAGAAAAGCTTGTATTTGTAAATCTCGATAAAGAAGGTAAGCCTTTACCACACGGCAAAACCGAAATTAGCTATGTAAAAGATCGACTAAACGATTAATACACCTTTTTATAGGAAACCGTATCGGTAAGACTTTCTAGAAAAGCAATAAGAGCGGCCTTGTCATCGGCAGATATTGTAAAGCCTTTGATAAGGTCGCTTTTTAGTGGGTGTTGGCTTCCGCCAGATGCGTAATGATCAATCACCTCACTTAAAGTAGAGAGGGAACCATCATGCATATAAGGTCCTGTAAGTGCAATATTTCTAAGCATCGCTACTTTAAACTTTCCTTCGTGTTCAGCCAAATTGTTGGTTACGCGTGCCCGACCAGGGTCAGCGGTATAGTCTTCATACAAACCATTATTCTGAAAACTAAAGTCTGTAGTTAAAGGGAATTGATGACAACTTACACAACTTAATGCCTCACTCTTAAAAAGCGCTAAACCCCTCTTTTCTTGATTGGTTAAAGCCAAAGTATCGCCATAATAATAATACTCATCAAAAGCACTGCGATAAGAGACCAGAGTTCTTTCGTAAGTAGCAAGAGCTAAACTTAAAGTATAGGCACTAACGGGTAAATCAAAAACTCTTTGAAATTTTTCATTGTAATTGGCATCTGCCGCAACGCGAGCGATAGCCTCGGTAAAAGGAAGATCCATTTCACGATGCTCTTCGATAGGCCCAATAACCTGACTTTCTAAACTAGGATTACCGCCATCCATAAAAAAGTAAGGATGCCAGCCAACATTAAACAAAGTAGGTGAATTGCGATTGTGCATGCGCCCTTCCGTGCCCACACTCACTTTCAATCCATCCGTAAAAGCTAAATTAGTGAGATGACAAGAGGAACAAGAAATATCGAAATTGCGACTTAGTATTGGATCAAAAAATAGATCTTCACCCAATTCTGCCCGTTCACGAGTGATAAGTTTGTCAGACTCCATCTCCATACTAGGGAAATGGGGAATAGTTAAACTAATTACCGCATTAGAGCTGTTAACAACCACTTTTTCTTCTTTAATACAAGAAGAAAATATAAAAAGGGAGAGGCTAACTAAAGCCAATCTCCCTTTCCAATTTCTATTAGTTGTTTTTGTGGCCATCATCCATTTTACTAATGGTAAGGGCTTTATCAAACTGATCCATCATTTTAAATCCAAGCGCTCTTCCGTCGTTCATCGACATGGTTAAGATTTCGGTATTTAAATCTACTCCATTCAAAAACTCTTTATAATCGACTGCTAAAACAACATTCAGTGTTTCACCACCCTTCACATCAGTATGCAGCATGGCGCTACGATCTTTTCTAAACTCATTAGTTCCTAAGTGATATTTGAACACTTGATCGTAAGTACCGTCACCTTCATAATCAACCTCACCTTCTATTTTAACGAAGATGTAACCACTAGCCCAAGTCCAGTACATGCCCTCAGGTTGTGGCCCTAGAGGATGAGTAGGATCTGAAAAATCGGTGGGTTGAACGCCAGTTGAGCCATTTTCAGTATTGGAAGCGGAATCCACCCCAACGCTAAAATTAAACATGTGCGCATGACCTTCTTGCATGAAACCAAGATCAGACATTGTTACATCGGGACGAACAATTAAATACTCAGGACTAAGGGCGGTCATACCGCCGGCATCATCCATAATCACAGGTTTGGAAAGATAGAAGGTCGCCAAACTGTAACGTACCTTATAACCATTATCCAATGTATACTCGGTGTTTAAGGAAAAGTCTTCCGTACCGAAGTTGAAATCATAATTTAAATTAACCTGCACCGTAGTGTTTGCAATTGGAGTATTTGATACGGGCTCATCGTCTTTACAGGCAGAGGTAGAAATTATAGCAAGGGCCAGAAGGCCTAAAATTTTTGTTTTCATTTTTTGATAATTTAAGATTGAAATAAGCAAATCGTGGATTAAATCACTTTTTGCGGCGGCCGCCAAATCTTAAAAACCAATGTCTTATCTAACCAAACTTGGACGTTAAACCCCGTTTTTGCAACGAAGGGCTTAAACACGTTTAAACTAAATTCCTCTAAGTCGTTGTTTAAATATTCGTCCAACCTTAAGTCAAGCCAAGAAACTGGATTCTCCCGCTCCTCACTAGGTTGCAACATTTCGCGCAAAACACATGAGCCTTGGCAATTATTATCCTCCACTCGGCGCATTTCGCACTTTTCGCTAGAGATGTTAGGCTGATTTATTTTAAAAAAAGCGTAGCTCATCGACTGATGCAAATTTGCTATCAGCATGATAAAAGTGAACCCTATAGTTAATAAGTTACGCATAAGTCAAAATTAGGCTAAAAAAACTCCCTAATAAGTGAGAATTAGCACCAAAGTCTATCCAATTAGTAAACGTTACTATCAGACCAGAGGTTGGGAAAATTTTAACCTTCCTAAGCGAACTCTAAACCGCAAGAACGACATACTTGGTAACTTGCTTTGTGATAGCGAAGGCGGCTACCTAAGGTTGACCAATAAAAGCTCACCGTTTTAAAAAACTGCCCCTTCATCATATCTTTAGCTCTAAGCGAATCAGAACCACAGTTCGGACAATTTGCTTTTTGCGCATTAGCAATTCTTTGTTCCACTTCCAGAACACGTAAAACCTGCAGTGCTTTTTCAAATGAGTCGTTTGGTACAGCAATAGCATGGCCTTCGGGGAACTTGTGATTTTCGTAAGTAGAACCCACATTATTCGCAAAAGCCTTAATACCTTTCTCTAGGAGCTTTGCCTTTAAAAGACGCGCATCCTCCTCATTGTCAAAGTCTTTGACTAAAATCAACATTGATAACATTTATTTCCCTCCGAATCAGCAAAATAAAAGACAATATTTCACATAAGGCCCATTATTAATAAAAAAAAGCGATGATTTTCAGTCATCGCTTTGATTATCATTATATTAGGATATAAATTTAGAAGCTAAATTGCCCCATCTTTAATCTCATCCACCACATCTGGATCTAATAAGGTAGAGGTATCCCCTAAATTACTGGTATCCCCTTCTGCGATTTTTCTTAAAATTCTACGCATAATCTTACCCGAACGCGTCTTGGGCAAACCACTCACAAACTGGATTTTATCGGGCTTCGCTATTTTTCCGATCTCTTGAACCACCGTTTCCACAATTTCTGCGCGTAACTTATCGGGGTTGGTGGGTGGTTCTTTGGTAATAACATAAGCATATATTCCTTGTCCTTTTATATCGTGTGGATAACCTACTACGGCACTTTCGGCTACGATATGATCATTGGAGTTAATGGCATTTTCAATTTCAGCGGTACCAAAACGGTGACCACTTACATTAATTACGTCATCGACTCTACCAATAATACGATACATGCCATTCTCATCGCGACGAGCCCCATCTCCAGTAAAGTAATAACCCTCATAATGGGAGAAATAGGTGTTTTTACAACGCTCATGATCCCCATAAGTCGTGCGTAGCATACTTGGCCAAGGAAAGCGCACGGCTAAATAACCTTCCTCACCATTGCCTTCAATTTCATTTCCTTCTTGATCTAATAATACAGGCTGAATACCCGGTAATGGATAACCTGCAAAAGATGGCTTCATAGGACTATGCGCTCCTAATCCAGAAATCATAATTCCACCCGTTTCGGTTTGCCACCAGGTATCTACAATAGGACATTTTTCTTTACCTACGTGAATATGGTACCACTCCCAGGCCTCCTCATTAATAGGCTCGCCTACGGTTCCTAATGTTTTTAAGGAGTAGAGGCCATAACTTAAAACATGATCTTCCCCTTTAGCCATTAAGGCTCGAATAGCTGTAGGAGCAGTATAAAACTGATTTACCCCATGCTTATCACATACCTGCCAAAAACGACCAGCATCGGGATAAGTCGGAACGCCTTCAAACATTAGGGTTGTGGCGCCATTTAATAGGGGTCCATAAACAATATAGCTATGCCCAGTAATCCAACCTATATCGGCCGTACACCAGTACACATCACTTTCATCATATTGGAACACATTCATAAAGCTATAGCCAGCATAAACCATATAACCACCACAAGTGTGTACTACACCTTTCGGTTTTCCTGTGCTACCCGAAGTGTATAAAATAAAGAGCATATCCTCGCTATCCATTGGCTCGGCCAGACAATGCCTATCGGCAGTTGCCAATTCTTCATGCATCCAAAAGTCGCGACCTTCTTGCATTTTAACATTCCATTGGGTACGCTCTGCTACTATAACCGTTTCTACGGAGGTACAAGTTTTAAGAGCCTCATCTACCACTGCCTTGCAAGGAATCTCCTTGGCGCCACGATACATACCATCGGCAGTTACGACCATTTTACAAGCCGAATCATTTATTCGATCGGCCAAAGCGTGGGCAGAGAAACCTGCGAAAACTACCGAATGTATGGCGCCAATGCGTGCACAAGCTAAAACAGTTACGGTTAATTGAGGAATCATCGGCATATAAATAGCCACCCGGTCTCCCTTGGTAATACCATGTTTTTTAAGAACATTCGCGGTTTTACAAACTTCTTCGTGCAATTCACGGTAGGTCATGCGAACATATCTTTCTTTGGGATCATTAGGTTCCCAAATTAAGGCCAGTTTATTGCCGCGCGACTCTAAATGTCGATCCAAGCAGTTTTCAGTAATATTAAGTTTAGCACCTTTAAACCACTTTATATCAGGGCCTTTAAAATTCCACTCTAATGTTTTATTCCAAGGCGCTTGCCACTGATAATTACTAGCTATTTCGGCCCAAAACTCTTCAGGTTTTTCGATGCTTAGTGCATATTGCTCATGATACTCCTCAATGGAGTTAATGCGGTATTTTGCTTTCATATATTCTAATTTGTCTGTTTATAATTGGGATGTATTGCTTCTTTAATTTCTTCTACAATAGTGGGATCATCGATAGTGGAAGGAATGCTAAACTCATCTTTGTTGGCAATCGCTCGGATTAACTTGCGTAAGATTTTACCCGAACGTGTTTTCGGCAAACGCTTCACTTGAACCACCGTTTTTAAGGCCGCTACTGGACCAATTTCTGATCTGATCGAAGATATGATTTCATTACCGATCTCCAAAAAATTTTGCTGACTCTGCTGCACCACCACTAAAGCCAAAGGAATCTGTCCTTTTATTTCGTCGTTAACTCCTACCACAGCACATTCTGCCACTAATGGGTGAGCGGCAACCACCTCTTCCATTTCTACCGTAGAAAGACGATGACCTGCCACGTTAATTATATCGTCTACCCTTCCGGTGATAAATAGATAGTCGTCTGCATCTTTAAAACCGCCATCACCACTAAAATAATAGCCTGGAAAGCGACTTAAATAACTATCCTTAAAACCTTGATCTTGCTCCCAAAGCGTAGGTAAGCAACCAGGCGGCAGCGGCAGTTTAACTGCTACATAACCCTCGGCACCCGCTGGTTTTTCGTCGCCTTCCTCATCTAAAATTCGTAAATCATAACCGGGTACTGCTTTCGCCACCGAGCCTTCTTTTATCGGTAAAAGCTCAAGTCCCGCTAAATTAGCTAGCATAGGCCAACCACTTTCCGTTTGCCACCAATGATCAATAACGGGAATACCTAGTTGCTTGCGGGTCCAACTTAAAGTTGCCACATCACAACGCTCGCCCGCTAAAAACTGCAGGCGCAAGGAACTTAAATCGTAAGCCTTAATAAACACGCCATTAGGATCTTCTTGACGAATGGCGCGAATGGCAGTAGGTGCGGTAAACATCACATTTACCTTATACTCGGAAATTACCCGCCAAAAAGTAGAGGCATCGGGCGTGCGAATAGGTTTTCCTTCGAAAAGAATGGTCGTAACCCCACTAATAAGCGGGGCATACACAATATAAGAATGACCTACCACCCAGCCAATATCGGAGGCCGCCCAAAACACATCGCCGGGTTTCAAACCGTAAACTTTCTCCATACTGTAACGCAAGGCCACGGCATGCCCACCATTATCGCGTACTACGCCTTTGGGCTTACCCGTAGTTCCACTGGTATATAAAATATAAAGTGGATCGGTGGCTTCCAGAGGGGTGCAGCCCACGCTTTCCGCAGATGCGACCATAGTTTCAAAGTCGATATCATAGTCTTTACTCGGCACTAACGCACCAAGCTTACGCTGAAAGATCACCACATTCTGAACTTTGTGTTCTGCTAAATCTACGGCCTTATCCACCATTGGCTTATAGGGAATAATTCGATCTACTTCAATGCCGGAAGAAGCGGTTACAATTAGCTTCGGTTTCGCATCATCAATGCGGATCGCTAATTCATGGGGCGCAAAACCACCAAACACTACCGAATGAACAGCGCCTAAACGCGCACAAGCTAGCATGGTCATTACCGCCTCGGGAATCATGGGCATATAGATGACTACCGTGTCACCCTTTAGTACCCCTAATTTTTTAAGGCCGCCCGCAATTTTCGCCACACGATCGCGCATATCGCGAAAGGTATAGGCTCGCTTGGTTTGGGTTACAGGGGAATCGTATTGCAAGGCAATTTGATCAGCACGCCCATTTTCTACGTGGTAATCGAGGGACAAATAAGCCGTATTGGTATAGGCGCCTTTAAACCAGCGGTACAAACCATTTTCGTCGATACTTAAAACCTGATCCGCCGGTTTATACCAGTCGAGGGCTTGCGCTTGAGCCCCCCAAAACCCTTCGGGGTCTGATATGCTTTTTTTATATTCTTCTTGATAATTCATGGTGAGGTGATTAATTCTTTGATCTTTTGCACTATTTCTTTATTCGAAAAAGGCTTGTGTAGGTATAGGTCAGCACCCACTTCGTAACCTTTTTCTTCGTCGCTTTTTTTGCTTTTCGCAGAAAGGAAAATAACTTTAGGGGCATTTTCCTTGGCTTTGATATATTGGCAAACTTCATATCCATCTACATCCGGCATCATAATATCCAGAAGAACTAAATCGGGAGAAGAACTATCTACCAAAGCCTTGGCCTCCGTTCCATTGCGTGCGATAAAAACCTCGTAGCCTTTGCGTTTAAAAAGGTATTCGAGGGACATTAGTATATTTATTTCGTCATCTACAATCAGAATTTTACTAGACATATTTTAGCTCTTGAGGGGATTTTTAGTGTACTGAGGCAAGGTAAAGCACAAGCAGGTTTCACCCTTGGCGGTAGATTCGACCCAAATTTTACCGCGGTGCATTTGCACAATGTTTTTACAAATCGCTAAACCTAATCCGCTGCCCGAGGGCTTACGACGAGTTTGATCGCGCACTTGATAAAACTTATCAAAAATAATTTCTTGATCTGCGGCAGGAATACCGTTGCCATTATCGAGGATAGATACTTTAACGCTGTCCTCTAATTGAATAGCTGAAGCTCTTACTACACCGCCATCTGCGGCAGCGAACTTTAGGGCATTACCTAAAAGGTTGGTAATTACCTGCGCAATTCGGTCGGCATCGGCATAGGTCCCTTTTAAGGAATCGTCAATATCACAAGCTAGATCGATGCCCTGCTTAAGGGCCATAGCCTGGTAATTTGCGACGGCATTGCGAATTAAATCGCCCACCTGCACCTTGGTAAGCGATAGTTTCTGGTTACCGCTTTCAAATTTTTCTAAATCGAGAACATTACTAATTAAACGGGTAAGCCTATCGCAATCGGCCACTATATTATCTAAAAACATTTGCCGATCGGCTTCAGGCATTTCGGGGTCGTCTTGTAACAATTCTGCCTGCGAGCGAATAGCAGTTAATGGGGTACGCAGCTCGTGTGTAACGGTGTATAAAAACTCGTCTTTTAAATCGGCAAACTCAAGGAGTTTATCGTTCGCTTCTTGTAATTTTTCAGTCGCTTTTTTCAGCTGATCACTTCGTTTACTCAGTTCTTTATTAAGGAGTAATACCTTTTTACTCTCCTCCAAAATATCGAGTACTTCCCTCTGACTTAGCTCTTCTTTTTGCACTACCGAAGCAATCATAATTTTGGCACTAGCAGGACCAATCGTTTCCGATAACAGACGTTCGGCGTAAGTAATCATGCGACCATCGGCCAAGGGAGACGAGAGCCAATTTATATTGTTGAGGCGAGCATAGCGCTCTAAAACCTCTTCCGTACGATGGCTACCTAAAAAGTTAACCAAGAGAGCCTTCATATTGGGAAAGGGTGCGGTGCCACGGTACAGACTGGGGCTGTTTTCTTTGGTTCCAAACTTATCGGCGGCCACAAAAAGCAAGGCTTGGTTTTGCTCTTCAATGCTGGAATTTAATCGCAGGGAAAGAAAAACAAAAAGAATAGCATTAAAACCTAAACTTAAAAAGCTCGCGGCCGAAAAAGTTGAAAGCCCCATTCTTGCGGCAATATTCGCGGCCGAAAAAGGAGAATTTAACCAATAATTGAGCTCTGAAATTTGGGCAAGATTAGGCATCACTAAAAAGTAAAACCAAATAATAAATCCTAAAGTTATACTCCAATAGGCGGCGGGTCTTTTCGCGTCTCGCCAATAAAGCCCTCCTAAAAAAGCGGGAGCAAACTGACTCATCGCCACAAAGGAAATTAAGCCAATGCTAACCAAGGAGTTGCTGAGCGCTATAAAGTGATAATAGAGATAAGCGAGAATAATAATTAGGGCAATGGCCAAGCGTCTTAAATTAATGATTCGCTTCGTGGCTGGCTTATTTTTCACCGCAAAATAAGGCACCAGAAGATAGGTGCTAATCATATTACCCAAAGCCAAAGTAGACACGATAATCATGGAAGTAGAAGCCGATAGTCCACCGAGAAAAGCTAAAGTTGCGAGCGCATCTCCCGAAAGGATTTTACTGACACTTAATAAATAGAAATCGCTATTTACCTCGGGACTTAAAACTTGCCCCATAAAAGCAAAAGGCAAAATGAAAAGATTGATTATTAGCAAGTATAAAGGAAAGAGCCACAATGCTTTAGCGATATTCCTTTCGCTGTTATTCTCTACAATTCCCATTTGAAACTGCCGTGGCAGAAGCATAAATGCGAAGGCCGAAATTAATAAAGTACTCATCCATTCTGTTCCCTCCGCATCTAGCGAAAGCGATTGAAAGTTTAACCAAGCCTGATCAAACTGAGGATGTTTTACAAAACTTTTAATGGCAATAATTCCCACCACCACAAAGGCAATAAGTTTAAAAAGGCTTTCGAAAGCGATAGTTCCAATTAGTCCTGCTTTGGGGCGATTTCCTTGCACGTAACGTGTCCCGAAGGCTATGGTAAAAACAATCATCAAAAGACTAACGTAAAGTGCGGGATCGGCCGTGCTAGAGCTGGATTTTATGTCGGCCTGCGCCAAGAAGCTAAAACTTTCACTTATCGCCTTAATTTGCAGAGAGATATACGGTAAAATCCCTAAAAGAGATAGCATAGCAACTAAGGCACCTAGAGCCTGACTTTTACCGTAGCGTGCGGCAAGGAAATCGGCCAAGGAGCTTATGCCCTGACTATTTTTAAGGCGAAATAATTTTTTAGAAACGGGGTACCAAAGGAATAATGCTAAGGTGGGGCCGAGATAAATTAAAATAAAACTTAGACCAGAATTGGCAGCTCGCCCAATACTGCCGTAGAAAGTCCAAGCAGTACAGTATACCGCTAGGGCTAAAGCGTAAACATAAGGCATCCACGGTCTAAAAGTGCTGCCACTAAGCTTTCGCTCGAAAAACCAGCCCGCTAAAAATATGAGCAAGAGGTATAAAATCCCTATGATTACTAAAGTGTAAAACATCTATTTCTCTTCCAGTCCTTTAGACCATTTATATAGATAGGCAATTATGATTACCCACAAAAAAAAGAGATACAGGCTGTAAGCCCATAGCGAAGAAAAGAAGCCAAAGAAAAGAGGCGATAAGAGCAGAACCAAGCAAAAAACTAGCAAAGCATTGAGAGCGTAAACCTTTTCCATTCTTCAAATTAACCTTTTTCTATTTAAAACCACACTGACAAAAATCAGAAAAAAGGGCTGCCCGCAGACAGCCCTAATATTTAATGTAATAACTTAATGCGCTACTGCATCGCCAGCGCCAGATGGAATACGAATTTCCTCTACTAGCTCTTGCACCTCTTCGGGAGTTTCAGGAGTAAATTTCATTACCACAATACTTACAAAGAAGTTAACCAACATACCCACCGTTCCGAAACCTTCGGGTGAAATACCAAACCACCACTCTTCTTTTCCTCCGCCTCCAAATAGGTCGAATTTGAATTTAAGGATGTAGAAAATGGTAATCAGTAAACCACTTACCATACCCGCAACGGCGCCTTCCTTATTCATCTTTTTGTAAAAGATTCCCAAAATTATAGCAGGAAAGAAAGAAGCAGCCGCCAAGCCAAAGGCCAAGGCTACCACGGCAGCGACATAATCGGGAGGATGAATACCAAAATATCCAGCTACGATTACTGCTACAAAAGCCGACAAGCGCGCTGCTAGTAATTCGCCACGATCTGAGATATTAGGTCTTAATTGTTTCTTTAATAAATCGTGCGAAATGGAGGTTGAGATAACCAATAGTAAACCAGCGGCCGTAGATAAAGCCGCAGCTAAACCACCCGCCGCTACTAAGGCAATTACCCATATAGGAAGGTTAGCAATTTCTGGATTGGCAAGAACGATGATGTCACGATCTACAAATAATTCGTTTTCGTTAGTCATATCTGGGTTGGTCACAATTTGGTTTCCTTGCACACCAACTGCACCTGCAAATAAAGGGGCTTTACCCTCTACTGCGCTGCCGGGGCGATATTGCACTAGGCCGTCGTTATTTTTATCAGTCCAAGCTAAAAGATGGGTTTTCTCCCAATTCCCTACCCAAGAAGGTAAATCGCTATAGGCCTTTCCTTCTACGGTTTGAATCAAATTGGTACGTGCAAATACAGAAATTGCGGGAGCGGTAGTGTAAAGAATCGCAATAAACGCCAATGCATAACCCGCAGACTTACGCGCATCGCGCACCTTGGGCACAGTAAAGAAACGTACAATTACATGCGGTAAACCGGCAGTTCCCAGCATTAAGGCAGCGGTGATAAAGAATACATCAATCTTATCTTTCGAGCCATCGGTATAGGCCGCAAAGCCTAATTCCGTATTGAGTTGGTTCAGCTTATCGAGCAGATAAGTTCCGTCGGCCACTTTAGCCCCCATGCCAATTTGTGGGATAATATTACCCGTCAACATCATAGAGATAAAGAAAGCAGGCACCATAAAGGCGAAAATTAAAACTACATATTGGGCTACTTGGGTGTAGGTAATTCCTTTCATCCCACCGAGCACGGCATAAATTAAAACGATAATCATCCCAATGATTACGCCCGTGTTTACATCTACTTCAAGGAAACGTGAAAATACCACTCCAACGCCACGCATTTGCCCTGCCACATAAGTAAAGGATACAAATAAGGCGCAGATAATAGCTACGGTACGAGCTACATTGCTGTAATAGCGGTCGCCAATAAAATCAGGAACGGTAAATTTCCCAAACTTACGTAGATAAGGTGCCAAGAGAAGTGCCAGTAAAACGTAGCCACCAGTCCAGCCCATCAGGTACACCGAACCATCGTAACCTTGGGTAGAAATCAATCCCGCCATAGAAATAAACGAGGCAGCACTCATCCAATCGGCCGCTGTGGCTAGGCCATTAGCCAAAGGCGAAACACCACCACCGGCCACGTAAAATTCTTTGGTAGAACCGGCTCTACTCCAAATGGCAATACCGATATAAAGAGCAAAGGTGATCCCTACAATTATGTAGGTCATAACTTGAATATCCATAATTTTTCTGCTTTAAATATTATTTTTCTGTGTAACCGAATTTGGCGTCTAACTGATTCATTTTACGCACGTAAACAAATATTATAATCACAAAAGTGATAATGGATCCTTGTTGTGCAAACCAAAAGCCGAGGGGAAAACCACCCAGTTTGAACTGGTTAAGGAAGTCGACAAAAATGATTCCTGCTCCGTAAGAAACTAAAAACCAAATACTGAGTAAAATGGCTAGAAGTTTAAGATTGGCGCGCCAGTATTTATGCGCTTTGGTGTGATCTTTCATAAGAGTATTATTAAAATTGATTGAAATTGAATTGAGATAGAGGTAGATGAGCGATTCTGATTATAGGTAGATCATCGCTTGAAGGGTCACTTCAGGCTTATACTCGATCGCATCGCGATTGGTGAAGTCGGGACGATGACGGTAGTTTAAGGTTAGTTTTGAATGATGACCTGCTAAGAACATATTCAACCCTAGATCGAAAACCGTGACGGGAACTTGATTGCCCTTACTATCCTTCAAACCTTCAAAATCGCTGTAAATGAAGGCTGCATAAGGCTGCCAAACCAATTGCTCACTTTTTTTGGGAAGCATATAGCCCACTTGCGTGTAGATGCTTGTACCCGTTCCGAGGGTCGGAAAAGAATTCCCCGCCAATGACCCAATAGAGCTACCATCTGCGGGATTCATAATGCCGATTGAACGTACATTATTAGGGCCGAAATCATTAAAATAAGCAGCCGTATAAGCGGTAATCGCAGACCCTCCTTTTAGAGGTAAATCTAAAAATGCATCTACCGAAAACAAGTTCATATTATGCAGTACGGTGTCGCCCAAAGAATTAGTGCTCCACATAGCCTCATTATTATTGATGAAGCCTGCGCCGATATTAAAAACCTTCTTTGTGCCTAGATAAGAACCTACCCGATAAGGCAGTAAATTACTTTCTGCGTCCCAAAATTCATATTGGAAGTAGCCTTCCAAAACTTTGGACACATTGCCGGGATTATAATTAGCGCGCTCTATAGCAATGGCCTTTGCCGTGTTCGTTTCGAAAGGATCATTTACAGCAACTTGATAAGCTAATTTGCCTAATTTACCTTTGGCGTAGATGCCTAATTTTCGTGCAAACTGATCTGTTGCCTCAATGGTGGCCCAGTTTAAGATAGGCGCATCCATGGTCATTAAATTTAAGGTAGAAGCATTAGTTAAACGACTAAGCCCATTCCAATAATGCAAACCGCCACCAATTTGTAAATACTTGGATAAAACAGTATACTCCACCCAGGCGTCGTGCATATAAATTTGCGGCTTTTTCCCATCGGCCGCATTAATACCGCCACTAACTGCATTTTGATTATTAATACCAAAGTGGGTTAAGATTAAGAAACGCTTATCAAGCTGGGCGTACATTAAAAAACGTGAACGGCGTAAACCCACATCCGTGGTTGCCTCTTGGGCTTGCCCCACCCGAGTGCTGCCCTCGTTATTTTGATTGTAACGCAGCCATACTTGGTGCCAAGTGATAAAGCGGAAATACTTATCACCCTTGTCGTCGAGCTTCACTTTAAGACCACCATCGTATTCGCTATAACCCTGCGAAAAGGCTAAACCACTAGAAAATAGTGAAATAAAAATTAGTAGTAGTGTTTTTTTCATCTGTTTAGATTTGGTTGCATCCGAAAAGAAATCTCTCTTTTCGTTTCTCGAAGGTTCGGATTAAAATGCAAATCCAAAAAATGAATATAGTTAACTGCTAAGTTAGATATACTTCTTAGTACTTATCAATCTTTGAAGCGCTCCCAGCGGATAAGCATATACTTATCACCCAACTCGGTTAGCACCATTCCTGCCCCTTTTAGATTAAGAGGATCACTGTAATATTTAATCAGCTCTGAGTGAGTTAAAATCTTGTAGGTTGGATGATAGGCAAGGTTTTCGGGCCGTTTTACCTTATGCTGCTTTACCCAGTTTATTACACTTACGTGAGATACGCCTAAAATGCGTTCAATTTCTCGGTACGACAATCCTTCTAGGTAAAGTTGCAAAGCTTTAGTTACGTAGTAATCATCGATGCGCTTCCCTTTTCTTTCGACGGTAAAATGATAATTGCACTGCTTGCAACGATAGCGCTGTCGCTCTTTAACCACCCCACTCTTAACCGATTGATCGCCTCCACAGCTAGGACAAATTCGCTCCATGATAATTTAAATATATCTTTTTAGCAAAGATATATCAATTTAGCAAATAAGTGTTGATTTGACAATTATAAAGATACAGACCTACAGACTTACAATTATAACCGCAGATATTCACGAAAAGAAAAGGATGAATCTAGATGGGGCAGCTTAAGTGGGCTAGGGCAAATGAGTTAGATGCGGAACCTTCAATATATTGGCAAAAGACCTAGCAGTTTCTACTCAAAAGACGTCTGGGCCTAATTTTGCCCTGAATTCAGCTTAATGCGACAAAGCCCATAAGAAACTAATCTGCTACCGTTTAGCTTCGCTTTTTAGCAAAGCATTTACGTTCTTTTGGAAATCAAATTGCTTGTGGAACTCACGTTAAGTTAAGGTTAGAAAATCTGGTGGCTCAACAATTTAATAATAAGACCTTAAGCCTGAATTGACCCTAATGCAAGCCCTGCGATAGATTTTTGACGAAAAATAAAATCTATAACAATGAGACAATTTTTACTTAGTTTATTTCTACTCGCAGCTGCGCTAAACTCTAGCATGCAAGCGCAAAATACTTTTTCCGTAAGAATCGCTACTGGCAACGACGACGCCGAAGAAGCGCTAAGTTCTGGCACGATGTACCTTACTAGTTCGGATTTAGAATTGGTTTATGACAGCTTTGTTAGCGATGACCAAATTATCGGTTTGCGTTTTAATGGTATTAGTCTTCCTGCTAACGCCACCGTTGTAAATGCCTATCTTCAATTTGAGGTAGATGAATTAAAGGCCGTAAACCCTTGTAGCCTTAATATCTTCGTGGAAGACCATATTAACCCTGCCACTTATAGTACCATTGGCTTTGATATTTCTAGCCGAAATTATATTAATGATTCCGTTGCCTGGAACCCAGCAACTTGGCTTGCTGTAGATGATCAAGGACCAGCGCAACGTAGCGCTAACATTAAATCCCTTGTTGATTCTATCCTAAATAAATCGGGCTGGGTGAATGGTAACTCAATGGCTTTCATGATTAAAGGAACTGGAACACGCACAGCGGAAGCCTACGATGGAGAGCCTAATAATGCTCCTCAATTGATAATTGAGTACACATTACCAGGTCAATTTTTATTGCAGGTATTACATGCATCAGATTTAGAAGGAGGCGTAGATGCCATCGAAGACGCACCTGCTTTTGCTGCAATTATGGATAAATTAGGTAACGAATATCCAAATAGCCTAAGCATTTCTTCTGGTGACAATTATATTCCAGGCCCTTTTTTCAATGCTTCCAGTGAAGCTCCTGTTAGAGACTCACTTAGAGTCATTCTTTCTGACTTCTATGGGACCCCACTAAACAACTTAAGCACCGCTCGGGGTAGAGTTGATATTTCTATTATGAACGTTATTGGCTTCAATGCCTCTGTTATTGGCAATCATGAGTTTGACATGGGAGAAGGTGCCCTGGCTGATATTATCTTTGGTAGTGGAAATGCTTCCGCTTTAAGTTGGATGGGAGCGCAATTTCCTTATTTGAGTGCCAATCTAGATTTTAGTAACAGCTTCTTAAACGGTAACCGTACATCAAATGTGCTCGAAGCTACAAGCTTTATTGTAGACGTAAATAACCCATCTTCAGCGAACTCTACTCCTAAAATTGCTCCTGCAACTATCATTACCCTTAATGGTGAAAAAATCGGAGTGGTTGGTGCAAGCACCCAATTATTATCACAAATAACTTCCGCAGGAAATGTAAGCGTAGTAGGTTCACCAAGTATGAACGACATGCCGCAATTGGCAGCAGTACTTCAACCTTATATAGACTCCTTAACTACTAGAGGGGTAAACAAAATTATTGTTGCTACTCACCTCCAGCAATTCAGTTTGGAGCAAGCTTTAGCTGGCTTATTGAATAATGTAGATATCATTTTAGCAGGTGGATCGGACTTTTTACTCGCCGATAACAACGACGTTCTTCGTCCTGGAGACGCCGCAGCCGGCATATATCCTTTTCAAACCTTAAATGCCCAAAATGATACTGTTTTAATTGTTAGTACCGATGGTGAATACTCTTATGTAGGTCGACTAGTGGTTGCTTTTGATGCCAATGGCAAATTACTTCCTTCTAGCCTAAGCCAAAGAGTTAGTGGTGCTTACGCTTCAATTCCATCGGTAGTTAATAGCTTGTACGGCAGTAATGATCCCTATGCCATGGGCACTAAAGCCTATTTCGTTGAACGATTAGTGAACTCGGTTAAGGATATTGTAGTAGCGAAAGACGGAAATGTATTCGGTAAATCGGCCGTGTTTTTAGAGGGCCGCAGACCATTTATTCGTACCGAAGAAACGAATATGGGAAACATTACTGCTGACGCTAACTTGTGGCTCGCCCGTCAATATGATCCTAGCGTAGCGGTTTCTTTGAAAAATGGTGGTGGTATTCGTGCCGAAATTGGTTTTATAGATCAACTAAATAGCCAATTATTACCGCCACAACCAAACCCTGTAGCCAACAAAGACTCTTTAGAAGTGTCTCAACTGGACATTGAAAACACCTTGCGTTTTAACAATGCTCTAAAAGTTGTGGAGACTACAGCTGGGGGATTAAAAGATTTGCTAGAGCACGGTATTTCTAATTGGAATGGCACTTCTACTAATGGGCAAATGCCGCAAGTAGGTGGTCTTAAATTTTCTTTCGACCCAAGTTTAGCCGCTGGTAACCGTATTCAAAGCATGGCCTTAGTTGATAGCAACGGAAACCCTATCGATTCCATTGTGGTAAATGGCCTTGTTTTTGGCAATCCAAATCGAAGCTTAAAAATGGTTTCTTTAAACTTCTTAATTGACAATGATGGTGATGGATACCCTTTTTCGACCCTAACAAGTAATGGCGTTAATTTAGACTCTAGTACAGTTAACATCAATGGAGGCGCAAGTTTTGCTGCAGTAGGTACCGAGCAAGACGCTTTGGCCGAATACCTTTTAGCGAAATTCAGCTCTAATCCTTTTGCTGAGGCAGAAGTTGATCCCAGTCTCGATGAACGCATTCAAATTTTAAGCCTACGCAACGATAGCGTATTTAGAAGCACTATTGGTTTGAATCAATATCAAGCAAATGCAGAGGTCTCTATCTATCCTATCCCTTCTATGGGTAAACTTACTATTGAGTGTAAACAAGCCAAGCCTACGAAAATTGAAGTACTTTCCTTAAACGGCCAAGTACTGAAGACCTATGAGGCAAATGACCAAAAAATCACCTTAGATTTAAGCTCTTTAAAGACAGGTCTTTACATAGTGAAAGTTGAAACCAACATTGGCAGCAACCTTACTAAATTCATGTTAAAATAAAGCTATTTAACGTGAGTTCGACTATTTACAAAGGGTCTGAGGCCTGATTTTACGTCGAATTCACGTTATATAAGTCGTTAATTATGCAACTTAGTTCGATTAAAAATTTTAGTCATATATTTTCTACTACACTAGAATCTATTCATGCAAAGGCTTTAACAATTAGGCTCGTAAAATCAGCTTGACGCTTGATTTTTAGTATAATTAAACAAAAACCTCTGCTACATTTTGCATCGAACTTAAATTAATTAATAACTGCAAAAGCAAGAAACCACCTCAAACCAAGTTTGAGGTGGCTTCTTCGTTTTAGAGAAATAAAAAAAGCCTCCACTTTGTGGAGGCTTCTATCGACTAAGTTTTAGGCTTGGCTTAGAAGGGATACTTATTCTCTTCAATAAGTTTAGCCGCAATACGACGACGCAGTTCTTTTACATTTAACGGATTAGCCGCTTTGGTAAAGCGCTTTAAACCCATTAACATCATGCGTTGCTCATCGCCATCGGCGAAGCTGTAAATCGCCTCACGCCCTGCTCTGCCAACATTTTCCATCGCATTGTGTAAGTATAAACGTGCCATGTCTATTTCTATCGAGGCATTCTCCTCTCCTTTATTCTTCACTACTTTTTCGGCTCTCAGAATACCACTCTCCGCGGCGTAAATCTCAATGAGCATATCTGCGGCGTTCATAATAATTTCCTGTTCGTCTTCGAGGTTCATACCAAAGGTTTCTACCGCTTTACCAGCCACCATTAATACAGACTTTTTCAGTTTAACGATAATCTCTTTTTCCTCGGTAAATAAAACGCTGTAGTCTGGAGTATCGAAAGATGGAATATCCATTAACTCGCCAGCCACAGCCATGGCGGGAGTCATTAAATCCATTTCACCTTTCAAAGCCTTCTTCAGTAGCATGGCTACGCTATGTAAGCGATTAATTTCGTTGGTACCTTCGTAGATGCGCGCAATACGAACATCGCGGTAAGCTGCTTCCAGAGGGGCATCGGCACTGTAACCCATACCACCATACATCTGTAAGCCTTCATCGGAAACGTAGCTTCCTACCTCTGAACCTAATACTTTAAGGATCGCACATTCAATGGCATATTCCTCCACACCTTTCAGTTTGGCTATTTTGGGCTCCATACCTTGCTCTTGTAAGCGAATGATATGGTTTTCAATATCCTGTCCGGCACGATAAACAGCCCCTTCTGCTACCCAAGTACGGGTAAGCATTTCGGCCATTTTAAATTGTAAGGCACCAAAAGAAGATATAGCCACACCAAATTGCTTACGCTCATTGGCATAGGAAACCGAGTGAGTAATTACACGACGGGCAGCATCCATACAGGCTACGGCTAATTTTATACGGCCGTAATTTAAAGAGTTCATGGCGATTTTAAATCCGCCATTGCGCTCGCCTAAAAGTGCTGAAGCATCAACTTCGCAATCGTTAAAGAATACTTGGCGAGTAGAGCTTGCGCGTATACCCAATTTATTTTCTTCCTCTCCGAAACTCATTCCAGGATTGCCTTTCTCAACAATAAAGGCAGTGAGGTATTGATCACTTTCTATGCGTGCAAAAACCGTAAATACATCCGCAAAACCCGCATTTGAAATCCAAATTTTTTGTCCGTTGATTTTATAAGTTTTACCATCTGCACTTAACTCGGCTTTAGTCTTTCCAGAGTTAGCGTCCGAACCAGCCCCAGGCTCGGTAAGGCAATAAGCACCCATTAATTCACCCGTAGCAAGGCCAGGTAAATATTTCTGACGTTGGTCTTCGTTACCATATAATAATATAGGCAGCGTACCAATTCCGGTATGCGCGCCAAAGGCAGTAGATAGGGAGCCGGAAACTCCTGATATGCGGTCGCATACCAACATAGAAGTATTAAAGTCCATTCCTAAACCACCGTAGGCTTCGGGTACTGAAATCCCTAACAAACCAAGCTCTCCAGCTTTTTTCATGATCTCCTCGGTGAAGGCATAATCTTTATTTTCGAAGCGTTCACGATGTGGTAAAACTTCTTTTTCGATAAAGTCCGTTGTGGCCTGCGCCATCATTCGTTGCTCTTCAGAAAAATCTTCAGGGGTGAAAACTTCATCCATTTCTACGGGACGAATTAAAAACTCGCCACCTTTAAGGAAATCTTTTGCTAGAGTATCTGCCATGGTTTAATTTTTTTGGATTGCTTCAAAAGTACTAAATTTTATTATGCATGCATAGTTAATTGGATATTTTTTTGCTGTGTTAATCCAAAATATTCGACAGACGGAAGCCCCGCGCCAGGGATTGGGAAGGAAAGCCTGTAGGCGCCCATAAAAAAAGGTGCTCCTCGCGAAGCACCTTTCATTGCAGAGTATCCTAATCTACAGATCTTACCAGTGGTAGGATAGGCCCAACTGACAAGAGTAGGGACTCTGATTGGTTTGGAAAAGCCGATTCTCTAACAGCTGTTCTTGCAAGCGTATACGTGTAAAAACGGACCACTGTTGGTTAATTTTGTAAGAAATTGCCGGCTGCACCAATAAGGCCAAGCTAAAAACCTCAGCGCGAGCGTAATTCTCATCGTTTATAGCCAGAGCTTGTTGCACACTTACGCCAGTGGCCAGCGAAAGCGTCCAAGAGCCGAATTCACTTTGGTAGCCATAAAGTAGCGGCAACTCGGCATATTGAAAGCGTATTTGTTGTGATTTTGGATAGCTCATTTGGTAATCGTTGCTATCGATATTTAGCACAATGCTGGTATCTATTACAGTTTGAAAGGTGGTGTCGTACTCATAATGTCCGGCATTGATGGAATCGATTACCCAAATCGCTCTCACATTAGCCACTTGGCGACTATTAGTGGTCAACAACCAAGTACTGTCAATTAAAGTCTTATTTTCCAGCACATTGTATTCATACTGACGGTAATCTTGGCTAAAACTAAAACCACCTTGAAAGAACCAATTCTTTCTACTCCACAGCAAATCGGCGGCGGCTTGAAAACCAAAACCTGTTGGGTTAGCAAAATTGGTTGCCCCCCCCAAAGCGAAGTTAACCGCTTGTAATTTGAAGCCTGTGGCGGGATTAATAAAATCGTCATCGCTAGCCGCCATGCTTTCTGGGACAACGTTTAGGCTATCATCTTTTCTAAGGGCCTCATCGCTCGGTGCAGTACTTTCTGAATGAATACTCGCCTTTGCAGTCAATGGCTTTGGATTGCTTGGCAGAGAATCCCTAAACGACGAACTTGCTTGATCTAGCGTATTGGCTGGAGATGAAGCGCGTTGAGCCAGACTATTACTAGGCTCTTCCACTCCACCCTTGTTAAATTCCTCTGCTGTACCTGACTCGGCATCGCTGAGCTTGCCATTATCTAGGCTCAGTGCCCTTTTCTCAGCCTGCTTGTTTTGTACAACTAAATTATCCGGCTTAGTATCGGTTTGTTTCTGCTCTGCGGCAGATGCGTTCGAAGCTGGATTTACGGCAGATTGAAAAGCAAGCGGTACAATGGTATTTTTATTGGTCCCTTCCCTTTCGGCAGACTTAGGCGAAACGGTCGAATTTTCGCTGGCATTTTCATTCGGAACAGTAGGACTAGCCGATTCTAATGCTTGCGTCGCAATATTCGCCCTTGGATTAACTTGAGAATTAGAAGATACATCTTTTTCTACCGCTGCAGGAGTGGGTATTGTAATTTGAGTTGAAGAAGATATTTCTTCTTGTGTATTGTGGTTTTGATTAGTCGATTCGGTTGCTGGACTTGTAATCCACCAAAGCGCAGCACTACTAATAGCAAGTGCCAAAGAAAGTAGCGCAATTTTTACCGTGCTCGTAAAAAACGGCTTGGCTTGAAGGCCTGGGGTGTTGGCAATCATTTGCTCCATAGCAGCCCAGTCAGCGGCACTGGGTCCTTCTGCGGAAGAGCCCAATTTATCGCCTAATTTTTTCCAATCTTTAGCCATTATACCACTCGTTTTAAATTACTCATAGAAATGAGCTTTCCTTTTAAAATTTCTTTTGCTGAAGCGAGATAGCGTTTCGAACTTCGTTCGGAACAATTTAATTTCTCGGCTATTTCGTAATGTTTATATCCTTCAAATTCGTAAAGACTAAAAACCAGTCTCTCGTTTTCTGGTAATTTGAAGATCAGCTCTTTTACATCATTAAGACTTAGTTCATCCATTACTGAAGCAAGGCCCTTTCCTATTTCAATTTCTTCGAAGTCTTCATCGGCTTCTTTAAAATCAGTTTGTTGTTGGTAGTTTTTATTTTTACGAAAATCGTCGATGGCACTGTTTACCATAATCCTGGCAATCCAGCTTAAAAAATCTCGCGATTCATTATAGTCTTTTAGGTTGAGAAGTATTTTCAAAAAACCTTCATTCAAAAGAGCAACCGCATCTTCACGATTGCGTTTATAACGAAAACAGATTGCCAATAAAAACGCGAAGCAATGCTGATAAAGCTCAGACTGTGCCTTGCGATCATTCTTTATACACTTATGTATAATTTTGGTTGGAATGCTGTTCATGCGCCTTAAAGGTAAGAAAGTGGCAGGCCTAAACCCGCCACTTTCTAGAAAGAGCAATTATTCAATAATTAAACGTAAGGTTTTAGAAGCTGTTTTACTGCTTACTCTTACTAAGTAGGCACCAGATTCTAAACCAGTAATTTCAGCTGTATTGCTAGTAGGTTGGAAGTCAATTAACTTCTGACCACTAATACTATACACCTCAACGTTTTGCACGTTTAAGCTAGCATCCCAGCTAAGGTTTGCTTTATCAGCAGCAGGGTTAGGATAAAGACTTAAAGAAGACTCTAGCACTTTATCTTCCAAACCTACCGTAGCAGGGTTGATTACATTGATGGTAAAACCAGTCATGCCTTTGTAAACTAAGTTTCCGTTGGCATCGAAGCCGATAGAATCGCAGTAAGTGCTAACGCAAGTGTCAATTCCTGCGCTATCTACCGCAGTGATAGTTAAACAAACACCATACACGCCTACTGTAGTATAAGTATGACTGGGGTATTGCGCGCTTATAGTTGTACCGTCGCCAAAATCCCAATCGTAGCTTACAATGTTTCCAGTAGAACTAGAGTTCTCCCATAAAACAAGTTGACCTTGAAATAAGCCAGAATTAACTGTGTCAACAATATAATTGGCTGCACAAGTAATAGGGTTTGGGTTACCACCAGTTCCAGATCCTCCAATATTACCTATGGAATCGCAGGTAAAAGCACAGGCGCTGTCTACTCGAGAGTAGCAAAAAGATACCCCATTAGGATAATTCGAGCTGCTTAAAGAAATACTGTCGTAGTTAGAAGAAGTAAAACCTGAAATATTGGTACCATTGATAGTTATGGTTGACGGAATACCGGCAGGTAAGCTAGTGCGTGAGAATTCTAAAAGGGATATTGCTTCAATAACATAGATAGTATCCAATGGTGTTGAAAAGGTAAAAGTGTTAAAAAGCACTTCGCAATCACTAGGTGGACAAGCTAAAGATAAGTTTGCATTAATAGATGGAGTATTGGGGTTGTAAACAGCAGTGCCCCACACTACATTCCCACCACAATCTTTGGTTGCCCAAAAGATGGTATCCATCGCGTTTAAATTGCCAATCCAGAAAGATGCTTCACCATTATTATTGGTGTACGTATACGTATCATAGCTTTCAAAGGTGGGAGAGTTTTGATAACCATTACCAAAAAAGGCGGCCGGAGAAGAATAATAAAATACCGCCACCCCTGGCGCTGCAAAGTTTAAACTATCCGCGACATTTACGGTGAGGTTGTTTTGGGCAACTGCGCCAAAACCGAAGGCCATTAAGACCATGAGTACTAATTTTTTCATTTTACTGAGTTTTAATTGTTTCTACATTAGGGGATACGTAAGTGCAGAAGAAAAAGGGACAGACTAAGCAAAAAAAAAAAACTGCCCTCTCAATTTTGACAAAGAAAAACCCCAGCTGGAATGACTGGGGTTTTTAGTTTAAAAAAGCGAGCGGCTACATCATTTCATAGATGCCGGCTGCCCCTTGACCTTCACCTACGCACATGGTTACCATACCGTATTTCTGGTCGCGTTTTTTAAGTTCATTGAATAACTGCACCGATAGTTTTGCTCCCGTACAGCCGAGTGGATGCCCCATAGCGATTGCTCCGCCATTTACATTCACCTTAGCGGGGTCTAAATCTAAGGTTCTAATTACTGCTAAAGATTGTGAGGCAAAGGCTTCGTTTAGCTCTATCAAATCGATATCGTTTTTACTTAAGCCCGAAGCCTTCAACACCTTTGGAATAGCATCTACTGGACCAATTCCCATTAAGCGCGGCTCCACTCCTACCACTTGATAGTTTACCAACCTAGCAATAGGCTTTAAGCCCAGTTCGTTCATCATCTTTTCACTCATCACCATCACAAAGGCAGCGCCGTCGCTCATTTGGCTCGAATTACCCGCGGTAACCGAACCTTTGGCAGCAAATACGGGACGAAGTTTCGCCATGCTTTCTACGGAAGTGCCTAAACGGGGACCTTCATCAGTATCAACGGTATAGGTGCGGACTTGTCGCTTTTCATTTTCATCGAGATAGATCTCTTCTACTTCAATGGGTTGAATATCATCTTTAAAACGACCCGTTTCAATGGCTTTTAACGCTTTCATATGCGACTCAAAACCAAACTGATCTTGATCAGCACGACTGATATTATATTCATGAGCTACCGCTTCAGCAGTAAGACCCATATTATTGTAATAGTCGGCATGCACCTTGGCAAGCTCATAGCTAGGCACTACTTTGTAACCACCCATGGGAACATAACTCATGCTCTCTACTCCTCCAGCGATTATACAATCGGCCATTCCCGCATTTATCTTGGCGGACGCCATAGCGATAGTTTCCAAGCCGCTCGCACACCAACGGTTTACCGTTACCCCAGGAACTTTAACGGTATCTAAACCCATTAAAGAGATCAAGCGACCGATGTTCATTCCCTGCTCCGCCTCGGGCATGGCATTGCCCACAATCACATCGTCGATACGATTTTTATCTAATTGGGGCATGGTCTTCATTATCTCTTGAATAAGCGTGCCCGCTAAATTATCAGGACGAGTAAATCTAAATTTTCCTTTTGGTGCCTTGCCAACGGCGGTTCTTTTTGCGGCTACGATGTATGCGTTCATATTTTAGTAGTTAAAAGTTAGTACTCAGTACTGAGTACTGAGTAGTTAGTATGAGCTTGATTAAATGACTTAACACTCATCTTCGCAGTGATAGTATGAGCTTATAATTCATCTTTTGTAATTCGTTTATTTCTACTTGCATTTTATCCACTTTAATCATTTCAATATAACCTAAGCGATGAGCAAGTATTAGCTGTGTTTCTAATTCATTTAAAGAGCCTTGGGTAATATCTAAGAATTTGGCGAAATCGGCCTTCGTACTACGACCGGCACCTTCTGCAATATTAGAAGGAACTGAGACCGCAGATCTTTGCATTTGTGAACTTAAGCCAAATCGCTCCGAAGAGGGAAATGTCCCGATTACTTTATATAATTCCGTTGCTAAATCCATTGCTTTTTGCCAAGTTTTCAGTTCTTTATATTGGTGCATTTTGTTAGTAAATAGTAGTTAATACTTAGTAGCTAGAGGGACAAAGATCAATTTGACAAGTGTTCCAGTGAATTAAGAAATACTTAGCTACTGCTTAAATTATTTCTTTTAACGGCAGACGATAAAAACTAATTCTACCGCGTAGCCCTACTAACTACTAAATACTAATTACTCACTACTAATTCCTCACTACTAATTCCTCAACACTTTCCCCGTCTTCAGCATATGCTGTATTCTTTCCATGGTTTTCTTTTCGGTGCAAAGGCTTAAGAAAGCTTCGCGTTCGAGGTCGAGGAGGTATTGCTCCGAAACCATGGTGGGAGAACTGAGATCGCCACCAGACATTACATAGCCGAGTTTTTCTACCATTTTTTTCTCGTGGGCCGTTATATATCCACCTTCGAGCATGGTGTGGGCACCAACGGTAAACATACCGAGTGCTTGCTTTCCTAAAACTTTAATGTCTCGTTCTCGAACTGGCATTACATAGCCATTAGCTGCTAAAGCTAAAGCGCGTTCTTTCGCATCTGCGATTAAGCGGTGGCGATTTAAAGAGATACCATCACGGCCTTCTAGGAAGATGCCCATATTAAAGGCTTCTTTGGCCGACTTGGCCACTTGCGCCTGACCAATCATAAAGAGATACTCGCGGTAAGCGTTGGTTTCAATATCGTCTTTCAAATAACGTTGCGAAGCACGACGGGTTAATTCTTTGGTACCGCCACCGCCAGGAATAACACCTACTCCAAACTCTACGAGTCCAGTATAAGTCTCGGCTGCTGCTTGTACCGCATCTGCGTGAAGCGACATTTCGCAACCACCACCGAGCGACATTTGGTGTGGGGCCACTACCACCGGTATACTAGAGTAACGCACGCGCATCATGGTGTCTTGGAAGTATTTTATGGCGAAGTTCAATTCGTCATACTCCTGCTCCACCGCCATCATAAAGATCATTCCGAGGTTAGCCCCAACAGAGAAATTATCGCCCTGATTAGAAATCACAAGTCCTTGGAAATCTTTTTCAGCAAGCTCAATTCCTTTATTAATGCCCGCTAAAACACCCCCCCCTAAGGAGTTCATTTTTGAACGGAACTCAATATTTAAGATGCCATCGCCCAAGTCTTCCACCGCGCATTCACTGTTTTGCCATACCGTTTTGGTAGGACGAATATGGTCGAGTACTATAAAGCTCTTTCCGCCAGGCATAAGCTTATAGTCCTTGTCGGGAATGGAGTAATAATGGGCTTGGGCGTTTTCAATTTTATAGAAACCATTTCCACCAGAGGCTTTAAGTTCCATAACCCAAGTAGCTAAGGACAAGCCTTCTGCTTCTATCAATTCAATACCTTTATCTAAACCGATGGCATCCCAGATTTCGAAAGGACCATGCTTCCAGCCGAAACCAGCGCGCATACCTTGATCAATACGGTATAACTCATCGCAAATTTCGGGAATCCGATTGGCGGCATAAGCCATAATTCCCGCTAAACTGCGGCGGTAAAACTCACCCGCTTTGTCTTTTCCTTTGATTAAAACCTTAAAGCGCTCGCGAATATCATCGATATTCTTGGTGAGCTCGAGGGTGGCGAATTTTGATTTCTTTTGAGAAGTATATTCGAGGGTATCTAAATCGAGAGATAGAATTTCTGATTTCCCATCGGCATTGGTTACTTTCTTGTAAAAGCCCTGTCCGCTTTTAGAACCAAGCCAATTGTTTTCCTGCATTTTCTGTAAGAAAGCGGGCAGGACAAACTTTTCTTTTTGTTCATCATTGGGCACCGCTTGGGCCAAACCATTGGCTACGTGGATTAAGGTATCTAAACCAACCACATCGGCAGTTCGGAAAGTGGCGGATTTTGGACGACCGATCAAAGGTCCGGTAAGTTTATCAATATCTTCTACTGAAAGACCCATTTCGGAAACTTTATGGAAGAGATCCATAATTCCGAATACCCCAACCCGGTTGGCAATAAAAGCCGGAGTATCTTTACAAAGCACGGTGGTTTTCCCTAAGAATCGGTCACCGTAGTGCATAAAAAAATCCACTACCTCAGGTTTTGTGTGTGCGGTAGGGATTATTTCTAAAAGTTCTAAGTAGCGGGGTGGATTGAAAAAGTGGGTTCCTAAAAAGTGCTGGTTGAAATCATCACTACGACCTTTGGTCATTAAGTGAATAGGAATTCCACTGGTATTTGAAGATATGAAAGTACCCGGCTTGCGGTACTTTTCCACGCGCTCGAAAAGGCTTTGCTTAATATCAAGACGCTCCACGATCACTTCAATAATCCAATCGGTTTTAGCGATTTTATCTAAATCATCATCGAAATTACCCGTGCTTATTCGGCTAGCGTAAGCCATGTCGAATAAAGGCGCGGGATTCATTTTCACGGCCTTGCTAAGACTATCGTTCACGATGCGATTACGCACCTTGGGGTGTTCTAGACTAAGACCGGCCTTTTCTTCAGCGGGTGAAATTTCCTTTGGCGGGATGTCTAAGAGTAAAACTTTTACGCCCACATTGGCGAGATGGCAGGCAATCTGGCTGCCCATAATGCCCGAGCCTAAAACCGTGGCGTGCTGAATGACTTTTTTCATACTATACTTTTTCGGATTCTAGTTTATGATCAATTATCATGGTATTTATGCCTTCAATAACTTTAAAAAAGGTAGACATTTCATTTTGACTGAAGCGCTGGATGACAGAAGTATTGAAATTAATTACCGCTTGCTTCGCGTCTTTGCGCTTCTCCCGACCGAAAGGAGTAAGGTGAATTAATACCGAACGACCGTCGGACGGATTAGGCCTTCTTTCAATAAGTTCCTTCTCCTCCATCGATTTTAAAATTCGACTCATACTGGTGGCTTCCATGCCCATTTTAGGGCCTAAAGCGGTAGAAGGTGTTCCTTTTTCGCTGTCTATATTAAGGAGAACAAATCCCGTTGCCATAGTGGCGCCGTAACCAGCAGCTACTTCGTTGTACATTTTAGCAATACTTTGCCAGGTACGTTTAATCTGAAAATCTACTGTTTCTTCGGGTTTCAATACCTTAATTTTGAATGGGGAGCTAAGATAAAAAAATTATGCATGCATAGGAAATTGCTAAGAGATAAATTCTTCAGGCATGAATTAGGTCTTGCTATAAATGCCTTTATTCCATCTCAATAGAGACAAGACGCAATGCTCTAATCTAATAGCTCCCCCACAAAAAACTACAACAAATAATCCGTGGTCATGAAATTGCTCTCACCATTGCGCAGTACATCCCTTACAAGGTCTTTTTGGTTAACACTGGCCGCTACCAAGGTTCTTATCGAAAAAGATCGCAAAGCGTCATGCACACTTAAAGTTCCTACCGCACTATCTTTTCTTCCGGTAAAAGGCAGGTAATCGGGACCGCGTTGGCAACTCGCATTAATATTAACGCGGCATACCTGATTCACCATATTATCAACCGCATAAGCGATGGTACTTTGGTTCTCACTAAAAAGGCTGCATTGCTGTCCATAATCGGAGGCGGCAACGCTTTCCATCACTTCTTCTAAATCGTCAAAAACTACTACTGGAACCACTGGTCCGAATTGCTCTTCGTGAAATATTCGCATATCCATGGTTACTGGATATAAGACCGCTGGAAAAAAAGAAGTATCATTTATGCGGCCACCTCTTTGGTTCACTTGCTTAGCACCGTGTGCCAAAGCGTCCTTCACATAAGCCTCCATTTCGGGTACCTTTTTACGCTCGGGCAGAGGCGTCAAAACCGGATTTCGTAAAGGATGATCTAATGCGAGGGCATCTACAGCAGTGGACAATTTAGTAACAAAATTATCGGCTACCGAGCGGTGTACAAAGATTATTTTAAGGGCCGTGCAGCGCTGACCATTATAGCTAAGTGCCCCTTTTACCGTTTCTTGCACTGCGGTATCAAGATTAGCATCGGCAAAAACAATAGCGGGGTTTTTGGCTTCTAAACCTAAAATTTGACGTAAACGATTGGGCTTAGGATGCTGAGCCACTAGTGCGTTGGAACTTTTTGAATTTCCAATTAAAGCCAGAACGTCAATATCTCCGGTCGCCATCATTGGTCCGGCCAGAGTTCTACCACGACCAAAAACAAAATTAACCACGCCCGCAGGGAAAGCTTTTTGGAAAGCTTCAACCAAGGGAGTCAACAGTAGCACCCCGTATTTAGCAGGCTTAAAAATAACTGTATTTCCCATTAATAAAGCGGGAATTAAAAGGCAAAAGGTTTCATTAAGAGGGTAATTATAAGGCCCTAAGCACAATACTACCCCTAGCGGCCCCCGACGAATCTGCGAAAGCATCCCGTCTTTATTTCCAATCCGCGAGCCATCCCGTTCCATTTGCTTGTATTCATTTAAAGTATCGCGGATATAATCTACCGTTCGATCAAATTCTTGATAACTAGCCTGCTCATTTTTTGCAATCTCCCACATTAATAATTGGCTCACTTCCTCCCGCTTGCTAATCATTAACTCTAAAAAGTGTTCCAGCGCGGCAATGCGATCTTCAGAGCTGGCGGTAGGCCAAGCGCCACGCCCATGATTATAGGCGGCTTTGGCGGCTTCCAAAGCTTCCATTCCAACCTCGGTACTGAGTAATGGTGCCTCTCCTAACACAATTTTATCAACTTTGCCATTTTCCAATTCTTCCCCCATAGGAGAGTATACCGTTTCAAAATCGCCCGCCCAGTTTTTCAATTGGCCATTCACTAAATATTGATTCCATTTGAAGGCTTTTGGTGCTTTTATTGACATAATCCCTTTTTTTTATTCCCTATTTAAGGTGAGTTCGACTATAAATCATAGCCTCATATTTTCAATAAAAAGTAAAGACAAGTCTAGATCGTACAGCTGTAGCGGGCTATAGCAAATGAACTAGATGAAGTATTTTTCACTTTTATTGGAAAATCTATTTAGTTCCCTTCGAAAAAGCGGCTTTCCGCGCCTCTGCTTCTTGCAATAGCCCGCTATTGCTTCATTGCCTAGGCTTGAATTCCACTATTTACAAGGGGTCTGAGGCCAGATTTTACTTCGAATTCATGTTTTTTATATTTCCTTTATTCTTTTGTAATCTTAATTTAAAACTAGTAATTTCTTGAAATTGTTCAATTTACAGGCAGAAAACTAATATTTAGATTAACCAATACAAAAAAAAAAGCCACTCAAAAAGAGTGACTTAATTGTTTCAAAATTTTCTATGCTCCTTTTTTATGACCATATATGCGCTCGTAATGATCTTGATGCAGGGCTAAAACCACCCGACGTTTCAGCTTCAAGGTTGGCGTTAACTCACCCCCATCAATGCTCCAAGTATGATCGCTTAACTCAATTTTTTTAACCTGCTCCCATTTACCGAAATTCTGATTTAAGCGCTCTACATCTTTCATAATGCGCGCCTTAATCTGCTCGTTTTGCACGATTTCTTTTTCGGAACCGAAGTTAATTCCCTTACGTTCGCAATAGGCTTTTAAGAAGGTAAAATCAGGTTGCACAATGGCAGCTGGGTGTTTCTCCCCTTCGCCAATTACCATAATTTGCTCAATGAAATGTGACTCTTTAAATCGCGTTTCCATTAACTGAGGAGCGATATATTTCCCGCCAGATGTTTTAAAAATCTCTTTCTTACGATCAGTTATTTTTAGGAAGTCGCCGTCCACAAACTGACCAATATCGCCTGTATGGAACCAACCGTCTTCGGTTAATACTTCGGCGGTAGCTTCGGGTTTGTTATAATAACCCATCATTACATTCGGACCTTTACACAGAATTTCTCCGTCTTCGGCAATTTTCACTTCCACATCGGCAATTAAGCGACCTACAGAGCCAATGCGCTTTCTTTCTTTATCAGGACCATTTACCGAAATTACGGGAGATGTCTCGGTTAAACCATATCCTTCTTGAATATTAATTCCCGCGGCCGAGAAAATGCGAATTAATCGCGGATTTAATGCCGCAGACCCACTAGCGATAGCCTTCGTTCTGCCGCCCAAAGCTTCTTGCCACTTGCTAAAAATAAGCTTGCGGGCTATGGCTAACTTAATACCATAAACAAAACCTTTCCCTTCTAACTCGTACTCTTCACCCAATTCAATGGCCCAGAAGAATAATTTCTTTTTGATCCCGGTTAATTCAGAACCTTTCGCTACAATTTTATCGTAAATCTTCTCGAGTAAACGAGGTACGGCCGTAAATATAGTAGGCTTTAACTCACGTATATTATCACCTATCATTTCCATGCTCTCGGCATAATAAATGGCCACACCTTGATAACAATACAAATAAATTAACATGCGCTCATAAACGTGGCAAAGCGGTAAAAAACTTAGGGCCCTTTCGTCGCTTCCCTCAGTGGGGATACGGGCTACTGATGCTAAGCTATTGGAAGCAATATTACGGTGCGAAAGCATCACCCCTTTAGGACGACCGGTAGTTCCAGAAGTGTAGATTAGCGTGGCTAAATCAGTTTCCTGCACCGAATCCATGCGCTGCTGTAACTCCGCTTGGTGTTTATCATCTTCGCCTTTTGCTAAAAAATCTAGCCAATTTGGAGCCCCTTTTACTTCGTCGAAAGTGTATATTTCAATGAGGGATGCTACTTTTTCCTTAATATGGCTTACTTTCTCAAAAAGCGCTTCGTCTGAAACAAAAAGCATTTTTACCGCCGCATCATTAAAAATATATTCGTAATCGTCTTCCGATATAGTAGGATACACCGGCACATCTACTGCACCAGTTTGCAGAGTCCCAATGTCGATTATATTCCACTCCCAACGATTGGTGGTAGAAGCGATGGCGATTTTATCGCCAGGCTGAATACCCATCTCAATAAAAGCCCGACTGGCTTTTTCACTTAAATCCACGTATTCTTTGGTGGATATTGGGGTCCAAACCCCATTTATTTTATTGGCTAATGAATCCTTTAATGGACAATTTGCAAGTTGATAGCGCGGAAAATCAAATAAACGCTTTGGCTCCTTTCCCTTCATTTATATTTGAGTCTTGTTTATCGGCTAAATATAAAGGGAAATTTTAAGATTTTTGGCCTCCGCGCCAAGCTATTATTCTTTCTTGGTAAATTGCGTTTAAAGGATCGTAGACCGCATTGCTGCGCTCATAATGCCAGCGCTCCAAAATTTCCCGCCGTTCGGTCCCCTCAAAAAAGATACGGCGAGCGCGTTTTACTTCTCTAAAAAATTTCTCGGTACGATACCAATAATGCTTAATATGCAAGGGAGACAAGAGCAATCGCTTTTCCCTAGGACGATATTCTTGCCCATCTTGCCAGCGCAGCCGAGCGAAAGGACTGTATAAAGGATAGTGGGGATTTTTATTGAAAAAACGCGCGCCATAACCACTTTGCACGATGGTTTTCACCGTATAATTTTCCGCGTATAAATCGGGAAAGCGGCGGTTTAAACGCTCTATCATAAAATCATCCGCCGCTAAATCCTCTACGTGCGCCGTGCCATACATCAGCCAATTCAGCACTAGGCCACCACTTTTTTCACTCTTCGGTAGATGCGTTTTAAGATCATCTCCCGGCAAGGGAAAAATATATTCGTCGCTGTCTATAAAGGCGATCCATTGATAGTCTTTCCCTAAATCGCGCAGGGCTTTATTTTTATGAAACTCTTCTCGAACATAGAAATCAGAGTGATCAATACTGTCCTCCCATTCCAAAATGCCCATCTGCCGATAAGGCTCTAAAACCGCTGCAAAATTATCTTCACTATCGTCATTTGTGAGACGAATAAAATCTACCCCATGCGCAAAATGAAAGTCGAGCCACTCCTTTAAAAAACTAGCTTCATTCTTAAACATGGCATGCAGCGCCAATTCACCATTACGTGGTTTTTTAGCGAATAGCTGACGGAATACTGCGAAGATTTTCTGCCAGAAATAAGACCAATGATAGAGGAGCTTTTGCAAAATTAGTTACGGTAAACTTCTTGACCATTTAAATAGGTAGCCTGCACTTCTAAGCTAGTCATTTCTTGGGCACTCAAGGTAGATAAGTCCTGATCGAAGATTATGAAATCGGCATATTTCCCTGCTTCCAAAGTACCTTTTTTCTTCTCCTCGAAAGAGGCATAAGCACCCCACTCTGTCATACCACGAATAGCATCTTCAAAACTCAAAGCCTCTTCCGCGCGGAAACCTTTGGGAGGATAACCGTCGGCATCCTGGCGTAAATAAGCCGACCGTAAAGTATACAATGGATTTATCGCTTCTACGGGAAAGTCGGTTCCTAAAGGCAATTTCGCACCCAGCTTCAAAAAGCTTTGGGCCGAATAAGCATATTTCATTCGTTCTGCGCCCAAACGCCGATCAGCCCAATACATATCGCTAGTAGCGTGGGTGGGCTGAATGGAAGGAATAATACCCGCCGCCACCATGCGTTTTTGATCCGCGGGATGTACAATTTGCGCGTGTTCAATACGCCAGCGACGATCATCTAAACCCGCTAAAGCCTGAGAATAAATATCTATCGCCAAGCGGTTAGCTGAATCGCCAATGCCGTGAATACACATCTGCCAGCCCAGCTGAGCGAGAGAATCGGCCATCATTTTAAAATAACTTGCCTCTTTTAATTGTAAACCATAATTGGTGGAATCATCGCTGTATGGTGCTAATAACAAAGCTCCGCGAGAACCGAGGGCACCGTCTAAATAAAATTTAGCGCTTTTTACCCGTAAGGTGGGGCTTTCAATGGGCGCTTTCAAATACTTAGCCAAGGAGATAGGATCGTCGGAAACCATGGCATTGATACGAATCTAGAATGTATCTGCGTAAAGCGATTGCAATAATTCAATATCTGCGGCCAGTAAACCCGCATCCGGTCAGCAAGTGACTCCTTTGGCAAATAAATTGGCCTGCGCTTCCAGTAAAGCCTCTTTTTGAAGAGCTAGATCCATGGCAGGGAAGTTCTATAAGGTCGGTAGCATTATCGATTGAAATACCAGTAAACCCCTGCGCATCTTGCAAAAGCGCGCCGCCTACTAAAGTTTCTTGCCGCTTAAACCCGCTTGGCGCAAAGCAGCCGTATTAATAATGGCGGCGTGGCCATCGATGCGACTAAGGTAAACGGGAGTTTCGGGAAAAAGACTATCGAAGTACTGCGATGGGGATAGGATTTATCGGCCCAATCGTTCTGGTCCCAGCCTCTACCAATAATATAATCGCTGGGGTATTTCTTTTGAAAATCGATAACTCGTGCCATCTGCCACGAGCGCGTGCCCATTAAATTTACCTTGCGTAAACCGCGGGCATAGCCTGCAAAAGTGAGCATGAGCATCATTAAAACCGGGATAAATATAAGCACCTTTTAAGGATTGGGTATTAGTAGCTGTGTAGTTCTGTATGATCATTTTCTTGCCAGTGGCAACAATTTTACCATCTTTAATAGCCATTGCTTCGAGCACAGAAAAATTAGCATCTACGCTAAAAATTTTGCGTCGGTAATAATAAGGTCAACATTTTCTTGGCTTTTCGTGCAGGAGAGAGGGCCAGAAATGTCGTTAAAAGCAGGTAGCGGGGAATTATGCGCATAGATCGTATTTTTACAAACCTAATGAGAATGATTAGATGTTTCTCAGGGCGGCTGTTTTAAAATAATTCTAGTGGAATCCCTACACTAAACAGATTACGAAATGTTCTACTATCTAATCCAAAAAAAAATCCCCTTAGCCAAAACTGAGGGGATTCCATTTTTATCCTAATCGTTTCTTAACGACCAATCATATCTTCAGGCTTAACCCATGCGTCGAATTCCTCAGCGGTGGTATAACCAGAATATTTTGAAATAAAAAAATGAAAACAATTAATATTTTTATGTATATTGCGGAATAAACAAATTTTATATTAAAATGAAAAAAACAATTTGCTGTTTCATTTGCACCGCTACTAAGAGTATTTTGCGTCTAATGACAAAATCGGAATTAAACAAATGGAAACAGTTATCGGTCACTCCGATCTAGTTGAGGATATGATATAAACGCTGGTCATGCAATTTGTAGTTATGGGAGACTAGATATGGATCATAATGAGTTCATATCAAAGTGGAAAGTAACTGTAGACTGCTTTACAGCTAATCAAGTTTATTATGATAGTGAGATTACAAACAATGGAAACATACAGATTCATTACGAGCAGGAATTGATAACCTATAGACGTTGACGATTACAGTATTTCAGACTTCCGGAGGGATGAAACAACATTTCTATCACTTTAAAGCTAATAATTTAAAAATTTCCAACTTATGAATATTTTAGGAACAATTTTGATAATTACGGCTATTTTTACTGGTTACAGAAAATGAAAAGTGCCAAATGAATTCGGAACTTAATCAGGCAGCAGCAGGGCCAACAATTACAATAAATGGCATGGAATAGAGACGATTCATTATCCACAGCAGATGTGGGGTGGGAACATGTGATAAAAAAGGAAAATACCTAACTATTTATATGGATATTAGTGGAAATGTAACAGATGTTGATCTTCATAATGGAATCATCATATCAGGTAGAGATATTGAAATAACCTCCTCAAGAGATGAATATACTATTACTTATTAAAAATAATTCCATTGAAAAAGCATTTAATTATTTGGATAATAAGTATTTTTAATTGTTGTACATCAGACTAGTACAGACTCTGCCTGGTTATTACCAATATGGGGCTGTCTAATTGCTTTGCCAGATGTAGTAATTTAAAAATAAAAGATTTTGTTTTTATTTACATCGAAGGCTACTCTGAAAATAAAGCAAAAAAGTTCGTTAACAAATATTTCAGTGGTTTGGGCTTTCAACAAACACAATGGTGTCCTGAAGAATTAAAGGGACTGGAGGGCGTGGCAACCTTAGAACAAGGAGTAGTTACCTCTTTTCTGCCCATTGGTTGGCACTATTCAACAGATAAGCCTAAAAAAATAAGCCTTCAAGAGTACAGCTTAAGTAAAAGTTTGGTTTATTCCGTATCTCGGAATTCAGTTATATTAAAAGACAAAGCTTTTAATGAATGCTTTGTCATTCAGGGAGATAATCATTTCACAATCAATATCTCGGATAGTGCTACCCAATCTGCAGTGTATTCGAAATTAGGCTTGCTCCCTGAAAAGAAACGCATCCAAAGTTTAACTAGTCAAATAGGAGGAGGCTTAAATGAGCACTTGGTCATAGGGGATATAAAGACAGTAGAAGATAAAATACATATTCTAGCCAGTATTAGAAGACTAAACGGTGATACCCTATACACTCAACCTGCTGTGATAATAATGGGCCGTAACAAAGAGGTAGAAGAAGTTATAACATTCGCAAAGGGCCTTATTTATAGAGTTGGAACACGCACCTTTAGTATTTTAAAGAATGGTGATTATCGCTTTGTAGTTTTACCCCCAGATGAGGATAATCGACCTAACGGATATAGATTTATTTATACTTTCTCCAATGATAATGGAAAGTTTGTAATTGTGGATACTCTTGGAATAACCGTGGATCGCTTTTACGATGGGATTCGGAACAAGTTTAATTCTTCTTCAATATACAATATCAATGACTGTTGGGCTTACACGGTAGTCCCAAGATTTTTTGATGTCGAAAAGTTTCGTGGTAACACTACAAATGATGCAATAAGTTTAACCGAGTACGAAAGTTTTAGGCTAGGCTATGACGATCAAAAGGTATTTCACGTGGACTATAAATTTAAGGGCATATCTCAATGGAGTAAAAACAGTTACGTTATTCTCTACAGATATTTAGATCAGCTTAAGTTTAAAATAATTTCAGATAAAAGTCTTATTGGATTTGGTAATCTTGGGAAAGTTGAATCTGGAACCGCGGTTTTTTTAGTTGGAAATTCCATTTATACGGTGCAAAATGATCAACTTTCTATTCGAAATTTATTCACAAATCTTTAAAATCAATAGATTAGTTTAAATCATTTTTTTTATGAGAGAATACTGCCCGTAAATTATTAATATTCCCTTTCCACTTTAAGCTGGTTTATCTACTTAAGTTGTTGAATCAAGACAAGCAAAACGAATTGAGAATAAAAAATCCCCTTAGCCAAAACTGAGGGGATTCCATTTTTATCCTAATCGTTTCTTAACGACCAATCATATCTTCAGGCTTAACCCATGCGTCGAATTCCTCGGCGGTGGTATAACCCAAATTAATCGATTCCTCTTTTAAGGTAGTACCGTTTTCATAAGCGGTCTTGGCAATCTTAGCCGCTTTTTCATAACCAATTTTGGTATTCAAAGCGGTTACCAGCATTAAAGAATTATCTACGTGCTTTTTAATCACCTCGTGGTTGGGCTCAATGCCAATGGCACAATGCTCATCAAAACTCACACAAGCATCACCAATTAATTGCGCCGACTCTAATACCGCTCTCGCCATAACAGGTTTAAAAACATTCAACTCGTAATGACCCGTTGCACCACCCATAGTAACCGTGGTATCATTACCCATCACCTGCGCGCAAACCATGGTCATTGCTTCCGCTTGGGTAGGATTCACTTTACCGGGCATAATAGAAGAACCGGGCTCATTCGCAGGAATTAAAATCTCTCCAATACCCGCACGTGGACCGCTGGCTAAAAGTCGAATATCATTGGCGATTTTCATCAAGCTTACCGACAATTGCTTTAAAGCTCCGTGGCTTTCTACTAAAGCATCATGCGCTGCCAAAGCTTCAAATTTATTTTCAGCAGTACGGAAAGGTAAACCGGTAAAGTCAGCAATTTTCGTCGCTACTAATTCCGCATAACCTTTAGGCGTGTTAATGCCCGTTCCTACCGCCGTTCCGCCTAAAGCGATTTCCGACAAGTGATCTAAAGTATTGTTAAGTGCTTTTAAACCGTGGTTTAATTGCGAAACATATCCGCTAAACTCCTGACCTAAAGTTAAAGGTGTTGCATCCATTAAATGCGTGCGACCAATTTTCACCACATTGTCAAATTTCTTCGACTTTGCCGCTAAAGTGTCGCGCAATTGTTCCACTCCAGGAATAGTTACCTCCACAATTTTCTTGTAGATGGCAATGTGCATTCCCGTTGGGAAAGTATCGTTAGAGGATTGCGATTTATTCACGTCATCATTGGGATGGATAAAGCGTTCGCCTTCTCCTAAAGTATTGCCTTTAATAACGTGAGCGCGGTTCGAAACCACCTCGTTCACATTCATATTACTCTGCGTACCTGAACCTGTTTGCCAAACCACCAAAGGAAACTGGTCATCGTGCTGACCTGCTAAAATCTCCTCACACACCTGCGAAATAAGATCGCGCTTCTCGGTACTTAAAACGCCCAAATCTGCATTAGCATGCGCCGCCGCTTTTTTTAAATAAGCAAAACCGTAAACAATATCTAAAGGCATACTCGCCGCTGGACCAATTTTAAAGTTGTTGCGACTGCGCTCGGTTTGCGCACCCCAGTACTTATCGGCAGGCACTTGCACCTCGCCCATGGTGTCCTTTTCAATTCTGAAACTCATATTATCTGTATTTGTTATTAGAGGATAAGGGCGGTAATCGTTACAATTACCAGCACCAAATAGGCGGCAAAAATACCCCCATATCTCGTGGCGCTCAAATTTTTAGCGAAAAAATATAAGACAATTGCACCCAAGCCAATAAAGGCCGAAAGTAAAGTAAAGGCGCGCGGCCAATTCAGAGGGCTTTCTCCATTTAGGCCCACCACGCTTTCGCTGTAGCTCATAAAACTTTGTAAAATTGGCCAGCTATCAAAGCGCAAAGCCAGTAATAAAAAGGCACCCGCACAAATCAGGGCGCTGAAAGTCAAAAATTTTCGAAAATTCATAAGCTTTTTTAAAATGCCTTTTGCCAAAAAAGAAAATGCTGTACTTTAGCAGCCACAAAAATAAATCTAATGTTTACGAAGGTACTCGGCTTTTTCATCTTTTTGTTCATTTTCTTAATGGGCTTCAGCATGCTATTATTCCTCGGTTTATTCGTAGGATATTGGTTAACCCTTTTAGGCGTTGAAGCACTAAGTCCCAAATTAGCCTATAAGCTAATCGGCCACAAAGAAGATGAGGCCTAAACCTCCACCCATAAATATTTCACAAAGCTAGCCTGAGGGTTAGCTTTTTTTTTGGCTGCCTACGCTCTTTCCGCTCCAAGTCCGCAGCCGCGCGGCAGTCTCCCTAATTCTCCGCGGGGCTTCCCTTGGTCGCCCGCTTCTAATAAGTTCGCCAAGCCACCCAGCTTTACGGGCTTTCCGCTGCAATAGCGGGCAGGGGTAAAGAGTAGTGAGTAGTGAGTAGTGAGTAGCGAGATGATTGTGCGTTTTAAATAGAAAGGTCGATTTTTCAGCGATATTATCGATAATTCGCAGCAGCTGCAGCTCCTTAAATTTACTATTGAATTCCAACTGAATTTCCCTCTCGTCAGTCCACATCTTTCCTATCGCATTGCAACCGAATTACAACCAGCTTCTTCTTAACAACCAAAAACCGTCGATAGTAGATACTCTAATTAAATTTGACCTTAAGTAAACTCAAGTTTTAAACTATTTTAGCATCGTCAGAAATAAATACACGCCCTATCAATCGCACACGCAAAATTGGCTTTTTCGCCGGACCACTAAGCTTTCTAGCCTTGTTACTTATCCAACCCTTTGAGGCCAGTCTAGTTAACAACGTACTTGCTGTTGCCGCTTGGATGCTCGTTTGGTGGATCCTGGAAGTTTTCCCAATCTTCATTACCGCCCTGTTACCAATGGTCTTCTTCCCTGCTTTGGGCATTCTTTCCGTGCAAGAAACCTTTATGCCTTATGCTAGTCCTATTGTTTTTCTATTCTTAGGTGGTTTTATTATTGCCCTCGCCATGGAAGAACGACGTTTACATGAGCGAATTTCTTATAGCTTAATCCGTTTAACCGGCACTCAACCGAGGCAGATTATTTTAGGTTTTATGATTGCCACTGCCTTGGTTGCTATGTGGATTTCAAATACCGCCACGGCGGTAATGTTGCTGCCCATCGCACTTTCCGTAAGTCGACTTTTAGCTGAACAAACCAACGATCAAGTTTTGCTCGGTAGATTTCGCTTACTTCTAATGCTTGGCATCGCCTACGCAGCCAATATCGGCGGCACCATGACCCTTATCGGTACACCACCTAATTTGGTTTTCGCGGGTTATTATTTTGAAACTTTCGGCACTGACTTTCCCTTTAGCCGCTGGTTTATTTTTGGTTTACCCACCGGTGGGTTATTACTCTTTCTCACTTATCAATTACTTACCAAAATAATTTATCCGATTAAGGGCGATGAGATAGAAGGTGTTAAAGAACTTATCCAAAAAAAATGGCGTGAGTTGGGCAAAATGACCCGTCCCGAAATCTCCGTTTTAACAGTTTTCACCCTAACTGTGGGCCTCTGGGTTTTTGCCCAACCCCTCAACGATTTAATTGGACAGCGAGTTTTTAATAATACCAACATCGCCATGCTAGGCGGCATTCTCATGTTTATTACGCCCGTAAACTGGCAGAAGAGTGAGTTCATTCTCGAATGGAAAAGCACCGTTAAACTCCCTTGGGGCATACTCCTACTTTTTGGTGGGGGATTAACTTTAGCGAAAGGTTTGGAAACGGCAGGCATCATTCAGAACATCGGCGATTATATTGCCACAAACGTGAGTCTTAGTCCTATCCTTTTAGTAATTATTCTCACGGCCTTTGCCCTTTTTGCCACCGAATTAATGTCCAATGTAGCCTTAGTCACGGTATTGCTTCCCGTAGTTATTGGTATCGGCGAAAGCACTGGCGTAGATCCGCTCTTACTCGCTATTCCCGTTACCCTTGCCGCCAGCTGCGCCTTTATGATGCCTATAAGCACCCCACCCAATGCGGTCGTTTACTCTAGTGGTTATGTAACGGTCAAACAAATGATGCGTGCTGGCTTTTGGCTTAATCTTATTTCCATTGTAGTAATTGTAGCAGTAGTGATGCTGGTTTTGGCATAAGTGAACTTTAACCTTAACTAAAATAATAAGACCAAGATCTAACTGGCAGCATTTGAAATTTAAAATCCCTCAATTTAATTTCTGACCAATGGGCTCCAATTTGGAATCAGTATTTTGAGTGAAGTATATTTCCATTATATAGATATCACTAAATTTAATGAGCCATTAAAATATAGTCAAAAGCTTCTAACTTTGGTTGAAATTTCCAATGGAAAGTCACTAAATTCTATTTTATGAAAAAAACATTTCTTTTAGCAGGGCTTATTTTGGCCTTCGCAGCTTGTAAGCCCGAAGAGTCGAAAACAGCTGAAAACCATACAGAAGAAGCTGGAAAATGCCCAATGGGTTTCGACTCAGGTGCAAAAAAAGGCCCCACCAACAAAGATTGGTGGCCCAACCAATTAGACTTAAGCGTATTACGTCAGCATTCTGAATTATCGAACCCCATGGGTGAAGATTTCGATTATGCCGAAGCTTTTAATAGTCTTGATTATGAAGCCGTAAAAGCAGATATCCGCGCAGTAATGACCGATTCGCAAGATTGGTGGCCGGCAGATTATGGAAACTATGGCCCTCTGTTTATTCGCATGGCTTGGCATAGCGCAGGGACTTACCGCACCGGTGATGGTAGAGGCGGATCTGGCGAAGGCCAACAACGATTTGCGCCGCTAAACAGTTGGCCCGACAATGGAAACCTTGATAAGGCACGCCGGCTTATATGGCCCATTAAACAAAAATATGGCAGTAAACTTTCATGGGCCGACTTAATGATCCTTACGGGAAATGTAGCCTTGGAGTCTATGGGCTTCGAAACTATTGGTTTCGGTGGTGGTCGCGCCGATGTTTGGGAACCAGCGAGTAATGTGTATTGGGGTGCAGAAGCAGAAATGCTTGAAAATAAAAAGCGTTACAATGAAGATGGTGAATTAGAAGATCCTTTAGCGGCAGTGCAAATGGGTTTAATTTATGTTAACCCCGAGGGACCGAATGGCAACCCCGATCCTAAATTAGCAGCTCATGATATTCGCGAAACCTTTGGCCGTATGGGAATGAACGATGAAGAAACTGTTGCTCTAATCGCTGGTGGTCACACTTTAGGTAAAACCCACGGTGCAGGCGATGCAGCTTTAGTGGGCGCTGAGCCAGAAGCGGCAAGCATTGAGGAACAAGGCTTTGGCTGGAAAAGCGACTACAAGTCTGGCAAAGGGCAAGATGCTATTACTTCGGGTTTAGAGGTGATTTGGACCGCCACTCCAACCCAATGGAGTCAAACTTATTTTGCAAATTTATTTGCCTTTGAATGGGAGTTAACCAAAAGCCCAGCAGGTGCTCATCAATGGGTAGCTAAGGATGCAGGAGAAATTTTCCCCGATGCTTTCGATGAAAATAAGAAGCATAAACCAACCATGCTCACCACTGACCTTTCTTTACGTTTTGATCCCGTTTACGAGAAAATTTCACGTCGCTTTTTAGAAAATCCAGAAGAGTTTAATGCCGCCTTCGCTCGTGCTTGGTTTAAATTAACCCACCGCGACATGGGCCCGAAAGCCCTTTATTTAGGACCAGAAGTTCCGGCTGAGGATTTCATTTGGCAAGACCCAATTCCAGCTGCTAATTACGATCAAATTAATCAGAAGGATATCGCCGCTTTAAAGGCTTCGATCCTTAATTCAGGTCTAAGCATTCAAGAATTAGCTTCTACCGCTTGGGCATCGGCCTCTACTTTCCGTGGATCGGATAAAAAAGGAGGCGCCAATGGTGCGCGCATCCGCCTGGAGCCCCAAAGAAGTTGGGAAGTAAATAACCCGACCCAGCTCAATAAAGTACTAAATGCACTGGAAAAAATTCAGTCAGACTTCAATGCTAAGTCTGGGTCTAAAAAGGTTTCCATGGCAGACCTAATTGTATTAGGCGGTAATGCCGCGGTTGAGCAAGCGGCCAAAAATGGTGGCTTCAACATTAGTGTCCCTTTCACTCCCGGTAGAACGGATGCTAGCCAAGAGCAGACTGATATTGAATCTATGGCGGTGTTAGAACCCATGGCCGATGGTTTTAGAAACTATCTAAAAACCCAATACTCTATTCCCACCGAGGCACTTTTAGTAGATAAAGCCCAATTACTAGGCCTCAATACCCCCGAGATGACCGTTTTAGTGGGCGGAATGCGCAGTATGGATTTGAATTACGATCAGTCTAAACACGGTATTTTCACTACTAAACCTGGCACTCTTAGCAACGATTTCTTTGTAAACTTGATGAGCATGAGCAATGAATGGTCGGCTACCGATGACACCAAAGAAGTATTTGAAGCAAAAGATCGTAAAACGGGCGAAGTAAGCTGGACCGCAACTCGCGCCGATCTTATTTTCGGTTCTAATTCGGAGTTGCGAGCCATTGCGGAAGTATACGCCAGTAACGATGCGAAAGAGAAATTTGTAAATGACTTTGTAGCTGCTTGGAGCAAAGTAATGAACCTTGATCGTTTCGACTTGAAATAGAAAGAGCACCTAACTTTAACGTGAGTCCGACTATAAATCATAGCCTGAGATTTTCAATAAAAAGACAAGACAAGTCTAGATTGTACAGTA
>JAGYKI010000070.1 GCA_018401735.1 Schleiferiaceae bacterium
CTCCCCTACTTTGAAATCCGCATAGGCATACACACCGGCCCTGTGGTGGCGGGCATAGTAGGCGTTAAAAAATTCCAGTACGATATATGGGGTGATACGGTGAACACCGCTGCCCGTATGGAAAGTAATAGCGAAGTAGGAAAAGTAAATATCAGTCAAGCAACTTATGATCTTTTGAAGGATAATGCCGATTTTGACTTCGAAAGCCGGGGGAAAATAGCCGCCAAGGGTAAGGGTGAAATGGAGATGTATTTCGTGTCAGTGAAAAGTATTTAGCCAACAGACATTAGAAAAACGCAACTATGATTTTAAAGAAACTAAACAATACCATAAAAAAACTACTTCTCGCATTCACCATTTATCAACCATCATTTATAATTGGTGCTGCCCAAAATAATACCGATTCATTACGAGTTTACTGGAATGATACACAGCACTCGGATTCACTTAGAGCCAATGCCTTATATGGGTTAGCCGTTCAAGCTTTCTGGGACCATCAAGATTCAGCATTGTCAAGGAATCAAAGGCTTTTAGCGTTTGCCGAAGAAAAGAATATGCCATTTTTTAAGGCAAAGGCCTTAAATGGATTAGGCAGTGTGGAAAGTAGAAAAGGTGATTACCTAGCTGCGTTAGAATATGGCAATGATGCCTTGCAAATATTTCAAGATATTCAAGATCAGCGTGGAATTGCGGGTTGTTATATTAATATGGCGAGTTCATTCTACATGCTCGGTCATGTTAACTTGAGTATTAAGAGTGTAATTAAGGGAACAAAGATTTGTGAGAAGTATGAAATCATAGACTTTTTAAGCGGTGCATATAACTTTATTGGAGGGTTGTATTATGTACAGGAAGATTTCGAAGATGCCTTGAAGTACTTTCTTAAAACGGATAGCCTTATGAATTACTCAGGCCAAGAAGATCGATTTCAAAATACAACCAACTTAGGGATTGTCTATCACGAGCTAGGCCAGTATGATAAATCTATTGCAACACTGAAAAGATCGTTGGAGGTTCAGAGAGAATTAAACCAAAAAGAGTTTTTACCAAACATATTCCTAGAGTTAGGCAATGCATATGGTAAATCAGGGCAATTCGATATGGCAATAAAGTACATTGATGAAGCTATTGACTTGGCAGAGGAACTGGAACAACTAAGCCATATTGCCAATGCAATGATTATTAAAGGCCAAGTTTACCTGAAAATGCATCAATATAAAAGCGCAATAAAATGGTGTGCTGAAGCAGAAAAGGTAATGCCTGAAAACATACACCTTCTAGAAGAAGAGTTGATGTGTAATTGCTTATACGAAGGTTACAAAGGAGTCAATCAAGGTTCAAAAGCGCTGGTTTATCTTGAAAGAATGAATGTAATAAGAGATACTTTAACCAAATCAGATTATGCGAAGCTTTTGCAAGAAGCTGAATTTGCCGCAAAAATGTTTGAAGACAGCATTTCAACTGCCGAAAAAGAGCGCTTGGTGTTTGAAGCCCACCAAGAAGAAATGCGTGCAGGGGAGAAAACGAGAAACATTGCATTTGGCGTTGGAGGATTTTTATTGCTACTAGCCGGAGGGTTTTACAGCCGCATCAGATACATCCGTAAGTCACGGGAAAATCTGCAAGTCGAGAAAGACCGTTCAGAAAACTTGCTACTAAATATTTTACCTGAAAAAATAGCCCAAGAGCTAAAAGTTTACGGCAAAGCCGAAGCCCGCGATTTTGATTTGGTTTCGATACTCTTCACCGACTTTAAAGGCTTTACTGAGCATAGCGCCAAACTAAGCGCAGCAGAATTAGTCAACGAAATAAGCCATTGCTTTGAAGCCTTTGACGGCATCATGGAAAAGTACAACGTAGAAAAAATTAAAACCATTGGCGATGCCTACATGGCCGCAGGTGGTTTGCCGGTGCCATCGGATGATTCTGTAAAAAACACAGTGTTGGCTGCTTTAGAAATGCAAGCGTTTATTTCTAAACGTAAAACTGCAAACGATGCAGCCGACAAACCTGCTTTTGAAATGCGCGTGGGTATACACACCGGCCCAGTGGTAGCGGGCATTGTGGGCGTTAAAAAATTCCAGTACGATATATGGGGTGATACCGTAAATACCGCCAGCCGGATGGAGAGTAGTGGGGCAGTGGGTAAAGTGAATATCAGTGAAGCTACCTACGCGCTGGT
>JAGYKI010000071.1 GCA_018401735.1 Schleiferiaceae bacterium
TTAAAAATCAGTCGGTTTTAGTGGTTTCTAAAACTAAACAAGCGGTTGAAGTAATCCGCTCAATGTTAGAGAATGAGTACAAGTTAAAAGACTATCTCGTCCATACCACCGGAGCCAGATACAAGCAAAGCTTAAGCGCTAAGCTAAGTAGGTACCTAAGCGGCATGTTCGAAAGGGAGGTTCTCGGCTCTAATAAAGCACGAGTTTCTGAACTCTTTAAAAAGCTTTCTGACTTAGAAAATAAGTTTGAAGCTCTAATTGAAAAGGAGTTATCCTTATCCGACTTAGGCTTTAGCCATACTTTAAACCTAATTGAAAAGTGGCGTAAGTTTTATTTAAGCACCACTCTTTATGATAGCAATAAAATATGGGTCCTATTTGAGGCTATCGAAAACACCACGCAACAGTTAGAGAAAGAAATCAATTCGTACTTAAAAAAGAAAGTCCAATCTAACATTCATAAAAATGTAAAGACCTTTCGCAAAGATTTATCTCTTTTTTACGATGCCTTAGATTCCGCAAGCTTTACCCGACATAAAGAAATAATGGAAGATGTTCAGCAGTCTAACATATTAAAAGTCTTTCCCATTTGGCTGGCACATTTATCTGACTTAAACTCTATTCTTCCCTTAGAGGCTGATTTGTTTGATTTAGTGATAATTGATGAAGCCACGCAATGCGATATTGCTTCTGCCCTACCGGCCCTTTATCGTGCCAAACGGTCTATCATTGTGGGCGACCCTAATCAGCTCAAGCATTATTCATTTGTATCTGGCGCCCAGCAAGAAAACCTTCGTAAGAACTACAATTTACCCAAGGATGCTATTTTTGATTACCGCAACCGCAGCATCCTTGATTTATATATATCCAAAGTCCAAAACCAAGAGCAAGTAAGCTTTTTACGAGAACATTACCGGTCTACTCCTTCTCTAATTGAATTTAGCAATCAGCAATTTTACGATGGGCAACTAGCGGTATTAAAATCAACACCTAAGCACAGCAAAAACAAGCAGATTGAGCTTATTGAACTGAATGGATTTAGAGATGAGAAAGGTGTTAATCAGATTGAGGCTAATGCCCTACTGGAAAAATTAACCTTGTTAATGGAGGAGTATTCAGCGGAGAAAATCGCACCTTCGATTGGTATTATCTCTCCTTTCAACAGTCAGGTAAAATACATCAACGCACTTTTGAAGGAACGTTTCAGCTTGGAGCAATTTAAAAAGTTTGATCTACTCTGTGGCACACCCTATAATTTTCAGGGTTCTGAAAGAGAAATCATTTTCATTTCCTTCTGCCTGAGCAACACTACTCACCCATCTGCCTTTGTACATGCTAATCAAGCGGAGGTTTTGAATGTCGCTATCACCCGAGCTAAGTCCTTTCAATACATTTTCAAATCGGTGTCAGATGTGCATCTCAAACAAGATTCGCTCTTATACCAATATTTCAGTTTCATTCGGGCATTTTCACAAAGCAACCAAGAAGAGCCAGAACTCGATAATTTCCAGCGAGAAGTTGTGGCTAGTTTAGCTAAAATTAAGGATTATCAGATTCACTGTGGCTATCCTTTGGCAGGTAGTTTACTTGATATCTTAATAACAAAAGGCAGTAAAAGCTATTTTATTGATTTGATTGGCTATCCAGGTATGTTCAAAGAAGCCTTTCCAATAGAGCGCTACAAAACCTTAGCGCGCATAGGCATTAAAAGTCTTCCCTTAAATTTCCGCTATTGGCAAAAAGACAAAACGGCTGCCTTAAAAACAATAAAGAGATTTATTATTTAGATTTACTGCTCATACCATTGCTTTCGAAATTGTAGCTTTTAAGCGAATGAATATTATTTATTATTGCAGCGTGTTTTCAAAAAGCATACTGGTTTCTGCTCTCTGTTTATCAAATTTGCAAAGCCAAGCTCAAAATTCGACAAAGGCCTTAAAAATTGACTACCAAGTAGTTATACAGAAGGAAGAAAAGGCTGTTTCAGCTCAATTGTACATTTATTCAAAAGGAGCCTACTACGCCGCTAGATACAACGATTCCCTAACCAAAGCCTTAGGAAGTTCTAGTGAAAGCATCCTAGATAACGTGAATTCGACAATAAATTA
>JAGYKI010000072.1 GCA_018401735.1 Schleiferiaceae bacterium
ATTTTGTAATAAAACTAAAAATTAATTCTTAAATTATTCAAAAAAAATTGTAATGATCAGATCCTCCTATTAAGATCACTTCAATATTGGCAAAACCTGTACTTTTTTCTATGTAATTCTTGAAATATTTAGAGAACAGCTTTATGAAACCCAGTCAAACAATGCCTCTCGGGTAAATTTGTAATTTTCTTAGCAACATCGAGAAGATTTAATGAGCCAAAGAGGACTGGAAAGAAATGAAATTTATTCAATGCATTTGGGTCGGTACCCCCCCATTTTTATCATTAAATAAAAGTAGAGTTAAGCGGCTATAGCCAACCGCTGTATTGGTTTTATCCCGCCCAAGGCCATGTTTGTACGTTCGTGATAATAGCGCCAAATCAATTGTGTGGCATATTCTTACCTCACCTAAATCTTGCCAGTGATATTGCGATAGCCATTCATAACGCACTGTATGGTTAAATCGCTCAACATAAGCATTTTGCTGTGGACTGCCTCTTTGAATATAGCTCATGGCAATTCCACGCCTTGCTGCCCAAACTTGAATCACATTGCTGATATAGTCAGGGCCGTTATCACAGCGCAACGTGCTTGGCTTACCTCGCCATTCAATAATTTAATTTAATGCGCGAATGACTCTTTCAGAAGGGAGGGACAAGTCTACTTCAATCCCCAATGATTCCCGATTAAAATCGTCAATCACATTAAATAACCTAAAGCTCCTGCCATCTTGTAGCTGATCATGCATGAAATCCATTGGCCATACTTGGTTAATCTTAAACGCTACAGCCAATGCGGCTAACTTTTCTCACTTAAGTAGCTTTCTTGTGACCTGCCCCCAATAACACTACCAGTTTATTCTGTAAAAAGTCCGTTTAAAAATCATTTAAATTGCCTAAGTTTTTGCGCATAGATTGCTGGTGGGATTCGGCCGCAGCTACTATGCGGTCTCACCTCGTTATAATCCTTGCGCCAATTTGCAATTGCTTTCTTCGCTTGTGCTAAAGTTTCAAACCATTGCTCATTCAAACATTCATCCCGGAATTTACCATTGAATGATTCAATATAGGCATTCTGGGTCGGTTTGCCTGGTTGAATCAGTAAATGTTCAATGCCATTGCTATGCATCCAGCCCATAAAAGCACGACTGGTAAACTCTGGCCCGCCATCCGTGCGTATCGCATATGGAAAGCCTCTAAATATTGCGGCTTGTTCCAGTACTCTGGTGACATACAAGCCACTAATACCGTGGTCTACTGCAATATCTACGCATTCATGCGTCTTATCATCCGCTATCGTTAAGCATTTAAGCTTACGTCCATTAGCCAAACTATCCATCACAAAGTCAATGCTCCATACTTGGTTGGGTGCATCTGTTATCATTAACTCTGCACGCTCTGTAACAGGCCGCTTGGCTTTCTTACGTCGTTTTACAGTGAGCTTTTGCTCTGTATACAAACGGTACACGCGCTTGTGATTCACGACAACCCCTTCAAACTTTAGCATGTCGTGAATGCGACGGTAGCCAAAGCGACGACGTTCATGCGCAAGAGTCTTAATACGCTCTTTGAGCGTTACTGTCGTTTCATCATCTTGTGGTGGATGACGCCACGATGATCTGGATAACCCCACTAAGCTGCAAGCGCGACGTTCTGAAAGCATTTCAGAGTCAAGAATACGGCGTATGCCTTCTCGCTTCGCTTGTGGGGTTAGCGCTTTACCCCAAAAGCCACTTTAAGTGCAGAAATATCCAGATGTGCTTCGGCTAACAGTTTCTTTAGATCCGCATTCTCTCGCTCTAATGTGCGCAGACGCTGTGCTTCAGTGCTATCCATGCCACCAAACTTGGCGCGCCAACTATAAAACGTGCCAACACTAAAACCTTCGCGCCTACATAGATCAGCAATCGGAAACCCTGCTTCTGCTTCTTTTAAAAAACCAATAATTTGTTCTTCAGTGTATCTGCTCTTCTTCATTCTTCCACTCCTAAAAGTGGACTTTAATTCAGTTTAGACTGGTATGGCAATAGGGGAGCAGGTCATAGCAAAGCCCGTTTAAAAATCATTAGTCTGCCTTAGTTTTTGCGCGTAGATCACCTG
>JAGYKI010000073.1 GCA_018401735.1 Schleiferiaceae bacterium
TGAAGGGGGGACATTTACTCAAAGTTCGCCGGATACGGGCGCCCAATCGGGGACCTATACCTTTGATGAAGAAACCGACGAGCTTTCTATGAATGTGGAAATGAACGGCATTCAGGCGACCCTTAGCGCCACTTTGACTGTTTTGGAGTCTAATGCCATGTCCGGAACCGGTGATGTAAGTGTTTTGGGGATGAATGTGGCTACGTTTAGCGCCAAAGCCAGCCGGCCGTAATCTACTGGTAAAAAAATCGGCACTTAGAAATAAGTGCCGATTTAAACAATTAATAAGACTACCACCAAAGACAACTATTTTTTCATGCTATCCTTCAAATAAAGTCCGAGAAAACCTAGCATTGGAATAAGAGCTATGAATAAAGGGTGTTTCCCGGGACCAAAAATGGCCAGTGAAAGAAAGAAAAAGACTGCCGGAAAAATAGCAAAGAATAGCGCGAAACTCAGTATGGGCTTTTCTGTTACAAAGAGTAGGAACTTCTTTCCTTCCGCTTCGTATTGCTTTATTTTTTCCTCACGTCTAGCATCCGCCTTTCGCTTCTTTTCTAAATTGTACTCAATCTCTTCCTTGGTTGGAGGGCGAAAAGTCGGCTCTTCTTTTTGGATTATTACCTGAGGTTGACCACCCCCAAAACCAGCATTAGAAGATTGCTCCCCTCCGGAAGCTCCGCCTCCCGTGGCTTCCATTTCACATTTTTGACTACAGTAGGCCTCTTTCCCGGCTAAGCCCATAGACCAAGCCCCTTTAAATTTGTTAAGTCCTCCCTTTTCAAAGCGCTTACCGCACCATTTGCATTTAGAATAATCTCCCATATTTAAGAAATGTTAAGTTCAAGCAAAATTATCTTTAAGAAAAATGAATCATTTGCCATTTTAGAATTAAGACTTTGCCTAAAAGACAAATAAATCAGGCGATAAGTAAAGAGAGATTGGCAATTCTTAGCAATTCCGAAAACGTATAAAAACCTATGGCGCAATGATTAAAAATTCTAACATAGCCTACCTCCGTAAAAGGCCATATAAAAGATGGGGCTACGTAGGTCAAAAAACCATTTAAATCTAAGATGATAAAACACAAATAAGAATGAACAAACGAGGGCAGGATTCTCCTTTTGCTTTTTGTTTTTCTAGTTGCTTTATATATAATTTTTGATTCGTTAACTAAGAACAAAAAAAAGCCAAGCAGAAGAAAACTCCCGCTTGGCCTATCGAACCAAAAAGGGCTAACGTGTTAACAGCCCCAAAATGTACTTTTTCCTTTTAGGTAATAATCACCATCGCTATTTACCCGATACTGGTAAATGATGCTTTCGTTTTCATTGAGCTCAATTTCAACATAATAACCCGTTCCATCCTCACGTTTGAAAATATCATATTTATAGGTCCTGGACTCGGTGGTTTGCCATTCCCACCCAAGTTTCCATCTTTGGTCTTCTACATGCACCATTTCTCCATCAAAATCAAACCTATTTCGATACCAATACCTTGAGGTTTGACTGTAGTTGTCAATCCAATAACAATTTTGCAGTTTCTTGTCTATATTTTCAATAAACCTTTCGCTAAGCAAGGAGTCAAATTCTTTCCTTAATCTGCTATCATCAAATAAAACCTTAAACTGGTCTTTATCCTCAATAGATTGGTTATTCGTAATAAGCGAATCGTAGCATTCTTCTTCTGCTTCCTGCAAGACCTTATAACTATATAGAGAGTCGGAAAATTGTTCATTTACACAATCGCAGTATGCCTGTATATTCTTTTCGGTGGAATCGCAACTAAACAATGCTACCGAAAAAATGACTAAAAAGGCAAAAAAAATACTCCTTTTATCCCAAGGAAAAGGTCGATTTCGGGCGGTAACTGCCCACACGGCATGATTCATACGATTTTTAAATTCTTTTAAATGAGTGCTTTGCATATTTAAGGTTTTATTTACCTTATTAAGTTAGAAAAACTGAAGCACTCAAATAAGGGGGCAGGGCAGCTGAACAAAAGGCTTTTCAATGTTTCCTCGAAAAAACCAAGAAAAATACGAAGCGGAGGCATTGAAAAATGGCCTCCCGGC
>JAGYKI010000074.1 GCA_018401735.1 Schleiferiaceae bacterium
TTTACCCCTGTTATGGACCAACCGTAACCGCAAGCATACCAATGTCGTGGCAGAGCATAGTAAATTACCAAGTGTAAAAGAATTACTCTTGATGGGCTTAACCTTTGTGGCCACCGTATTGGCTTGGGTGTTGTTTAGAGCGGACAACATTGGGCATGCCGTGGCTTATTTAAAAGGCATATTTCAAAGCAGCTTGTTGAGTATTCCTGAAATTAGACCCAGCTTTTTGTTGTTATTTTTACTGGTGTTTGTGTTGGTAGAATGGGCAGGGCGCCGCCAGCAATATGCTATAGAAACCCTTTGGCTAGGGTATCCCCGATGGTTAAGACTACTCATCTATTACCTAATTGTGATGTGCATCTTCCTTTATGGTGGGAAAGAGCAAGAGTTTATTTATTTTCAGTTTTAAGATGAAACGATTTATAAGTCAGCTAGTCTGTTTTTTAACCTGCATACTTTTAGGTGTTTTAGGGGTTTTTTATCTGGCCGATGGGTCAAGCGATGCCTTTTATGTAAAACTAACCACACAAAAAAAAACCGCCTTAGTCATTGGCTCTAGCCGTGCAGCTCAAGGCTTACAGCCTGAAATCATGAATGACATCTTACTGGGAAACGATTTGTATAATTTCGCCTTTTCCCGAATTCACACACCTTATGGTCAAACGTATTTAGAGCTTATTCAGAAAAAACTTCATCCGAAGGCTAAGGGGATCTTTATTGTGGAAGTGAATCCTTGGAGTATAGCTCAAAGTAAAGCAGATACTTTTCCAGATGTGCCATTTAAAGAAGTAAAAGCTTTCACGGGCATCGTTAATCATGTCAATCAAAGGCCAAATTTCACCTACCTTCTGAAATGTTATGAAGGCTCCTATATAAAGATTTTAACGAATAAAAACGGAAACAATCATAAAGATTATTTAGTAGTACAGGAGGATGGTTGGTTTAAAGTTCAATTAGATGAGGATTTTCAACAACGACAGTCAAGAATTAAAAGCACCCTGTCTCATTATACTAAATTGACTGATGACTACCGTCCAAATAACAAGCTCCGTATTGACTATTTAAAAAGAACAATCCTTTATTTAAGGACTCATGGTCCTGTGTATTTAGTGCGCTTACCACTGAGCTCAGAAATGCTGCAAATTGAAGATAGTTTTGATAAAAACTTTGATGCCAATATGAACCAAATCGCAAAAGATTTGGAAGTACCTTACTTTAACTTTAGTCACCATATGCTGGATGTCACTTTTACAGATGGTCACCATCTTGATATAGAATCTGGTAAAAGATTTTCAGCTCTCTTAGCACAAAAAATAGTAGCTTCGCATTAAATGATGATGTTTTGAAAATAGGTATTGTTCTTTCTCAAACGCCTGTGTATTCTGAAACCTTTTTTAATCATAAAATTAAAGGCTTACAGGATGCAGGATTTGAGGTACAACTCTTTGTGAGCAAGGCTTCACCTGATTTCAATTTGTGCAAGGTGCAACTGCTGCCAAAGGTTTTTAAGCGACAACCTTTTAGATTCGGCTGGCATATTTTTATAAATTATGCGGGATTGCTGGCTCATGTTAAAAGCGTTAAACGCTACATTGATTTAGAAAAAGCCCGTGGCACAACCGCAGCTGTCATTGCCAAGCGCCTGTATTTGAATGCACCTTTATTAAAGGCGCGATTAGATTGGTTGCATTTTGGATTTGCTACCATGGCGCTACAGCACGAATTGGTGGCGAAGGCCATTGGGGCTAAAATGGCAGTAAGTTGTCGGGGCTACGACATGGACGTCTATCCTTTAAAACACCCGGGTGTTTACAAGACCTTATGGGCACAGGTCGATAAGGTTCATGCCATATCACAACACATGTTGGGTCAAGCCAAAAACACCGGAATGCTTAAAACCACACCTTACAGCATCATTACTCCGGCAGTCGATATGACTGCTTATCAGCAAAGAATTACAAATACTGAGCCTGGATCGGTTATATCCATCT
>JAGYKI010000075.1 GCA_018401735.1 Schleiferiaceae bacterium
CTTAACGCATTACTTCTATTCGTATTTAGAATTTGATTCCGTAGGTTTGGAGAGCACCAAATCCAATGCGATGAAATCAAAGCACCACAGATTTATTTCCAAATTTGGGCCAAGCGCACCATTTTTTTTTCTTTTAAGGCGCTTCCGATTGCTCAAAATGCCTAAGCAGCTATCAAAGGAATTATCCCAAATTGAAGATGCTGCCTTTGAAGCTGGGCTGAACCAGTTAGGGAATCAAGAAAGCCTTAAAATAAAGTGGGCAGGTCAGGTAGAAAGCCAGCGGCTAAAGGCCATTTCTTTGATACACGAAGCAGCCAATTCTATTAGAAAGGATATTGATCATATTGATATTGAGTTGGCTAAACCGTATGAAGAGTTTGTTAAGCACGAAGCAGTAAAACTACAGGAAAAACTCAACTCATTGATAGATGAAGCCGAGACGAAAACAGGATTACTGGATCAAAGACTGGAAGCAAAACAAGAAGAATTGGCAAAAGCAAAGGTCGCCATTGACCGTTCAGTCCGACTAATCGGCTACACCCCTGAAAAGCGGCATTTCTGGGAAAATAGCTTCTCTGTTACAGTGGGTATGGGCATTATTGCCCTCGCTGAAATACCATTGACATTTATAGGACTTAAGGCACTTGGAATGGGTAATACGGCCGGACCTCTTCTGGCCACGCTGTTAAGTATCATTTTAGCATTAAGCTGCCATATTTTCGGGGACTATTTATCACACAAGGATAGGAATGCCTGGTGGGCAGCGCTAACGGGCTTAGGGCTATCTTGTTTGATAATTTATATACGGAGCATGGCCGACAGCTCGGATATGCCCTATCAGTCAGCACTGGCCTGGTTCAATATAATTGTTTTTGGATTTGGGATGGTCTTATCGGTTTTTGTGCAACGTCATCTTCCATACTGGAATGCCGTGGACCAAAGATTTAAAGTAGCCTCTGAAACAGATGCCATTAAAACTGAAAAGGCAAGCCTACCTCGCCGTATAAAAGCTATTGAATCGAAAATTGATAAACTCGCTAAACAAGCTGCCAACAAACACATTAAAAACCAAATAAAAGGCCGCAATAAAAAAGCGGTAGCCCTAGCCCGTATTGAAGTCCAAATTAACAATACAAATAAACGTTTTGAATCCTACAAAAAAATTGGAGAGCAGGATATTGAAGCGGCCTATGAGCGGGGCCAAAAACAATCTTTTACTACATCTCAAACCCAAACAATATGAAAAATACAAAAACCTGTGCTTACAGGAAAAGCACCCTAATTCCAGGCAAACTAGCCTTAATTGGCCTATTTGCCCTTCTTATAGGTCTTGGTAGTTGTTCCTTAGAGCCGGAACCCCCAATTGAATATATGGCGATCCGTGACATTAGTAAATCGGGTGTTAAGCCAGGATACTCGGCTGAAGATATTTACCATCATATAGTGGTGGATGTATTAGTTCTTGAACATGATAAAGCCATAACATACCGGGGCGCAGTTATCTATTTAACCTGGTTTGGCGCTTCAAGCCGACCTACCATTCAAACGATAAAATTAGAACCTGGTGCAAATTGGTTTTTAGAGAACGAAAGTGACCGCATAAAAAAGCTTACTCAATTTAAGGTAGCGTTACGTGCAGCACTCAAGGAGTGGCAAAAGCTTAAAGCCGATCATCTAAAGACCCACATCCACACTGGGTTGGCACATTCACTGGCATTTTTGAAAGCTTCGGGCTTCTCCAATGATAAAAGGATCCTGTTGTTAACAGATGGTTGGGAGGATTCAGATATATGCGTATTCGAGAATTATATGGGGGATATAGTCTCATTTACAAATTCATACAGTACCATTTCAGAGGAGTTGAATGCTTATAACGCCTTGCCCAACTTAACGGGGTTAAAGTTTATAATGGTTCATGAGCGAATAGCAAAGTATGACCGCCTGTGCGAAGCCACAGATAATTAC
>JAGYKI010000076.1 GCA_018401735.1 Schleiferiaceae bacterium
CTTGATCAAAAAAGAACCAAAAAAATCAAGGCTCCAATTCCTCATCCTTAAAACCTTCACAAAAAGTAAGCTCGGTGGGCGAGTTCCCGTTGGTCACTTCCCAACTCGCTAAACTTTTTGTTTTGTTTTTAACTCTTCGTAATTGAGGCCGGGAAACCTACTAATAACGAATACGGTAAAGTGAAAATGGTAGCTTCGTATACTTTTTTCGAGGTAACTGTCATCAAATCTTCTTGGTTTTAAAAGCTAAAACTCTTCTCTCAGCATGACGGTAGAGTAGGCATTAGCGGGTATAGCGAAAACATTATTAATAATCGTCACCCTGGACTTGTATCAGGGTCTCTTTTGATTTTGGGATGGTCAAGCATGGAGATGGTATGGCAAAACGAGGAAATCTGTTTGGAAAACTGCGCTTTGATTTTTTGTTCGTTTACGAATCCCGAAGGGATGACATTATAATAGAAAAACCGATTTCCAAGGAGACCGGGAACCCTGAAGGTGGTGACACTTTATAATAAGGGGGGAGTAACGCGGCGAGCGCAATCTATTCGCAGGGAGCGCAGCGAGGTTTAGGGCTAAAATTAATGTTGTTTTATTCTATTACTAAGAATCCCGTAGGGATGATATAATTATAGAAATCGGGTTACATCAACACGAACCAGAGCGCCGTAGGTGCGACATATCGATAGTATCATTGATGGGCAGGAACCCAAGCGCCGTAGGTGCGACATCTCGATTTTTGGAATTGATAGCCGTATCGTATTTTTTTTACCACAAAGTTCGTAGAGAAGGCACTAAGGACGCAGAGGGTTTTCGGTAGCGAGAGTGTTTTTCGTTTTTTAATTGTGCTTCACGATGTAGTGAAGCTGCTCAAGATTTCTTGCCTTTCTTTTTGACTTGACTCAAAAAGAAACAAAAAAGTCAAGGCTCCAATTCCTCCCTTCAAAAATCTTCATGAAAGGCAAGCTCGGTGGGCGAGCTCCCTGTGGTCGCAACCCAACTCGCTAAGCCTTTCATTTTAATTTTTGGCGATCGTAATTGAGGCCGGGAAACCTACTAATAACGAATACTGTAAAGTGAAAATGGTAGCTTCGATTGCTTTTTTAGGGGTAAATGTCATTAAATCTTCTTGGTTTTTAAAGTTAAAACTCTACTCTCAGGAGGACGTTAAAAGGAAAAGGGGCTTCTAAAAGCTCTAATGATATTAAGAGGAGGGGTTTTTGTTCTTCGAGTTTCTTAGCCTACGGTTACCTCAGACACCGGGCATTGGGCAATAATCACAAAGTATAGTGCTAGTCACCAGAATATAACCTTCCTTTCGAAGTTAAAAGCATCAAAGTATTACGAAAGCCCTACTAAGTACTGAGTACTAAATACTAACTACTTAATCACGGTAAAGTGAAAATGGTAGCTTCGAATGCTTTTTCTGGCTAAATGTCATTAAATCTTCTTGGTTTTAAAAGCTAAAAATCTTCTCTCAGCATGACGGTAGAGTAGGAATTATGGGGTTTACTGATAGCGTTATTAAGGATCGTCACCCTGAACTGGCTTCAGGGGCTCTTTTATTTTTCGGATTGCCTATAGTGGGAATTGTAGGTCAAAACGAAGTAATCTGTTTGGAAGACTGCGCACTGTTTTTATTGTTCCACTAAAAATTCAGAAGGGATGATATTATAGTAGAAAAATCAAATAATAGAAGGAAACCGAACCATGAAGGGTTGACACTATGCTGGAAAGAGCTTAGGGTTGATCGATATCCTAAAAGTTTTACTAATCAATAAAGAAATGCGTTGAAAATGGTCGATTGTAGCGGTGTGTAATTTCTAAATTACTGATTAACGTGAATTCGACAATAAATTAGAGCCTCAGATTTTCAATGGAAGGAAAAGT
>JAGYKI010000077.1 GCA_018401735.1 Schleiferiaceae bacterium
ACTTACCGTGCCGATTATTGAAATCGCCTTCCATTTACATTTAGCTGTTGTGCAAAAAAAAGGAAGCGCCACTCCCATAACGCTTCCTCCTGACCTACTGTAATAGGAACTATATTTATTGCGGATCGGGCAGCACATTGCCCTTGATAGTTAAAGTAACAGTGCCGTTGGTTGCATTTGAGTTAACGGTTACGTTTTTAGTAAATTGTCCCACGCGGTTAGTCGCATATTTCACCTTAATTGCACCTGATTGGCCTGGCGCTATTACTTCTTTTGGGCACTCGGGTACGGTGCAGCCACAAGAACCTGTGCAGGTGCTAATAAGCAAATCTTCACTGCCTGTGTTGGTGAACTTAAATTCGCGGTACCCATCGGCATTGTGCTCAATGGTGCCATAGTCAATCACCAAACTTTCAAAAGTTATTTCTGGCCCCTTTGCTAGTAAAGGGCTATTGGTGGTTTTCACCTGAGCCATTAACCCACCGGTAGCAAAGGAAAGTATTAATAGTAATGAGTAGATTTTTTTCATGGGTTACATTTTAAGATTTTTGTCTTCTTAAAGTTACGAAGCTTACACTGCCCCTGTATACCCGTTAACATGTCTTAGCATTATTTAACGCTATCGTATAAGAATTGGCTTTATTATTTGGGTATTATGTTTCCTTTAGTGGTAAGCATAATGGCACCGTTTCCTGCATTTGAACCCACGGATATATTTTTAGAGAATTGGCCAGCGTTGCTCAGCCAATAGTAACCCACCACCTCTCCATGCCCCCCTGGTGGTATTGGCTCTTTAGGACCTTCAGCCACGCCAGGGCCGCCAGAATGTAACGCACTTATAATAATCAAATCTGCAGCGCCCGTATTGGTAAACTTGAAAACAAAGGTTACGGTAGTATCGGGGTTATGAACAACGTTGCCGATATCAATTACCAGCGTCTCGAACGTTAAGATTGGACACTTTCCCGGAGCGCTAACATGGGCTGTAAGGGGTATGCTAACATACCCATTTGCAGCATTTGATTTAACGATTATATCCGTTTCGAAGTTGCCAAATAAGCTAGGCACTTGGCGTATTTCAAATGAATCTATCTTTCCTGGAGCAAGCGGTTTCTTATTCACTTCAACGATATCAAATTCGTATCTGTAATTCTTAAGTTCGGCAGAAAACAACGCTAAACTATCAGTGCCAAGGTTGATATACTTAATAAACCGCCTAAACTTTTTGGATTGATCGCATTCGGTTGTACCAAAGTCAATGGACGATTCTAAAAATTGAATAACAGAGTTGTTTTTAGGTATCACTACATCAATAGAATAGTAGATTTCTTGATAATCAGGGTCTTGCCATATTGTGTCATCTACAGGGTATGCAATAAGTAGTATTTTATGAGTACCATAACCAAGTACATTATTAGGGTGCTGCACTTTAATACTTCCTTGCTGTCTAGGATAAATTACTTCTTTGGGGTACTCAGCGTTACATAAACCTCTGCAACTGCATGTTTCAATATAAAGCGCTTCGTTTCCAGTATTTTTGAATTTCAACTCAAACACTAAATCTTCCCCCAATTCAATTTGCCCAAAATTTAACTTTACCGAATCAAAAGTTAATCGTGGACTGTCTACCGATATGGTATCACTGCATATACCATGGGTACTTGCAGTAACTAATAACAGCAGAACAAACAGAGCCTTAAACTTCATGGTAGAGTATAATATATGATGAGCCAAGTTAAGCAGCTCAATGCAGATAAACCCTATAGTTAACAAGGCTTAGCAATTTTTAACAATAGTTGGCTAAGGCTAAGGTTGCCTAAAAAGAAAAAGGGAATGTCCTCTCCCAGAACATTC
>JAGYKI010000078.1 GCA_018401735.1 Schleiferiaceae bacterium
GATAAGTCTTTTGGTCCACAGTCGATGGTCCATAGTCCATGGATTTGCGCTAAAAAATAGTTATTCACATAGCATCAACACCACAAAAAATGTTGGAATATGCTAATCACAAACTGTATCTTATTCCGTTATTGCAGTTATAAGGGCAATTTAGCAACTATGAGAGAAATAAAACTAGTATTAACTGTAATAACGGCGATGTTTGTCAGCACCCTATTGGCTCAAACCTCAGGTCAGATGAAAGTGGTGAAACCCACAGAAATTGATACGCCAGTTATCAAAGCTTGTTATGCGAAAGTAATTGATACCATTGAATGGCAGGGCACCAGGCACTACCTTTTGGATAATTATGTTTGGGATAGGCAAGATTTGCAATTGATTTGTAGAGATACTAACTATGCTAATGGCCATTTCGCATCGTATGCCAAATTTCAAAACGACACAACCAAAATCAATGTTTATACTACCAGGGTAAATGAAACCTATAAGCTCGTAAAAAATGTAATTGTTGAACGCAAAAATTTTAATCCTGATGGCAATTTAGGATACCTTTACCAAAAAATAGATAGCTGTAAATGTTCGGAAGAAGTATGGTTTAGTGGTAACATTCGCTATTACAGTTATTTATACAAAGATGGCCAAAGAACCAAATTGCACTATTACAGAAATGGTATGGTAAGACGAGAAATCAATTTTTTACCTGGTACATATACTGAGTTAAGTGCACTTGAATACAATGTTTGGGGGGACTTAATCTATAAATACAATTGCCAGAACCTTACTCGTATTGCGCTTAATGCTGATGGTAGTGTAAAGGAAGTTACAAAAATTAAACATTGTAATTTCAGGCCAGGCTTTTCTGATGGCTGGTAAAACCCAGGTGTAATACCAGAAAACCAACCATGGACCATCGTCCGAATGCCATGGACTATTTCACTGCCCCAACCAGTTTTTAAAATCCGACACTCGCTCGCGGCTCACAATAATCTCGTGCTCGTCGCCGCGCATTAAATCAAGCTTTAAGCGACTATTATGCCACGTGTGTATTTTTTGTATGGCATTGATGTTGACTATGAACTTACGGTTCACCCTAAAAAAGTTTTTGGGGTCTAGCAGGTTTTGTAGCTCTTCAATTTTATGGTCTATGTGGTGCTTTTTACCATCGTTGGTTATCAAAAAAACCAACCCTTCATCAGCAAAAGCAAACAATACCTCGGTAACCAGCACATAGCCCAAGTTTTGGCCGCTCTTTACCATAAAACGCTCCTTATAACTCGGTTTCGAAAGGCTTTTTATCAGTTCCTCAATTACTTTGCTATCATAGCTCACTTTTTTACCGTGCAGCTCTTTGTATTTAGCAATGGCTGCGCTAAGTTCTTTTCTATCAATCGGCTTTAAAATATAATCAAGGCTGTTTACCTTAAAAGCTTTAAGCGCGTATTGGTCGTAGGCGGTAGTAAAAATTATAGGGGTGCGTAAATCTAGGTTTTTAATTACATCAAAGCTCAACCCATCAGAAAGCTGTATGTCCATAAATATCAAGTCGGGCTCCTCGTTCTCGTCAAACCAATCCATGGTACCTTGTACACTGTGTAACCTTTCTATCACCTCAAGGTCTGGGTACTCCTCGGTTAGTATGTCTTCTAGCAAATGTGCAGAGATTTGCTCATCCTCAATAATTAATACTCTCATCGCTATTATAGTGTTGGCAGGTCAAATCTAATACAATAAATTACATACTTAAAGTACCTCAACCCAACAAAACATAAAACGCTAGCGTAATAAGATAAACCACACCTAACTAGAGCACGGACAAGATGCCTAAATGAACCAGCGGGTATTTATTTTGTT
>JAGYKI010000079.1 GCA_018401735.1 Schleiferiaceae bacterium
AAATTGAAAAACTCAATTGTAGAGCATAATAGTATATTGTTTGCTTGACTGAGAGATTGACAAATCAAGCAGGGATGAAAATCGGTTATAGTGATCCGGTGATTCTGCGTGGAAATGGTCATCGCTCAACGAATAAAAGGTACGCCAGGGATAACAGGCTAATCAATCTTTAGAGACCCTATCGATGGATTGGTTTGGCACCTCGATGTTGGATTATCGCATCCTGGAGCTGTAAGCGGTTCCAAGGGTTTGGCTGTTCGCCAAGAAAGGCGGTACATGATCTGAGTTTAGAACGTTGTAAAACAGTTTGGTCCCTATCTACCGTATGTGTTAAAAATTGAAAGGAGTAGACCTTAGTACGAGAGGACCGGGAAAAGTGAATCTCTGGTAGATCGATTGTTGTATTAACAGCATTGTCGAGTAGCTACATTCATAATAGATAATTGCTGAAAGCATCTAAGTAAGAAACTAACCTTAAAAAAAATTTTTTTAAAGCCGTAATAGACCATTACGTAATAGGCTTAATGTGAACGAGTTGTAAAATCCTTAGCTGATAAGTACTAAAATTCAAATTGTTCAAGATTCGAGTTCCCTTCAGAAGTAAGCTTCTTGTCATAATACTATAACTAGTGGTTCACGTCAAGTATGATCCTGTGACATACGCTATAGTTGATTTCAATGCTAATAAGATTTAAAGTTAAATAAATTTAAAATTTGATAAACAATTTTAAAATTTCGAAAATGAGTTTGATCCTGGCTCAGGGTGAACGCTAATAATATGCTTTACACATGCGAGTCGAACGAAATTTTTCGTGGCGAACGGGTGAGGAATATGCAAACTAAAAAGTCTAAATCTACCTTTTAATCCAAGATAAGCTAGCTTTATTTTTAATGTAAATTATTGATAAAAAAAATCGTTCTTCGATTTGTAGGAATATTGGATAAATTTATAAAAATTATTTGATAATTGTTAAAAGATGAATTTGTGTAAGATTAGGTTGTTGGTAAAAGTAAAAGTTTACCAAGCCTTCGATCTTTAGTTGGTCTTAGAGGATGCCCAACCACACTGGAACTGAGACAAGGTCCAGGCTAATTTTGGCCAGCAGTGAGGAGTATTGGACAATGAACGAAAGTTTGATCCAGCAATATTATGTGAATGATTGACGGCTAATTTTAGGTTGTAAAGTTCTTTCGTTAAAAATGATAATGACATTATTTAAAAAAGTTTTAGTCCCGGCTAATCTCGTGCCAGCAGCCGCGGTAATACGGGAGGGGCAAGCGTTATCCAAAATTACTGGGCGTAAAGCGTTCGTAGACTGTAATATAAGTTTTCTATTAAAATTTAAAGCTTCACTTTAAAAAAATATAAAATACTGTTTTACTTGAGTTTTATACAGAAGAGTAGAATTTCATGTTAAAGAGTAAATTCTAAAAATACATGAAAGAATATCTACAGCGAAAGCGACTCTTTAGTACAAACTGACGTTGAGGGACGAAAGTGTAGGGAGCAAACAGGATTAGATACCCTGGTAGTCTACGCAGTAAATTCTGAGTGCTGTAATTTAAATCAAAAGTTTTAGATTTTTTAAGCTAACGCCATAAGCACTCCGCCTGAGGAGTACGATCGCAAGATTGGAACTCAAAGGAATTGACGGGAGCCTACAACGAGTGGTGGAGCATGTGGTTTAATGCGATAATCCGCGCAAAACCTTACCAACCCTTGACATATCAAAAAATAATTTGTATTTGTTACAATTATTTTTTAGTTAATTTTTTAA
>JAGYKI010000008.1 GCA_018401735.1 Schleiferiaceae bacterium
CTCACGTTATTTAATTCGAAAGCAAAGATGACTGAAGCTAAGTTCTGTCGAAAGATGAAAAAGGGCGGAAATATGGTTAAAATCGAACCTCTTTCACAAGAAGCATAGATATAAAGCTCTCCCAAATAACCTTAGTGCGCCCAAAGTTAGGTAGCGGTTTAACATTATTACCACCAAGCTAAACCCGAGGGCTTTCATGTATCGTTGAGTTGAACTTTGCAAATAAATTTGGCGTCAATCCGGTATGCTTCTTAAAGTACTTCGAGAAATTAGTGGGATCCTCAAAACCCAATTGATAAGCTAACTCATTACTTTTTACCGAAGAATTGATTAAGCTTCGTTTCGCCTGAAGAATAATAAAATCATCTATTACATTCTTGGCAGTTTTATTTACTAGATCCTTGCAAATGGAATTAAGGTGTTTGTAAGTGATGGCCAACTTTTTAGCATAATAATCTGCACTGCGACTTTCCTTGAAATTTTGCTCCAGTAGGGTTTTGAAATTTTTGAATACCGTGATTTTGGTAGTCTCAATTAGCAAGGAGGTTTGTTCTTGTTTGATACTTTCTGCCTTAGAAATCAAAACTATAAACAAAGCATTAATGATGTTGCCATAATTAAAGGATGAAGATTGCTCATACTCCTTCTTCATTAAGTAAAAGTAATCGTCAAAATCAGACTGTGCCGGAATTTGCAGCAGAGGCGAAAACAACTGTGGATTAAACAAACGGAACACAAAATCGCCGGTTAAGCTTGAAAAACAATCGACGAAAAAATCGTCGGTAAAGACTATACAATAGCCTTTTAAGTTGCTGGAAAAATCAAAAGCGCTCACCTGTTCTTTAGCTAGGTAAACTAAAGTACCCTGCGCCACATCGTACCAATGAAAATCAATAAAATGTCGGCCCTTACCCTCTGTGAAATAAATTAAATTGTAGAATTTAAGCTGATGGGCCAACTCTGGATTATGGTCTATATGCTCCTTTTTACCCTGGGCAATGCGTTCAATCGGAACAATTTCGAAACCAAGATGGGTTGTACGTTCAGACCTAAAACTTATAAAGGGAACATTTTTCATCAACTTAAATTTTACGCCTATTACTCCTTCCTTCTAAAAATCAAGAATAGCGGCAAGTATAAAAACTATTTTCATTGTAATAGATGAATCTTTTACAAGATAGACATATACTCATGCACTCCTCAATTTCCATTTATCAATCAGCTGAGTTGATATCGAGCTCAGACTAATAGTTATGACTATACATTAATCCCTCCTTTGGGGGCGAAACCGCCCAACTTTTATTATAAATTGGTTTTAAGCTTTAGCCTTGGAAGGCAGAAAAGCGTATTTAAAAAACATCAAGCCCGATACAAGCATGCTGACCATGAAAATGGCCAAGCCAACGAAAAGCAATTTCTTAGCCTCGTAATTAAAAGTAGGGAACTCATTAAACTCAGAGATAAGCGCCAAGAGCATATAGAAACTCGTTAGCATCAGCAAGATAGGTAATACAATTCCTACAATTCGAAATTTAAAAACAATCTGAAGGATAAAGCCAATAAGCAGCATGATCGCTACGTAATTGATCAAAATAGCCGCTGAGAACCAATAAAACACCACTGCAGCTAAAAGAATATATTCGGGTAAATCTAAGGAGATTTTTTTGAGGCCTTTCATTTTGAATAGATTTATAAATCGATGGCTTGGACTAAAATAGTGCATCTAACTGACCAAAAAAAAACGCATTCTTCCTTACGATAGTATTGGCCATTTTGGCAAAAAGATTTCTACAAGCTACAATTCTCGGCGAGATTTTAAAAGCTTATGTGCAATTGCTTTTATCCATTCTCTAGGCAATACATAAATCGTCTCAACTTAATTACCTTCGCTGCACTAAATAAAAAGGCATGCTTTGTATTCTCAATAAAAGTCTCGACCCCTATTTTAATCAAGCTACTGAGGAGTACTTCCTTAAGAATTTTGATGAAAATATTTTTATGCTTTGGCAAAACGATGCTACCATCGTAGTGGGTAAGCATCAAAATACTTTGGCGGAAATAAATGCCGAATATGTCAAAGAAAAGGGTATTCGCGTAGTACGCAGACTAACCGGTGGCGGGGCCGTTTACCACGATTTAGGCAATCTTAATTATACTTTTATAATGGGTTATGGCGCCGAAGGAGCGAAGGTGGATTTCAAAAAGTACAATCAGCCTATTATCGATGTTTTAGCGCAATTAGGCGTTGAAGCTCATTTCTCGGGTCGAAACGACATCCTGATTGAGGATCAAAAATTCTCGGGCAATGCCGAGCATATTTATCATCAAAAACAGCGCGTTTTACACCACGGCACTTTATTATATGCCTCGGAAATACAAGACATTTCGGATGCGCTTAATGTTAATCCTTTAAAATTTGAGGGAAAAGCAAGAAAATCAGTGCGGAGCCGTGTCACGAATATCTCTTCGCATCTTAAAGAAGATATTGGCGTAACTAAGTTCGGCGAGCGCGTAATGCAGCACATCACCCATTTATATCCCGACGCCCTTCCTTATGAATTAAGCGAGGTGGACAAAATTGCTATTCAAAAACTAGCCGATGAGAAGTATAGTCAATGGCATTGGAACTATGGCTACTCGCCTAAATACGGCTTAAAGAATGGTGTGAAAACTACCGGAGGTTTTGTGGAGGCACATCTTAATGTAGAAAAAGGACTGATTACAGAATTGGAAATTTTCGGCGACTTCTTTGTAAACCTAGACCTCGATCCACTGCTAAAAGGATTAATTGGCAAGGAACATCAGGAGGAAAAACTTTTAGGTGTATTGCTTGAATTAAAGAGTTCGGAATATTTTAATAATATTTCTGAGAGGGAATTAGTAAAGGTCTTTTTTTAATTAATGGATAAGAAAAAAAACAAGCGCGATTCTTTGGATGAAACGATAAGCCAAATCCATTAAAGGGCTCTCCCAGGCCCCAACCTGCTTTAGAGGCCCAACTTAAATTTAGCTTCAGACAACAATCGGCATGAGATATTTAACTCCCTGGAATCCAATATATGCCACTGATAATCTTCCCCGAACGAATGTTTTAAGCCTGGCTAAATCGAGGCTATGCTGATCTTAAAACCCATTCATCGAGGAAAATTTACCGTTTATCGAATAGATTGTCGATTTGTGGTTCTTACACAAAACTGAGGCAATGCAAGGAAAAGCACGCATTTAGTTCATTTGCTGGAGCCCGCAACAGCGGCACGATCTACATGAGACTTTTCCTTTTCTTGCGAATCTGAGACTATAATTTCACCTCGCTCTCAGGTTTTAGGGCTGCAACAAAAGGGGTTGTTGCATATTTTGACCAATAATCAATTTGGTATTGGGGGAATTGGATAAGGCACGATAAGCTTCAATACCCTTGTATTGAATAATGGCGGGAGTTAAACCTTCACTGATAATTTTATTGGCATCACGAATACCTGCGGCTTCGATTGTTTTCCGCTCTGCCTCTTGTCTTTCTTTTTGCAATACGAATTGCATTCGTTGCGCGTCTTGCTCCGCTTCTAGCTTTTCTTCAATGGCACGATACAAGCCAGGAGGTAATTGCACACTCTTTAAAAGCACGGCTTCAATTTCGAACCCACGATTTCCTAAAATCTCCATCATTTTTATTTTAATAGCTTTTTCAATGTCGAGACGGAAGCCAGTGTGCATGTCTTTTGCCATAAAGTTAGCAGTAACGTCTGCAGCAGCAGCGCGAAAAACTGGCAAGATCATGGTTTCTTCATAATCTACCCCAATGCTACCGACTACATCGGTTACGTAATCTTCCTTCACATGGTAAAGAATAGAAATTTCCGCATTAACATTTAAACCTTCTTTGGAGGGTAAAGCCAAATTTACCTCAAGGTTTTGGGTATTTACTGGAACAATAATAATGCGACTAACAAAGGGATTGAACCAACGCGGCCCCGCTTCTAATCCTTTTTCACTGATCTTACCCAAACTGCGTTTTACGCCAATATTACCTTGTTTCACAGAAACACAACTGGGTAGAAATACAATTGATAGCAAAGCTATTAGTATTAAACTTTTTACTCCTTTCATAGTGATTTATGCTTTTAATTATGTGAGCCTTCATAACAAAAGTTATTCCATTCGGTTCTGATAAGCTATTAGATTTTGAAGCTGAGCCTATAATTTTACACCAAACAGAGTGAAAGAGCGAAAAACATGGTAGCTATCCTTTAGCCCTGCAACAGGGATTGCAGTGAAAAGCCCGCAGCGGAGCCGAGTATAAAAAGCAGACATGGCCCAGCGACCAAAGGAAGCTCGGGCCATGACGCACTTTTTAGCGAGTGGCAGCGAGGACTTGGAGCGTAAAGCCCGGCCGTTGCTCTAAAAATAAAGCAGAAAAAGCTATGGTAATTCCAAAACAATAGGCCGCTTTTATGACTTACCTTTGCAAGCGATTTAATTGACTATGACTAAGGAAGTAAAGCCTTATAACGAGGCGGGCAGTAAGAAGGAGCAAGTAGCGGAAATGTTTGATAATATTTCGGAACGCTATGATTTGTTAAACCATTTACTGTCGCTCAGTATTGATAAAGGTTGGCGAAAAAAGGTGGTGAAAATGGCCAGCGAGGGCGAACCCAAATTGATTTTGGATGTAGCTACCGGCACAGCCGATTTAGCGATTGCGTTAGCCAAGGCGCATCCAGATAAAATTACCGGTATTGATATTTCGGCGGGAATGCTTTCGGTGGGCAGAGATAAAGTAGCCAAGAAAAATTTGAGTTCCTTAATTACTTTGGAGCAGGCAGATTCGGAAGATTTACCTTTTCCGGATACTACTTTCGACGCCATTACCGTGGCTTTCGGTGTACGCAATTTCGAGAATTTAGAAAAGGGCTTAGCGGAGATGCTACGGGTTTTAAAACCAGGTGGACGCTTGTTGGTGTTGGAATTTTCTCAGCCTCAATCTTTTCCTTTTAAGCAGATTTACAATTTCTACTTTAAATTTATGCTGCCTACCATTGGTAAATTGGTGAGTAAAGACAGCCGTGCTTATACCTATTTACCTGAATCGGTGCAGGCCTTCCCTTACGGAGATGCGTTTAGTGAAATTATGACCAAGGTTGGCTATGAAAATGGTCGAAGAATTCCCGTTACTTTTGGCATCGCCACTATTTATGAAGGCAAAAAATAAATGCTGCTAAACAACGTTCCTACACTGTGAGAAACAAGCTTTTCCCTTTACTAATTTTGATTTGTCTTTCTTTAGCCGCTGTGGCCCAGCGCAAGACTCTGAAGAATAATCCGAAATATGATCGTAAGCCCTTGCATTTTGGCTTCTCGATTGGCATAAATTATTATGATTTTAAGCTGCAAAATATTGCCGATTTAAGCGCTGCTTTGCCGGGCTATTACAATGTAAGATCGAGCACAGCACCGGGTTATTCCATACACATTATTAGTAATTTACGATTAAGTGATCATTGGGATTTCCGTTTCAATCCGGGCTTTACCTCTACGGTGCGCAGCCTGGAATTTGATGTCGTTAATCCCTTTACAGAGCGTCGTAGAACAGTAAGCAGAGATATTGAATCCTCTTTTTTGGAATTTCCTTTTCACTTTAAATTTAAATCGGATCGGGTTGGCAACTACCGCTTACACCTTTTAGCTGGGCCAAAATATGCGATAGACTTGGCAAGTGATCAGGATGTGGTTGATGACCGTGTTTTTAAAATTAAACAAAACGATATAAGTTACGAAATTGGCTTTGGCACCGATATTTATTTCGAGTATTTTAAGTTTTCGCCGCAAATTATTGCCACCTTCGGTATTAATAACACGCGAGTAGAAGATGATACTTTTTTAGCAGCAGGCATTGAATCGATACAGACCCGCGCGATTCTTATTAATTTCACTTTCGAATAATTCCCCTTACGGGAGATGAGCCACGAATTAAGCATTAGTATATCCCCAGAAATTGCCTACACCGATGGTGCTTTGGAGGATTTCCTGCGCAAAGAATTAAAGCTGACCGCGAGCGACTTTTTAGATTGGCGCTTGGTGAAGCGCAATATTGATGCGCGCAAGAAAGCGATTAAGGTAAATCTAGAAATTCAGTATTCGCTGGAAGAAAAACTTACACCCCGGGCCTTAACCATTTTTAACTTTAAAGATGTAAGTACCGCTCCCGAAGTGCATATTATCGGTTTTGGCCCAGCGGGTATGTGGGCGGCATTGCGCTTAATTGAATTAGGTTTCAAACCCATAGTATTAGAAAGAGGTAAAGATGTGCGCAGTCGTCGCCGCGACCTGAAAGCGATTAACCGCGATAATATTGTGGATAATGATTCTAACTATTGCTTTGGCGAAGGCGGAGCCGGCACTTATTCGGATGGGAAATTATACACCCGCAGTAAAAAGCGCGGCAGTGTGCAACGCATTCTCGACTCTTTGGTAGAACATGGAGCGGCCGAAGATATTTTGTATGAAGCCCATCCTCATATTGGCACCAACAAACTACCGAAAGTTGTGGCGGCCATGCGCGAAACGGTTTTAAAATACGGGGGCGAAATTTATTTTGAAACCCGATTAGAAGATTTCAAGCTGGAAGGGAATCGCATTAGTTCCCTCACCACGTCCGATGGAAAGGCTTGGCCCATCAATTCATTAATTCTAGCTACTGGTCATAGTGCCCGTGATATTTATCACCTATTGCACCGTAAAAATATTCGCATTGAAGCTAAGCCATTTGCCATGGGCGTGCGGGTAGAACATCCGCAAAAGCTGATTAACAAGATACAGTACCACGGGAACGATTACGATGAACTATTACCTGCGGCCTCCTATAAATTGGTACAGCAGGTGGACCAAAGGGGTGTTTATAGTTTTTGTATGTGCCCTGGTGGCTTTATTGTTCCTGCCGCTACCGAACAAAACGAGTTAGTAGTTAATGGTATGAGCCCGAGCAAGCGCGACAATAGCTTTGCTAACAGTGGCATTGTGGTGGGTATTGAGATGGAAGATCTGGCACCTTATAAAAAACACGGCCCCTTGGCGGGCTTAGCTTTTCAGCAAGAAGTAGAACGCTTAGTTTGGGAAGCGGGTGGCGAGACCCAAGTAGCCGCCGCCCAAAGATTAGTGGATTTTGTAAAAGGAAAAGTTTCCGAAAAACTCAACCCCAGCTCTTATATACCGGGATTAAAATCGGTGGCTATGCACAAGGTTCTACCTCCTTTTTTCGCCAAGCGCTTGCAAAAGGCCTTTGTGGAATTCGGCCGCAAAATGCCAGGCTATTTAAGCAATGAAGCCAATATTATTGGCAGCGAAAGTCGCACCAGCAGCCCGGTGCGCATTCCTCGTAATAAAGAAACCTTGCAGCATCCTGAAATCATCAATCTCTTCCCTAGTGGTGAAGGCGCTGGCTTTGCAGGCGGTATTGTTTCGGCAGGAATGGACGGAGAAAGATGCGCGGAAGCAGCGGTGGAGTTTTATTCTTCTTAGGATTTTCCCATGACCCATTTTTACCAGCCTGCGGCTTAAGCTATTAAGCTTAGCCCTTAAATTAATTCTCCATAGACATGGCAGAAATTCCCTTTCATAAAAAGCGCACCTTTGCCGCCTTAATTTCCTTCTATGAATAAAGCGGTGGGCTATATGCTAATTTCGGTGGTAGGCTTCGCGCTGATGAATTTAACCGTGAAGTTCTTAGATCGCTTACCCGCCACAGAACTCGTTTTATTCCGATCCATAATTTCCTTAGTTCTGTCATTTTATTTTTTACGCAAACGCAATATTAGTCCCTGGGGCGTGCAGAAAAAATTCTTGATATTGCGCGGTATTTGTGGCGTAGCAGCGCTCAGTATGTTCTTTTACACCCTGCAAAAACTACCACTCGGATCTGCCATAACCTTGCAATACCTCTCCCCTATTTTCACCGCGCTTTTTGGCATTGTGCTGCTAAAGGAAAAGGTAAAATGGTGGCAGTGGTTTTTCTTTATTTTCAGTTTTGCCGGCATTGCCCTGATTAAAGGATTTGATGCCAGCGTTAGCCCGAAACTCTTTATTATGGGTATCGCTTCTGCTATGTTTGCGGGACTGGCCTACAATTTCATCCGCAAGGTAAAAGACAGCGATCATCCTTTGGTAGTAGTGCTTTACTTCCCCTTAATCGCCACCCCGGTAATGGCCATAATTTCCCTATTTAATTGGGTGCAGCCTCTGGGCTGGGAATGGTTGCTTCTATTAATAATGGGTTTGCTTACGCAGATGGCCCAGATTTACATGACCCGCGCGATGCAATCGGCCGAGCTCAATGAAATAGCAGGCCTGAAGTATTTAGGGGTAATATTCGCCCTGAGTTTTGACCTCCTCATTTTCGGGGTAGAATACAATTATATGGTACTGCTAGGCATGCTAATGGTTGTAGGCGGCGTGGTTTTTAATCTGCTTTTTAAAGCCTATTTGAAGCGTAGGGCTAATAGGCTCGCTAAGTTTTAGTGAGGAGAAGTAGTGAAATGATGATAGCTAAGGTTCGCAGAGGGGAAAGGAAAGTAGGTTAAGAGAAGGGCATTCACTGGGAATTTGAAGGAAAAACAATTGAGTTGAGGAGGGAGAAAAATGCAATTAGAACGAAAGCCATAGAAGCATAAAACCATTTAAATATCACTTCTGCGCTAAGCGTTCCATTAAAATTGCACCCGCTACCGCTACATTTAAGCTATCAATGGCCGACTCACTATTTGCTTTATTGATGGTAATCGCTTCGGTATTTTCTTGCCAAAATTCACTGGGACCATGGCTTTCGCTGCCCATTACCAAAGCAATGTTCTGGTTCGGAATTTGGATCATTTCAGCTAAGGATAATCCTTGCATATCTGCTCGAAGCAATCGATAATTCTCCTTTAAGGAGTAGTGCAATTCCAGCGCATCTGCGTAAGCGATTTTAATACGCGCAATACTACCCATAGTGCTTTGTACGGTTTTGGGATTGTAAACATCGGCGGTACCGTTGGTGCAATAAATTTCTTTAAAACCAAACCAATCGGCGGTGCGAATAAGCGTACCCAAATTGCCAGGATCATTAATGCCATCTAAAATTAAAATACGCGGGGAATTCGAAAAACCAAGTTCGGGAAAGGGGAAAATAGCTAAAGACTCATTGGCAGTGCTAAAGTTGGTAAGGGCGGCTAAATCCTTTTCAGAGATGACTTGATAAGGAGAGTTTAGCTCTGTAGACCAAGCTTTTACCGGCTCTAATCCTTCCGACACCAAATCGGCGATAACCTTAGGGCCTTCGGCCATAAATAGCTTTTCTTGCCAACGAAATTTCCGTTGTTTTAGCTTCCTTATTAACTTTTGTTCAGTTCCGCTTGGCATAATGTATTTTTGTCAAAATTAAAACGCTTAGATGGCAAGGCGCCTATTTTCTATTTTATTTTTAAGCATCAGCATGTTCGCCTGTAAATATACACGGCACGTGCCTGACAATAAGTATCTCTTATGGGATTATAAAATAGATCTTGAAGATGGCGGCAAGGTGAATTTTGAGGCCGAAAGTGTTATCAAACAAAAACCAAATAACCATCTAATTTTCAAAAATTTAAGACCAGGCTTAGGCATTCACAGCTGGGGTAGCGGCAAAGATTCTACCTTCTTTTCACGCTATGGTAAAAAGCCAATTATTTTTGATGAAAATGCGGTGAAACCTAGTGCTCGGCAATTGGAGAATTACTATTTCAACTCGGGGTATTTTCAGGTAAAAGTCGAAACTGACATCATAACTTACCCCGAAAAAAAGAAAGCGGAAGTAGTTTATCGCGTAAAGCGTGGTCCTCGATATAAAATCGACAGCCTTAGTTATGCCATCAGTCCAAATTTAGAAAGTTTAGTTTTTCAAAATCGTAAAGAGAGCCTACTAAGCGAGGGGCAGTTTTACAATTCTACCCGCTTGGATAACGAAAGAAGCCGACTAGCCGAAATCTTTCAAAACAACGGCTATTATAATTTCACGGAAGTCTATATCAGCTTTGAAGCCGATACCATTCATGTGAAAGAGTCGGGTTTGGTCGCCTTACGCTTGATCATAAAAGGAATTCCTACCCGTGTTGGAGATTCGATAGTTTACCAAAAGCCCAAACAATATTTCTATCGCAAGGTGACTATTATTCCAGATTTCGATTTCAATCAAAAAACTGGAAAAAGCGATAGTGCGCTTTACAAAGAATATGAGCTACGATTTGATACCCTGCAATATGATGGACGATATTTAGTAGATGCCATTCATTTTAAGGAAGGTAATTTATACAAGAAGTCGGCTATTTTAGAAAGCTATAATCACCTATCGTCCTACAATGCCTTCGACGTTAAAGAAATTTCTTTTATCAGTGTAAAAGGTGAAAACGGAAAAATGTATTTAGATGCGCAAGTACGTTTAGTACCACGTGATAAGCGCACTTTCACGGCGAGCACTGAAGCCACCAACACTTCTGGCAACTACGGTGTATTAGGCTCTGTGGGGATAATTAATCGCAACCTTTTTGGGGGTGGAGAAGCGCTAAGTTTTAATATCAATAGTGGTTTAGAATACCAACCTTCTGTTAGTAATAGCGAAATACTTTCGCGCACTTTTGAAATTGGGGCGGAACTTAAAATTGAGCTTCCCCGCTTTCTTTTGCCTTTTAATACCGAAGGCCTTACTCCAAAAAGAATGTTGCCTAAGTCAAGTTTTAATGTTTACGCGAATCGCACCGCTAGGGTAGAGTTTGACCGTGAAACTTTTGGGGGACGATTGAATTACGAATGGCAAGAAAGCCCGCAAAAAACGCATCGTATTAGCCTACTAAATGTTAGCTTTTCCAATCTTTTTTCTATTGATAACAGCTTTATTTCGCAGCTAGACCCTATTCAGGTTTTAGCCTTTAGCTCAGAGTTTATTAGCAGCACTTCTTGGGTTTTCACCTATTCTGGACAGAAGTCATTACGGCAGAAAAATTATAATTTTTTCACAAGCAATTTAGAGGTCGCTGGAAACGCACAATCCTTATTAACTCGCGGAACTGGCGATGTAAATAATGACGATTTTAGCACCCTTTTTTCAGTTCCTGTTTATCAATTTGGCCGCCTCGAAATTGATTATCGTCAATATTACAGACAGAGCAAAGAGCACTTATGGATAGCCCGATTAAATGCTGGTTTCATTTTACCCTATGGCTTAAGCACCTTTAGCAGCGATGGCACCGAGTTGCGCGTACCACCCTTTTCGCGCTTTTTCTTTTTGGGGGGTACCAATGACTTGAGGGCTTGGCCTGCTTATCGTGCTGGCGGTGGAATTGAGCAAGTTTCTACTTATACCGGAACTGGAAATAACAACTTTGCCATCGGAACCTTTAAGCTACTTAGCAATTTAGAATACCGCTTCCCTATCTACAGCAGTTTAAAAGGGGCCATTTTTGTAGATGCGGGAAATATCTGGCTAAGTGGCGGTTTAGAATCGGAAGAAAGTAGCTTCGACCTGCGAAATTTAGGGCGCGATTTATACATCGGCAGTGGTTTAGGCTTACGCTTAGACTTAGATTTCTTTGTTATCCGATTCGATACAGGTCTTAAATTAAGAGACCCTGGATATTGGGCGCAGCAAGAAGAATGGGTGATTTCCACCAAGCCCGTTTTTAATAATTTGACTTATAATATCGCCTTAGGTTATCCTTTCTGAGGATGGCATGGAAAAAACTCTATTTTTGTACCGAGTTCAAAAAATCTTATCAATAGCAATATGAATATCAATCAAATTTCAGATTTATTAGGTAAGGAAGGAGAAAGCCTTCTAAGCCACCAAAGTAAAACGATTGACAAAAGTCTACTCCACCTACCTGGGCCAAACTTTGTGAACGACCTTTTTGGTCCATCCAACCGGAATCCACAAGTATTAAGAAGCTTAAGCGCTTTGTACGATCATGGCAGATTAGCTAATACTGGTTACCTTTCAATTTTACCCGTAGACCAAGGCATTGAGCATTCAGCGGGTGCTTCTTTCGCAAAAAACCCCATCTATTTTGATGGAGAAAATATTGTGAAGCTAGCTATTGAAGGTGGCTGTAATGCCGTGGCGAGTACCTATGGTGTATTGGCAAGCGTTTCTCGCAAATACGCTCATAAAATTCCTTTCATTGTGAAAATCAACCACAATGAATTAATGACCTATCCAGATACTTACGACCAAATTATGTTTGGTTCGATTAAAAATGCTTGGGATATGGGTGCAGTTGCCGTTGGTGCTACTATTTATTTCGGTTCTGAAGAAAGTAACCGTCAGATCGTAGAAGTAGCCGAAGCTTTCGAATACGCCCATGAATTAGGAATGGCGACCATCCTTTGGTGCTACATTCGTAACTCAGCCTTCAAATCAGACAAAGATTACCACGTTTCTGCAGACCTTACCGCGCAGGCGAATCACTTAGGAGTAACTATCCAAGCAGATATTATCAAGCAAAAATTACCCGAAAACAATGGTGGTTATTTAGCTTTAAACAGTGGCGATAGTAGCTACGGTAAATTAGACAAGCGTATTTACACCGATTTAACCTCAGACAACCCTATTGACCTTACCCGTTACCAAGTAGCGAATTGCTATATGGGTCGTAACGGATTAATTAATAGTGGTGGTGCATCTAGTGGCAACGCAGCCGACGATTTAAGCGAGGCTTTACGTACCGCGGTAATCAACAAACGTGCTGGTGGACAAGGACTTATCTCAGGAAGGAAAGCTTTCCAAAAGCCGCTGAATGAAGGTATTCAATTGTTAAATGCCATTCAAGACGTATACTTAGAGAAAGAAATCACCATTGCCTAAGGGTTTGTAGATTTCATTCGATTTAAACATATTTGAAAACAAAGTCTGCATACTCTTTTAGGGGTGCAGGCTTTTTCACTTTATTAAAAATAGCTTATGGGTTGGTTTGTACGAAACAAAGAAGGAATTACCACAAAAACGGAAGACAAGAAAGAGACGCCGGAAGGACTGTGGTATAAGTGTAAAAAGTGCAAAGTGATAAGCAGTGTAGAAGACCATGCTGCTAACCATTGGGTTTGTGGAAACTGCGGTTTTCACGAAAGAGTTAATGCCAAGGAGTACTTTTCCATTTTATTTGATGAAGGGAAATTTACGGAACTCGATGCTAAAATGAGTAGCGGTGATCCTCTTAAATTTGAAGACACTAAGAAATACGCTGAACGTTACCAAGCCGCAGTTAAAAAAACGGGCTTAAAAGATGCGGTTAGTTCGGGCTACGGCAAGCTTAACGATATTGACGTGGTAATTGCAGCCATGAACTTTAACTTTATTGGCGGTTCGATGGGATCGGTGGTAGGAGAAAAAATTTCCAAGTCCATTGATCACGCCATAAAATATCAAAAGCCCTTCATTATGATTTCCAAAAGTGGCGGGGCGCGTATGATGGAGGCCGCCTTCTCGCTTATGCAGATGGCAAAAACTAGTGCAAAATTGGCACAATTAGGAAAGCACGGCCTTCCTTATGTTTCGGTTTTAACTGATCCTACTACGGGTGGTGTTACCGCATCATTCGCCATGCTTGGCGATATAAATATCGCAGAACCAGGTGCTTTAATTGGCTTTGCCGGACCAAGAGTGGTAAAAGAAACCATTGGAAAAGACTTGCCCGAAGGTTTCCAAACTTCGGAATTCCTTTTAGAGCACGGCTTTTTAGACTTTATTGTAGAAAGAAAAAATCTAAAAACCAAGTTGGCCTCTTTTTTAAAAATGACCCATACACAAGTTAACCTTAAGGCTAGCAAATAATTAAGAAAGATTGCCTACTTTTGCAGGCTCAAATTTTATATTACATAACATTCATCTAAACGATTTTGACATGTATTTGACATCAGAAAAGAAAACTGAAATTTTCCAAAAACACGGAAAATCTGAATCCGACACCGGTTCACCAGAAGGGCAAGTTGCTCTTTTTACCTTTCGTATCAATCACCTTACTGGGCACTTGAAAAAGAACCGTAAAGATTTCGCTACTGAAAAAGCTCTAGTAGATTTAGTAGGAAAGCGTCGTCGCATATTGGCTTACCTCAAGAAGAAAGATATTGAAAGATACCGTGCGATTATCGCCGAACTCGGAATTAGAAAGTAATTTCTACTAAAAAAGAAGGCAATTTTACAATTGCCTTCTTTTGTCTTTTAAGCATTTTACAATAGATACAATTTTACATGATTCCAAACGCAATTAAGCAGGAGATAACACTCGAAGACGGACGCACTATTACACTTGAAACTGGTAAATTAGCTAAACAAGCTGATGGCGCAGTGGTAGTTCGAATGGGCGATACAATGGTGATGGCCGCTGTAGTTTCTAACAAAGAAGCTAAAGAGGGAATCGACTTTTTACCTTTAACCGTTGATTACCGCGAAAAATTCTCCGCTGGCGGACGTATGCCCGGCGGTTTTATCAAAAGAGAAGCCCGTCCTAGTGACGACGAGATATTAGTAATGCGTTTAGTTGACCGCGTATTACGTCCCCTTTTCCCCACTGATTACCACGCTGAAACTCAGGTGATGATTAGTCTTATTTCTTGGGAACCTTCCGTTAGTCCCGATGCATTAGCTGGTTTAGCCGCTTCTGCTGCTATCGCAGTTTCCGACATTCCGTTTAACGGCCCAATGTCTGAAGTACGCGTAGGCCGTATCAACGGTAAGTTAATGATCAATCCTTCGATTGAACAGATGACAGAATCTGATCTTGACATGATGATTGGCGCTACTGCCGATAGCGTAGTAATGGTAGAAGGAGAAATGCATGAAATCTCTGAAAAGGAGATGCTAGATGCCATTGCTTTTGCTCACGAAGCCATAAAAGTACAAGTACAAGCACAGTTAGATTTAGCCAGTCAAGTTGCTAAATCAAGTATCAAACGCGAGTACAGCCACGAAACACACGACGAAGCTTTACGCGAAAAAATTATGGCCGACCTTTATGATACCGTTTACGGCATCGCTAAAGGTGGTCACTCTAAAGAAGATCGCAGTGCTGCTTTTAAAGAAGCGCGCGATACTTATATGGCCGAAAACTTCAGCGAAGAAGAATTGGCTGAAAAGTCCGATCTTATTAAAACCTATTACCACGAGGTTGAATACCACGCCATGCGCAATATGATCTTAAAAGATCGTCAACGTTTAGATGGTCGTAAAACAGACGAAATTCGTCCCATCTGGTCAGAAGTGGATTATTTGCCTAGTACTCACGGCTCGGCTATTTTCACTAGAGGAGAAACTCAGTCTTTGACTACGGTAACCTTAGGATCTAAATTAGATGAAAACCGCATCGACAATGTAACCTTCCGTGGTTCCGAGCGTTTTTACTTACATTATAATTTCCCTCCATTTTCAACGGGTGAAGCTCGTCCTATTAGAGGAACAAGCCGACGTGAAATTGGCCATGGAAACCTAGCCCAGCGTGCCCTTAAAGGCATGATTCCTGACGATAATTACCATACCATCCGCGTAGTTTCTGATATCTTAGAATCTAACGGCTCTTCATCTATGGCCACTGTTTGTGCAGGTACCCTTGCGCTAATGGATGCTGGTATTAAAATGAAGGCACCTGTTTCTGGGATTGCTATGGGTTTAATTACCGACACGAAAACGGGAGAGTTTGCTGTGCTTTCTGATATCTTAGGTGATGAAGATCATTTAGGGGATATGGACTTTAAAGTTACGGGGACAGAGAAAGGCATCACTGCTTGTCAGATGGACATTAAAGTTACTGGCCTTAGTTACGAAATTCTTGAGCAAGCTTTGAATCAGGCGAAAGATGGCCGTATGCATATTTTAGGTGAGATGATGAAAACTCTTGACGCTCCTCGTAGCGAAATGAAACCTCATGCACCTAAATTAAGCGTAGTTAAAATTCCAAAAGAATTTATTGGAATGATAATCGGACCAGGAGGCAAGAATATTCAGAAACTGCAGTTAGATACTGATACTACCATTACTATTGAAGAAGAAGGCGAATTTGGTATCGTAGAAATTAGCGGTACTGATGCGGGTAAAATGGAAAGAGCCATTGGTCGTATCAAAGAAATTGCTTTCATGCCCGAAGTTGGTGATGTATTTACTGGTACAGTGCGTTCTATCCAGCCTTATGGAGCTTTCGTAGAAATCGCTCCCGGCACCGATGGACTGCTTCACATCAGTGAAATTGCCCACCGTCGTTTAGAGAAAGTTGAGGAAGAATTGACTGAAGGAGATAAAATTGAAGTTAAATTGATCGGAAAAGACGATCGTGGTAAACTAAAACTATCTCGCAAGGCTTTATTAGATAAGCCAAGTAAAGACTAAGGTCCTTTTCTTTCAATTCAATAATTTTTAATTATATAAAAAGTCAATGAGACAGTTAAAGATCACAAAACAGGTTACCAACCGTGAAACCGCTTCTCTCGACAAATATCTTCAGGAAATTGGTAAGGTAGATCTTATCACCGCCGAAGAAGAAGTTGAGTTAGCCCAGCGTATCAAGGCCGGTGACCAAGTCGCTTTAGAAAAGTTAACTAAGGCTAACCTGCGCTTTGTGGTTTCTGTGGCTAAGCAATATCAAAACCAGGGTTTAACCCTACCCGATTTAATTAACGAAGGTAATTTAGGATTAATTAAAGCGGCCCAACGTTTTGATGAAACCAGAGGTTTTAAGTTTATCTCTTATGCCGTTTGGTGGATTCGCCAGAGCATCTTACAAGCACTTGCCGAGCAATCGCGTATTGTTCGTTTGCCGCTTAATAAAATTGGATCAATCAATAAGATTAATAAATCTTATGCCCAGTTAGAACAAGAAAACGAAAGAGCTCCTTCTCCCGAAGAAATCGCAGAAAACCTAGAAATGGGGGAAAACGATGTAAAGGAAAGCATGCGAAATAGTGGTCGCCACATTTCCATGGATGCGCCATTAGTTGAAGGAGAGGATAGCAACCTTTATGACGTACTAAATACTGGGGATAGCCCTAATCCTGACGATGACCTTATGCAAGATTCCTTGCGTACCGAAATCGAAAGATCTTTGGCTACTCTCACGCCTCGCGAAGGTGATGTAGTGCGTTTGTACTTTGGTTTAGGTGGTCAACACCCCATGACCTTAGAAGAGATCGGCGAAAAATTCGATCTTACGCGTGAACGTGTTCGTCAAATTAAGGAAAAAGCGATTCGTCGTTTGAAACATACTTCTAGAAGTAAAATTCTTAAAACTTATCTAGGTTAAACCTTTTTAAAGCCTCCCTTTTTGGGGGGCTTTATTTTTACAAAAATTTCTAATATGGCTCTAATTGCACCCAGCCTTCTGGCCTCTGATTTTTTAAACCTCGGCCGCGATTGTGAAATGATTAACAATAGTGAAGCCGACTGGTTTCACCTCGATGTGATGGACGGCATGTTCGTTCCAAATATCTCTTTTGGAATGCCTGTAATTCAAGCGATCAGCCGAATTGCTACCAAAACTTTAGACGTTCACTTGATGGTTGAAAAACCCGAACGTTACATCAAAGACTTTAGAGCGGTAGGCGCAGATATCTTAACGGTACATTACGAGGCCTCCACTCACCTGCACCGCAGCCTGCAAGCCATTAAGGCGGCTGGAATGAAGGCAGGCGTAGCCTTGAACCCGCATACTCCAGTAAGTCTATTAAAAGACACCCTAGCGGATATTGACTTGGTTTGCTTGATGAGCGTAAATCCAGGTTTTGGCGGACAAAAATTTATTGAGAACACCTATGCTAAGGTGCGTGAGCTAAAGCAAATGATTCAAGCAGCAGGTAGTGCTGCTCAAATAGAAATCGACGGTGGTGTTACCAATGCAAATGCCAAAGCCCTTGTATCCGCTGGCGCAGATGTGCTTGTAGCTGGTAGCTTCGTTTTTAATTCAGAAGATCCGATAGCAACGATTGTCGATTTAAAGAAACTTACCTCTTAAGAGATGGGAGTATTGAGTATTGAGTATTGAGTATTGAGATGAGATGTATAGAAAAGGCCTTGTTTCATTCGAAGCAAGGCCTTTTTTAATTTTATTGGCTATTAACGAGTTAGGAATTTTGCTAACCCCTTTTTAAATTTACAATGATGGTAGTTCGCCAGAAGGTACATGAAAGGGGCCCTTAAAATGTTTATTAGCTTCGAAAGATTTTATGTAACGCTCTTTACGGGCTGGCTCTATATCGTCGAAAGTAATAAGTATGCCGGTTTCTTCTACCGTACCAAAATTACCGTTCTCGGCCGTACCGAAAGAACGCATGGTAGAGGAAAGCGACATATAACTATTGATAAGGGGCGGAATATTCTCGCCTCTTTTCTTCACTTCAGCATTGAGAATTTTATGCGCCTCCTTATAGGCTAAACCTTTAAAAAGGGAATAGTAGGGACTCAATTCTTCTTCCTGTACTAAAGGCACCCGGGGACGAACTAATTCGTCGGGATCGGGAAAGAAGTGGCGCATAAAAGCCAGAATGATATTTCTCGCTTCTCGCTGATATTTAGGATACATGGTAACTTTACCGAAAAGATATTTTAACTGGGGATCCTGCAACATTACAGTAGCCAATCCATCCCAAAGATTGTCTAAAGCAAAAATCCCTTTACGGGGTGCGGTACGCTGATATTTCGGCTGAACAAATGACCGACCCAATTCTAAAGTTAAAGGTAAAAACTCATCGATCATACGAGGCGATAAGTTAAATAATTTTGAAGTAGCCGATTTTAAACTCCCATCGGCATCGCGTTCGCCAAATCTGCATTTTAATAATCGATAGCCAGCCATTATTTCTTGATCTTCTGGATCCCAAACAATCAATTGATCGTAAGCGTGTTCGGAAAGATCATAGTCATCTAGATCAATTTTCTTCCCGGTTCCACCGCCTGCTGCTCTGAAGGCCACTTCGCGCAGACGGCCTACTTCGCGGGTAATATTTGGAGCACTATGGTAGTTAACCAAATAGAGTTGATTACCACCTTTGGTCGTATTTCTTAAAAAATGCTCTTCCGTTAGCTCCGAGATAATTGCTTTACGCTCTACCTCTCCTATTATCTCTTCCATTTAAAATCTATTAATTGGCTAAAGCATATACCCTTTTACGCATTTCTGCTGCCCACTCTACTAAGCTTCTACTCTTATCGAAGCTTTCATGCTTAACCCTTTTTCCAAAAGTTATCTTAATCGTCTTATTGCGCTGCTTAAACATCTCGTCAGCAAGGTAAAACATTTCTAGGTTAGCTTTAACACCAAGTTTAGTGCGCCAGCGTGATAAGTTATAAAACCAAGCGGAATTATTACCCCCAATATGCACGGGAATAACATCTTTTTTATATTTCTTCGCTTTAGCGATAAAACTCTTCTGCCAAACCAAATCACCCACACCGTTATCCAATTTACGCGAAACCATACCCGCTGGAAAAACCAAAATAGGGATTTCCTGTGCATAGGTTTCTTCAATTAACTGCAAGGCCTGGCGAGGGTTTACCCCTAGTTTGTTGACGGGCACAAATAAAGACTCTAAATTTTTAATATTTAGCAGAATATCATTTACTAAGAATTTAAAATCCCCTCTCACTTCGCCCACTGCCTTCATAAAAGCGATCCCATCTAAGCCTCCCAGTGGATGATTAGCCGCTAAAATACAACCCCCAGTTTTAGGAATATTCTCCATTCCATAAACCTCAACCCTTGTATTTAGGGCATCTAGGCCGGACCGAACAAAGTCTAAGCCTTGTTTTTCGCCGTGAAGTCCCATAATTTCATTAATCTCGTCTTGATGAACGATACGTTTTATGTAGTTCACCACAAAGTTGGGAAGCCATTTTGCCAAAGCGGGGTTTTTCTCGCGCAAAATTGCTTTTATATCTATATATTTAGTGGGTGTATTTGTCAAATCCCTCTGTTTTTCCCTGTTAATTAAAGCTGCGCGAAGATAATTGATTGCCCGAAAAAGACTAGGCAATATAATCCTCTAAATAGGAATAATGCGAATTTAAGTTTCCTGCCAAAGTTGTTTCCGTAGCTTTATCTAAAATCCCTAATTCATCTTCGTTAAAGAAATGAGGAATCACATTCTTAAGCAACTCATTCCCAAAATCTTCGGAGGCATCACGCGGTAATTCACCTGGTAAATTATCTACCGCTGAAACGGCAATACTACCCTCGGTACCCAGGGCTACTTCCTTTTCAGAGATGGGGTCGTAGGCATAAAAGGGATCAGCAATGGTAGAAGGACGAATAGTACTGGCCACCGGACCATCAATATCGCAACTAATGTCGGCTACTAATTTGATGTTGAAGTTCGGATCTCTGGCCATTTCCCGATTAAAAATGAAGGGAGATTCCTCACTCCAGTAGTGACAAGCGACATACATATCAGCATGCGCCGCATAGGTTAAAAAATTGGACTCATAGCCTTTACTGTCTTGATAAAAATCCTTTCGCTTAAAGTCCTTACCATCGCATCTACGGAAGTAATCTTGTACGTTCAACTGGGTATAAACTGCTTCTTGGTTGAAATCTTCGCGGATAAACTCATCAGGGTAAACCTGCGTAATTTTAAGGGCCGAAAGAATTTCCATCGCTCCACCGGCCACTCTGCCTGCGCCAGAAATGGCAATTCTAAAGTTTTTCGGCAATACTACTTTTACCAGCTCCGATTCTAATTCCAATCTATTGTGACAAAGGTGTGCAGGTTTTAAATCGTATTGTCCGCTTAGCTTTCCATAAGCGCGAAAACCGTTGTAACAGCCAACAATACCGGCATATCTGCCAAAACCAAGCAGGCGCTTTCCGCCCGTATCTTTCAGCATTTCATAATCGATAAGGCTCACTTTTTTAGCCAAAATAGCTTTAAGGAGATTGCGATTGTATTCTTGTTTTTTATAGGTGTGTGAGAAAAACATGTAGCGTTTATTCGGCAGCAGCATATCGATAGGCACTTCCTTAACCCCCATTAAAAGATCGCAATCGGAGAGATCTTCCTGCAAGGTGAGGCCTTGACTTTGATATTCTTCGTCTTTAAAAGCACGAATAGGACTAGGCTGAACGGCAATTTCGAGACTTGGATACCTTTCTAACAAGAGTTCACAATGCTTAGGACTCAGTGGAACCCGTCGGTCAGGTGGAGTTTTGCCCTCTTTAATAATACCTATCTTCATTTCGCTAATATTTGCTGTAAAGATATTAGCTTTGCCGTGTAGAAAAAAAGTTCTTTAAAAATTTGGGGCTGAATGGTATCGACAGCAAGTTGATTCGATTGTAAGCATGCCGGGCTATGAGGGTGTCGCCCGTAAAACAGATACTTCAAAACAACAAGAGGCGAAAATAACTTCGCGCTTGCCGCTTAAGTCACAGTATGTGATTTCTGCTAATCCACGCGTTAGACGCGGGAGCAAGTCATCTCTCGTACCCTATGTTTGGTTGGGTAGGAATTAGAGGTGTCATCAAATCCGAACTAGCGAGTAAAGTGTTGTGTTGTACTCGTGACACTGTAATTCACAAATAAGCCTGCGGTGGGGTGTTTGTTCCCAGCCAATGGACGAAAACCTCAAGAACAAAATAAGCATGTAGAAAGCTCTTGGTTCCCTTGTTTGCACGCGGGTTCGAACCCCGCCAGCTCCACAAGAACTTATTTATATGAAAATCAATAGTTTAGAACTCGTTCAGACTATTGATTTTCTTAAAGTCTGCCAATTTGAAACCATGAAGATCCATTAATCGATGTTAGCCACTTACCCAAAGGGTTCTATTTAATTTACATAACATTTTCGGATCAATCTGTACATGAATGCAAATTCATTAAACAATAAATTATTACTCATTCTAATATCATTGGCCCATCTTGGGCCAATGATATCTTTTTCACAGAGCTACATCTCATATTCTGACACAAAATTTCAGACCACACCAAGATCCATTGCTTACTTTTATTTCCGAGACACTTTACCAACCAATATTGATAGCACAATCTTTGACGTGCTTGAAATATATGGCGTTAATAAGGCATGTGTCCAAATAAAGTCAGAGTCTCTTTTGATAGACACTTTGCTAGAGGTTGAAAAAGACTCTATTAAAAGGTTTGAATTTCCAATTTTAACGAGCTCGAATTTTGATTTTAACACTAGGACTAATCACACGATAAACATTAGCTCATCTCGGCCAATAAATGTGATTCACCATGTAGGTCTAGGTGTCAAAAAGAAAGCTAATAGGCTTACATCTTTAAACCCTCGAAATAGTAGAGAAATGGAGGCTAGTTTTTTATTAGGCAATAGCTACTATGCTAGAAATTTTAATAGCCCTCTTTCTCATAGTGAATCCCCAGCGGCACGTAAATTCAATATAACCAATTACCTTAATTTTTTAACCATAAGCTCATTAGAGGATTCTAATCAGATTAAAATCCTTTTTAGTCAAGACGCTATTGATCTCAGCACTAATGCAACCCCAATTATCTATCAAAAAGGTGATAGTGTTTCAGTTGAACTTAATAAGAACGAACAATTAAACTACACTTTAATAAGGCAATGGAGAGATACAATTTACTTCTCGGGTGGGTCAATCAAAAGTTTAAATCAAAAGGGGCTAAAATCAGTCATCATGCACAATCAATTTACAGATAATGTAGCTTTCCCAAAGGTTGGTTATTTTGGATCTGGTTGGGCCTGGGAGGATCAATTAAACTTTGACGATTTCGGGACTTCATTTTACTTTCCAAACCTCTTCTTAAACAGAGGCTCTTTACTAGCATTGGAAGCCATTGAAGATTCTACCATTGTGCAAATAAACAATGGCGTAATAATAAGACTTGCAGAGCGACAAAGACTCGATACTTGTTTGAATGGCGCATTCACCATTTTAAGCTCTAAACCCGTTTACACATCTGTAGTGCCCTGTTCTGATCCCGATTTTAATAATAATTACATATCGCCGTTTCTAGTACGCCCTTACGATAAAAACTACTTGAATTATTCCAGCAGAATCAAGCCCATTCCAGAAACCCACTTTAGCAATAACTACATATTAGCGGTCTGTATGCCCAGCGCAGGCATGACAGTATTTACCCTAGACGGAAGCCTAATCCCTAGCGCAAATTATAATTACTTTCCTAGTGACTCCAATTGGGTTTGGGCCAACTTACTTATCGATACTAATCAACACTTTCTTGAAAGTAATATTGGCTTCCAAGCCTATCATTACACAGCTTTTGATACCCTTCCTGAAACTCCCATGCCCAGCTATGGAGTGAATATTCCTCAAGATATAGTTTGGCAAGAAGAAGATTCAAAAATTCAATCGGGATTGAATCCTGATGATTTAGGCCCGAATGAGACCGTTACACTTTGTGCCAATGAAAAAATTTACCTGCAAGCGGGACAAAATCGAAATAGCAGATGGATTTGGGCCATAGAGGATAGCATTTTTTACCAAACAGCTTCCGACACCCCAAGTCCTACGCTTCAATATTCATTTAGTGAGACAGGAGCATATACCGTCTACCGATACGATAGTCTGGCCTGTCAATCTCCTGATAGCATAAAGATTATCGTGCTTCCCGCTCCTACGCTAAGACTCATAAGTAATGTATCCCAATCCTGCGAGGGACTGCGGATAACCATCAAGATAAACACTGCCGAGTCAAATTATGATCAAGTAACTTGGTTAGCCCCCTTGCGTAAGGAAAATACAGATAGCATAAGCTTCATCCAAAATGAGAATATTTCAGACTCCTTAAAAATAAAAATTGTAGCTACCTATCAAGGTTGTGAGGACACGCTAACCTATTCCGTCCCAATTAACACAGACAGTTTACCAGAACGCATCATCCCTAATTTTATAAGTCCTAACGGCGATGGTATTAATGACGTACTATGTTTAAGCGATTTAGGGGATTATCACAATTGTTATTCCTTACAAGTTTTCAATCGTAATGGTCTGCTTCTATTCTCTTCAAAAGACATGGAAGAATGTTGGCAACCAGAAAGCAGTGCGGCTGAAGTTTATTTTTATTTATTAGAGTTAGGTGGTGAAGCATACCAAGGCTTTATACACAGTGTTTCTAATTAGTAATTCCGTCAAAAGTCTGCCAATTAGAGTCTTGAATTATAAATATTGAAATCAAATACAATTGATAATGAGATTATTACAAAACACCAGTAGTTTCGAACCCCGCCAGCTCCACAAAAACAGTATTGAGCAAGAGTAGAGAGCATAGAGGGAATTAGTCTTGAGCAATATTGTTTTCTCCCTCACTACTTACTCTTGCTCCAACTCTTGCTGAAGCTCAGTATTGAGCAAGAGTAAGAGCATAGAGCGATCTAATTTTGTTCAATATTGTTTCTTCTTTAAACCCTTGCTGAAAAACACTACCGAGCATGAGTAATGAGCATACAGGACGGTAAATCTAAAACTATTGTTAATCCCCCACTTATTCTTGCTAAAACTCTTTTCAAAATTCACTAGCGAGCAAAAGCAAGTAGCATAAAAAAGGTAGGACAGTCACTGGCAAATTAGGGAGGGATCTTATATAACGTGAATTCGACAATAAATTAGAGCCTCAGATTTTCAATAGAAGGAAAAGACTAGTCTGGATCATGCAGCTGTAGCGGGCTACAGCAAATGAGCTAGATGCAGGATTTTCATTTTTATTGGAAAATCCGTTTAGGCCCCTCTAAAAAGCGGCTTTCCACGTCTCAGCAGCTCACAATAGCCCGCTATTGCTTCACTGCTTCGGCTTGAAACCCACTATTTACAAGAGGTCTGAGGCCTAATTTTACGTCGAACTCACGTTATATAGGTGCAGTTGGCAATTCACGCATCACAAAAAGAATACAAAGCAACAATCTACCATTACAATCTCACTATCTTTGACCCTACTTGGTTTCATCACAAAAGCAGTTCGTATCTTATTTGAGCTGAGTTCGATGTAAATGTTGAACCAAGAGCGCATTTTGTTTTGCTCGGTGGATCTAATAATCACCAGAAATGTTTTGGTAGCTGATCCGCTCAAAGCGAAGCCCGTATCGGGTTTCAATTACTGTTCTTCCAATAGTCATAAACTTAATTAATACTATCTTCCTAAGTATTATGACAAGTGATACCTTTTTACCCATTTAAGAACCCAAAACTGTCTAATTTTAAACAGCTTGAAAAAAATAATCGTTGTCAATTCTACTAAAAATTGGACTTTCGAAATCAATAATGACAGTGTAAAAGTTATTGATGCCAAAAGTTACCTTACGCAATCGAAGTACTTTGAAATGCGCGATGTAAGGGTTTTCAATCTTTGCAAAAACAGCAAGTACCAGAGCACGGGCTATTATGTTTCTTTACTAGCAGAAGCTAGAGGTCAGAAGGTTATCCCTTCCATCACGACTATCCAAGATTTCAATTCACAGCGCTTGCAAAAGATCTTAACAGATGAATTGGAAAATGATATTCAACAGAGTTTGAAAAACATAAAGTCTGATCACTTTACCTTAAGCGTCTACTTCGGGAAAAACACGGCTAAGCAGCACAACAAGCTCGCAAAGAATATCTACAATCTTTTTCAAGCTCCCCTCCTACGGGCTGAATTCGAATTCAAAAACAAATGGATTCTAAAGTCGGTCAAAATTATTAGCATGCTCGATATTTCTGAAGATCATAAAGCTTTTGTAAATGATGCAGCGGCTGAATACTTCTCTAAAAAACGTTACGATTCAGCCAAGGTAATTAAAACGACCTACGACCTTGCCATTTTAGTAAACCCCAAAGAAGAGTCTCCCCCCTCTAATCCTGCAGCCATTCAAAAGATGGTAAATGCCGCAGAAAATCTTGGCTTTTATGTAGAAATCATCGATAAAAACGACTTCAACAGAATTCCAGAGTTTGATGCCTTATTTATCAGAGAAACGACCTCCGTAAATCATATCACTTACCGTTTTTCGCGTAGAGCTCATGCGGAAGGTTTAATCGTGTTTGATGACCCTACCTCAATTCTTCGATGCACCAACAAGGTTTATCTAGCAGAATTGTTAAGCAAGCACAAAATACCTACTCCTAAAACCTTGATCATCCATAAAGACAATCTCCATGAGGTTGAAGCTTATTTGGGACTCCCTTGCGTCTTAAAAAAGCCTGATAGTTCATTTTCTCAAGGTGTTGTGAAGGCCAAAACTTCTGAAGAGTTAGCCACTCATTTAGCGGATATGCTTCAAAGCTCGGACCTAATAATAGGGCAAGAGTATTTGTTTACCGAATACGATTGGCGAGTGGGAATTCTGAACCAAGAAATCTTGTATGTCTGTAAATACCATATGGCGAAAGGCCATTGGCAAATTTATGATTGGTCTACCCAAGAAGATGAAAATTATGGAGGTGTTGAAACCATTGCCTTAGAGAATACGCCAACAGTAGTTATAGAGACCTCATTGAAGGCAGCCAATTTAATTGGGGACGGACTCTATGGTGTAGATGTGAAATTTCACGCCAACAAAGTGTATATCATTGAAATAAACGACAATCCGAGTATTGACGGAGACTTCGAGGATAAAATTTTAGGAGATGAGCTTTATCGTAAAATTATCATGGAATTTAAAAGAAGACTTGACGAATCTAAAAAAATGCAAGGATGGAAAAACTGAATTACCTTGCCTTAGGTAAGGGTTTTGGCGTTGAAATGGAATACATGATCGTGGATAAAGACAGCTTAAAGGTCTTAGCCATTTCCGATTTGCTTTTGCAAGATGTATCTGGAGATATCACAACCGACTTTGAAAATGGCGACATGGCCTGGTCCAATGAATTAGTGCTGCATGTTTTAGAAATTAAAACAAACGGTCCATCGCCTACCTTAAAAGGCTTATCGGAGAAGTTTGCAGAGAATGTGAGCATGGCGAATAAGCTGCTGTCCAAGCACAATGCGATCCTATTGCCCAGTGGAGCTCATCCATGGATGGATCCACTGAGTGAGACTAAAATATGGCCTCATGAATACAATGAAGTTTATGCCTTATACGACAGAATTTTTGACTGTAAAGGACATGGCTGGTCAAACCTGCAAAGCACTCATATCAATTTACCTTTCGCCAACGATGAAGAGTTTGCGAAGTTGCATGCTGCCATCCGATTAATTCTGCCAATTATTCCAGCATTGAGTGCAAGCACCCCTATTCTAGATGCATCCTATTGCGGAATCAAAGACCATCGTTTAGAATATTATCGATTAAACCAAAAGAAGATTCCCAGCATTGCAGGAAAGGTTATTCCCGAAAGAGCATTTAGCCAAGGTGATTATGAAAGTCTCATTTTTGAGCCCATTCGCAAAGAAATGGCGGCCTATGACACTGATAAAATTTTAAGCAAGTACTTTTTAAATTCAAGAGGCGCTATAGCTAGATTTGATAGGATGGCTGTTGAAATTAGAATAATCGACACTCAAGAGGCGCCAAAGATGGACATAGCAGTTCTGGAGCTTATTGATGCTGCTATCAACTACCTCATTTCTTTGCAAAGCGATTTTTTCGAGCGACAAAAAGCATGGGACGAGAATGATTTATCGGCCATATTCCGTGATGTGATTAAAGATGCTGAAAATACTAGGATAACGAATTCTCGCTACTTTGCGGAGTTTGGCTTTAAAAGCGAATCAGCTTCGGCTGTGGAGCTGTGGAAATTCATTATAGATCAGACCGACTTTCAAAATGATGCAATAGAGGTCATACTTAAAGAAGGAAGTTTAGCTACAAGGATACTAAAGGCTTTAGAAAATGACTTTTCAGAGTCAAATCTTAGATCCGTCTATAAAAAGCTGGGGCAATGCTTGGCGAAAAACGAATCTTTTAGCTTGCAATAAGTTGAAAACAAAACTCATTATCAGCTGCGAACATGCTGTGAATACAGTTCCTGCAAAGTATAACTCATTTTTCAAAGGCCGTGAGCCGGTTCTCAGTACTCATAGAGCTTATGATATTGGAGCCCTGGAACTTTATGAAACTTTAGTGCAAAAACTAAATCCAGATTATTGTTTGAAAGGAGAAGTGAGTCGGTTATTAATTGAGTTGAACAGATCTTTGCATCATCCTCAGTTATTTTCTGAGTTCACAAAATCGCTAAACAAAGAGGAAAAGGAAGAATTAATAGCAAATTATTACCGACCCTATCGAACTGAAATAGAGAATTTTATCACATCTAATATCAAAAGTAATTTCAATATCCTTCATATCTCCGTACATAGTTTTACCAATGAATTAAACGGAATAAAGCGCAATGCCGATTTAGGAATTTTATATGACCCTAAAAGTGCTTTGGAAAAGGAATATGTTAGAAATTACAAAAATGAGCTTAGCATGCACCTTCCTTCATTCAGAGTGCGCCTTAATTATCCCTACTTAGGAACTGCAGACGGATTTACCAGTCATTTGAGAAAGAAGTTCCCTCAACAATACGCAGGAATTGAGTTAGAACTAAACAATACTTATGCGGCTGCAGAGAATTTTAGAGAAATCCAAATGAAGCTAGGAAAGGCATTGGTTTCCGTGAGGCCTAAAACAATTATTCTCAGTTCCCAAGCCCTTTAAAGCCAGGTTAAAAATAAAGCTAATTCTCAATAAAAAAAGTCTACTTTCGCAGCCTTTTTTAAGGGGCAAAACAGTACCCAAAAGCACTGTAAGTTATTTAGAATTACCTGATATGAAGAGACTGAACGAGTACAAGAAATTATTTGTGGTAGAAGGCAATATAGACCTAAAAGACCTGAAAGTTAAGTACCGTAACTTGGTGAAAGAATGGCATCCCGATAAATTTCAGGCTAATGATGAGAAAGCACTCGAGGCAGAAGAAATGAGCACGAAAATTATCGATGCTTACCATTTCTTAGTGAGCATCGCTCCTGAAACCCACGCCAACAATAAAGCGGAATATCAAGAAACCATCGACAAAGGCGGAATTACCAATATTCAGTACAAAAATACTCTTCTAGAAATTACTTTTATAGATGGCACTGCTTTCGAATGCTTTGGGGTTCCTAAAAGCGTTTACCAAAAATTCTTAAACTCGGATAAGCAGGTACGTTTTGCAAAAAGAAATATTTTCGGGCCTTATGTCTATCGTAAATCGAAAAAGGCCAATGCTACTGAAGCTGAATAAATGCGTTCTTAACGTGAATTCGATGTAAAATCAGATTTCAGACCCCTTGTAAATAGTGGAATTCAAGCCTATGTAGTGAAGCAATAGCGGGCTATTACAAGAAATCGAGGAGCGGAAAGCCGCTTTTAGAAGGGGCACAAATGGATTTTCCAATAAAAGTGTAAAACACTTCATCTAGTTCATTTGCTCTAGCCCGCTACAGCTGCACGATCTAGACTTGTTTTTTCTTTCTATTGAAAATCTGAGGCTATAATTTTAGGTCAAACTCAGGTCTAAACATTACAGATTTAAATCAGGGCGTATACATTCTAAAAACCAGGAGTGGCGGCAATTACCATTCTCAGAAAATATGGTTGCACTATTAGATGGGAATAAGCGATTTTTCTTTGTTTGCAGTGGCATGAATGTACACCGCTTTTCTTGGCTAAAAGCTATCTAGATAATGAAGCCGCCTTTAAGCATAAATAAACGCAACTTAAACGAACGGCCCGAGGCTTATCTGCCTTCATTCTCCAAACAAGATGAATCCAATTCTATAAAGCATCCAGGTAATAACGTTTTTTCCCGCACTTAATCATATCTATAGATTTTGGCCGCAATAGGCATGGTAGACATCAGAAAGGATGCCGTATTTACATTGGGAAAGGCAATAACCTTAGCATTAATCCAATCCTATATTCCTTACTCTAATATTTTCAATCCCATAAATCACCAACCCTTTTAAAAACAAGAAGTAAAACTTTCAATTTATTAACAGTCATTGCCTGCTTATTTTCAACCCATAATAAATCGTTTTACACACATTAAAACATCCTTTTTACCCGTAATTTTTTTCTACATATTTTTTATATCGAATAATTACTAACTTAGCCAACCTAATTTAAAATTAATCTTATGTATCTGTTTTACCAAACACCAAACACCAAACATCAAACACCAAACACCAAACAATAAGCATTAAAAGCTTTATGCTTTCTCTGCTATTTTTGTGTAGTACCTTAATTGTACAAGCACAAACAACGCCTCCTGATTTTCCAATCGGACTTACAAGTAATGGAACGGTAATAAAAACAGGAAATGTCGGTATTAATCAAAGTAATCCCTCGGCACGCCTTCATATTAGCGATGACCCTAGTCAGTTAAATTGTTTTCCAGCCATTTTAATAAATTCCAATGCAGGAAGCAGTGCGGGAGGAGGAACTATCGGAGGGGATGGGCCTGAAGACGGCTCAACTAATGGCACTTGCACTACTCCTTACATTTTTAGAAACATTCTCCAAGGTGCAAATTCGTTGGCAACAACCGTCAACATTGATGGGAATGGCAAGGCAATATTTGGAGATATCTATAACTTTTCAACTGTTAATGGAACCCGTTTTTCCATTGAGAATAATCTAGGTCTTTACAATACCGCCGACGATTACCTCAGGTTTGGTTATAATAGAGATGGTAACTCAACAGAGCCACTTCTGTACTGGAATTCTTCCGAAAGTCAGAGTCAGAATTTTTCCATTGGCTTTGGGGTTAATGAAAATTACGTGACCCGAATTTTAACTGTTCAAGGTAATAAGAAGGTAGGTATAAATACTACTGTTCCTCGGGCTGCATTGCATGTTAAAAGTGAATTAACTTTACCTAATGAAGGTCCTACTGGACAAATTCAAGGTTTGCTTATTGAAAATAACGGATTCCGTAATCATGATTTCGCTTTTGAAATTAGAACAGGCCAACGTCCTGAAGGTGTTGCTATGGAAAATGGGAGGGTTTTTACCGTTTCTAACGCTGGTACTGTGCATGTAGGACCAAATTTAAATTGGGCTAATCCCAATGATGCTCCCGAATTGAGGATGTATGTGCAAGGTGGAATTAGAACAGAACGAATTAAAGTAGACGTAGCGAACCTAAACGGTTGGGCAGACTATGTTTTTGAAGAAGGATATCAGCTTATGCCAACCGAAGAGCTCGAAGCTTTTATAAAAGAACATAAGCATCTTCCGGGAGTACCCAGCGCACAAGAGGTAGTTGAAAATGGCATCGATCTAGCGGATATGAATAGGATTCTTTTGGAGAAAATTGAGGAGTTGACTTTGAGGGTGATTGAATTGGAAAAAGTACAGCAGCCATGAGTAACCATTTGAAATTCACCCTTGGATTAATTCTCACCACTTTAATTGGTAATGGTCAGTCTAACTCTTTGGTATTCGATAACCTTCCATCGGAGGTATGTGATGGCAAAGAAAGTTTGTTCAAGATTGTAGAAGATGAAAACCATCCATGTGATGATTTTAGTTCAATTGAGTGGTTTATACGAGATGACCAGACCAGTGTGTGGGGAAACAGTCAACACCAGGGTAAACAGTTTTCCTTCACACCAAATTTTGGCACTAACTCACGCACTTTTGATATTAAAGCTGAATTAACATGTGTTGTACAAGTAGGTGTGGATGTGGATGAAAATCCAATATGGGAAAATAAGACTTTTCCTACCCTGGTCCGAACTATTAAAGTTGTTCATCCGGATTTTTTTCAACTAGAACTTGTTCAAGGGCCTTCTTGTGATGTTAATAGTTATGAGTTTAGACTACGCGACCCTAGCGGTACCTTAGACGCTAGTAATTTGGATAATATCTCATGGACCGTTCCGAATGACTGGTCCATCAGCTCGGGAGCTTCATCTTCTACAATGATCGTAAATACTAATGGCAATAATCAAGGTAAAAGAAAGGTCAAGGTAAAATATGAAGCTATTGCCACCAAAATAATCAATGGGACCCTGGAACCGAAAAAATGCATCGATAGTAGAGAAATCGAGGCGGAGTTTGATATCTCTGCCTGTATCGCTCAAATCAATTATCCTCCTCAGGTTGCAAATAACCCATCCTCTCATAGCGGAAATCAGACCACCTTTGGAGCGACAGTGTTAGCCGCTGATCATTATAATTTTGCCAGTGCAGGATCTCACACTATATCACCGGGATTTGATTTTACTTCAGGCACAAATTCCACCCTAAACCTTTTTATCGAAGAATGCTCATGTTCCTCTCAATGGCATGACCCAAGTTTAGTGGGTGACGCATCCGTTAATATTACCAACCCTTGGATTGGGGCAAGCAACAAAAAAGGGGATTATAAAGTTTTTAAAACGGATGAAACAGCTGTTGATGTTAAAAAGAATAATATTACCCTTTATCCTAACCCATTTGAATCACAGGTTATCATATCTAATTTATCACAGAATAAGGACTTTCAGGTAAGTGTCTATTGTATTGATCAAAAACTGATTCTGCAACAAAATGGTAAATCTAATGGTTCAGGCACCTATAGATTGCAGCTAGACGGACTTCCACCTGGAATATATTTCCTAAATATTAATACCAAAGAGCAAAATTTAATTTCTAGTAAAATAATTAAGTTCTAATTCATGAAAAAGGTGATATTCTTCTTTGTATCTATAATATCCACTACAGGGCATTCTCAAGATTTCTATGAATTGGGTTTAGGTTTCTCCAGCTTAAGGATTTGGAATATAGACGCTCCTGTCGACCCTTGGCAGGATTTAAGATTCTATAATGCCCCTCATTTATCTTTTAATTATTATTTTGATGATGAGAATTTTGTTATTGGCCTTGCGGCCGGGATAGCCCACGAAACAGGTAATTTTGATTCTGAATTTAATTCAATAAAACAAACGAGAGAAAGTTCACGAAATTCGCTTCACTATCAAGTCACGGGCGGGGTGAATATTTTAAGAAAAAAAACAAGCTTTTTACAGCTAACAGCTGGCGCCAGGGCCAATAGGACCTATCGTTATGAACATTATATTACGGAAACCTACGAAAGTGGGGCCACCATTATTTCTCGACATGAAAGCGAGGACTGGCGAGGTCCCAGATATAGTGCACTCTTTTCGGTAGGATATCACAAATCTTTGGGATCTGATTTACGTAAGGAAAGTTCAATAATAGTTAAGGCGTCTTGGGATTTCGTCTATCAGTTTCCCTACGAATATGGAACATTCTCAGGTATTAAGCACGAGTATGGATCATTTTCCACTGGTCCTTCCTTTTCCGTAATTTGGAGGATAAGGGGCTCTAAAAATAGCGGACTCTTTTAATTACAATTTAAACTCGGGTTTCGATTTTTAGGAAATCAATGGATGGGATGGCGAAATAAGTGTTGGTCCAAAGATGAAAATGATCAACTAGCGATTAGAGAAAAAAGTAATAATTGAATGAAAAAACTGCTGATTTTTATTTTCATTGCAAGCAGCTTGCCCATTTTAGCTCAAAGCCATCGAATTGTTTTATCTGCTGGTCTAAATACGATTACAAGCTGGTAAGATGAACCGCCTCTATTTTCAGAAAGTCCTTTTAGCTCGGCATTGGGGTTTTCTGTGAATCTATCGGAACTAACGCTAGGAGTGGTCAGATTTTGGCGACTATAGGCGAGGTAGGTTTTAGTATAGTTGTAGTTTTTTTTGAAAATCATCACCCAGGGCCGAGAACCGGATTACCAAATCTGAGGTAGACCTGTTGATTAAAAAGCACAGCAATAACTCCTCTAGCAGAACTCTATTTCGGTGTTAGGCTCCTATTGGAACAGTTATTTAATTGATGGCCTTCCCGAAAACTTTCTCGCGTTCCTCCGGGAAGGCCTTACATTCGCAATTACCGCAACCTAGACCAAGTCCTTGCAAATCAATATTTCATAATTGTCGCTAACGAGTGGCTAAATGACTTCCCGGCTGAGCTGTATCAGCATGGGATTAATTTAAAAAGATTGAAGGTCTATCCCGCTTTAGATAAGATTCGCTAAGCGCTTTATGAACGGACTGTCAAATAATGATAATCGCTTAACTGCTTTGTGAGTAATGAAATATAATTATCTTTCATTGCAAATTTTGTTACAATGAAAACCACTCATCATAGCCTTTTCCTCCTATTAATCTTCCTTAGCATTACCCATACTTCATTCGCTCAAGCGGATCTATTCGCCTATGAAAACTACGTAAACGAGCAAGGCGATTCTTTGCCCTATCGCTTATTAGTTCCTGATTATGCTCCTGGCATAAAATACCCCTTGGTAATTTTCCTGCATGGTTCGGGCCAACGTGGCAATGATAATGAAGCACAGCTTACTTGGGGTGTTTTAAATTTTGCCTCCGATTATAATTTAAAAATGCATCCCGCTATTGTTATTGCACCCCAATTACCAAAGAACTTGAGATGGGATAATTTATCGGAGAAAGACATGAGCTTGCAAAAACAGCCTAGTAAAACTCTAGAACTGTTAATGGAACTAATTACCGAAGCTAAAAAAACCTTAGCGGTAGATACCCATCGCATATACATTACTGGCCTTTCCATGGGAGGTTTTGGCACTTATGATGCGATTAGTCGCTATCCCAATGTCTTTGCCGCGGCAGTGCCAGTTTGCGGAGCAGGCGATCCCAAGCAAGCCGCTAAATTCGCCGATATTCCAATGTGGATTTTCCACGGCGCCCTAGACGATGCGGTTTCCCCAGCCTACTCGCGCGATATGTTAATGGCACTAAGTGAAGCAGGCGCATCTCCCGGCTACACCCAATATCCAGCAGTGGGACATTTTGCCTGGATTGCCGCCTACAGCGACCCTATGATGATGCAGTGGCTATTCCGTCAGCGCAAGGAAAACTAAAATTTAACTGCCATTTTCTTTACCTCAAAAATTAGGGGTAGAAGCGAAAATTCTGCCCTAATAAAAACTACTTTGCCAAACTGATTTAAAGGCCTTTGAAAATAAACATTCCACTGGAAAGTATTCCTTGTGAACAGCTTCCCGTTCTTGAAAAAATTATCGACGAGCTAGTAGAAAAGGGCTTTGCGATAATTGATGATTTACTTTTAGCCGAGCAATCCCAAAGCATTAAAAATCGCTTATTAGAACTCAAAGCAGAAGACGAGTTTAAAAAATCGGGTATTGGTAAAGCCGTGCTCCATCAAGTAGACGAAACTATTCGCGGCGACTTTATTCGCTGGATAGAAACGGACGACTTACATCCCAGCATAGAATGCTATTATCAATTTATCGAAAACTTTATCGCTTTTACTAATCGCTCGCTTTACCTCAACCTCAAAGACTTAGAAAGTCACTATACCTTTTACCCGCCCGGTAAAGGGTATTTAAAACACCGCGATCGCTTCCGCGAGAAGCCACACCGCGTTTTATCGATGGTATATTATCTCAACGAAAATTGGCAGCCGGGCGACGGCGGTGAGTTAGACATCTTCGACCAGCGTATCAAAAAACTACAAACCATTGCCCCGCGCATGAACCGTCTGGTAGTTTTTAAAAGTGAAATGGTACATGAAGTACTACCCAGTGTTCAGTCACGCTATAGCCTAACCACCTGGTTATTAGACAAAGAAAAAGAGCTCAGCTTCTTATAAATAAAAAAGCCACCCTTCTAAAATGAAAGGTGGCTTTTCAATCCTCTAGAGAGAGAGGTTAAAATCTTAAGCTTCAACTGCTTCAGCCACTGCCAACTGAACTTCGCCTTCTAATTTTATTTCGTCTGAAACTAGCAGGTTACCCGCTTCGTTTACTACGTGGAATTTAAGACCAAAATCCTTACGGTTGATCTTACTCTTAAAAGAAAATCCCGCCTTGGTATTTCCCCAAGGATCTACCGCTACGCCGCCAATTTCAACCTTTAAGACCACGGGCTTCGTTACGTCGCGAATGGTCATCTCACCGTGTAATTCAAATTCATCACCGTCAACTTTGCTGATTTCAGATCCAAGGAAAGTTAAATGAGGAAATGTATCAACATTAAAAAAGTCATCGCTTCTTAGATGATTGTCGCGGTCGGTGTTACCCGTTGAAATGCTATTCACATCAGCCGTAAAGCTAAACTTGCCGGTGCTAAAATCATCCCCATCTGTTTCTACACTTCCGCTAAAAGACGAAAAATTACCAGTTACAGTAGTAATCATCAAATGCTTGGCTTTAAACTGAATGTTAGTGTGCGCAGGGTCTAAGGTCCATTTTTTGGTATTCATTGTATCTATTTTATAATTAATTAATGTTCAAACACTGATGCAAATATACAATTAATGTTTAAACATCAATACCTTTTTATAAAACCTTTCGGTAGATGCCTAAGCTGCTCAACTCCTCTGCTAGATGAACAATTTGAATTAGCCCTTAAAACTCACCCTATTTTTCTCGAACTTGCCCATTATTTTACCTTATGCAACTCTCCCCTGTCGAAAATTTCATTTTCAAAAGTCCTAGTCCGGCCAGAGAAATTATGGATTTCCTCCACGGCTACTTCCTAAGTAAGGGGCTAAAGTCGAAGATCTCATACGGCCTCCCCTTTTATATTGGCAAGAAGTGGATTTGTTATTGCAATCCTCAAAAAAGCGGCGGCATTGAACTCTGTTTCACTCAAGCCCATCAGTTTAGCGACCCGACCGGACTGCTGCAAATTCGCGAACGTAAGAGAATGAAGGGAATTTACTTAACCTGTTTAGAAACGCTTCCGCTAGATGCTCTCGAAGAAATTGTTACGGCGGCGATGGAATGGGATGCGAAGAATTGAGGATTTATGGAAGTGTTAAGTGGGTTTTGAAATGCTGCACTTATAGACGGGTAAAGGGGCTGAATTAATGGTATTTATTCGCAGGTAAAATATAGGCACGGTGATTTTCTCCATAATAAATTAATTATCAATACTTTGGAGTTGACGGAAAACTTTACAGAACACACTACCGTCATGCTGAGTAAAGAGTTTTAGTTTTTAAAACCAAGAAGATTTGATGACATATAGCCAGAAAAAGCATTCGAAGCTACCATTTTCACTTTACCGTATTCGTTATTAGTAGGTTTTCCGGCCTCAATTACGAATCTTCAAAATAAAAGCCTTTGCTTTAGCGAAATGGGAAGCGACCGAAGGAAGCTCGCCCACTGAGCTTGGCAAAGGGGAATATTTTTAAGGTGAGGAATTGGAGCCTAGATTTTTTTCCTTCTTTTTTGATCATGCAAAAAAGGAGTCTAAAGTATCTTGAGAATGCTTACTCTATCGCGAGATGTCCATTGAAAATCAACGCATTAAAAAAGATGTCATGGGTAGCGACGAGCTCACAAACTCCTCTAAAAGAGGGTAACCGTTCGAAAACAAAAAAGATGTCATGGGTATAGGGATTGTAGGGATAGAGGTGTTTTTAAAGTAGGAATAAGGGGGATACATCCTTTCCTGCACAGCATTCCCTTGGAATCAGAAAATCAGCCTTATGCCTTTTCTGTCAATCCTAATCCAGTGCAGGATTACCTGCAGGTAAAAGCTAGGCTCGATTTCCCCGAAGGTTCGGACTTAGGCCTAGTTACCTTAGATGGAACTATCGTGCAAGAAAGTAGTATTTTCGGTTTAGAGCCGGTGCTTAAGCTATCCTTTAATTTGGAAGAGGGGCTTTATATATTGCAGGTAATTCATTCTTGGCTAGGGACAAAATTTGAAAGGGTATTGATAAGTCGCTAAATTTTCGGGATTGCCTCTTGGCAATTTTTAATTTTTCAACTTCCTCTTCTAGTTCAAAAACTCCGCGAGATAATTTATTTTTTGCTTACGCTTGAAATCGTAAAGACATAAGCGGCGTAGATTATAATAATTATTCCAAAAACGCTGTAGTTCAAAGATATAAGACTGCTTAGCTCCATCTTTTTCGCTTTGCGCGATGTTAATATCGGTAATGCTAATCTTTCCTGTTAGATAACGCTGTCGGGCCACTTCATAGCGCTTTTGGGCTACGGTATCTGCCTTAGCGGCGATTTGTAGCCTTTGGTATTGAGCATTAAACTGCATTACTTGTAGGAAGATTTCCTGCTCGAAGTTTACTTCATCTTGCTGGATGTTTACTTCCGCTAATTCGCGGTTGGCTTTGGCGCGGCGTACTTGCGAACGCGCTTGTCCCCAGTCGATTAAAGGAATGTTTACCCCTACCACAATATTTTGCTGTTGCAAGAAAGGATCTTGATATACGGTTTGGAAATCACCTGCCTGGCGCGATAAACCAAAATTAGCGCTTAAGTTGAAATTGTAATTAGTATTGCCTCTCGCTTGCGCTACCTGCTGATCTGCTTCTAAGCGGCGGCGGCGAAACTCTAAAACTACGGCCCGATTCGCCTTAGCTTCACTGAGGGCGGTGGGTAAATCAACTTCTACCTCTGGCACTTCCCAGGGGATGGCTAAATCTAATTCTTGATCGGTGGGGATATTTAAAAAGCGCTTGAGATTTTGCGCTGCTACTTCGTAATTTAAACTAGCATTGGTCAGTGCATTTTCAGCATTCAGCAAGTTTAACTCAATTTGCAGCAGATCATTTTCAGCAATTTTCCCCAAATTATAACGGCCTACTGAAATTTTATAAATCGTGTCGTTGTTCTTTAAGTTTTGCTCGGCAATACGCTTGTTAATAGAAGAGCTTAAGGCCTGAAAATAAAGGCTGGTAGTCTCATTGGCAATGTTTTCTAAATCCTCGATGTAGGCGCGTTGCGATTCTTCGTAGGCGATGGGCTGAATTTTTTTATTCCATTTTAAATCGTTGTACAAAAACATCGGTTGAAAGTAGCTCAAAGAAATAGGCGTAGAAAAATAGCTAGTGCGGTTAGTAGGGCTATACACATTGCTACGTTGCAGGCTCGAAATAAGCGATAAGCGCCCCCCAGTAAGGGCTATGTTTTGATCGAGGGATAAACTAGAGCTCAGAAAAAGTTGCTCGCGCTCGGCAAAACCAAAGGTTCCATCATCTAGGGTAACTACATCAATGGCGCTTGAGTAATTAGGTAGTGAGCCGCTTAAATTTAACTGCGGTAAAAGGCTCGCTCTAAACTGACGATAATTCCAATAGCGGTTCTCGGCTAGGTTAATAGCGCGATAGTAGGAGGGAGAGGTTTTTTGAGCGGAAATAATAGCTTCCTTTAGACTCAGTTTCTCAGTTTGGCTCATCAGGCGAAAGCTAAAACAAGCAAAAAGGGCTAAAGCGATATATTTATTCATAGCGTAAGGATTCTACCGGGTTTTTCTCGGCGGCTTTTTTGGCGGGTGATAGTCCGAAAACTAGTCCCGTAACGGAGGCTACTCCGAAGGATATGAGGATGGAATAGGCGCTAACAATGGTTTCAATATTGGCGAAAGTAGAAACCAGGAAAGAGGCCAAAACTCCTAATAGTACGCCAATTATTCCACCGCTTAAGCTAATTAAAAGCGCTTCCATTAAAAATTGCTGAATAATGTCTTGTTTTTTAGCACCAATGGCCAAACGGGTACCAATTTCGCGCGTGCGTTCGAGTACCGAAGCGAGCATAATATTCATAATTCCAATACCGCCCACCAAGAGGGAAATACCAGCAATAGCGCTTAATACCAAGTTAAAAATATCTTTGGTGCGCTGTTGTTGTTCTAGTAATTGTTGGGGAATAATTACTTCAAAATCTACCACGTTATTGTGTTTTCTTTGCAAGAGGCGGCTAATTACTTCCGCCGTGCTCCCCAAGTATTCACTGTCTTTGACCTGTACTACCATGCGGTCAATTTGATGGTAGTTTTTCATGGTACGCACTTGGGGTTCTTCCTCATCTTCGAAATCGGAGCCACTGGATTCTCGCAGTTTAGCGCGATCGATATAGCGGCTTAAAACCGTATTAATCGGCGCATAGATGTCCATATTATAATCACGGATACCTAAATTCTCTTGCGCTTTAGCGCTAAGGTTTATGCCTTTAGTAACGCCAATAATAGTGAGCCATTGTTTCCCCACCTTAATTTGCTGCCCCAATGCTTTTGTGCCTGGAAAGAGCTTCTTTTTAATACCACTACCGATAATACAAACCGCTTCTTTGTTGAGGCCATGAGCTTCACTGAAGGCTTGACCATTACTAAGCTCAATATTGGAAACTTCGAAATAGGCAGGTTTAATACCAATTAATTTGGCGGTACGTCTTCGTCCGCCGCTAATTACATAGGTTTCTATTACAATTTCGGGACTAATTGCTTTAACGGTTGGAAGAATTTCTTGGATACTTGTTGCATCCTTTAAATCGAGGCCTTTAGAGAATAATTTCTTCTCTTTTTGGCCACTCTCAATTTGACCGATTTCGGTTTCACTTTGTTCGACGAGCGGCTTTATTTCAATATTATTGACGCCCACCAATTCTATTTGCTTGAGAATTTCCACTTGGGCACCCTTGCCAATAGCGAGCATGGTGATTACAGCTGCAACTCCGAATATAATTCCTAGCGCGGTTAGAATAGAGCGCACTTTATTGGCCAAAATAGCTTCAAAGGCGATGCTTAGGTTTATGAGGATGCGTTCCATTTAGGAATCGGCACTAAGACGGTTAATCTCAGCTTCACTGGCACTGCTTGGTTCAGTAAGGAATACTTCGGCTTCCGCCTCGAGCCCGGCTTCTATAACTGCATATTCATCATTACTAGCTCCAATTTTCACTTCTTGCTTGCTTATTCCTACAGCCTCTTTAAGGTAAACATAAGTTACACCCTCTTGGTTGAAAATAGCTTCTAAGGGAACCTGTAAAACCTGCTCTAAAGTTTTAGTTACAATTTGATTACTAGTCGTCATTCCAGGGCGATAGGTGCTATCGCTTTCGTTTACACGAATTATTATTTCAAAAACTTTAGAGTCGGAATCTTCGCGGTCTTCTCCCACATTGGCCACTTCTATCACTTCTCCCGTAAGGGAAGCATCGGGGAAGGCATCTAAACCTAAGATAACTTTTTGCCCTTGTTTTACTTTGCGAATGTCAACCTCGTTGATGTAAGTTTTGCTCTGCATTTCGCTTAGATCGGGTAAGGTGGCAACGCCTGGATCCCAGGGGGAAATGGTAGAGCCCGTTTTTCGTTTACGACCGCCCCATTCGCGTTTGTAAATTACCATGCCATTTTTGGGGGCCATAATGCGGAATTCCTTTTCGAGTTCCTGTAAGCTAGAAACTTTACTGCGGGTTTGGGACAAAGTAGCGCCGGCTTCTACCATTTTTGCGCGACTTTGTTTTTGTTTAATAATGTAATTGTCTTTGCTTTGCGTCAGACTCTGCTCAAGCTTTTCTAAATCTAATTTCAGGCGCTGAATCGTTGCGGGTGGTTCGTAAATACTCTGCTCGATTTCAATTTTCTTTTGTTTAATGTCGAAAACTAAAGATTCCAACTCGCTGCGTTTTTCGCGCATTTCTAAGGTGGTGTCTAACTGAGTTTGGGTGTAAATACTTTGTGCTTTATCGTATTCAGTAAGAAGGTCGTTCAACTTGCTGCTCAGTTCGGTTTTATCCAGCTCCGCTACAAAATCTCCCTTCTCTACATAAGTACCTTCCGCTACGAGGTCCGAAATTTTAATATTGTAAAGTCCATACTGACGTGAATTACTCGGTCCATTAATGTCCTCAGAATTCTTAGCCATAAGCTCACCTGAACTCGTAACTACATCGGTAAAATCGGATACAAAAGCAATGGTAGTAATATCGCGTGCTTGGGTCTCATCTCCTTTTAGGGCAAACCAAGCCACAAGGATTATTACAATGCCAATAATGAGACCAATAGTTTGATTTTTTTTCAAGATGCTTGATTTACAGAGTGAGCGCCAAGGTAAGGAAAAAAATCAGCCTTAACAGAGCAGTTATTGTTGCTAATAGCATAATTTGTGACTAGCATTTATACTATTGAAAACTAATTTACTCGAATAATAGTATAGCGTTTTGAGGATAGTTTATGCTGCCGGAGAAAGGCTTAATTTCCCTTATTTGGCCAAGCATCGACCCCATTTACATAAGCGTCAATTACCTCTAATTTATTGGCGTATTGATCGCCGTCAAAGCCTTTTAAATCGCCGTATTCCACCAAATGATTATAGGCGCGCTGAAACTTGGAAGCCAAGGGGAAATAAGACCAATGCCATTTTTCTTCGCGGTAACCTTGCTCACGATAATTGTTAAAGGCAATATAGGGTTGATAAAATCCAAATTTAGCGGCATTGGTACTAAGCCAAGTGTAAATTTTTAAACCTTCTCCGTTTTCAAAATAACTGTTTTCTAAGGCGTTTAAATCGAAGTCGGTCCCCCAATGATGACGACTTGTGCCTGGCATAGAACTGTATTGTAAAATACGTTCAGCGCGAGTGTTTTCATCGCCACCAAAACTGGTCCATTTGCGATTCCAAATGCCACTTTGATAGGAGCGATTGCGGGTGGCGGAAACAATAATCAGTCGGATACCGTCGTCTTCCGCGGCCTTCCACATGCCCTTGAAAGCATCATAAACTTCATCGCGCAAGTAGGCGTTTTCTTTGGTGGTGTATTTTGAACGCAACTTTTTAAAGTCGCGATGCTCGGCGGGGTTAATGTCCCCTAGTAAATCTGCCTTAGTGTAGGTAGGAGGTTCTTTAAAACTGAAGTTAGCCCCAGAGCAAAGGAGTATTAAAAATACGATCAGTCCTGGGCTACGCATACTATTTTATCAAATCGTTTAAGGTCTTACTAGGACGCATCGCGGCACGCACTAAACTTTCATTAGGATTGTAATAGCCTGCAATATTAACAGCCGCTCCTTGGGCACTGTTTAATTCATTTATAATCGTCTCTTCGTTTGCAAACATAGCTGCCGCTAAAGGACTGAAATAGGCTTTTAAACCAGCATCTTTATCTTGATTGGCTAAGGCTTCGGCCCAATACATACAGAGGTAGAAATGACTTCCGCGGTTGTCGATTTCATTTACCTTGCGAGAAGGAGATTTGTTCTCATCTAAATATTTACTAGTCGCAATATCTAGCGTTTCGCCTAGAATTAAGGCCTTAGGATTGTTGCTATGGTTGCCCAAATGATCGAAAGAAGCCGCTAGAGCTAAAAACTCACCTAATGAATCCCAGCGTAAATGGCCTTCTTCTATAAATTGCTCCACGTGCTTAGGAGCTGAACCACCTGCACCGGTTTCGAAAAGCCCACCACCATTCATTAAGGGAACGATACTGAGCATTTTTGCACTAGTTCCTACTTCTAAAATAGGAAAGAGGTCGGTTAAATAATCGCGTAAAACATTACCCGTTACCGAGATGGTGTCTTTACCTTCTTTCGATCTCTGTAAACTGAAACGCGTTGCTTCTGCGGGAGAAAGGACGGGAAGTTCCAAGCCTTCGGTATTGTGATCTTTTAAATAAAGACGAACTTTTTCTCTTAGTTGATTGTCGTGAGCACGCTGTGGGTCTAACCAGAAAACCGCAGGATTTCCTGTTGCACGGGCACGATTCACCGCTAATTTTACCCAGTCGCGGATGGGCGCATCCTTAACTTGGCACATGCGCCAGATGTCACCGGCATGAACCGCGTGTTCCATTAAAACAGTTCCGTCGGCATTTACAACCTGCATGGTGCCAGCAGTAGATACTTGGAAGGTTTTATCGTGCGAACCGTATTCTTCCGCTTTTTGTGCCATCAAACCTACATTGCTTACGCTGCCCATGGTAGTGGGATCGAAAGCACCGTTTTCGCGACAAAAGTCAATCGTTTCCTGATAAATACTGGCATAGCAACGATCGGGAATAATCGCCTTCGTGTCTTGCGACTTATCGTGCTTATTCCACATTTGCCCCGAAGTTCTAATCATAGCAGGCATGGAGGCATCGATAATCACATCGTTGGGTGCGTGTAAATTGGTGATGCCTTTATTGGAGTTTACCATGGCAAGGTCGGGACCATGGTCGTAGCATGCTTGAATATCCGCCTCCATAGCGGCTTGGGTTTCGGCGTCTAAACTGGTGATGGCTTCTAGTAAAACGGCCATACCGTTATTTGGATTAACCCCTAAATCTTTTAGGGTGTCTGCGTATTTATCGAAAACGGGTTTGAAGAAGGCTTTTACGAAATATCCAAAAATTATAGGATCCGAAACCTTCATCATGGTCGCTTTCAGGTGTACAGAAAAGAGTACCCCTTTGGCTTTGGCATCAGCAATTTGTTCATGAATAAAAGTTTCTAGAGCAGCGACATTAAGAAAGGAGGCATCAATAATTTCATCCTTTAAAAGTGCTAATTTATCTTTCAGAACCCTTACCTGTCCTTTAGCATCCACATGTTGAATGCTAACGGTGGTGGCTTCCTTTATACATACAGATTTTTCACTGCCGTAGAAGTCGCCCTCTTGCATGCTCGCTACATGAGAGAGAGAATCTTTAGACCAAGCTCCCATTGAATGGGGATGTTTCTTGGCAAATTCCTTTACTGCTTTGGGGGCACGACGATCCGAATTACCTTCGCGCAAAACAGGATTTACCGCACTTCCCTTTACCTTATCGTAACGATTGCGAATATCTTTCTCTTCATCAGTGCTGGCCGTATCGGGATAATCAGGAATAGTATAGCCCTGCGATTGTAATTCCGTTATCGCCTCTTTTAATTGCGGTAAAGAAGCGCTGATATTGGGTAATTTGATAATGTTGGCTGCGGGGCTTTTGGCAATTTCACCTAATTCAGAAAGGTGGTCCGCTACTTTTTGATCGGCACGTAGCTTGTCGGGGAAAAGGGCTAAAATTCTGGCCGCTAATGAAATATCTCTCGTTTCTACCTCAATCGAAGCGGCTTTAGCAAAACTTTCTACCAAGGGCAAAAAAGAGCGTGTGGCTAAAGCAGGGGCTTCATCGGTTAAGGTGTAGATGATTTTCATAGTGTCGGACATATTCTAAATTTAAAAATTTATAAAAAAGCTTTGGTCTGCATGCAAAGCAGAAGCTCAAACGGCCAACAAAATGAGAGGTGAGGTAAAGCTTGGTTGGTCGCTTAAACCGGGGCGCGAAAATATGAAAATTTATTGGAAATTTAGTCTAAAACCTTTAATGGCTTTGCTAAATAGGTATATCCAGGAGTGGTGTAAGCCCTTAGTAATTAGTTTAATAGATGGTAGCTTATCGCTACTTTATCTCTAAGTTTAAATCGGTTCTTAATTGCTCTAACAAGGGATTTTTCTCCAATAAGTACTGGTATTTCTCTTGCGGCGAATAAGGTTCCAATTTTTGCGTGCCTTCTACAATCTGCACCGCGATATTTAAGGCGTAATTATTTAGCTTTTCGCGTAAAAAGTAGAGTAGATCGCGTTTTATCGCTTCAAAACTTTGCTCCTGTATATTATTGTCTAGCGTGAGTGTCACTTTAGGTCCATCTACCGTAAGGGGTTTATCGCTTAAAGTGGCCAAAGTAACGCGTTGCCGATCGGCTTTAGCTTTTTCTAAAAAGAGTTGCCAAACTTTTTGAAGTTGCTCTCCATCAAAGGCATCTTGGGGCTTACCCACCACTGGAGCATCTAAATCTTCTTCCTCTTCATCCCCCTCTTTTGCAGCCAGCGGGTTTTTTCCTTCCAAAGTTTGTGAAATGGAAAAGGAAGACTTGCGCTTTAAAGGGGTATTAATTTTAGGCTTCGAGCTGTCGTTTTTGGCATCTGCTATACCAGGATTGGGGGCAGTTATAGTTGAGCTAGGCACAGAGCTAACGGCCTTTTCTTGGGCTGCCGGCTCTGGTGTTTCGCTTTTTTCCTCTGCGGGAGATGCGATCCGAGCTTCACTTTTCTCAGCTTGAGGGCTTGCGGCGCTCGGTTGTTCTGGCTTACTAGGACTAGGTTCTAGTTCAGATTTTTTTTTTTCGCTCGGAGCAGTTAATTTGCTCCAAGTAGCGGCCAGTTCCATAAGGAGTAGTTCTACCAGCAGGCGCGCATTGCTGCTGCTTTTGTAGCGGACATCCGCTTCCGAAATTATTTTTAAGGCGCGTAAAAGGAAAGAGGCATTTACCGCTTTGGCTTGTGTTTCGTAGCGACCGCGCACTTCGGCGCCTACTTCTAAGAGTTTTAAGGTACTGGGATTTTGGCAAACCAATAAATCGCGACAGTGGGAGGCGAGTCCATTTATATAGATATGGCCATCAAAGCCATTTTCTAAAATTTCATCGAAGATATTAAAGAGTCCCGCTTTGTCATCCGCCAAAATTAGATCGAGGCTACGGAAATAGTAATCATAATCGAGTACTCTTAAATTATCGATTACGTCTTGGTAGCTAATAGTAGAACCAGAATAAGAAGCAATACGGTCAAAGATTGATAAGGCATCTCTAAGGGCGCCATCTGCCTTTTGAGCGATAATACGCAAAGCCTGTTCTTCGGCTTGGATATTTTCTTTAACTGCAACATTTTGCAGGTGCTTTATAATGTCTTCAACGGAAATTCGTTTGAAGTCATAAATCTGGCAACGACTTAATATAGTGGGAATAATCTTATGTTTCTCGGTCGTAGCCAAGATGAAAATAGCATGCTTAGGCGGTTCTTCTAAGGTTTTTAGGAAAGCGTTAAAGGCTTGTTGTGAGAGCATGTGCACCTCATCGATAATATAAACCTTAAATTTTCCTCTTTGAGGAGCGAAGCGCACTTGATCGATGAGGTTACGAATATCATCAACCGAATTATTAGAAGCCGCATCGAGTTCGAAAATATTAAAGGAGTAATCGTCATCGCCCGACTCATGATCATCGGCATTTATAAGCTTAGCCAAAATACGCGCGCTAGTGGTTTTACCCACGCCACGCGGACCTGTAAACAAAAGGGCTTGCGCCAGATGGTTATTCTGTATGGCGTTAAATAAGGTGTTGGTCACATGGCTTTGACCTATAACTTCGTCGAAAACTTGCGGACGATATTTACGAGCGGAGACGATATAATTTTCCATCGCTACAAATATAGTAAGCCAGCTTTAAGCGGCGAGGGCCAAAAAGAGAAAAGAATTAACAGTAATTTTCAATTTTCTTAGTGCAGGGCTTTATTCGTAGGTAATATTTCTCTACTTTTGCACTCCTTTTTAGAAAAGGTTCAAATATTTAATAATTAATTGTTTAACTAGATGAATCAATACGAATCCGTTTTCATCATGCATCCCGTCTTATCTGAAGATCAGGTAAGGGAAACGGTAGAAAAATTCAAAGGCTTCATTGAAGCCAAAGGCGGTTCAATTCTCCAAGAAGAGAATTGGGGCCTTAAGAAATTAGCCTATCCTATTCAAAGTAAGCGAAGTGGCTTCTATCACTTGTTAGAGTTTCAAGTGCCAGGAGAAGTAATTGCACCTTTAGAAGTAGAAATGAAACGCGATGAGCGTATCATGCGCTTTATGAATGTTGCAATGGACAAGCATCACGTAGATTACGCGAAAGTGCGTCGTTCTAAACTACAAACTTCCAAATAACCTTTAAAAGAATTAGAAGATGGCTGAATTAGATACAGGATCGAATCAATCCGAAATTCGTTACTTACAACCGCTTAAAATCGACACCGGTTCTCGTAATAAGTACTGTCGCTTCCGTCGCTACGGAATTAAGTATGTAGATTACAAAGACACCGACTTTTTAAGTCAGTTCTTAAACGAGCAAGGTAAAATTTTACCACGCCGAATCACTGGTACTTCTTTGAAATACCAGCGTAAAGTGGCTACCGCTATTAAGCGTGCCCGTCACATTGCTATTTTACCTTACGTAACAGATAACCTTAAATAAATAAAAAATTATGGAAGTTATTCTGAAACAAGACGTAGACAATTTAGGCTACAAAGACGACGTAGTTACTGTTAAGAACGGTTACGGTCGTAATTACTTATTGCCACAAGGACAAGCTGAATTAGCCACTCCTTCTGCCAAAAAGGTATTAGCAGAGAACATTAAGCAACGCATGCACAAAGAAGCGAAAGCTATTGAAGATGCTAAGAAAACGGCGGAAGCTATCAATGCTCTTGAAATTAAAATGATTACTAAAGTAGGTAAGGGCAACAAGTTGTTCGGATCTATTAATAATGCCGACTTAGCGGACGAACTAGCGAAAGCTGGTCACAAAATCGATCGCAAGTACATCGTTATTCAAGGCGGTACGGTAAAAGCTACTGGTCCTTACAGCGCGAACATCAGACTTCACCGCGAGGTAAACGTTACTTTAAACTTTGAAGTAGCCGCGGAAGTAGCGAAATAAGGAGTATTTACTTTTTAGTGAAAATATTAAGGCCCTCGCAAGAGGGCCTTTTTTTTTTAGTCTATAGATGAGACTGCTACGCTGTGAGATTTGGGTATTGAGATTGGATGGGGAATGATTAGATAAGCATCTCTTCGAAGGAAAAACATATAACAAAATGCTTAGTCTATCCAAGACAAAGCATTATTAAGTTGCTTGTGACTTCTTATTCAAAGGCCAAACTTATTATTGATCACATGGTTGACTCCATCTTCGAGTCAGCTAATTAATTCTCCATCCATAAATTCATAGTCGTCAGGAATGTGGAGGATTTCAATCTCGGGCATTTCAACTAGCGGATAGCTTCCGCTGTTCTACTGCGGCGTTTATTTTGTTCGTAAATCAAAAAAAGATAGATAACTTTCCGTTGCCGATTGCTCCGGGTTAGAGGTAGATCAACTTAAAAATTGAAACCAAAATTAAGAAAAGGTCTAAATGCGGGCTTCAAGTTCACTTCACTTCCGTTTACTTTACCAAAGAAATGACTAAACTCCCCTCCTAAACCAAGGAAATAGCGATCTTCTTTTCCAAAATTATAGCGATAAAAAAAGGAGTAGTTAAAAGAATTATAATCGTTGAAAACAGTATATTCAACTGGCTCTAAACCTTCGAAAAAAGGCCTTTTTATAAATTTAAATTTATAGGCATAGCCTAAATTAACACCAACCTGATGGGTAGAACCATAACTTAAGGAGGTGAAGATGGGAATTGCATTATAACTAAGAAGAGACAAGCCTGGACTTCCAAGGCCACTAGAGAAGCCGCTCCCAAAACTTAACTCCCAATTTTTGTTTTCAAAAGGATGGAACAAATATGAATATGTCACCCCAGTCCAAGTGCTATGCTGTAGAGCAGATAAGGTTAGACGATGATTACTGCTTTGTTGCGCAGATATGGCGTGAATTGAAATTAAAAGTAGCAATGTGAAAAATGATCTTTTCATAGATATAATTTACAAATGATTAATATTAGTTAAGATTTAATTAGGATGTTTCTATCTCAATAAAGTCAACGATCCCCTGATTTTATCCTCCACAAACAAACCTTGTTCATTGAGGCCTCGGTAATAGATTTTCAGAACGTAGACACCAGGCAGGGCACCTTCACCATTCCAGCCTTGCTCTGGGTCTTTGGTTTCAAACACCACCTGCCCCCAACGATTGGCGATAAGCATCGAATATTCTTCAAAATTACATTTGGAAACTGGCTTGAAAATATCATTCAGGCCATCCCCATTAGGCGTAAAAGCATTGGGTAGATGAAACTTGCAGACGCATCGCTCAAACTCTATTTGAATAGAATCAACAATGGGCCCACATGGATGGGCAATACTGATGTAATACCACCCATCTTTATTAATCTCCAGAATACTGTCGGTACTGCCATCACTCCACTCATAATTCACATAATCAAGCGTAGTGGACTTTAGGTCAATAGAGCGACCTAAGCAAGTAGGCTCTGGTTCTTCCAAGGCATAATCTTTTGGATAGAGGACTTGCACATGTATGCTGTCGGTTTTTAAGCAAGCTCCCTTACGAGCACTTAATGTGTACCATCCACTAGTGGTGATCTCGATACTATCCGCTGGACCCAATCCGTGCCACCAGCTGCTATCTGCATCTTGGGCAGTATTATACAAATAATAAGGCTCATAGCCACATACGGCAGTATCCTTGCCCAAGTCTAACTGGTAGCGATCCACTATAACGTAAGTCTGAAGTGTATCAAAGCTGCCATAAAAATTTATTAGGGTATTGGACAGTGGCTGAAATTTAAGAACGCTGTCTGTTCCGATTATATATCCAGGGTTAGATGCATTAGCCCAAGCATGGTTTTCCTCTCCAGTTGCTACCAACTCGGCCGAATCACCATAACATATACGCAGCGTATCTGGTACTCGGGGATTTAAAATACGAACTTTAACATCCTCTAAAAAATAATGGGCCTCTGCCCCTTGGTAAACATTGGTAAAGTTTGGCAGAAGATAATCACATTGGTCGTAGGTATAAAAGTTACCAATGATAATGTACTCTAACTGCTCTTCACTAATAAAGGTACCCGACACCTTTAACCAATTAACGGTATCTGTTAACAGGGTGTCGATATTAATTTGGGGGCTTCCCTGATATAGGTTATAGCTATTTTCAAAGGGTTTATCTTTAGTAAATAGCATACCGTGTTGCCCTCCAGGAAACGTTCGTGGAACAGACCGACAACAATCATATCCGTGCCAATTAATATAAAACTCCGCGTATACTTTGGCCCGTCTAGGAATGGGGCGCATCAATTTGGTTGCGGCGTAGCTTCGATAATCCACGAACTTCACTGACTCATTCACATAGGCTAAAGTCTTGTACGTCAACATGCTTTGACCAGTACGAGGGTTCTGATATCGAAGAGGGTTTGGTTGACCATAGTTGGGATTCATATCAATGGCTGCAATATGACATCCCAGGGGTCCAACCTTATTTCCCGAAAACCAATCCTTCACCACTTGATTTAAGGCGGTAGTGTCATCTGGCATGCGGTAAACCTGCTCAAAGCTAGGATTAGGCACAATATTCTGTGCACCTAAAAATGAGTGTAGTAGCAAAAACAAAAGAAAAGGGCTTCTATTAATCAAGGATGCTGATATTGTTAATCAAATATATTAAAAAGGTAAAGGATGATTGAAACATCCTTTACCTAAAAATACCATCATTAGAATATCTTAATCTTCAGTAAGTTGTATTTTAACAGTCTCAAATTTACCATCTGATTGAACGTAAATAATGTAGAAACCTCTTTTAAACTGACTTACGTCTAACTTGTATAGGCCTGTTCCTGCTTTTTCTACATTAACAGTAAAACTTTGACCTGCCGTGTTTACTAAAGTAACCGCCTTAAGGTCGATGTCATTATTTATAGCCAAATTAATTGTAGAGGTGGCAGGATTAGGAAAGGCATTAATTGTTAACGCTGCATGTCCCGTTTTGGGAGACTCCTTAACTATTTGGCTCAAAGACTTAACATCAACACCTGACTTCCTTAGTTCAAACTGAATCTCCTCAACTTCAGTTGGTGTCATCGGGTTTAACGAAGCCGCAAATTCAGCAAGATCAACTTCATTTTTCCCCATCTTACAATTTCCATTAACCTCAATGAGCATCTGCTTTGTGGTCCATGTGTCATCCATTACGGACAACCTTATTAAATAGCGGTTGTTATTGCCATTAGCTAAAGTTCTATCTGTCATTGTCCATCCATTATATAAAGTAGGTGCAGGGCCATTAACCACATCGCCATTTTGAGGGTTTCCATAGTTCTGTGTAATGTGCTGCAAATGCCATATGGTAGGAACTTGACCATTAAACCAAGCTCCAGCGTAATTAGCATTCGAAATAAGCAAGTTCAAATAAGCATCAGTTTCAATCACTTCAAGAAGGTATTTTGTTTCACATGTTGTGGATGCACCATTGATGGTTATATTTGATTGACAAGTTAAAGGTGTACCAGAGCCGTCTGTTCCATATTTTGAAGATAAGCTAAATCTAGGAACCGCCTCTTTGATTGTAACCCCTGAAGGATTTGTCGTAAAAGTACCTCGGTTAAAATTCCAAGCATTTGGAGCATTAGTAAGCCAACACCACGAACCTACACCCACCCGCTTGATGTATTAACGGATACCGAAGGATCTAGTTCAGGCTTAACGGATATAGTGTGATGATCTTGACTCCTACATTTTTCATAGGATAGTGTTCGTTGGCCATCAATTTCAAAAGCGCCATTATAAATCAATCCGGTTCCCGAAAGTTTTAAATCGTGGGGATTATACTGAGCTAAGGAAATAAAAGAAATAAATAATAAAAAAATCGAAGCAAATTGTTTCATTTTCAGTTAAAAATTAAATTATCAAAAAATAGTCTGGCAATGCTATGAAAAAAAAACTAAGACTCAAAACAAGATGTATATTTTAACATTAAAATAATTTAATAAACCCCCCACGATATTAAAGATTGGTTTTTGATTCGCAAAAAGTTTTTCGATTACCGAAATCATCACTTCATCAAGGAGCTACTCTACCAAATATCTGCGGTTAACTTTGTGAAAAAAAATCATTAAGGTAGTTTGATACTAATTGTCTTTGACTTTGTCATATATCCCATTACCTCCCTTTTATTTTGTAGTACCTAAACGCATAGAAGTTAGTGAATTTCAGATTCTTTAGGTGGCAATTTCAATGTCACGTGCTTTTTCATTTATTTATCAACCTTTGAGTAGGACTTAAAGCAATCTGTGAATAGCTCTACACTTGATCAAGTGTGATTAACCGTAACCTACTTAAAGCCAACAGAGTTTTGCCCTAAACAACCTGTATTCTTATAAAAGATATTCTTCTTTTTATTTGACTTGTTTAATAAGGCTAATTCTCACGTTTTTGAAAGGGAAATATTTACTGTATTCCATTCGAGAAAGGTTTTTCGTGGAAGAGGTTTTGACTTTCAGACCTTCTTGCGATAGTTCACTATTTTTCATTATTTCTACTTATTAAATCCCAGTCTTTACATGTGTGACTGAGACCTAATTCTATCTAGAACGTATGATAAAATAAGCTAGACCATTAGGTACATTCCTCTATGGCTTCATTTGAACGTAAGGCTTTTTCGGTTAATTCTTTTTTAACAGATAGAGCGATGGGGCTCTCCGCAGAAGCCTCTTGAAATTCATTTGCTCCCGAGGAAATATCTATAAAGTCCTCTATTTGTCGTGTGGAAAATGAGGCATTCGACATCTCACGAAGAGTATTCGCGGAAACTTTTATGTACTTGACACTTTTTCCTGCAAATTCATTCAAGTTTTTCTCTAAGAAATAGCCTGGTGATTGGCGACCATTTTCGGTGCTCACTTTATGTAAGGCAAAGTAATCATAGCCCGCTGTTGATTTGATACCTCGGCTGAAATTTCGTTATTTAGAAGGAGTCTGAGGCCTAATTTATATCGGACTCATGTTAATCAATCATGATGATAAGGCTCGCCCTTCAAAATAGTAGCGGCCCTATAAATTTGTTCCGCGAAAATGGCGCGAATAATCTGATGGGAGAAGGTCATTTTAGAAAGTGAGATTTTGCCATCTGCGGCAGCATAGACATCAGGCGAAAAGCCATAAGCTCCGCCAATACAAAAGACAATGCGTTTGGGACTGCGATTAAACCAAGTCTGCAATTGCTGGGCAAAGCCACGGGAATGATATTCTTTGCCTTTTTCATCGAGAAGGATGAGTAAATCGCCCGCCTTTTTTTCCGCTAGTATTTTCTGACCTTCTTGTTCTTTGATCTGATCTTGCGTAAGCTTTTTGGTGTTCTTTATATCGGCAATTACCTTAGCTTCAAAAGGCCAATAATGTTGCAAACGGCCGAAATACTTGTCTTCTAAGCTTGCTACCGCCTCTTCATTGGTTTTACCAATCATCAATAATTCTATTCTCATTGCTTCGACGTACTTTGCAGCACAAATAAAAAGTAATTCTTACAAAAATTAGGTATGGCAACAAATAAAGACTTTTATGCGCTTTCGGTGAAAAACCCTCAGGGCAACGAGATGAAGATGGAAGACTATAAAGGTAAGGTTTTACTAATCGTAAACACGGCTACCAAATGTGGTTTGGCGCCGCAATTCGACGGTTTGGAAGCATTACATCAAAAATATAAGGATCAGGGTTTAGTGGTGTTAGGCTTTCCTTGCAATCAGTTTTTAGGTCAGGAGCCAGAAAGTAATGAAACGGTGGAGGAGACTTGTAAGATTAATTTCGGAGTAACTTTCCCGCTTACGGAGAAGATTAAGGTAAACGGCAGCGATACTCACCCGGTTTTTAAATACCTAAAAAAAGTAAAGGGCGGTTTATTAACCAGCGGTATAAAATGGAATTTCACAAAGTTTTTGGTGGACCAAGATGGTTATCCGGTAGAGCGATACGCTCCTAAAACAGAACCGAAAGAAATTGAGGCTAAGATTAAAGAATTGCTAAAGTCTTAATCAATTTTTTTAATCAGCCCGCTTACTACTCCCCAAATGCGGAAGTCCATAAACTGGGTAATTTTAAGTTTTTCAAAAGCGGGATTTTCGGGGAGGAGGTAAAGATCTTCTCCCTCTATTAGCAGACGCTTTACCGTATACTCGCCGTTTATTACCGCTAAAATTATACTCTGATTTTGGGCTTCCTTTTCTTTATCTACGATAAGAAGATCACCATCATCAATGCCAGCCCCTACCATAGACTGCCCGCTCACGCGCACGCAAAAACTCGATTTCGGGTTGCGAATTAATTCGCGATTTAAATTAATGGTATCTTCAAAATATTCGGAAACATAAGAAGGTTTGCCCGCCGAAACGCCTACATCGAAAAAGGGAATTTCAATTCCATCGAAAGGATCAATCTCAAAAATAGCTAGTGACATAAGTAAAATTGTAGGTGCTCAATTTACATTTTAATCGTCTACTATTTTTAGCGAGCGCTCATTAAGTGTTAACAAATTTTGCTAAAGGCTATCCGACAGCGCTTCAATGTCCTCTAAATAAATCTGTTCCAATACTTCTACATAGGGACGACTGTGGAAATAGCCCTCTTTAAAATTTGTTTTCGCCTGCTTTAATAATTTTTGCGCTTCCTCTTTTTTACCTGCTTTAGAAGCTAATCGGGCTTGATGATAATAGGCATCTGCCATAGCGGGATAAATACGTAAAGCGCGTTCTAAATCAGCTTTCATATTCATGTCGTCGCCTAACTTTTCATAAGTCAAAGCGCGGTATAAAACAGCAGCGGCATCTACCCATTCTTCGCCCTCTTTGGCGATGGTGCTATCAATATAAAGGGATAAAGACTGCAGGGCTTGCGGGTAGTTTTTGAGTCCGTAATAGGCAATGCCCCGCATATAATCGTGATTTTGCCCTTGTGAGTAGCCAACCGTTGCAGTTACGGAATCGCTTAGGTTGAAGTCGGCAATAGCTCTCGGATAATCGCGATAAAAATAGAGGTAGAGATAGCCTCGAAACCCCGCCCAAGGTTCGGGTTTTAGTTCAGCGGCTTTGCCATAATAGTATTGCATTTCTGCCGCAAGGCCACGCTTAACGCGAGAGGTGCCAAATTCGCGCCAGTAATCGCCATTGCTGCTATCAAGTTTCATGGCTTCCTTAATGTGAAATTGCTCGGGTACCGTACCTTGATAATAATAGCCTACGCCATTGCTTAAGCTTTTAGCATAGTCAATTTTTTCTTCAGCACTAAAGTCTCGCTGATACCAATCGTATTCGGCTTGGCAACTTAAAAGACTGAGAAGCAGGCAGGTATTAAGGCAGAATATCGATAATCTCATTATCTTTTATTTTAAAGGTTAGATAGGCGTAAGAGTCACGGTTTTCGCCTCGAATAACGCAGGGTTGCCAAGTTTTTAAACTGAGTAAAATATCTAAAAGATGATTAACGGTGGGCGCCTTGAAGTCCTTGGCCTGATAATCGAAATCGTAACCTTGAGCAATAAACCGTCCCGCTTTGCCTTCACAGCTTATTACAAAACGATAGGTGAGCATACCGTCTTCGCTTCCCAATTTTTCCGCCTGCAGCTGTTGCTTGATGATGCTTAACATTTTCTTTTTTCCATAGAGGAAGCCCGCATCAGGATCGCCATTATAATAGTCTGCTATGTTTTGCTCGCTGCTACAGATTTTAAAATTAGCATCGCCGCCGAGGCTTTCAGCGGGATCAATATAGGCGACTCTTTTTTCGCCGTGATCAGCGCGCAAGAGGAATGTATCCAATGGCATTTGCTCAATCAACTCGCCACTATAGCTGCCACCCTCGCTACTTTCGTAAGATGACCAAAAACCAATATTGGGTCGGTAAATTTCAATGGCTCGGTTGGAACTTACCACGGAATCGGTTTTCACATTACGATAGCTGCGTTCTAATACAAAATATTTGGCTTTTTCCCCCGCGATGCTGGTATCACCCATTTCCACTTGCTTTACTTCATAACGATAAGCCTCATTTTGGTACTGGTAGCTTTCTATATAAATGGGCTGAAGCCCTGGCTGCCAGCTTTTAGAATGCGCTGCGATAATTTCTACTTTAAGTGTATCCTCATTGGGGTAGTAAAAGGAAGAATCGAGGTAGAGATTATCTCCTTCGAAACGATAGTATTTGCTGCCCGTCAGCTCAAAACCAGCATTGTATACATGGGAACTGAAATGAGAAGCATCGCTTTTTTGATAGGTTACGTAGCTAATGCGAATAGCAGATTCTTGATCGGGGTTGTCGGGTTCAAAGAGGCTGTAGTATTTTACGGCATAGCCTTTTTCAAAGATGTGATCGGGCGGGAAATAAGCGGAAAGGCTTTCGGGGTTTTCTTCTTTATGGCAAGCTAGCAGAAAGAGAATTGAGGCTAAAAGTAAAATATTACGCATGCTTAAAAATAGTTTTCTTTAGATTGGTTTCCTTAAAAATTGAAATTAAAAAATTGGAAATCTGAGCAAGCAATAAGAATGCCTTGAATTTAGGGTAGGAGAGATTCTTCAGTTAATCTCATCATGTCACCCCTTCGAAATTCGTTTTTTCGACGATTTGGGCCGGACTATAATAATGGAACTTCTGCGGAGTATTAGGCTTTTTGGGAAATAAAATATAATGAAGTGAAGCGTGTTTGAAAGAATATGAGAATCTGACTATGGTCTAAAAAAATCCTGAAACAATTTTAGGATGATGCTAATATTATAGAATAGGCCTTTCTTGTCTTAGCGAACCTGTGGTAAAAGGTTTTGAAACGCGGATGAACGCAGATTTTGCGGGTGTGCGCGGATTAAAAAAACGTTATAGAGGCCATTTGCCGTGAATCTTCAAAAATTTAGAATCAGACAAAAGAACGTCATGAATCGCGATGTTGCACCTACAGGCCTTTTATTTTTGGGATTTAGAATCCGCAGCTGCTGCAGCTTGGTTAATGAATTAGTATTCGATACTACCGAGAAATCGCAGCTGCCGCAGCTCATTTAAGCGTATCCATAAACAGTGGATTTCTCACTAATTTCCCTCTCCGCTATCCACTTCTTTTCCCACCGAATTGCAATACTGCTGTTCGCTAGCAGCCCCTTAGTTTAGAAATAGTCAATTAAACCAACGAAAGTTTACAACTATTTAATTTTCAATCATTTAACCTAGTATCGATGTCCATTCTTTGATGAAGAACTCTAATAATTTCAATTTCTTCTCGGACTTGGTTTATTTTATAAAAGATGAAATGAGACTTTACCCGCGCTTTGAAATAGCCCTTTCGAATTGCCTCGTAATTTTTTCCAGAATAGGGACTTTCACAAATGAATTCAATTTCATCCATAATAAGATTAAAGTACCGATTAGCTTGTTCTGCAGACCACTTTTCATTAGTGTAAAGCCAAATATTTTGCAAATCATTGTGCGCTTCTGCACTGATGCGGTGCTTCATCAATTGGCCTTAGTATCTTGGCGATTCATAGTCTTTAAAAACTCTTCTCGATCAAAGTTTTCGATAAAACCAGATTCTTCGCCCTTCTGCAGCTCTTTTATCAAGCTTGCCTTTTTGGACTCCGCCTCTTCAAATAGTCGTAAAGCTGCTCTAACCACCTCACTAGCAGAAGAGTACTTTCCAGACTTCACCTGACTCTCTATAAAGGAATTGAAATAATCACCGATAAGGATGGAAGTGTTTTTTGCCATTATTACGTTTAAGCAAATATACCAATAGTTGGTATATAATCAAATTTCAGTTAATGCCCTTCAATCTATGTTCGGCTTAAAATTATAATCTCAGATTTCAAGTACAGCAAACAGCAGATTTTGCCAGATCGGTGAACGCAGATTTCGCGGGTGTACGCGGATTAAAAAAACGTTATCAAGGCCATTTGCCGTGAATCTTCAAAAATTTAGAATCAGACAAAGAACGTCATGAATCGCGATGTTGCACCCTCTAGGCCTTTTATTTTGATTTAGAATCCGCAGCTGCCGCAGCTTTTAGTTAGTTATATTTGATTGATGCTACCGAAAATCCGCAGTTGCCGCAGCTCATAGACTGTATGCAGCTGCAATTGAATTCTACTGAATTACAATGGAGTTTCTTTCTGAGACTAATACATTCAAAAATTGCCTAAACGAATCTCAATACTCACTACTCTGTACTCACTACTTCGAGACCAGCGGTCTTGTATCGAGATGTCGGCCTACAGGCCTTTTATATTGAGGGTAATGAAGCTGATATGCAGTTTTAAATATTTGGTGTCGCGTACCGAAAATCCGCAGTTGCCGCAGCTCATAGACTGTATGCAGCTACAATTGAATTCTACTGAATTACAATGATGGAATTTCTTTCTGAGACTAATACATTCAAAAATTGCCTAATCGAATCTCAATACTCACTACTCTGTACTCACTACTTCGAGACCAGCGGTCTTGTATAAGATAATCATTTTCTAGGCCTTTTATATTAAAATTGTAAGAGCTGATATGCAGTTTTAAATATTTGGTGTCATATGCCGAAAATCCACCCCCGGTTACCCGCAGCTCATAGACTGTATGCAGCTACAATTGAATTCTACTGAATTACAATGGAATTTCTTTCTGAGACTAATACATTCAAAATTTGCCTAATCAGATCTCAATGCTCACTACTCTGTACTCACTACTTCGAGACCAGCGGTCTCACTACCTAAATAATCTTCTTAATCACCCTCAATCGATGCGTATGCACTTTATCATCGGCGTGGTAAATACCAGACTGGTCGAGGCGGTCTAATCGCACTTTGCCGCTGGCATGTAAGATATAGTTGTCTTTTAAGATGATGCCTACATGAATAATCTTCCCTTCATTATTATCGAAAAAAGCCAAATCGCCCGGTTCCGACTCTTCAATAAAACTAAGGGTTTCACCAATTTGTGCCTGTTGCCAGGCGTCGCGAGGAATATTGTAGCCACAAATGCGGTAAACCATCTGGCTAAAGCCAGAACAGTCGATACCAAAAGGACTGCGGCCACCCCAAAGGTAAGGGGCATGTAAATATTGGAAAGCAACTTCAATCAGTTGCTCACGGCTTTGCTTCTTATTAATAAAGGCACCGCTAAATTTAAACTTGGTCTCAGCAATGCGAATGGGTAATTTTTCACTGTAACCGGGTAAAAAAGAACCCAAGAAGATAGGGAAGAAACTTCCGCTGTCTTCTCGGGATATCAATTCTATTAAATCGCTGCTAATCGGCTTTTTGCATTTGGCGTGCCATTCCGCTTGCTTTTCGTCCAAGGCTTCAAACTGCTTGCGATCAATCCAACCTTCATAACGATCGTGATGAAGACGAATTCGCAACCATTTCTTCCGTTGTTCTAAAACATCGTAGCTCTCACCAAAAATAACCTGGTTTACCATTTCCGCGGTGTCCGCTGGCTCCAGGCGCATGGGTATAACACTTAACCCGCAAATGCCTTTTAGCATATTTTAGCCTAGGTTTTCAATTACCATTGCCGAAGCACCGCCACCGCCGTTGCAAATACCGGCTGCGCCAATTTTACCATTATTTTGCTTCAATACATTCATCAAAGTGATAATGATACGAGCACCAGAAGCGCCTAAGGGATGACCCATAGAAACGGCGCCGCCGTTTACATTGGTTTTGGCAGGATCAATATTTAAGATTTGCATATTCGCTAAACCTACCACCGAAAAGGCTTCGTTTAATTCGAAGGCATCCACATCCTTAATATCCACATTTGCTTTTGCTAAAGCTTTGGGTAAAGCCTTGGCAGGTGCCGTAGTAAACCATTCTGGTTCATGGGCCGCATCTGCATAAGCGCTAATTTTAGCTAAAGGCTTAAGACCTAAGCTCGCTGCTTTTTCTGCCGACATTAACACTAATGCCGCCGCACCATCATTAAGATTTGAGGCGTTCGCAGCGGTAACGGTTCCCTCTTTATCGAATACTGGGCTTAAGGTTGGAACCTTGGCGGGATTCACTTTAAAAACGTCTTCATCGCGCTCAACCACAATGGCATCACCTCTCCGTTGGGGAATCGTTACCGGAATAACTTCTTCGGCAAAACGTCCCTGCTCCCAAGAGTCGGCACTTCTGCGGTAGCTTTCCAAGGCAAAAGCATCTTGCTCTTCGCGGCTAAATTTCATGTCTTTGGCACAAAGCTCAGCGCAATTACCCATGTGTACTGATCCGTAAACATCGATTAAACCATCGCGTAAAAGACCGTCTTTCATTTTAATGTCGCCTAATTTAACGCCACCACGGCCGTCTAAATAGTGAGGAACATTACTCATGCTTTCCATACCACCAGCAACCACTACTTCGGCATCACCTAGAGCAATGGCTTGCGCGGCTTGCATAATAGCTTTCATGCCCGATGAGCATACTTTATTTACCGTTGTACAGGGAACAGTGTTTGGTAATCCCGCGCCCATAGCGGCCTGACGAGCAGGAGCCTGGCCAACACCCGCTTGTAAAACATTACCCATTAGTACTTCCTGTACTTCATTGGGATCCAAGTTGATTTTGTCTAAGGCGCCTTTAATAGCGATGGATCCTAATTGGGTAGCGCTTAAAGAAGAAAGGCTTCCTAAAAATCCGCCAATGGGCGTTCTAACCGCAGATACGATTACTACTTCTTTCATGTGAAATTGTGTTTGTGTATTTGAGAGTGCAGAATACCATCTCCCGCAAAGGGTGAAAAATGAAATTTATAGTTCCAGTTGGACTGATTCATTGGTGGTATTCTAAGATTTGTCTTTACTTAGCAATGTGGGCGAAATTAAACAAAATAAGCCTCTTTATTTTCCCTTTGGGCATGAGAAAACTATTATTATATCTACAAAACTATCAGACACAAATCTCAATCACCTTGCTTTTTGTGGTTTCCCTGATATTTATTGTTTACCTCAGTCCGCGTGAAGTTCAGTTTAAGTATGAGTTTCAGAAGGGTAAGCCTTGGCTCCATGAGAATTTAGTGGCCCCTTTCGACTTCTCCATCTTAAAGTCAGAAGCTTCTTTGAAGGAGGAAATCTTAAAAACGCGTTTGCAAAAAACCATTTTTTTAAAATTCGACGACGCCTTTAGTGCGAAGGCCATTGCCACTTTTAAAGATGATTTAGCCACCGCTTGGGCAGAAGCGCGCAAAGAAGGTCGTTTTCAGGATAGTTTAAATGCCGGTCTTTATGCCCAATTGCAGTCTTTAGGTGAGTCAAATCTAAAAGAGTTTTACAAAATTGGTGTTCTTCAACCGAATGACGATCCTTTTTTTAAAGATTTTGGTCAGGTGCTTTTAGTAAAAGATAAAGTGAGTCAGCCGGTAGAGTTGAGCCAGTTTTATGGTATTCAAAGCGTGGTGGAGAAAATCCGTGGACGAATAAAAGATAGCCTAAGCGAAGAGCAGGCGGGTTTCTTAATGGCTCGTTTGGCGGCCAACATTCGCTACAATGTTTTTTATGAAAAAGAACGCAGCGAGAAGTATTTACAAAATCAACTCGATCAGATATTACCCAGTAGGGGAGCGGTTTTAAGCGGTGAACTGATAATTGCGAAAGGCAATTTGGTAGACGATGAACGCTTCGCTAAATTGAACTCCCTGAAATCTGTTTATGAAGGTTCTTTAAGCGGGGTACGTTCTTATTACAGCTTACTTAGCGGACAAATACTATTGGTAGGAATTCTGCTTTTTGTGCTATTCGCCTTTCTTAATCAATTCGATAAATTGGTATTAGAAGATATCAGTCGTCTTACTTTTATTCTGGTTAATATCCTTCTTATGGTATTATTGGCGAGCATTGTTCTCTCCTTTAATGCGGGCTTAATCTATCTCATACCCTTTGCTATTTTACCGATGGTAATGCGTTCTTTCTTTGAAACGCGTTTAGCTCTTTTCGTGCACTTAGTAGCGATGTTAATCATTGGTTTTCAGGTGCCTAATAGTTTTGAGTTTATCTTCTTACAAATTGTAGCGGGTGTATTTTCGGTATTGATGGTAAATAACCTCTACCGTCGAAAAGACCTCTTTTTAACCGGTGGGAAAATCACCTTGGTTTATGCCGTTTCCTATTTTAGTTTGGCGATATTACAGGAAGGTAGCGTGAAAACCATCGACTACGGTGTTTTCGCTTATTTTGTGGGCAATGGTTTGCTTACGCTGATTTCTTTCCCTTTAATTTACTTCCAAGAAAAGATATTTGGTTTTGTTTCGGAGATTTCTCTTTTGGAGCTTAGTGATACCAATAATCCGCTTTTACGCGAGCTGGCGGAAACTGCACCGGGTACTTTTCAGCACAGTATGCAGGTGGCCAATTTAACCGAGAATGCCATTATTGCGATTGGCGGAAATGCTTTATTGGCGCGCACTGGAGCTTTGTATCACGACATTGGGAAAATGCAAAGTCCCATGTATTTTATTGAGAATCAGAGCACGGGTATTAATCCTCACGATGAGCTAAGCTTTGAAGAAAGCGCCGAAATAATAATTGGCCACGTTAGCGCGGGAATTTCTTTGGCGAAACGCAATAAACTGCCCGACTTACTAATTGATTTTATTCGTACCCACCATGGAACTTCTATGGTAATGTATTTCTACAAACAATACATCCGCGATTTCCCTGAAGATAAAGCTGCTAGTGAGCGCTTTACTTATCCTGGACCAAAACCCTTTTCTAAGGAAACGGCGGTTTTAATGATGGCCGATACCGTGGAAGCGGCTTCACGCAGTATTCAGAATCCAGACCACGATAAAATTGACCAATTAGTGGAGCGTCTCATTGATCATCAGATTAATGATGGGCAATTTGAAAACGCTCCCATCACCTTACGGGAGATAAGGAGCGTTAAAAAGATTTTCAAGAAGATGTTAATGAACATCTACCACGTGAGGATTAAGTACCCTGATTAACTAACCTGAGTTCGATGTAAAATTAGGCCTCAGACCTCTTGTAAATAGCGGGTTTTAAGCCGAAGCGCTGAAGCAATAGCGGGCTATTGCGAAGGGCTAAGGCGCTAAAAAATGCTTTTTAGAAGAGGCTTAGAAGTTTTTTCCAATAAAAGCGAAAACCCTGCATCTAGTTCATTTGCTGTAGCCTGCTACAGCTGCGCGATCCAGACTAGTCTTTTCCTTTTATTGAAAATCTGAGGCTATAATTTTAGGTCGAATTCAGGTTAACTAGGAACTCTGCTTAGGATTCTATTTCAGAATCTTCAAGATCTTCGGAGTTTTCAAAGTCTTCTTCACCCTCTTCTGCATAAGCTTGACTTATCCCGTGTTCACCGTACAGTAAGTCGTAAGATTCTAATTTCGGGGTAATTTCAATTTCGCTTACTTCAAAGTACCGCTGATAATAGTTATCATATTGCTTTAAAAAGCCTTCTTGGTTAGTGAGTAATAAGAGGTTTTCACTGCTTTGATCTTTAAGCAGCGCTAATTTTCCGCGTTTTTCTTTCCATATATACTGATTGGGGATTAGGGGAATTTTCGCCAAGAAAGCAAAGTCACTAGCAATTAAGCTGCGTTTTGGCTTCAATAAAAGGTGTTTCATAGTGTAAAAATAGATTTTTCTAAAATACTAAATAACGTGAATCCGACCTAAAATCAGGCCTCAGACCCCTTATAAATAGTGGAATTCAAGCCTATGCAGTGAAGCAATAGCGGGCTATTGCGCGAAGCAGAGGCGCGGAAAGCCGCTTTTAGAAGGGGTACAAATGGATTTTCCAATAAAAGTAAAAATACTTCATCTAGTTCATTCAGCTATAGCTGCCTTAAAAAGTTATAGGCATTAAAAGGCCTACAACTTCAAAAGTTGATAGCTAAACTCATTAATCTTAATTACATACTGTCCCGCTTTGAGCGAACCCAGGTCAATTTGCATTTTCTCACGATTCTCCGCACTAAAGCTTTTAACCATTTCTAGGCTGCCGCGCTGGTTAAATATTTGTACAAAAACATCGGGGTCCGTGCCCTTATTTTTTATCGTTATAAAACCTTTACTGGGATTTGGGAAAAACTCATAATACTTCTTAGCAGTGGGCTCGGAAATAATGCTAATACTCTCTGCGGTATTGGCGAAAACATAGTCGCCGTTCTCTACTTGGCTTAGTTCAAAGCTGCCGATGCGCGAATTACTACTGGCGACTTTTTTGCTTTGGTAAGGATAAATATTCCATTGCTCATTGCCTTTGGCACGGAATAAAAGTACCAGCGAATCATTACCATTTTGGAGTAGTGCTTCCTCCGCTTTACCAGTACTGCCTTCAAATCGAATTTCCGCTTTTAAACTAGATTGGGCTAAGCCTATTTTTTGAATGGTAAAATAGCGCTGGCTCGCAAGGCGAAAATCGAAAGCGTTGGCCGACTGCTTTTCCGCTTGCACCAGATGTTGCATTAAAATTACCGAACCTGAGTCTACATAATTATCGCAATTAATAGTTATCGGGCTATAGGCCGCTCCTTGCGCACCGCTCGCTGCAATCTTTAAATGATCTACTCCCGTTGCAGTGAGCAAGCCACCACTATAGGAGGCTAAAACAGCCACTGGTACAAAATTGAGGCTGAAGTTATGCGAACTTAAGGCGCCGCTGTGGCTAAAGTTGTGATGCCGTATTTGGCCATTCGCGCCAAAGAAGCTTACATCAACAGGCACATTATTATAATAAGCGGGGGCTTCGTATAAGCGCTGTTTTAATTGAAAATTCACTTGCTGGTTGCTAGTAGAATAGCTCCAATCGTTGACTGAAAATTGCGGGAAGCCGGCATTGTAAATCCAATCTGTACCGAAGTTACTTATATTGGCTTGACCGCTAATAGCCTGCAGTTCCGCTAAAAAGCTTGCGCTAGATAGGTTCTGATAAGCATACTTGTTAAAGATGCTATCGAGGGTGCTAAAGAATAAATTGTCGCCTAAATAATGACGCAGGTTATGCCCCACCATGGCCCCTTTTTGATAGGTATGAAATCCGTAAACATATTCGTGGGGCATGGCGTAAAGCGGACGGAAAACTCCACCATCTTGCTTGTGTGCATTATTTAAAACGGCCCAAGCATTAGATCTTACTACTTCCAAATAGCGCGCGCGGTTGTAAACTTTTTCTTGGTAAAGATGACTGCAAAATTCAGCCATCCCTTCGTTAATCCACATATCATCGGCGCTTTCGCAGGTAATGAGATTGCCAAACCAATGATGGGCCAGTTCATGCGCCATAATATCTTCGCCCGTAAGGTTGCCATTGATAAGGCTAATAGGGTAGTGAATGCTGGTAGCATGTTCCATGGCTCCCACGGTGGTAGCGGCATAGCCAATGCGGGGCCAACGGTAGGCACCAAAGTAGTCTTCGAAAGCATGGAAGGTGGCTTTGAGGTTTTGAAAAGAGCTTTTCAAATTAGCTGTATCAGCGGCCTTGGCGGCCAGAAGAATGGACTTAACTCCCTCAATTCCTTGCACAGTATCTTCTAAAAACTGGTAATTTGCCAAAGCAAAACTGGCTAAATAGGTGGGAATTTCTTCGCTTAAATAACTGTTGCTTAAAATCGTATCTCCCACAAGGGGCACGCGCAAAATGCTATCGCCAATAAGCATGGGCACTAAGGGACTTTTACTTTTTACGGAAATAGCATAACTCGATTTCTCTACAAAATTGTCGTAACAAGGAAACCATGCGCGCCCAAAAGTATGCGGGTTGGAAGCGAAGCCCACGCCCAAATTGTAATAATAGCCTTGCGCCGCATGAAAGCCACCCCAGTTGGAGGCATCGGTTTTCGGGTAGCCATTGTAGTAGATATGCAGGTAATCTAGACTTGAACTGAGGTTCAAAGACGGATCAAAATCAACACTAAGCAGGGAGTCGTTATAAGTAAAAGTAAAGTTGCTATTAGCCTGCCCATTCCCATCTATGTAAATGATAGAGTCCACTTGCAGTAGATGTAAATCTAAATTAAGCTTAGTGACTCCCGAAATTTTAGGATTGAAAAAGATCTTAGCATTGGCTTTAAAAACCTGATTGGCAATGCCTGTTAAGTCAAGATTGATTTGATAATGCTGAATATCAAAAGTGTCACTTTTTGCATTATTGTTAATGCTGGGGCTACTCATAGCACTAAGGGCCTGCTTGGTATCCATGCAATTATACTGAGCCTTCAATCCGAAGGCGGTGAAAAACAATAGAGCGAAAGTTATTTTTTGCATGAAGGTAACTTTAAGTATCAAGGTGATTTTTTTAATAACGAATTACTGTTTTCTGCCAGCTATCGCCTGCATCATTTTGGATGCGAAGGAAATAGCTTCCAGCCGCCTGTGGTAATTCAAATTCGTAAGTACTGCTATTTTCCAAAACTGGCCAAGCGCGGATTAAAGCGCCGGCGGCATCGAATAATTCTAGTTTATAAGTACCTGCTTGCGGCCATTTTAGGTAGACTTTTCCATCGCTTGGATTGGGGTAAAGATTTAAATGAGAGGGAAGCATTTCTTCTAAACCAATGTTTTGTAAAAATATACAGGCACTGGTGTCGCTGCAATTTCCTATGCTAATAATTACAGCGTAGGAGGCATTGGGTGCGTTATAATTAACTGGATCGAAGATAGCTTGAGTAGCACCAGGAATGATAGTATCATTGTCGCAGTTTATCCACTGATATTGAGCGTTTGTTTGCTGAGCTGCCGCATTAAAACCATTGCTAGCTACGTTTAGGTCGAGGCTATCAATTTGCAGATTTATTTCTAAGATTGAATCGCAACCGCTGCTGCTTTGCAAAGTATCGAAATATTGCCCGCTACTGTAGTAAGAACTGCCCGCTAGCACGATGGAATCACAGCTTTGCAGGGAGAGCGTTTGATAGTAGCTGGTATTGATAATTAAGTCGAGAATATAGATTGAATCGCATCCCGCGAAAGCGGAAACTAAGGAATCGTAATAAACGCCACTTTGATGATAAACCGTTCCTCGCCAAGTATAATTATCGCAAGCACTAATGGCTAAGGTGTCGGTAAAAGTGGAGCTTAGGTTTAGATCTAATTGATAAATGGAGTCGCATCCCGCCAGACTTTGCAAGCTGTCAAAATAAACGCCACTTTGATGATAAACCGTCCCTCGCCAAGTATAATTATCGCAAGCACTAATGGCTAAAGTATCGGTAAAGGAGAAGTTTAGATTCAGGTCTAATTGATAAATGGAGTCACAACCAGCTTGACTTTGTAGGCTATCAAAATAAACGCCACTTTGGTTAAATGTCTTTCCTCGCCAGGAGAAGGAGTTGCAAGCAGAAATACTTAGCAGGCTATCGAAGCGGGGTGAAATTTGTAAATCGAGACTGATAATAGAGTCGCAGCCCGCTTGGGTAAAAAGCTGTTGTTGATACCAGCCACTCTGATTAAGAACTCTATTAAACCAAGTGTAGGATCCACAGGCCTGTGCCTGAACTGTATCGTAGGATGTAGGACAAGGGCCAGCATTCCCCAATTTTACTAGAAACCCATCTTGATCACCAAAGCTGCGTAAGATTTGTTCTTGGGCGGGGTGGGGATTAAAATCGACACTATTTCCGAAATAGCCGCTTAATAGGGTTTGCCCATTAAAATGATCGACGCTAAAAGCTTCGTCTTCCGCGAGATTGCCAAAACTTAAGCCTTGCACAAAATTACCCGCGGTATCGAGCACTTGTAAGTAGATATCTCGGCGCGCCACGGCCGTGGCAAAAAGAGTGTCCGCGTTAGGGTTAAGATCAATAGTATTGTAAAAACTACCAACATGAAATACCAGGCCGTTTTTAACTTGCAAGCCATAACCAATATCATTATTGCTACCGCCCAGTTGTTTGGCCCATATGAAACTCCCGTTAGGATCGAGTTTTAAAATAAAAGCATCGGTGGCTCCGGCGCTGCTTAAGGTGTCGAGTTGGGGCGGATTGAAGTCGACCGTTCCTTCAAACTCGCCTGTTATGTAAAGATTACCTTGACTGTCTTCGCAGATGTCGCGCGCTCCTTCAAAGTTACGTTGCCCGTAGGTGCGTACCCATTGGAAAGCGCCGCTGCTATTGTATTTTGTTATAAATATGTCATTAGTACCGAAGCTAGAGCTGCGATTGAGTACAGCGCTGCCTGGGTCAAAATCGACCGTGTTGCGGTAGGATCCACCGAGGTAAAAATCGCCATTGCTAGCGGCTAAGGTGCTTAGTCCATATTCATTGCTACTGCCATCTACAATTTGTTCCCAAACTAGGCCTTGAGCGCTATCATAAACTGCTAAAAAAGCCGCGCGATTGGAAGCAATAGGTGTGGTATTTACTCCATCCAGACTGATGCTTCCCTGATAAAGTCCCGCCACGGCAATTTGGGCGGAGGCATTTACCGACAGGTCATTAATAAAAGCAAAACCAGGATTTCCCGTTATATTTTGAATCCAGAGAAGATCTCCTTGTGGGCTGTACTTGGCCAGAAATGCGGCCAAATTAGCTTGTCCGACAAGACTATCGCTTTGACCTTGGTTATTAAAATAAAGTTTACCCTCGTATTCACCAGCTAAATATAGGTTTCCCGCTGGGTCTTCGGCAATGGCCATACCTTTATCTGTATTTAGACCGCCCAGGCTTAAAGCCCAATCGAGGCTCAGGTTGTTTTGATATTGCGCTAAATAAATATCTTCTTCGCCATAAGAATTTAGCCATGTTTCCCCCGTATCTAGATCAAAATCAACTCGGCCGCTGAAAAAACCTGTGCTAAGAATTTTGCCGTTTTGTAAGAAAATAGACTTTTTAGCTTGATCATTGCCACCTTCGCTATCTTCCGTTGCCCAGGCCGTATCGAAGGCCGTGCTTGTATAAGAAGCAAAAAACGAATTAGCATTATTTGTAGCAGGACTACTGAGGTTGAAGGCAGTTCCGGCAGGGTTGAAGTTTGTTAAACCATAAAGGCCTCCACCTGCCCAAACTTTGTGATTTGGCGCCAGAGCGAGGGCATTTATTTTACTAAAACCAGCGCCAGCGATTTGCCGCACTTGGTGAAATGCACCATTGCTCGCATTATAAGCAGCAAAAAAGCCATCGCCTCCCAGAGCGCTTAGGTTTTGGCTAGCGTTGGGGTCGGGATCAAAGTCGACTGTTAGGGCAAAATAACCACCAAAATAAATTATTCCCGCAGGATCATACATTAGGTCGTAAACCTGATCGGTAGAAGTAGATCCGAAAGTATGTCCCCACTGAAATTGTGCGGCCGTGTCCAGCACGGTAAGAAATATATCGGGAAGCGAGCTAGCACCTATTTGCACTGGATTTAAACCAGCTGGATCAAGTTGAATGTTATTGCGAAAAGTGCCAGTAAGGGCCAATAGCGTATCTCCAATTAAGATCATATCTACGCCTAGATCGGTGGAGCTACCAGCAATTTTTTTCGCCCATTTAAAATTACGGTTGACATCGTATTTAGCCACAAAAACATCATTTCCACCACTGCTCACCAAAGTGCTTAGAGGGCTGAGAGAAAAGGTGATAGTACTGGTGTAGTCGCCATTGATATAATAATTTCCCTGGGCATCGATAGCTAAGGCGCGTGCATTATCGAAGCCAATGCCAGTAATACTTTGAACCCAATTAAAATTCCCTTGGGCAGTATCGTAGGCGGCCATAAAAATGTCGCCAGCTCCCGCGGATATCTGCAAAGAGGAGGGCTGACTGGCCTCAAATAAAAGGGAATCGCCAAAATGCCCCAAAACTACTATTTCGCCAGCGGGATTGATTTCCAGATCGATACCAGTATCGATGCCTGTACCAGCAAAACGTTTGGCCCACTGGAAATTTCCTTGTCCGTCAAATTTTGCCACATAACCATCGGCGTCATTTGGACTAATACCACTAAGGCGCCCTTGGGGATGTTGGGCATCAAAAATTACGGCGTCAATAAAACTACCGGTGAGATAAATATTATCCTGAGCATCGATTTTAAAGCCATATAGATTTATATCACGGTTACTTCTTAAAACCCTCCACCAGATTAAGGTTCCTTGGCTATCGTAACGTAAGAAGTACGATTCACCGCCACTTTCTGTACTGCTGGCAAGAAAACTAGTAGCGCTATCGGGATCAAAATCTATCAGTCCTTCAAATTGTCCCGTGGCAAGAATGTCGCCATTAGAAAAGAAGGCTAAGTTTTCACATTCGTCATCATCACCTTCGCCATCACCAAAATTAAAGCCATTAAGGAAATCGAAATTTTGGGCCGATACACCAAAACTTAGTAAAAGCAAGATTAGGATTCGCATGGGATGGGTTTTTATTTTTCCAAACTTCTTTGTCGTACTATTTCATATAAAACCGCTCCCGCGGCAACAGATACATTTAAAGACCCCACTTTTCCGAGCATGGGTAATTTAACTACCAGGTCTGCGGCTTTTAATCTTTCCGGAGCTATACCTTTATCTTCCGAACCCATTATTATGGCTAGGGGACCAGTAAGGTCGGATTCGAAGCTAGTGGTTTGAGTTTTTTCGCTACACGCTACCACCCGAATACCGCTCATTTGCAGCCAGGTAACCGTTTCGTTAAGATTGGATTCTTTGCAAAGGGGTAAGTGGTTTAGCGCTCCTGCAGAAGCCTTCATAGCATCGAGATTTACCGAGGCCGAATTTTTTGTAGTGGCAACGATAGCATGGGCACCCACCGCATCTGCCGTACGAGCGATGGCGCCAAAATTACGGACATCACTTACACGGTCGAGAATCACAATTAAGGGATCTTCTCCTTTTTCGAAGGTAGATTGCACCACCTCTTTCAAATCTACGGAAGTAACGGCGCTTATATGCGCCACCACACCCTGATGGTTTTTACGGGTAAACTTATCTAAGCGCGACTTAGGCACTACGGCATAAGGCAGCTTGCTAGTTTTTAATATATCCCATAGCTCCTTAAAAAGCTGCCCTTGCAGATTTTGTTGGAGGTAAATTTTATCGATTTCAGTTCCTGCTTCAATGGCTTCGAGCAGGGGCCTAATACCACATAGGATTTCGGCTTCGTTGTTGGAGTTGGTCTTGTGCATCTTGTTCTCTGCGAATGTCCTTCGAATTATAAATATGTCCTTTTCGCCACGATTCAATGGCCTGTCCCCAGCCATAGCGGTACTGAACAGAGCGTTCTAATTCATAATCGTTATCCGAAAATGGATTATCTAAATTGATAAAGTTGAAATAGTAAGATAAAGTAGAACTTTCATTTCCGTAAACCCAGCCTTCACCGGCAGAAGAGCGATAGACCTTTGTGGGCGGCCCATAAATGATAAAGATAATGCCGCGGTCGGTTTTCCAGCCTTCTTGATAGGAGCTAAAAAGCCGATTGGCTTCTTCCACTCTTTGATAAAAGCCCGCAATTAAGGTTTTAGCGCGTTCTTCTTGGCCCGCTCTGCTTTTCCAGAAAGCTTCGATCCACATGCGTAGGGCTTCAGGGTCCGATTTTGCCGCCAACATTCCTTCGTATTCTTTTTGAGTAGTTAGATAACGCAAGGGTTCGGCCATATCCTGAAATTCTCCAACCAAGGGGAAATGGCGGTAAAAGGAATAAATTGTAAAGCCTTCCCATTGACTGGTATCTAAACGAAAGTGATAAAATCCTCTTTCGGATAAGCTTATTAAACTATCGGCGTGCACTAAAAAGGTGGTATCTGGTTTTAATTCGAAGCTTGCACTATTTTGGCTAGAATAGGGCGGAAGTGCTAGAGGAAACTCTCGGTTATAATGACTAACGAAATAGTATTTGGGTCTTAAAAGACTGTGCTCTAGTTTAAAAGGAACACCAGCAGGGATGTGATTACTGAAAATAATATTGCTTACGGGGTCTTTTAAAACGTAATAGCTGGCGCCATTGATACTCGCTTTTTCGATGGCTAAGAAATTGGTGAAGGAGGATCCTCGGCCTAAATCGGTTAGCTTAACAAAGAGTACTTTATTGTTTTCATCGTCGTCTAACTCCGGGGTTTTGATATCGAAGTAGCCACTAATGATTTTATTGGGAACCTTGGCAGCCATATCAACAAAGCTGAGGCTATCTATATCGAGTATAACGGAGCTTTCGATGTTTTTTAATACCTGATAATCGATTTTAAAACCGGCCTTATAATCATCACCTTCACTAGTGCGGGTGTATAATAATTCTGAACTTTTAAGGCGGTAAAAAACCCTACTCATGGTATCGCTTAAATGCTCTATGCGGTAATGCGGCCGCAATGCCATGTTTTGAGGATTATATAGATAGGCTAAATTATTACTTTGCAAACCTTGTGGTCCGCGACAGCTGCTAAGAACGAGCAGGGAGAAAAGTAGAAAGAATAGACTTCTAGGCATTGCGGCAAATTTAAGGGAAATTATAGCGCTTTAATTTTTTCATCACCTAATTTCCTGTAGATCTTAGGTTAAAAAGTATTAATGTAAGAGAGGTGAACCTTGGTGTTTCTAAAGTCGAAATTGTCACGGTTACTTTTCCCTACTGCTAAAAATAACGAGAATATCCCTGCTTTGGTTTGAAAGTTAATTCCTGTTCCCAAACCTAGGTGCCAGTTGGCGTTAATTGCGGCACCTTCTTTTTTTTCGGTGTAAGCAAGGTCACTAAAAAGGCTGAGGTAATCGCGTTTGCCGAGCATGTAGCGCATTTCATTTTGTACTATACCGTAAGCGCTGCTAAAAAGACTTAATTCATTAAAACCGCGCAAAGTTTTTATGCCACCCAAACGGAAAAGTTCATTATCAAAAAGTTCATCAGAAAACAATGCTCCCGATAGTAGTCCTGCAAAATAGACCCAATTGCCGCTAAAGTTCCAATAATTTTCCGCCTCTATCTCCCAACCATATTGGCGAACAGTGGCTCCATCACTTTGTCGATCAGCACTAAGAGCGAGGGCTAATAAGCGATAACCAGAGCTGGCTACTAGACGATTATTGAGGGTACTAAGGTCTATCCCTAATTTAAAACGGGTAGCATTAAAATCGTTTAAATTACCAAAACTACTGCTTTCCGTGTTGCTCAAGGCAGATGAGCTAGTGAATTCAAGTGCCGCCAAAAAGTAGGAGCTATGAGCTAACCAATACGACGCTTGGCCTTTAAACTTGCGATTAACAAAACTCGAATCTTGCCGAAAAATTGATAATTGGGTACTGAGGCCAATTGGACTATTAAAGAGAAAGGGATAGCCAAAATTGAGTTTAAAATCTTCTGCTGATTCGTCGGGGCGTCGCCAACGGATGCCAATATCTTCGCCTCGGTTGAAAGTATTTTGTAAGGCCAGCTGAAAATCGCCGTTTAAGGTGCTGCGCCCTTCACTATCGGTATTGAGGCCTACAATTCCAGTTACTTGATTATTATTGGCTTTCTCCAAATATAGATAAAGTATGCTATTTTTTTTAAAGAAAGCGACTGCGGGAGCGCGTTTGGCATTGAGATAGGGCAAGCTAAGTATGTTCTTTTCAATTTTTTGTAGTCGTTGATCGGAATAAGGCATGCCTTTACGGTAACCGATTTCATATTTTATTAAGCCCTTAGCAATTTTATTATAACCTAAAATTACGAGCGAATCGAGGCTAATTTCTGGCCCTGGATTTACGAGCATTGTAGCATTTAATCTATTGTCTTTCAGCTCATAATCCCTAAATTCTATATAGGCAAAGGGATAACCAAGGTCATCGAAATTCTTAAGAATATCACTTAAATTGAATTCGAGATTTGCTTGACTAAGAGGAACTTTCCTGTTCACACCTTTTAAATCGAGTTCTTCTAAAAAGCTTGTTTCCTCAATTTCTATTTCACCCAGTTGCATTTGAGCTTTGGGGCTTAAAATTAGGATACTATCACGCTCCTCACACTGCGCTAACCAATAACCTTCTTTTTGCAAAATTTGCAGCGCTTGGGCACAATTTAATTTTTCCGTACCCACGTTTTTTTCTAAAACTGTGCTTAGGTATTTTTCGTCGCTTATGCTTTCGCAGATGAGTTTATAAGTAGGCATCTGCGCCAGCAAAGAAATATTGCAAAAAATAAGGAGAAGGAGGTAGCGCATTTATAAGGACCAGTCGATGGGTTTTAAATGCCATTCGCTTAGTTGCTTATTGCAGGCCGAGAATGGTTTGGAATTAAAGAACCCGCGATAGGCCGATAGTGGCGAGGGATGCGCACTACTAAGTATGGCATGTTTATTTTGATTGATTAGGGCGGCTTTTTTCTGGGCTAAGCTGCCCCAGAGAATAAAAATTAGCTGCTTTTCTCGTTCCGAAAGATGGTAAATTATGGCGTCTGTAAAATTTTCCCAGCCCTTATTTTGGTGGCTGCCCGCTTTTTGTGCCTCCACGGTTAAAACGGTATTTAGCAGTAGAACGCCCTGTTCCCCCCATTTAGACAAATCACCAAAAAAGGGAGGGTCGATATTTAAATCGCTTTTCAATTCTTTAAAAATATTGCGCAAAGAGGGTGGAAACTTTTCGCCCGCGGGAACAGAAAATGCTAAACCATGGGCCTGGTTTTCGCCGTGATAAGGATCTTGGCCTAAAATAACTACCCGCGTATTTTGGGGCGGGCAAATTTCTAAAGCCCTAAAGGTTAAGGCTTCACTAGGGTAGATGGGTAAGGTTTTTCTTTGCTCTTTTAGAAAATTATCTAAATTTTCAAAATAAGTTTGAGTAGTTTCTTCGGCCAGGTAAACTCGCCAGAATGCAGGAAGTAGACTTAAAAGTTTATTCATAGAATACCACAATATGTTTTCGGCGGTTTGTATATATGTATAGGTGTTTAGACCAAAATAGCTAACTTTGCTTGCAAAGCATCTAGCAGTAATTAATAATCGAAGATAAGATGAAAAAAGTATTGGCAATTTTAGCTCTATTTATGGGTATTTTAATCCTTCAGTCATGTGGTGGAGCAGAAAAATGTCCAGCTTATAGTTCCGTAGAGCAAGCTGAAGTATCCGAAGCCTAAATGGATCGAAGAGATTTAACCGAGGCGTCACAATTAAATGAAATAGATGCGAACTCTTCAGAGGGTAAGGGTGTTTTAATTTTCAAACATAGTACCCGTTGCATAATAAGTAAAATGGTGTGGAATAATTTGTCGTCGGATTGGTCCAACGATTTAGAAGATTTACCCGTTTACTTTTTAGATTTGATTAGTAATCGTGCTTTATCGCAGCAAGTGGCAGAGCGTTATGGCGTTTACCACGAATCGCCACAAGTTTTACTAATTAAACACGGTAAATGTGTTTACCATGATTCGCATCATGGGATTAATCAGAGTGAAATTAAGAATTTGGTGAATGCGTAAAATTGTATTTTTAGGATTGGCTTTATTTTTTGGCACTAGCCTTTGGGGGCAATTGTCAACGGATGCCGATTTTAAAAGACAAGTTTACGATCGCGCTTATCTGGGAGGCATTAATTTAAATACCCGCGGTTTTGCCATTGGAGGCAGGTATATCAAATACATTGATGGCTATAGTGCCAAAGGTTTTGAAATAGATTTAGCAAAAGTCAGGCATCCAAAAGAAATTATTTCGTCAGATGATATATTCAACAACTATCGCGGTTTTGTGAAAGGACGAATTAATTCATTTTATACTTTGAGAACTGGTTATACATACGAAAAGATTTTATTCGATAAAACCGATCGTGGATCTATTTCTATTTCGTGGATTGCCAGTGGTGGAGCCTCTTGGGGCTTATTGAAACCTATCTACCTCAGTGTAAATGAATTTGGCGATGATGGTGATTTAAGGGTAGAGACCATTCGTTATACCGGGGAAACCAATCCAGCAAATATTAACGGCGAAGCTTCTTATTTAACAGGTTTACTGCAAACTAAAATTAAACCTGGTATTTACGTGAAAGGTGGCTTTAGTTTCGACTATCAATTATTTGATGAGGACATAAGCACGCTGGAAACAGGATTTATCTACGACTATTACTTTACCGAAGTACCGATTTTTTTTGAAGGACAAAGCGATATAAACTGGGTTGGATTTTTTCAATTGTATATCGCGGTAAATTTTGGATATAAGCTTAACTAGAATATGAGCGAAGTGTTGGAGTTGAAAGAGACTCAGAAGAAGGAGCAAACAATTACCAGAGGTAAGCCCCGCTGGTTAAGGGTGAAGCTACCTACGGGTGAGAAGTTTAAGAATGTAAGAAAGCTAGTTGATAACTACGGATTACACACGATCTGCGAAAGTGGAAATTGCCCGAATATGGGCGAGTGCTGGGGATCTGGAACTGCTACCTTTATGATTTTAGGTAATGTATGTACTCGTAGTTGTGGTTTTTGTGCCGTTGCTACTGGTCGTCCAGAATCGGTGGATTGGGATGAACCCGAAAGAGTGGCCCGCTCCGTAAAGTTAATGAAGGTAAAGCATTGTGTTCTTACTTCGGTAGATCGTGATGACTTACGTGATGGTGGTTCAATCATCTGGAAGGAAACGGTTCAAGCGGTTCGTCGCATGAGCCCTGGTACAACCATGGAAACTTTAATTCCAGACTTTAAGGGTGAGTGGCGCAATATTGATCGCATTATTGAAGCAGCCCCCGAAATTGTTTCGCATAATATGGAAACAGTGCGACGTTTAACCCGGAAAGTTCGGATTCAAGCACAATACGATCGCAGTTTAGAAGTACTACGATATTTAAAAGATCAAGGCTTGCCAAGAACGAAATCGGGTATAATGTTGGGCCTTGGTGAAAAAGAAGAAGAAGTTATTGACAGCCTAAAAGATTTGCGTGAGGCCAACGTTGACATCATAACTTTAGGTCAATATTTACAACCTACACCACAGCATTTACCTGTAAAAGAGTTTGTTAGCCCAGAAACTTTTGCTAACTATAAAAAGATTGGATTGGAAATGGGTTTTAGATATGTAGAGAGCGGACCTTTAGTTCGTTCTTCTTACCATGCGGAAAGGCACATGTTTTAGCCTTTCATAAGAGTTTAGAAATTATATTTGTCGCACAGCATTTAAAAAAAGGAAAAAGAATGAAAAGAAAGTTACTTTTCTCCCTCGGTGGAATAATGATGTTAGGAGCTTTGGCTTGGATTGGAGTTCCCTCGGATACACAAGAATATTATAGTGAAAGATCTACTAATTCTGAGGCAAATGACGCCGCAGGATCAGCAGAATATTTACATCGCATGCGCATGAACCCAGCAACGGGTAAAATTGATCCTGCTGATGTTTTGGCGGCCCGTCAGGCTACGCAACAATTAGCGCTTAATAAAACAAACGCGGCTATCGGTTTAAATTGGGACGAAATGGGTCCTGATGATATGGGTGGTCGTACTCGGGCCGTTTTATTTGATCGTAATAATGCATCTTTAATGTGGGCCGCTTCCGTTTCTGGAGGTATTTTCCATAGTCCTAATGCGGGTCGTAGCTGGAATCCTGTTAATGATCAGTTAGAAAATTTAGCCATTAACAGCTTATGTATGTCCGCCAATGGTGATATATACGCTGGGACGGGTGAGGATATGTATTATTTCGCTAGTGGTCGCCGTTCAGGCGGTATCTTAGGCGATGGGATTTACAAATCTACCGATGGAGGTCAGACCTTTACACAGTTAGCAAGCACTAATCCTGCTACTAACCCAGGTGATGGTTGGACAGCTGTTGGTAAAATGGCAGCTGACCCTACCGATGCTAATCGCATCTACGCAGCAACAAGCGATGGTTTAAAAGTTAGTAATGATGCTGGGGCAAGCTGGACTGATGCAATACCTGCTAATGGTGAAGCACTAGATTTAACCATTACTTCTAGTGGTGCTGTTTGGGTGAAAGAAGGACAGTTTATTTATTACTCGCCAACAGGCGATGCCGGCAGTTTTACAGAAAAAACAGTTTCACCAACTGGCGGAGATCAAGCTACTAATATTTGGAGAACTACTAGTCGTATGCGCATAGCGGTTGCTCCGAGCGATGAGAATTATGTGTATGTATTGGTAACTTCAGGTCGTGACTTCGATCGCGTTTACCAATCTACCGACGGCGGTACAACTTGGACTACTATTGGAACCTCTTCTGCGCTACTTAGCCCAGTAGATCAGTCTCCATTTGCGGTAGCGATAGGTGTTGATCCTAAAAACCCAGAAAGAATTATGATTGGAGGCCTCACTCTATGGGAATGGAGCACTGATAATGGTTGGTTCCAAGTAGCTTCTCAAAGTTCTTTTAGTTTCAATTTTTATGTACACGTTGATATTCACGAAATTGTTTGGAGAGCCGATCAACCCACCACAATTTGGGTCGCCAATGATGGTGGTTTATTTAAATCAGAAAATGATGGTTTCACTTGGTCTGAAGAAAATAAAGGCTATGCCACTATTCAGTATTACCACGTGGCCGTAGGTTTTGACGGTCAAATGTTAGGAGGTACTCAGGATAATGGTACTATCTTAATCAATCCAAATGCGCCCTTACCTAAATCGGGAACACGAACCGTAGGTATTACTCAACGCAGTGGTGCAACTTTTGACGGCGATGGTGCAGATGTAGCTATTTCGCATTTAGATCAAGAGGTTATGTTTAAATCAAGACAGTATGGTCAAATGGGACGTTCTATTGATGGGGGTGGTGAATATTCGTACTTCTATGGTACTCGAATGGCATCTCGTTATAATGCATTCTCTTTTGCTTTTGCTGATTTTACCGGACCTTACGAATTGTATGAAAACTTGAATGATCGCAATAGTATTGATTCTGTGGAGTTTTCTGCAGACACGATTAAAAGTAGTCTGGGTTTCGGCAATGGTGGAGCGGCTTATAACGGAGCTTTTACCAAGCCTCAAAGCGCCACGATATTCAAGGCTCAATCGTTTAAAATCTTTTCCGGTTCACAAATGGTGGTTTCAGATGCCAATGGTGTATTATCTGGTGATGGAACTGGTAATTTTGATGCCAATACGGGTCAGTATAATGTAGTATTTACATCAGGTACTAATCTAGAAATTAGGTCATCGGTAGCGGTGCGCTATGATGCAGGTTCCTTAATTAACTTTAAGAGTCTAACTGGAGAGATTCCTTTGGTTGATACTTTGAAATCGGCCTTAGAGCCTGGACAGTCGGTTAAATTCCAAGATCCAGTACAATCTATGTTCGCGGTTGGTTTAACCGCCTTTAACAACCCCGCTGAACCAGGTAATAATGGTGGCGGTGTTTGGATGGCGCGTGATGTTTTAAGCAATCGTACTGCCATTCCAGAGTGGTGGCATATCGGTGCCTTGGCAGATGGTGAAATTCCTTCCGCCATGACCTTTAGTGCAGATGGTGATGCTCTATACGTTGGTACTAGTGCTGGTAGAGTATATCGTTTATCGAATCTGACCAATGCAAGAACGGAAGAATCGGCCGATGTGGATATCGATTTCTTAGTAAATCCTCCCGCACCTAGTACAGCAGTAGTAGAAAGTAGAGTGATTTTCGCTCAAAGTGGCAGAAGCATCACAAGCATAGTAGTAGATCAAAATGATGTAGATCGTTTGATTATCACGCTTGGTAATTATGGTGGTAACTTAAACCATGTTTATTATACAGAGCAAGCTACTAGTCCAACTTTAACTACTAACAATTTTATTGTAAAAGATGGTGATTTACCTTCTTTACCAGTGTATGATGCTGTATTTAATTACAATGATCCTTCTAACGGTCAAGTAATTTTAGGAACTGATTTAGGCGTTTTTACAACCACTAATATCGGCGCAGGCTCAGTATCTTGGGCTCCAGATAATAACGGTTTTGCTAATGTGCCAGTATTTGATCTATTACAAACACGCACCGTTCGATACGATCTCGTAAACAACGAAGACTTTGAAGGCTCTATTTATGCAGCTACCCATGGTAGAGGTATCTTTAAAACTGGAACCACAGCCGATTACGTAAGTGTACAAGAAGAGAAGTTAGTAGAGAGTGCTAAGCAAGATTTAGCTTTAGAGCTTTATCCTAACCCTGCCCAAAATCAGGTTAATGTGGCTCTTAACTTAAATAATCGTAGCGATGTGAAAATTACCGTGCGCGATTTAAGTGGAAGATTGGTAAAAACCTTATCGGCAAAAGCAGTTCCTGCGGGTACAGAAAGCTTAAGCATGGATGTTAGTTCTTTAAAAACAGGAACTTACATTGTTAGCTTAATAAATGGCACTGATAGCCGCACTGCTAAATTGATTATTACTAAGTAATTTCAAAGCATATATACTAAAAGCCTTCTCCTTTTGGGGAAGGCTTTTTTATTTAGATAAAAATGAGAATAGCCATAAATGGTTTTGGAAGAATAGGTCGCAGTTTTATGCGTGTCGTGCAGGCTTATCCAGAGATAGAAGTGGTGGCCATAAACGATTTGGCCGATATTTATAATCAGGCGCATTTATTAAAATACGATACGACTCATCGCCTCTTTCCCAAAGAGATTAAAGTAGAAGGGCAGGAGCTGATTATTGGCGCTCAACGCATAGCTTATAGTTCCTTTAAGTCGATTGGTGATGCTCCATGGGAAAAGCTGGATCTGGATATTATTATAGAAGCTACTGGTTTTTTTAGAGAACGTTCATTATTAATGGGGCATCTAGCGAAAGCGAAGAAAGTAATACTAAGCGCACCGCCTTTAGATGATACACGCACCATTGTGTTAGGAATAAACGAAGGGAGCATTTTAGCAAGTGACCGGATCTTATCGAATGCCTCTTGCACTACTAATAGTGCGGCCCCTTTGCTAGAGGTTGTATCGCGTTTATGTGGTATTGAACACGCTTACATAACGACGGTACATAGTTATACTACCGATCAGGGATTACAAGATGGACCGCATAAAGACTTTAGACGAGGGAGGGCAGCGGCTGAATCAATAGTCCCTACATCTACCGGAGCAGCTAAGGCAATTACCAAAATTTTCCCGCATTTAGAAGGGCGTATTGGGGGCGCAGGTATTCGGGTACCAGTACCTGATGGCAGCCTGACGGACATAACTTTTACGGTAAAAAAAACAGCCTCCGTAGAGGCTGTTAATAATGCTTTTAAAGAAGCTTCGGAAACGTATTTGAATCCCTATCTGGGTTATACCGCCGATCCAATTGTGTCGCGCGATATAATTGGTAGCCCCTATTCTTGTTTATACGATGAAGGTCTTTCTTCGGTTCTCGGACCCATGCTTAAAGTGGTAGCATGGTACGATAATGAAATGGGTTACTCCAATCGTTTAAAGGACTTGGTTTTATTTTTAACTAGCCAAAAGTTGATCTAACTGAGCAGGAAGCTCGGCAAGATTTACATTTTTAGCAACGATGTTTCCGTTCTGATCGACTAAGACCGTAAAAGGAATCGCTTGAATGCCATAGGTACGACCAGCAGCACTGCTCCAACCCTGTAAGTCACTTACGTGGTTAGGCCAGCTTAAACCGTCCTGAGCAATTGCCTGCAGCCATTCGTTACGTGGACTTTGCTGTTGAGGTAGTCCATCAAATGACACGCTCAATACGGTAAAGCCTTTGTCTTTGTAGTCGTTATAAATTTTTACCAACATGGGGTTTGCAGCTCTACAAGGACGGCACCATGCGGCCCAAAAGTCAACTAAAACCACAGAACCTTTAAGGTCTGACAAGTTTCTAACTTGTCCCGTAGAATCGGGTAAAGAAATTTCGGGAGCAGGCATGCCAATGGCCAGTGCTTCTTGTCTCGCTTTCATTTCACTTTGCGCAGCAACTTGTTCTTTAATACGCTCCAATTGTTTATTAAAATTAACCGCATGTGGGTTATCGGGATATGCAATCATTATGGCTGAATCAACTTTGATATAATAGTCAAGGTGATCTTCAGCGCTAACCATTTGCATTTGTCCCAAGCTTTGTGGCCAAATAAATAAGTTGGCCATATTCGCAGGGTCTTCGTCAATTAGAGCACGAAGTTCGGCACCAGTAGCATCTACTTTATCTTCAAATTCGCTTTGTTTGGATGCACGAATCGCCATAAAATTAGCGCTATCGCGGTATTGGTTAATGTATTCGCCAAGGCTATCAATGTATTTACCTGCATCGTAAACGATATCGTTTATGCGCTTAATACGGATGCTTTCCTTGTTACCATTAATATCATAATTACGGTCTAAACCATCCATTATCGGTTCGATGGTGATGTTAATGTTTTCGGAGCCATTGGTAAAAAATGGAATACGTATACCTTCCGCTTCTAACAATAAAAAGTCGGCGGTATCAATTTGGATGTCGTAGGTAAAAACCCCATTATCAGATTTTAGCGTATCTAAATTCTTTACGGCATTAGGCGATAATTTCGCGATAATTATTTCATTAGTTCCTTCGGCACTAATTCTAATACTGGTTTGGCCAGGTCCTGCTTGTTTTTGACAGGCAACAAATGCCAATGCCATTAGGCTTAAACTTAAAAGTTTTCGCATAGGTCTATTTTTCTAGAGTTTGAATTACAATTTTACTAGCCATTTTAGGGTCGGCTTTTCCCCCTGATAGTTTCATTACTTCGCCCATAAATAGACCGGTAAGGCCTTTTTTACCAGCTTTATATTCGGCTACTTTCTCAGGAAATTTTGCTAGGGCAGTGTTTACCCAGCCTTGTAGCTCATCGCTATTGCTTTCTTGCAATAGGTTTAATTCTTTGGCTAATGCTTCCGCAGATGCATTAGGCGAGGCTATCAAGGCTTTAAATAAATCGCCGTTAGCCGCAGAATTACTGATTATTCCCTTATCTACTAAATTAATTAGCTCGCCAATTGTGGCTGCCTTTAGAGGAAATTGTGAAATGTGAATGGCCTTTTCATTAAGAAAAGACTTAATGCTCCCCATCATCCAGTTAGCGGCCGCTTTGTAGTTTTCGGTATGTTCAATAATATCTTCGTAGAAAAGGGCAATTTCCTTGCTTTCTGTAAGAAGTGAAGCATCGTATTCACTCAGATTTAGCTTGAGGTATTTCGTAAAGAGCTCTTTGGGTAAAGGCGGTAAATTTGTTTTAACCTTGTCTATATAATCCTGCTTTACTAAGATAGGTTGTAAATCTGGCTCATTAAAATATCGGTAATCATGCGCGTCTTCTTTATCACGTAACAATTGCGTTTTACCGCGGGCTGCATCAAAAGTAAAGGTCTGCTGAACCACTTTGTCGCCGCTTTCTATTACGGAAATTTGGCGATTAATTTCGTAGTCGATCGACTTTTGAACATTACGGAAGGAGTTTAAGTTTTTCACTTCTACCTTAGTGCCAAATTTTTCGCGACCAACAGGACGAACGGAAATATTAACATCACAACGCATGCTACCTTCCTCCATGTTACCATCACTGATATCTAGGTAGCGCACCAATTTGCGCATCTCAGTAAGGTAGCTATAAGCTTCTTCCCCGTTTCTAAATTCAGGCTCACTTACAATTTCCAATAAGGGTACACCGGCACGGTTCAGGTCAATTAAAGTGTTGAAGGGATCGATATCATGCGAGCTTTTACCCGAATCTTCCTCCATGTGAATACGGGTAAGGTTTAAGTTTTTCAACTTGCCTTCTGCATCTCTAATTTCAATGTGGCCGCCGTTGCAAATGGGCGTTTTATCCTGGGTAATTTGGTAACCTTTCGGTAGATCCGCATAGAAGTAATTCTTGCGGGCAAATTCATTCAGTTCCCGAATTTCACAATTACAAGCGATCCCTAGTTTAACGGCGGCTTCTAAAACCTTTTCGTTAAACATGGGTAAGGTGCCGGGATGCCCAAGACTCACCGGACTAATTTGAGTATTCGGATGCGCACCATATTCCGTTGCATCAGTGGCGTAAGCCTTACTTAAAGTATTGAGCTGTACGTGAATCTCGATGCCGATGACCGGTTCGTATTTCGCGCGAATTTCAGCAGGTAGATCGTTCTTTGCCATGCTTGCAAAGATGCAAAATGTATAGCTTTTCTCTTTCTTTTCTTCAAGAAATAATAGCGGTCATTTGAGCTAAAAATCGCTCTTTGTCGTCCCCTAAAAATAAATGCTCTACTCCTAAGATAAATATGCGGGCTAGCGCATCTTGGCCTAGACCTAAAGACGCCACTTTTACATAGTCTTTTTCGCTGCAGATTAAAGAGGCTTGTTCTTTTTTCGCTTGGGCAAGAAGGATATTTAAATCTTCTTTTTGAAAAGAATAATGATCCTTAAAATGATGTTGATCTACAATTTTAAGCTGCTGCTGCAAATGCATCATCATATATTGGGGATAGGCAATTCCTGTAAAAACGATCGCCCTTTGAGTGCTAAGTTTTTCACCAAAGGAATTTGTTAAATCGCTGTAGGCGAGGCTGCTAAAGTATATTGGAGCCTCCGAATAAGCGTGGATGGATTGCGCGATTTCCTCTTTTTTGGCAGTAGTTATTGCAAGCGGACATTTGGTAATCACAATTGCTGTTGCCCTTTTCGCTCCACCGCGTGCTTCACGCAGATTGCCAGCGGGGAGAATTAGGTCTTCGCTAAAAATGGAATGATAAGCAGTAAGCATTATGTAGGCATCCGCCTGTACCGACCGGTGTTGGTAGGCATCGTCCATTAAGGCTAAATCAGGATTAAATTCTAAAGCTGCATCTAGGGCCAACCTTCGTTTTTCGGCCACTATAACTTGTACAGCGGGGAATTTTTTGGCAATTTGTAAAGCCTCATCGCCATAATCGTTGGCCTCACCCTGCCGATCTACCAAAAGTAAGCCTTGTGTTGCTCTACCATAACCGCGACTCACCACCACAGCCGACTGGTACTTTAGATGTTTCAAAAGAAACTCGGTCATTGGGGTTTTGCCCGTGCCGCCCGTACTAAGGTTACCAATGGCTAAGGTTTTAATTGCGGGATAATAAATTGATAGCAATTTTTTGTCGAAGAGGAGATTGCGAACAGCGGTTATTGCTCCATAAATTAAACTAAAGGGCAAGAGGAGTTTACGCATTTAAGCTGGAGTTTAAAAATTCGATAATGGCCTCTTTTTGCAAAGGGCTAAACCAAGTAATTTCGCTGTCACGCCTAAACCATGTTAATTGTCTTTTGGCATATCGTCGACTGTTTTTCTTAATTTCATTTTGCGCTTCTTCCAAACTTAAATCACCATCAAAGTGACTAAATAGTTCACTATAACCTACGGTTTGTAAAGCGTTTTCGTGGCGATAGTTTTGTAGGCTTTTTACTTCCTCCGTCAGTCCTGCCGCAAACATTAAATCTACTCGCTTATTAATACGTTCGTAAAGATCGGGTCGTTCAATGTTTAAGCCTATTTTAATAGCATTAAAGGGACGATTTTTTTTCTGCGCCTTTTGTAAAGTGTCCATGGTTTTACCACTGTAGTACAAAAGCTCAAGCGCGCGTATCAAACGCTGTGGGTTTTTTTGATCCACCTTTTGCCAATAATTGGGATCCAAGCGCGCTATTTCATCTTGTAAAAAAGAAAGCCCTTCTCTTTCATAGTCGGCTAGTATTGCACGACGGATTTCGCCTGGAATTGGAGGTAAATCGTCCATTCCTTCTAATAGCGCTCTGAGGTATAAACCCGTTCCGCCCACAGCAACAGCAATTGGGTTTCGGGTAAATAATTCTTTCAATTTTGCTAAAGCCTCTTTTTCAAAAGAGCCCGCATTTACCGAGTTTTTAATGGAACGATCGTGAATGAAATGATGCTTAGCTGCGGCCAATTCATTGGCACTAGGTACGGCGGTGCCTATACTTAGCTCGCGGTAAAATTGTCGCGAATCGAAGGAAATAATTTCACAGCGAAAGTGCTGCGCAATAGCGATTGCCATGGCAGTTTTTCCCACCGCAGTAGGACCACAGACACAGATTAAAGTGTTAGCTGATTTTTTCTCCACAATATGAACAGTAATGCGCGTCGATTGGTAGACCAGTGGTATTGCAAAGGCCACAGACTTTAGTGGATGGACGAGGCGTTGCCTGGCTTTGCTTATTTAATTCGGAGGTTACGATACCAGTTGGTACGGCTATAATTCCGTAGCCTAAGATCATTATAACAGATGCGATTAATTGTCCGAGAGGAGTTTGTGGAGAAATATCACCATAACCAACAGTAGTAAGGGTTACGATGCACCAGTAAATAGCAATAGGAATACTTTTAAAACCATGTTTGGGGCCTTCAACCATGTACATTAATGTTCCCAATATGAACGTCATACAAACTACAGCAATAACAAAAACGGCAATTTTATGACGACTAGCTCTCAGGGCTCCGCTTAAAACATTAGCTTCACCAATAAAGCGAACCATTTTTAAAACTCGGAATACGCGCAAAAGACGTAAGGATCGAATTACAATAAAGTACTGCGCTCCCCCTAAAAATAGGGCTAGGTAACTTGGTAAAATGCTAATTAAATCGATAATGCCATAAAAGCTACGGGCGTAAACCCAGGGGCGTCTTACAATTCGCAGGCGTACCAGGTATTCAAGTGAAAAAAGAAGGGTGAAAAACCACTCTAGCCTGATAAAAACATTGGGGTACTTCTCATTAATGCCTGGCACAGTTTCTAGCATAATCACCAAAAGGCTGCCGATAATGGCAAAAAGCAAAATTATATCAAAGCGCCGTCCAGCCTTTGTATCCGATTCGAAAATTATCGTGTACCAGCGGTTGCGCCAACCCTCCTTTTTTGCGGCCTTTTGCTCTATCACAAATCACGTTTTTTAAGTACCATAAAGCTGCCAAATAGCAAAACAATAGAGTAGAGGAAGCTTATCAAAAGATTCTTAATCGAAACGCTTTCGAGGCTTTCGATATTCAAAAAGCTATTAATTTTAAACAGTCTTGTGAAAGGCTCGGGAATTAAATTGCGAGAAGGTCTGGTAGGTAAATAATCGCTAAGTGGGCTACCCACATAAAAGCCTAAAACTGGTTCTACTACAAAGTAATAAAGTACCAAAATTATAATAGCCAAGGCGCTCTTCTTAAGCAAGATACCTAGGAAAAAGGCTAAGCTAAGAATAAAGAAGACCTCGGCAAAAAAGGCGATAATAAAAGAGCTTTGAAGCCAGAAATCGGCTTCGGCTAAATCGTTGTAAGAATAAATTAAGACACTGGTAGTGAGAGCAACCGTGATGGTGCAAACCAAAGCGAATAACAGGAGGCTAAATATTTTCGAAAAGAAAAATTCGCCTACAGAAAGGCCATCAATAACATTTTGGCGCATGGTGCGGTATTCGAACTCACTGGCCATAAAAAACAACATTAAAAAGGCGGGAATAAATTTAAAGAAGCCTGCGAGATAGCTGGTATTTTGCCAAACAAAGGGTAAGGTATAAAAACCAGCGTCGGCTAGATTGGCGGGAATGGCCAGCATGCTCGGGTCATTGGGATCTGCTTCGGCTCCGGATCCAAATATTTGGAAACTGCCAAAACTCACCAATAAGGCGGAAAGTAATAAGACAAATAAAACCATACCGATCCAGAAAAAACGATGATAGCGCAGCTTATGCCACTCAATACTAATTAGCTTTATCACGGGTCAATATTTTTAGGAAACGTTCTTCTAAACTGGCTTTCTTCTCTTCGATATAACTAAGGTAAATACCCTGTTCTGCGAGTAATTTATTCAACTTACTAGGACTCATATCTTCGCTAAAGCTAAGATGTAAATGACCATCCATGGGACGTATCTTCTTGAGGCTGCTGAGTTCTTTAATCGCATTTTCTAGGGCCTGCATATCCGCGGAAGCGACGGCAATTACGGCATCCTTGGCGGAGAGTTCATCGGCTAAACCACTATAAAGCAAGCTACCATTTTGTAAAACGGCCACGTGGCTGCACACTTTTTCTACTTCCGCTAAAATGTGACTGGCAATTATAACAGTGGTGCCAGTAGCGGCAATGCGGGTAATTAAATCGCGCACTTCGGCAATTCCGGTAGGATCTAAACCGTTAGTAGGCTCATCTAATAAAAGCACTTCGGGCTCACCCAGTAAACTGGCGGCAATGGCTAATCTTTGCTTCATTCCAAGGGAATAGCCTTTAAATTTATGATGGGCCCTTTCGAGCAGGTTCACTGTTTTTAAAACGCCATCGATATTAGGATTTTGGAGTTCCTTAATCTTGGCAACCAATTTTAAATTTTGGTAGGCCGTCATATAAGGATAGAAATTTGGCGTTTCTAATAAAGCACCAATGCGCTTTTTAGCGGAATTTACACTTTGGCCATTAAACCAAGTAAAACCGCCACTATCTGAAGAAAGTATGCCTAAAATAATGCCGAGAGTGGTAGTTTTCCCGCTGCCATTGGGGCCTAAAATACCGAAGGTTGTGCCTTTTGGTATTTGTAGTTTATAGGGTTTTAAGGCCTGAACTTTCCCGTAGCGCTTACTGATACCATCAATTTCTAAAACGATTTGCAAGGAGGGTAATATTTAAATTCTTCGAATTTGCTAAAAACCAAAAATAAGAGAATTTAAGGTAGCCCTACCAATTGCCTAAACTTTCGTAATGAATTAACCGCTTGGCTTAATTGTAATCGTCAAATTCGTTAAAGCCGAATTCTTCATCTTCGTCTTCATCGGAAAAGTCAAAATCTTCATCTTCGTCGCCTTGCATGTTTTTCACAGGCGCTTCTGCGGGCCTTTCACCGTGCTTTAAAACCAGTTTAATTTGATCGCTTTCTTCTTCGCTATCTTCAATTTGTTCTACATAAAAAGTCCACATATTGAGAAAATCGTAAATGTAAAGCAGCTTATCGCCTGTTTTTTCAAATATTTCATAGATGGAAATATCGGGCATGGCGCGTTGTTCGGGATCAAAGGCCATTAGAGGAATTTCATCGCCTTGGTTCCAATTATTATCACTTTCGTAAAAGGAAGCCATTTCACCCTCGGTCAAATCAAAAGAGCGCACAATCGCTAAATGAAGGTGTTCTAAATTGAATTTTTGTGGAACAACAATATCGCGGTAAACGTCTTCTTGTTCCCAATCGAGGATGATTCTAAGCCTTTTGGTCATTTTCAATTATCGGTTTCAGCCCCATTGTGGTAGCTTTATTTAAAGCAAAGGCATAAGCCTGCTCATAATCGTTTTCAATTTCTCCGTCGAGGATGGCATCCTTAATGGCCTTTTTTAATTCGCCAATTTGTGGACCCGGTTTAAGATTGAAGGTCCGCATAATTTCTTCGCCACCAATAGGAGGTTGGAAATTTCTTAGGTGATCCTTTTCTTCTACTTCTACCAGTTTTTTGCGGACTAAGCGGAAGTTTTCTAAAAATTGTTCTTTTTTCTTTTTATTGCGGGTGGTAATATCTGCTTCACAAAGTAGCATCAAATCATCCACATCATCACCCGCTTCAATTAAGAGACGGCGAGCGGCACTATCGGTGGCCGTATCGTCTACCACACTTTGGGGACGACTGCTTAACTGCACAATTTTCTGAACGTAGCGCAAGGGTTCGCCCAAGGGGAACTTCATGCGGTTAAAGATTTTAGTAAGCATTTTACCGCCCACAAATTCATGGGAATGAAAGGTCCAGCCAATGCCCTGCACAAACCTTTTGGTTACGGGTTTTCCAATATCGTGAAAGAGGGCGGCATAGCGCAACCACAGTTTATCGCTGGTTGCGGCCAGATTATCCACCACTAGTGCTGTGTGGTAAAAATTATCTTTATGGCTTTGTCCTTCAATTTCTTCAACGCCTGCCAAAGCAGCAACTTCTGGTAGGAAGTGCTTTAGTAAATGCGTTCGATAGAGTAGAATTAAGCCTTTACTAGGCTTGGGCGAGGCCATAATTTTATTCAACTCCGTACTAATACGTTCTACACTAATAATTTTTAGACGCTCATTTTGACTTTTAATCGATGCCAAACAAGACTCTTCAATTTGGAAATCGAGCTGAGTGGCAAAACGAATAGCTCGCATCATTCGCAAAGGATCATCGCTAAAAGTTTGATCGGGTTCTAAAGGGGTGCGAATGATTTTATTTTCGAGGTCTTCGATACCGTTAAAGGGATCGATTAGTTCTCCAAAACGATTGTCATTAAGGCATATAGCTAAAGCGTTAATGGTGAAATCTCTTCTTTTTTGGTCGTCCTCTAAAGTGCCATTTTCAACGCTGGGCTTGCGGCTATTTCTATCGTAGGACTCTTTGCGAGCGCCTACAAATTCAATTTCTATATCGTCGGTTATAACCTGAGCAGTACCAAAGCTTTTGAAGATATTTACTCGCTTGCTGCCTAATTTTTTAGCGACCGCTTGGGCTAATTCAATACCGCTGCCCACGGCAACGATATCAATGTCTTTGGCTTCTCCGCGTTTTAAAATAGCATCGCGAACATAGCCACCTATCACGTAAGTTTCTAATCCAAGCTCATCTGCGCAAGTGCCAATAAGGCGAAATATTTTATGATTAACTGACTCTAACAAGACTTTTGTTTAACTAGGGAAAACCTTTTCAGAGTATACCGCTAAGATTATAAATAGGATTAAACTTAAGTAAATGGCAATATGCGTGCGTTTTACCTTCGATTTAATTTCGTTTAGTTCCTTTCGCTCTTCATCTAAAATTACTGGATAAAGCATAGGGAAAAGTAAAAAAGCCTGCATGCGAATGGCTCTCGCTTCAGCATCTTGCAAATTGAAAAATAGAAAATCTTTTATTTTTCCAACTTGAGCCTGGTTCTTTAGTTGAAGATATTGCAGTTGCAGTCCCGATTTGCGAACAAACAGTGCTAGCATGCCTACGCTGTTGAGGATTACTAAAACTATAAAGGTTGACTGCATGGTTCTATTTGAAAATTGGCTGCAAAATTAGGGCTTTCTATCGCTATAAAGAAATCTAATACAGTACAAGCTGATATTGTTCGTAGGTTTTTAGACCGAGATTCTCTAAACTAAAAAAGGCAAGCTTATCAGAGGCTCTATTTATCAGGCTTGCCGCAAGGGCGGGAGTGGATAGAACTTTTTCAGTTGCCTGAGCTAAAGCTTGCGCATCGCCTATGGGGCAGAGTAAACCTGTTTTCTCATTTTCTACAATTTCAGGTATTCCACCAGCGGCGGTGGCTACGGTAGGAATAACTGCCGCCAAGGCATCTAAAATACTGGTGCCCAAGCCCTCTGTTTTACTGGTAAAAAGGAATACATCGAAGTCGGCAATTATAGCGGGAACATCGGGGCGAAAGCCTAAAAAGCTGAATTTTTCTTCTAGGCCTTTCTCGGCAACCTTGGCTTCCAAAGTCGCTCTGAGTTCACCATCGCCAGCAATTACGAAATACAAATCAGGGTGCAGAGCGTTTAAAATTTCCGCTGTATTTATAAAGGTAAGATGATCTTTATGATCCGCCAAAGCCGCTATATTTCCTACAATCTTTAGATCGGCTGACAGTTGTAATTCTGACCGCAATTTGCCCTTTTGGAGATGCCTAAATTTGGTGTGATCGATAGCGGAATGTACCACTTCTAGCACGGCAGGGTTTTTAATTTTCGCTTTAACAATTTCAGCAATAGCGCTGCTTACGCAAAGAATTTTCTTAACGCTTGCATGATTGTACTTAAAGGCACTAAGCCATGAGCCGGCTACGGGGAAATCTACTCTACGTGAGACAACTATAGGAGTTTTTGCTCCGAAAAAAGCATTGGCGTATACGGCAAATCCATGGGCGTGGGCATCATGTGCATGCCAAATGGCTACCTTATTTTTTTGCGAGAATTTTTTCAAAGAAGAGGCAAAACTCAAATCGAGGGAGCTGCGTTTTTTCAAACCCTTTACGGGGATATTATTTGCCAAGCACCAATGGTAAAAGGGCGCATCTTTAATGCAAACTACAAACTGCTGGGTATTTTGCTGGGCCAATTCGGCGATTAAATAGGCAATCTGCTGCTCACCACCGCGCCAAGAACGCGCCGTGTTAATATGCAAAATGCGCATTCCTTTATTGGCCATTGTTCAAAGCTTTTAATTTGGTGTATTTCAAATAGGTGGCATAAGCACTCCAGCGCGCAATCATCCAACCGGCTTTGCCATCTAAAAAGCCTAATTTAAAAATATAAGCCCGCACAAACTTTAAACTGGGCGATATAATTATTTTAAGCCAAGAAGAGCGTTTGCCATTTTTAAAAGCGGCTGCACTAGAAATATCGGTAAACTTTTTAATTTGCTTTAAATGCTCCTCAAAAGTATAAAAGCTATAATGTAAAAGATGTCCGCTTAAATGTTGGCTGCGAGATCCCTCTTCTAAGATGTAGGTGTCATGCGGGTTTTGTCCGCCCCAAGCTCCTTTGCGGCTGTCCCATAATCGTAGTTTGCGATCAGGGTACCAAAGTCCGTGACGAATCCATTTACCGCAATAATTGGTTAAGCGGTTTAAATAATAGCCTTCACCTTGCCAGTTTTCTTTTGCGCTATTTATCGCTTTTCGCAGATGCTCATCTAGAGCCTCATCGGCATCTAATGAAAGAACATGTGGATATTGAGCTTGACTAATAGCCCAGTTTTTTTGTTCGATATGGCCTTCAAATTTATGAGAGATAAAAGTGGCGCCTTTGCTTTTTGCAATTTCTTCAGTGGCGTCGGTGCTAAAAGAGTCAACAACCACAATTTCATCGGCCACCCCTTGCAAGGAATCGAGGCAACGGCCAATATTGCGTTCTTCGTTAAAGGTGATTATTACTGCCGATATTTTAACTTTCATGGGCTAGTTGCTGATAAGTCTCCATCCATTGCAGGGCAATGATTTGATGAGAGAATTGCTGGGCAAAAGTAAAATTTATGGCGATGGCCTTTTGGCGCTTTTCTTCATTCTCCCAAAATTGCTGAATGGCAGCAGCGATACTAGTGGAGTTTATCTCATCTAAAAGAATAGAACCCGGCCCAGCCACTTCCTTTAAAGCACTATTATTACAGGTAATTAAAGCGGTTTTACTAAGCATGGCCTCCAAAAGGGGAATACCAAAACCCTCGAAAATGGAAGGGTAAATAAAAACATCGGCCAATTGATATAAGGCGGCTAAATCGGCATTATCTTTTACCGTAATAGGTCTAATTAAAGCCTGCTCCTTTTTAGTTAGACCGTCGTAAAAGCTAGTCCAAGCTGCTTTGGCACGTCCCACCACGTAAAGCGGAATTTGCAATTTTAAACAAGCTTGGGCTACTAAAATAGGATTCTTTCGTTCTTCTAAGGTTCCTACAAAAAGGCAAAACCTTTCTGGTAGTTGAAATTTCATTTTTAGCTTGGAGAAACGATCTTGCTGGCTAGACCAAAACACTTGGTCGCAAGATTGAAAAATCACCTTAATGCGACTGGGGTCGATACCTAAGTAATGACTTAAATCGCAACGGGTTTGATGACTAATGGCTACGATAAGGTCGGCTGATTTGCAGGCGGAGCGCAGTTTTTTCTCGTAAATTTTACGATCTATCGCCTTGTATAAATGCGGGAAGCGCATGAAAATTAAGTCGTGTACACTTAAGACGGACTTAATACCACGCTCTTTTAGTCCTTGCGGGATTTCGGCACTTAAGCCATGAAAAACTTGCACGCCGTCTTTCTTCGCCCGCGCACTTACCAGGCGTCTGCGCCAAATTTGGCCAATTAATTTGCTCTTTAAGTGCGGGCGAACTTCTTGCACGCTACTATTTGTAGTAAAACTCACTTTCCCTTTCCAAGGATTGTAAAGGAAGTAGGTGTTTTCAGGATGGAATTGCGCTAAGGCACTGAGTAGATTTCTTCCGAAATTACCGAGACCACTGGCATTGTGGTAAATGCGTTTTGCGTCAAATCCAATTTTCATTTTAAGCGATACGACTAAATTTCCCTTTCACATAAGTGGCTAGCGCTTTTCCCTTTAAGGTGATAAGTTGGAAGGGATAATTGGCCGCTTTGCTATATGGTTTTAGATCATTCCAAGACCATTCTAAAGCAGGATTGAAGAAAGTAAGTTCCACTTCTTCGCCCGCTTTTAAGGCCATATTGGTTTGATAATGGGTAATCTCTCTAGGCGCACGGCTAATTTGATAAATGATATCGCTTAGGGTCATTTCTTTTTCCAAAGCTGCATTAAGGGCTCCGAAAAACCCTTCAAGGGTAGCGGCACCGAAAGAGGCCATATCAAACTCGCAGCGTTTTTCTTCAATAGTACGCGGTTCGTGATTACTGGCAATTCCTTTAAGAACGCCGTCTTTCAAGGCTTGTACTAAATTAGACTTATCTCGCATCTCCCGTAAGGGTGGGAAAACCTTTAAGCGACTGTCGTAGGTATCTAAATCTTCGTCTGTAAAAAGGAGGTTCATGAGATTTACATCACCCGAAATAGCAATCCCTTTTTCTTGCGCTTCTCGCACAAGCTCAACACTTTTGCTACTGCTAATACCGGTAAAATGTAGAGCAGCTGCACAGTATTCGGCTAAGCGAATATCTCTTGCCTGGGTGATGGTTTCGGAAATTTCGGCTAAGCCATTTAGGCCCAACCAAGTACTTTTAGATCCTTCATGCATTTGACCCTCAGCTCTTAAATTGGCATCGAAGGATTGCACGTGCAGAGGGCGTTTCAAGTCGCGGTTATAGAGCAATGCCAATTTCATTAAGGCACTATTGCTCACGCTCTGTTTACCATTGCTAAATGCGAGAGCACCGGCTTTGTCCATGTCGTAGATTTCGCTTAACTCTTCACCTTTCGTGCCGCGGCTAAATGCGCCATAGGGGAGAAGGTTTACGGGGCTATTTTGGTTGGCCCTCTTGATATAATGAATGCTTGCTTTTGTATCGGCTACCGGCTCGGTTTGCGGTGAAAGTCCCACCGAAGTGAAACCGCCTTGCCAAGCGGCCATGGCTCCCGATTCTAAATCTTCGCGATCTTCCATACCGGGGTCGGAGAAGTTGGCGCGCAAATCCATCCAACCGAGTGAGACATGGAGATTGTCGGCACTAAAAGTTTCTATGTTATCTATGGAAATACGAGGAGCAATTTGCTCAAGCTTACCATTGTTAAGCAGTAAATCGACCTGCTGTAAATGAAATTCAGACAGAGGTTCTACTAACCTCGCATTTTTAATGAGAATTTGCGCTGAATTCTTCATGGCCAGAATTTTTGTTGATAAACATTTCGATAATTAAAAATACCAATGCTGCGAGGATAAACCAATGAGCAAGGCTCTTATCCTCTTGAAGTGTTTTGAGTTCTAAGCTGTAATTTTCAAATTCATCCTCATCAATAATTTGCTCTGCCGTAATAAAGCGAGCTTCTTGCAATTCTGCGGAACTAAGACAGTTTATTTCACTTTCGCGTTTATCTACATTAATCGCTAAATAAGCCAATGAATCGTTGCCGCGTAACAAAGGGTAAGTGCCTGGTTTTAATTCTTGTTCGGGTAAAGAGAGTGCTATGAGGTCGCCGCGTTTTTCTTGGGGTGGGATAAGTTCTTCATTGCTCACTTTTAGAGCGAGAGGGCTGTCATTGCGGTAAGGTACATCAATAAGTAAACTGGTTTTTTGCAAACCTGGGCTAAGGTAAAGGGCCGCTGCTTCCTTTTTAAAAAGGGCTGCATTATAAAGAATTGGTATAACAATAGGATGAATGGCAAAATTGCTAAATTCTTGTTCAATCGCGCTTAAGCTGATAAACACATCACCTTTACCATAAGGCTGTCGGAACAGCATGGCTTCTCCATTTTCAAATTTTAATAAGGGGAATAAAACGCCAGCTGGGGCTCTAAAGAACTTGCGACTAAAGGGTAAGTCGGGGTTTTTGGTTTCGCTTAAAAATACGCCTCTAAAATAGGGGTCTTGGTAATTGAGTTCAACCGCACGCAAACTATCATTTTCCCAATTAGGGTTTAAAGCTAAGCCATAATTGGCCAGTACAGACGCAAAACCAGAAGCCTTTCCGTTGGGGATTAAAAATAGGTTTTTCGCTGCCGCTAGATGCTCATTTAACTTTGTGAGGAGGCCAGAGCTAAGCTCATCCTGTATTTCAGCGATTATAAGTTCAGTAGCTTGTAAAGCATCAAAATCAATGTCGTCGTACGAACTGACTTTAAGTTCAAAAAGGCTATCTCTGAAAAGCTTAGTGTTTAAATGGGATTGCCCTTGAGGTGCTAAAATATAAACCGCCACTTTCTTTTGTGCCTTGAGCTGGAAGTAGAAAACATCATCAAATTGCGCACCGCCACTCGATTCAATCTCTAATTGAGCTTTAAAATTCCCCGCTGATGGCAAAAGAAACTCTAAACTTCCGTTTTCAATGCCTTGAGCGGGAATGTTAAATTTTTGCTGATTGATAATCTGATCATTTACCTTTAGGCTAAGGGAAACATCTTTTAAATCTTTGCTGCCGTAATTTTTTAGTTGAAATGCCAGTTTTTGGGTGAAGTTGGGAATGAGCACGGGACTTTCGAGCCACAAGGAGTCAATCGCTAAGTTGGCCGCTTCATCTGCTGCATCTAAAGCTAAGAGTTTTACTTGCCAGTTCGCAGGAATGTCTTCTTCGGACCACTCTTTAAAGCTAGTAGCCTGAAAGTCGCTGATTAAAATTACCTGCAAAGGCCCTTGGTTTTCCAGACGACTGGAGGCTTCGATAATGCGGGATTTTATTTCTTTGAAACTCCGAAAGGAAGGGGAGTAGTCTAACTCATCTACCAGCCGAATAGCTTCCTTCGGGCTGTAAAAGCGCTGGTATTTGGCTTCAAAATTATTGGTAAGAATTTGTACTGACGCATCTGGCTTTAAGCTTTTTAAAATACGCACGGCATTTTGACGAGCTTTGTTAAAAAGACTGGCCTCACTGCCGCTGCTTTTCATGCTATAGCTATTATCTAGGTAAATGCTAAGTTGGCTAAAATCTTTATCGAGGCTGCGGCTAATGGGAAGAACAGGTCTGGCGAAGGCCAAAATTATGGCGCTTAAAGCGAGTAAGCGCAGAGCGAGAAGGAGAAACTCTTTTAAGCGTTTTACAGCTTTGGTACTTCGCTGTACCTCTTGCAAAAAGCGAGTATTACTGAAATAAACTGTTTTGTGTTTCCTTAAATTAAAAAGGTGAATGAGTATAGGAATCGCTAGTGCGAAAAAGGCCCAGAAGAATTGTGGAAAGGTGAAACTCATTAAAAGGCAAAATTAAATTTTACAAGCATAAGAGCTTCATGAATTGTGCTTTATTTATCGAGAATTTCCCTACGATCGGTTGATGCCAATTTAAGACTTACCATTTTAAAATCTCATGGAAAAAACTTCGCACCGCAGCCTCAACGGCAGCGGGGTCTTTACTTTTAATTGGAGAGGCTAAAACGTGGTCGCCCGCGGTGGGAATAGCCTTCAGAACCTTCAAGGAATCGGCGGTGGCCAAAAGTTCGTGCATCTCTAAAATTTTATCGACCGAAACCACCTGATCTTGTTCCTCTTCATTTTTATAGTAATAGAGGTTTAGCACCGGCTGATGAATATTGGCGAAACACTCTTCGGTAAGGGCCGATTCTAATATTTCCTGTAACTCAACGAGCGCGCGCACGGTATAAACGGTATCCCAATATTTAGCATATTCAGCCCCCATGCCCCTTACGGTGCGAGGTTCGCCCAAAACGGCGCCGGCAATTTGCTCGCCCCAAGGTTTATTTAAAAGGTAACTGGCGGGATCTTTTACGCGAATATTGGGTGATAGGTTTACCAAGGCTTTCACTTTATTCGGAAAGAGTTCGGCTAATTTTAATCCAAAACTACAACCCGTACTGGTGCCCATAATCACTACTTCATCGCCCAATTGCTCACTAATCGCTAAGGCTTGTAAAACGCTTTGCCAGCTGCTGCTTGTGGTAAAATCCTCGAGGTTATTCGATTTTAATCCGTGACCAACAATGCGTGCTAAGTATAAATTAGCACCCATTTCGTGCGCTATTTTTTCATGCAAAGGCGCTCCTTCCACGGCAGAAGCCGAAAAACCATGTAAATAAAGAATAACGCGTTGGGTTTTATGAATGCTATCCAACCAAACTATGCGCGCTTCATTGCCCGCACGCAGCAAAGGGTTGGAGGCTTCCGCTAAATTTATAGAATCGTTGAGCGCTTGCAGATCGGAATTAACGGATGGAAAAGTTACAGGGTATTTTCCTTTCGCTGGCTGTGGCCCGGAAAAATAGAGTAGACCCAATGCGAGTAAAAAACCTAGAGCGAGCCAGCGTTTTTTTATTTTTTTAGAGGACGACAATTTTTTAGGATATAATTAAAGTTATCGACGTCAGAATCATTTAATTCTAAAGTGCCACTAAAGGTAATAATATCATCGGTTTGAAAACGCTCTGTTTTTTCGGCGAGTTCGAGCTTAATAACGCTTTCTGGGCCCGCCCCTCCGCAGAAAAAGCAGGCACTAAAGGGATAGGCGGAAAGCGCGTATTCGCCTCCTTCCACATCCATGGGAATAACATAACCTTTAATAATTATGGGCTTTTGATCGAGGGCTCTAACTTCTTCTTGAAATTTTGGAATTAGATACCAAGCCTCAAAATCAGGGAAATATTTGTCTACAAAATCTACTTTGGCTAGAACTTTCCAGTCTATTATTTGTGCAGTTTTTTGCGCTTGCGCAGATGCGTAACAAGCCAGTAGCAGAATGATAAAAAGGAATTTTTTCATTAACCTTCAATTTGCGCATTTATAATCGTAAAGAATAAGCCCTGCCCATTGCGATTTAGTCTTAGTTCGCCAGTAATCGGAACAAACTTATCGGTGGCAAAACGACCGGGGTCTTCTTTAAATTTTAATTCCACTACCGTTTCGGGGCCGGCATTACCGCAAAAGAAACAAGCAGAAAAAGGATTTTTACTAAGTGCGTAAGTATTAGCCGCCACATCTAAGGGGATGAGGTAGCCTGAAATAATAACTTCCTGCCCTTCGTATTTAGAGCTTAAAATGCTCGGAAATTTCGGGCTGAATAAGCCCGACACTGGGTCCTGATCATAATTAGTCATCGCTAAAACTGGCCAAACCAAATTCTTTTGGGCGCTGCCGGTAAAAATGCTCAGACAAAAAATAATGGATAAAAACACTTTAAGCATCGGCTAAGGTTTTAGGAATATTAATGCGGTAGGCATGCCAGGCGGGTAAAAGTGAGGCAAAGGTACCCAATATTAAAACGCTGAACAGGAGCCACAGTTGCATAGGATTTTGCAAGGTTTGTAAACCTAATCCACTGCTGAGATTAGGTAGCTTCAAACTGAGAAGTTCCAAGCTAATAAAAGCTAAAATTAAGGCGAAGAAATAGGCAATAAAACTGAGAAAGATAGACTTCGCCCAAACCAATAGAACCACTTTATAGCGACTAATTCCCACTGCTCTAAGGAAGGCCAATTGAGGTTCTTCGTCTTTTAATCCTTGCAGCAGCGAAACGAAAATACTGATACCGGCAATAAGTAGTAAAATATAGGCTAGGGCTTCGAGTAAATCTAGCGCCGACTGGGCCAAGCTAAAAAGTCGGTTTACTTCGATAGCAGGCAATGCAGCCTGCATTTTTGTTTGACTATTAATTTGTCGGGGCAAACTTAGGGTAGCCATTGGATTGCTAAATTGGATAAGGCCAGCGGTTATTTCACGTTTCACTTCTTCGTGTTGGTGATCGTGAGCTTGCTCAGCGGGATGTTCATGTGCTAACCAGATGCTGGCCAGCGGTGTAAGAATTAAGTCATCGATGACGCTACCACTTTGCTCATATATCCCTACTACCTTAAAATCCTGATGGTCATGGCTTTCTCCTTCCTCGCTAAAACCGTGAGAACCATGGAATTGACTACCTATTTTGAGTTCTAGAACTTTTGCCACATTTGCGCCAATACAAACTTCAAAAGCCTTTTGGAAAGAACGACCTTCTGCGAGTTTAATAGTATACAAAGCGGCGTAATTACTATCGCTTCCTACAATACGCTTACCTTTATAATTATCGCCATACGCTAAAGGGATCGCTTTTTTAACCAATCGGTTTTTAGCTAGTTTTTCAAATTCAGAAAGGGAGATATTTCCAGTGGGAGCATCAATATGGTAAACGCTGCTAAGTATAATTTGCAGAGGACTGCCTTTGGCGCCCACTACTAAGTCTATTCCTTTAATATTGCGAGTGAAGCTTTCTTCAAAACTGTCTTTCGCGGTAAAAAGAACCATTATTAATGCAAGGGAGAAAGATAAAAGTAAAATGCTTAAAAAGCTATGCAGTTTCTTGTGTGCTAAACTGGCCAAGGCGAGGCGGAAGATATTCACAGTTGATAGGATTTAGAAATTAGCTTTTTAAGGCGGGCATCGTGGGTTACCACCAATAAGGCGGTTTTTTGAGATTGGCTCATTTGCAGAAGCAGTTCCCCTACTTTTTCAGCATTGGCATCATCTAGAGCAGCCGTGGGCTCATCGGCTAAAATCAAACTGGGTTTTTGCAAGAGCGCTCGCGCAATGGCAGCTCGCTGTTGTTCGCCAATACTGCAAGAGGCAGCTTTTTTATAAAGAATATGGCTAATGTTTAATTCTGAAAACAGGAGCTCAATTTCACGTTTATCAGCCTTGCGATTTTGAATCGAGTATATCATTTTCATGTTATCCATCATGCTGAGATAAGGTAGAAAAAGGCTCTTTTGGAAAATTAAACCCAGGTGCTTCGCCCTAAACCTCTCTAGCTTGCGACCTTCCAAGTTATGGAGAGATTGATCGCCCAATTTAACTTCACCGGCACTAGCTTTTTGCAATCCCGCAATAAGGTTTAAAAGCGTAGTTTTTCCGGAGCCAGAGGGACCGATGATTAAAGCCGCATCTGCGGAAGCGATTTTAATATCAGGAAACTGGAACGCTTTTTCGGCGTGGTAACTAAATTGTAAATTTGTTGTTTCTAAGGCCATAGGCAAAGTTAATAAAGGTGGGGGCGACTCGGAATAGAATCTCAGGTTTTCGATTTTAAGGAAACCCAAAATTTAGGTCAATTACACCTTAAATCTATAAGAACGTCAAGATGAAAACATTGGTTCTCGGTGCGAGCGAAAATAAGCAGCGTTACTCTAATATCGCTATGAATATGCTAAAGGATTATCAGCATGAAGTGGTTGCTGTGGGCAATCGCTCGGGTGAGGTAAATGGCATTCCCTTTTCGAAGGAAAAAAAGGATTTTCAAGATGTGGATACGGTAACGCTTTATTTGGGGCCGCAAAACCAGGCTGATTATTTCGACTACGTAGATTCCTTAAATCCCCGGCGTGTGATTTTTAATCCAGGAACCGAAAACCCTGATTGGATGGATCATCTGCAAAAGCGCGGTATTGAAACTGAAGTGGCTTGTACTTTGGTTCTGCTGCGCACCAATCAGTATTAGGGAAAGTATCAGTTTTAGGGATTTTTATACTCTACAATAAGATTAGCATCGTTAAATTCAAGGCTTAGGTCTTGATTAGCGGCAATATTTTGGAGGCTAAAATGTTTGCTGTCAGTGATAAGCATATCGCATTCACCGGCATTTTCCATTAGCAGTTCTAATTTAAGGTGCAGCGATTTTTTAGCGGGTATTTTTTCAGTCACGGCTAGATGCGCCCGACCAGGTTTACAGCCGCTGTAACTATAGCTGAGAATAATACAACTTCCATCTTGCCTAAAATCGGTAATAAAAGCGGTTTGGGTCTCATACTCGAAACGGGGGTTTTCTTCGGCCGCAAGGCAAGGACTAATAATTTGGATGGGATTTTCTTCATCATTTTCAGTGAACTCGATGGCGGATTCCGTTTTTGGGTCGCTATTTTTTTTAGCACCACAAGCGCTGAGAAAAAGACTGATAGCCAGAAGTAGGCTGAATTTTAAAGTATCCATATTTTAAGTGTTTTTTGCAGATTTCCCTGCCTAATACGCAGTATGTATAAGCCGCTGCGAAAAGTTTCTAAATTTAAAGGAATTGTTCCGTAGGCAAAGGGAGAGCTATAAAATTCTTGTAATTCATCTCCCGCAAGGGAGAAAAGCTGCACGCGTACAGCACTTTGTAGGTCGTTAAAGCCCTTTATTTCGACTTGGCCGTTTTGCACGGGATTGGGGAAAACGCTAACATCATTGAGAATAGTAGTATCTATACTATCGCCATAATTGAGGCCTTGGAGGCGCAGATTGCCTAATTTTTTAGGGTCTAACCACGGGGCTAATTGTTGATTGGGTAAATCACCATTACTAAGCCAGCTGTAAGAAAAACGTCCAAAATAGTCGGAAAGCTCTGTTTGTTGGCAGCTGCTACTCCCACCGGTTAAGGTACCGAGAATAAGGCCTTGCTCGTCTAAAAGCGCGCTACCGCTGCTCCCTCCTTCAGTAGTACCAAATCCGTATTTACTTTCTTGCCAAAAGACTTCCAAGTGGGTATTAGGAATGCTCCCGCCATAGCTAGTTATACTCGGTTTTTGGCGATAGATACTTATTTTTTGTGCATCTCCGGAAGGGTGATGAAAACAATCTCCTTTAGAACTTAAAATTGGGCCACGATTCCAACCGGCAAAATAGGCATTGTAGGAAGCGGGGATATTTTGGTTAAGCTCGAGAAGGAGGAAGTCTGAGCCAAAATCGCCACCATTATCAGCACTGCGCGCACGCAGTGAGGCTCCTAGTATTTGCTGCTGCGGGATATCACTTTCTTGGTTAACTCCTTCGCAATTAGGGTTGAGGTAATTAAAGAAAAACACCCAGCGGTTGAGGTCATTATTGGAAACCAAAGAACCTGCTAATGCACAATGTTCAGCGCTCAAAACATAGGGTTTGGCGTCAAAGGCAGTATTATTGACTAAGGTACCCGTGCACCAACCGGCGAGACTGCCGTTTATCCAAAGAATGCGGGTAGTAGCGCGACTAAGTTCATTATTGGTGGCGATTGAGCAAGTGGCATTTACTTGACAAGTGCCAGCATCGCCGTAATCATCTAAAACGACATTGCTATCAATTTCGCTAAATACCAGTCCTTCGATGCTAAGGCGACTATTATCGTAAGGAAACCGATCTTTAAATAGAATGCGGTGCTTAGCAGAAAAGCTACTAAGTAGGAAGCTTTTGGCTTTGCTGGGAATGGCTTTTATTCCCCTGTGAGTGGATAGGAAAAGTTGATCTTCCGGGGCGAGATTTGCGAAATTTAAGAAGAGATCTAGTTGCAGCGAAGGTTCATTAAAGGTAAGAATGGGCTGTAGCTCAAAACTCGGTGAAGAATTGTGAAGATTTAACTCAAGAAAGACTTCTTGAAAAAGACCTCGTATCGCATAGTGCTCCCGATATGCTTCAAGATCAGTTTTTAAACTTAATTCTTTAAGTTTTTTTTGAGATATGATAATTTCTCTCTCTCCTTCAAGTCGAATTAACTCTTGTGAGAAGAGCTTAAAACCGCAAAGGAGTAAGAAAAATATTTTAATTCCCCTCAATTAGGACAAAAGCTTTTGGCGAAGCAGGAATTCGAGCTGATCGTTGGCACGTGCTAGTTCATCCACTAGTACTTTGTTTTGGCGACGGAGGCTAAACACCTCATGAGCAGCAAGAATGGTTGCTTTTAAATCATCATAATGCCAAGGCTTATTGAAGTAGCGATAGACTTGCCCGCGGTTAATAGCATCAATAACAGCATTGATATCTGAGTAACCTGTGATAAGAATCCGCATGGGTTCTGGATTGATCTTTTGAACCTCTTCAAGGAACTCAATACCTGTCATGTTTGGCATGCGCTGGTCGGTAAGAATGATATTAAGGTCTTTTTCTCTTTTGAAAATTTCTAGACCTTCGGCACCTGAAAGCGCGGTAAATAACTTGAAGTCTCGACGAAAATTTGCTTTAAATGCCTGCAAGTTGTTTTCTTCGTCGTCAATGTAAAGTATGCGTACAGAATCGTTCATCTGGGAGTGAAAATTTTTGGTAAAAATAAAGATTTACTGAATACTATGATGTAATTTGGCTCAAGCTATTTAACAATTAATACTAATGATAAAATCGAATAAATTTATTGTAAAAAGTTTAATATCAGGTGTTAAGAGTGTAGATAAAAGTTATTATAAACCAATTTTATACAACTTAAACCTTAATTCTGAACTCAAGGACTTTGAGGCATTATTGGCTAGTGATAAAAATCATTTAAAAATAGCTAATAGTCTAGAAAATCAGCTCCTAGAATTATATCTAACTCGTCATCCAGATCGCCAAATTAGCAAATCTGAACGAGTTGAGTGGCTTGAGGATTGGAAAAAAAAGAACGATATTTATTGCTATGGCACATGGGTTTACTACCCTTGGTCCGATATAATTAGTCATATTTTACCTGCTAAAGAGTTCGTGGAGTTAAGAACTTCTCGCAATAAGTACAAAATTGGTGAAGAAGAGCAGGCTAGTCTAGGTCAAAAAACGGTTGGGGTAATCGGTTTGTCTGTTGGTCAATCTGTTGCGTTAACTATGGCAATTGAAAGGGTTTTCGGGACACTTCGAATTGCAGACTTTGATCATTTGGATTTAAGCAATCTCAATAGAATCCGCAGTGGTTTAAGTAATATATCCATACCCAAAACTATTTTAGTGGCGCGGGAAATCGCAGAAATTGATCCTTATTTAAAACTTGAGCTTTACAATGAGGGCATCACGAAAGAAAACATTGCTGATTTTATAGGTTCTGGTGAGCGTAAATTAGATTTATTAGTAGAAGAATGTGACTCCCTTGATATCAAAATTTTAGCGAGAGCAGAAGCAAGAAAACAGGGAGTGCCAGTACTTATGGATACAAGTGACAGAGGGATGTTGGATATTGAACGCTTCGATTTGGAGCCAGATCGACCAATTATGCACGGTATGGTAAGTGATGATGCGGCGGCTAATATGGAAAGTTGGTCACCGAAAGAGCGACTAGCAATGGTAATGGATATGGTAGGGGTAGAGCAGATTTCATCACGCTTAAAGGCCTCTCTTTTAGAGGTGGAACAAAGTATTAAAACCTGGCCGCAATTGGCTTCTTCGGTGGCTTTAGGTGGTGCCATTACTACCATTGCTGCCCGTCGAATTTTACTTCAAGAGCCAATTGCTTCTGGAAGGCATTATATCGATATCGATGAAATTTTAAAGCCTACTGCAAAGCCAAAGGTTGCTGTAAGCACCAACTTTAAACCCGCAGCTCTAAGTTTCGAAACTTGCGAAGCCTTGGCAGATGCTTTAAGAAAAAGCAAAGCTGCAGAAGCGATTATTTTAGATAAAGCGAGTATCGAGGATATTGTAGCGCAAGCCTGCTGGGCTCCCAGTGGCGGTAATGTGCAGCCTTGGAAATGGATTTATAAAAATGGCATACTTAGCCTCTTTCACGATGTACATTATTCGTACTCCTTTCTTGACTTTAAAAATAGAGGGAGCTTAATTGGTTTGGGCGCGGCTTTGGAAAATGTGGTGCAAAGAGCACTTTACCGCGGCTATAGGGCTGAAATCGAGATTTTGGCAAAGGATTTTGACGATAGATTTATCGCACAAATACAATTTTTCGCAATTGGAGATGCCAAGCCAAATGAGTTTTCAGATTTAGGCGCAGATCTCAATTTGAGACTAACCAACCGCTTGAAATCCATAGAGTTAAAGCCTGTTGATAAAGAGCTAAAAAATAAAATTTCCCAACATTTAGAGGGCGGTGATTTTGCGGTGAAATGGCTAGAAGGAGAAAAGCTTAAAAAAATGGCTCAAATTGTTGGCGCTGTGGAGCGGCAGCGTATCTTAGACCCTTGGGGGCATGATGATTTTATTGCAGAGGCGCGTTGGACAAAAGAAGAAGCAGAAAGCACTCGTAATGGTGTGGATTTGAGAACTTTAGATCTCAATGAGTCTGATTTGGTAGGCTTTAAATTAATAAAGGATGCCGAAGCAATAGCACATTTAAGAAACTGGGATAAAGGCAAAGCTTTGATTAAAATGAGTACAGACTCGCTTGAGAATTCATCTGCATTAGCATTGATTTACACCAATGATCATTCTGCGGCAAGTGTTCTTGAGGGCGGGAGAATAGTGGAGAGACTATGGGTCTACCTCAATAAAATGGGTTTAGCCTATCAGCCCGTATCGCCAGCTACTTTTATGTTTGCCCGCTTAAGAATAGAAGATGCTTCAAGTTCCCCTTATCTCATTCAAGAGTTAAGAAAACTAAGAAAAGAATATTTAGATTTATTAGAATTACCTGAAAGTGTGAACGACTTGTTCCTCGCAAGACTTTTTTATGCCCAAGAGCCAGCGATAAAGTCATTGCGGAAGCCACTAGATAAGGTGTTTAAAATAATGAGTTGAAATTATGGTGCTGAAATTAAGAGCTTTTAAAGCAATTGATGACCCCGATAGCTGCGCTAAATTCGTGAAGGGTCATGGAGATATATTGACGAGTATTGGGGTGAATAAAGTAACTTCTAGTACTCCTACTTGGGTAGATAACCCAGGAACTTTTGTTTTGGTTGTTGAAGACCCAGAAACAAAAGCAGTACTCGGTGGTGCTCGGGTAGATACTTCGTACGGTAATGGTAAATTACCAATATCAGATGCTACTGCATACATGGACCCTAAGGTTGATGATTACATTGCAAAGGAAGCCGTAAAAGGTACAGGGGAAATTTGCGGATTGTGGAATAGTCGAAAAGTAGCGGGAATGGGTTTTGGTAGTTTGTTTTTAACAAGAGCCGCTGTAACCATTTCACATGCTGTAGGTGTAAATTCACTTTTTGCCCTTTGTGCTCCCTATACGGTGGCTACCGCTGAAACCTTTGGTTACGGAATTATTAAAGATTTGGGTAATGATGGCACCTTTTATTATCCTAAACTTGATCTTTTAGCAACAGCAATGCTATTGCCGGATACTTTATTAATAGAAAATGCCGCTGAACTTGAAAAAGAGCGGGTATTCTCACTCAGAAATGATCCAGGGCAATTTTTTGAAGAGGAATCTCGCCGCAGAAAAGTGCCCATCCAATATGATCTAGGTATAAAAGCTTAAAATATGCGGAGGAGTTTCTCATTACTGATCCTATTTACTTCCTTATCGCTGAGTTTGCTTGGGCAAGAAGCGGAAAATTTCGAATTATATTTCTTCCAAACCAATGAAGAAGTAGCAGTTAATACAATACCCCATTTAAACTATATTAAAAGTCAAAGTGAAGTACCTAACTTTCCTGGCGGACAGCAGGTATATCTTCATTTGAAGCTTGCATCTAATCTGAAAGCTACAGGAAAGAGCATCTTTTTAAGTTATTCATTGTTAGATAGCATTTCTCTGTACTATGGTGATGATGTGAGTTTTGGACTGCATCAAAAAACGGGTCAAGCTTTCCAATTTGATACGCGCCATAATGCCATCACAGACTTTAGTTTTGACTTACAGTCAGGTATTAAAGATTATTACTTTAAGATTAGTAGCCATAAACCTATTGTGCTGCCTTTTGAAATAATTGAAAATGATAACCTTCTTTTTAAGGTTACGAGCTACGACTTTTTCATGGGTATATACGTAGGCATCGTAGTGGTGATGTTGCTTTATAACTTGGTTATATACTTCTTAACCCGCGATAAAAGTTACCTATTTTACATTCTCTATTTACTGTTTTTAGGTTTGGCACAGGCGGCCCTTTTTGGATATACCGACCGCTACTTATTTGCTAACTTTCCATTGCTCAACAGCAGATTTGCAGTGCTCTCCGGAGCTTTAGTCGGAATCGCATCTGTATTCTTTATCATAAACTTTTTGAGGCTTAAACAAAAAGCACCCTTGTTTTATAAGTTAATGTTGGCGATTGTAGTTTTAGATTTGATCGGTATAACATTACTTTTTATAGGTTTTGAAACTATTGCTTACAATTGGGTGAACTTTGTGGCTTTAGGAGGATCAATTTTGGCTATTTCTGCCGCAGTGAAGCTGGCCAGAGCAGGATATAAACCCGCTAATTTTTTCTTGATCGCTTGGTCCATTTTCTTGATTAGCGTTATCATTTTTGCCTTAAAGGACTTTGAAATTCTTCCCTACAATCCTCTCTTTCGTCGATCTATGCTTTTTGGCTCGAGTGTAGAGATCGTTCTACTTTCTGTCGCTTTAGCAGATCGTATAAATCAGTTAAGAAGGGAGAAAGAGCATTCTCAAGCCAAAGCCCTTGAAATGGCCAAGGAGAATGAGAAAATAATTAGAGAGCAGAATATAGAGTTAGAAAGAAGAGTTGATTCTCGTACCATGGAATTGCAAGAAGCAAATGAAGAGTTGCAGGTAACCTTGGATAACTTAAAGGAAACTCAATCTCAGTTAGTTGATTCTGAAAAGATGGCATCTTTAGGTCAGTTAACCGCTGGTATTGCGCATGAAATTAACAATCCTATTAATTTTATTGCATCTAATATAAAGCCTTTAAAACTCGATCTATCCGAAATTTATGAAATTGTAGCGGGCTTTGAAGCCCTAGACGATAATTGCAGTAGCGAGGATCTTGCGAAGGCTAAAGCTAAATTAGAGGAGTTTGATTATGATTTCTTGAAGACAGAAATTGAAAGCTTAGTGAGTGGTATTTCAGATGGTGCGGTTAGAACCTCAGAAATAGTTCTAGGCTTAAGAAATTTCTCGAGGCTAGATGAAGATGTGGTTAAAAAGGCATCTCCCAACGAGGGATTGGAAAGCACCTTGGTATTATTGCGTAATAAGACTAAAGATTTAATTGAGGTGATAGAAGACTATGATCCCAAAGTAGGTGAAATTGATTGCTACCCTGGCAAGCTAAATCAGACTTTTATGAATATCCTTAATAATGGGATATACGCGGTTAATGAGAAGGAGTATGAGGGTGATGAAAAACCAACCTTAACCATTAGAACAGAAAAGGAAAATTCGGAATGGATTAATATTTACCTTGGTGACAATGGTATTGGTATGGATGAAAATACCAAGAAGAAAATATTCGAACCTTTCTTTACCACTAAAGATGTGGGAGAGGGAACGGGGCTTGGGATGAGTATAGTTTTTAAAATAATTGAGAGGCATGGCGGTAGCCTCACGGTAAACTCTGAGCTGGGTAAAGGCACGGAATTTAAAATTAGTTTACCAGTAATTCAACCAAATGAGTTTGCATAATGATTAGTTCGGCACCAAAAGAAAAAATTAGGGTTTTGTACTTGGACGACGAAGATAACAACTTACGTTCCTTCAAAGCCGCTTTCCGAAGAGATTACCAGGTTTACACAGCCAATAATACGGAAGATGCTTTTAGCATTATTAAAACTCAAAATCCGCATGTCATTTTTTCGGACCAAAGAATGCCAGTTACTAGCGGGGTAGACTTCTTTAATGCGGTTCGACAGGTTTTCCCCGAGCCAGTTCGCATCTTAATAACGGGTTATACCGATGTGAACGATATTATTGAAGCGATAAATAAAGGTAACATCTATCGCTATATCACCAAACCTTGGAACGAGTCTGACATTACTGTCGCTATTGAAAACGCCTATGATTTATATCTTACACGGAGAGAGTTAAATGATAAAATTGCTGCCTTAGAAAAGGCGAACCAGGAGCTCAATCGTTTCGTTTACAGTGTTTCACATGATTTAAGGGCACCCATTGCAAGTGTTTTAGGCTTAATTAAGGTGGCTGAGATAGACATTAATGATCACCCTGTGGCTGAAAGTATTTTTAAAAAGATTGATCAGTCGACCTTAAAGCTCGATTTATTGGTAAATAATATTATCGATTATTATAAAAACTCGAAAGCAACTGGCCATTTAGAGCTAATAAATGTGGCTGACTTGGTCGACGATATCATCGGCAATCTGCATTTGGATGCCACAAGCTCAGGTTTTGATCTTGAAAAAGTGATAGATCAGAAGGCTAATTTTGTTGGAGATGCCTTCAGAATTCGCATAATTTTAAGTCACTTAATTTCCAACGCAGCGAAATTTAAAAAACCCACGCAAAGCAAGGCTAAGGTTAAACTTCACTTTGAAATTACAGAGTTTAAGGTGAAAATCGTAGTTTCGGACGAAGGAATGGGAATCCTTAATGAGCATATGGAACAGATTTTTAAAATGTTCTTCAAACGAAAGGAGGAATTAGCGGGTTCAGGTTTAGGGCTCTACATCGTAAAAGAGGCTTTGTCAAAAATGGGTGGGCAAATAGATGTAAAGTCTTCTCCTAACGAAGGATCTGATTTTAGAATTAGCTTTCCAAATCATATTTTGGAGGAAGATGAGTGATTTCATTTTAAATAAGTGCTTGCTAATAGATGATACCATGGTTGATCGTTTTATACATGGGAAACTTTTGGGGCACTACAAAATAGCACAAAGCATTGACGAGTGTTCTGGAGGCAAAGAAGCTCTGGTTTACTTAGAGGCTGCTATTATTTCTGGCAATGTCCCAGATTTGATTTTATTGGATTTAATGATGCCAGAAATGGATGGGTTCGAATTTTTACGTCCTTATCACACCCTAATTTCTAAATCACCCAAAAAGCCTTTACTCTTTATGGTTAGTTCCACAGAAGATGAGCGCGATATTAATCGTGCGAAGGCGAATGATCACATAATTAAGCTTTTGCGTAAGCCCCTTCGCCCAGAGTATTTAATCGATTTGATTAAAACTCAGATTTAAAGTGAAATTTGATTTTATCGAATTTCTGCTGTGCCATGCTTAGGCTGAAAGACGAGTCTGCCAAAAACACCAATCGATTAAATTTGTCTCGCGCTAGATAGCGATACTTGAGTTTTGAAAACTCTTCCAATTGGGCCGCATCATGGCTTTCTATCCAACAAGCCTTGTAAGCCGAGTAGTTTTCATAACTACACTTTGCTCCATATTCATGCTCTAGGCGATATTGAATTACCTCATATTGTAGGGCTCCCACCGTACCAATAATTTTTCTCTGATTACTTTCTAAGGTGAATAGCTGAGCCACACCTTCATCCATTAATTGATCTACGCCTTTGTTTAGCTGCTTAGCTTTTAGTGGGTCGGCGTTATTTACAAAACGGAAATGTTCGGGGGAGAAGCTTGGGATGCCTTTAAATTCGAGTACTTCACCACTAGTTAAAGTATCGCCAATGCGGAAGCTTCCCGTATCGTGTAAGCCAACGATATCGCCCGGGTAAGCAGTGTCTACAATACTTTTTTTAGAAGCCATAAAGGCGGTTGGACTGCTGAATTTTATGTTTTTTCCGATGCGATGATGAATGTAATTGGTATTTCTTTCAAATACACCCGAGACGATTTTCATAAAGGCCAAGCGATCGCGATGCTTGGGGTCCATATTGGCGTGGATTTTAAAGATAAAACCACTGAACAAATTTTCTTCCGGTCTTACTAAACGGCCATCGGCATCTTTGGGCTGAGGCGGAGGAGCAATTTCAACAAAGCAATTTAAAAGTTCTTCTACCCCAAAATTATTAAGAGCGCTACCAAAAAAAACGGGACTGATCTCACCCTTACGATAATTTTCAGGGTCAAAGTCATCGTAAACACCATCTAATAGTTCTACTTCTTCGCGCAGAGTTTCGGCCGCTTTATCGCCAACCAATTTATTGATTTGGGGATCATTAACGTCTTTAATAGCAATGGCATCGGCAATTTTAACTTTGCTAACTTCGGTAAACAGCTTGAGGTTAGATTCCCACATATTATAAACCCCTTGGAAATCTTGCCCCATGCCGATCGGCCAGCTTAAAGGGCTAATCTTAAGGCCAAGCTTTGTTTCAACCTCGTCTAATAAGTCAAAAGCATCGCGACCTTCACGGTCTAATTTATTAATAAACACAATGATAGGAGTGTTGCGCATGCGGCAAACTTCTACCAGTTTTTCCGTCTGTGCTTCTACTCCCTTCGCCACGTCAATAACCACGATAACACTGTCCACGGCGGTTAAGGTGCGATAGGTGTCTTCGGCAAAATCTTGGTGGCCAGGTGTATCAAGAATGTTGATTTTTTTACCACGGTATTCAAATCCCATTACCGAAGTGGCTACGGAAATTCCTCTTTGACGCTCAATCTCCATGAAATCGGAGGTAGCGGTTTTCTTGATTTTATTATTTTTTACGGCACCTGCTTCCTGAATCGCTCCTCCAAAGAGAAGAAGCTTTTCAGTTAGGGTGGTTTTCCCGGCATCAGGGTGGGAAACAATGCCGAATGTGCGGCGTCTTGCGATCTCTTCTTTTACTCTACTCATAATTAGCCGACAAAAATAGCTATTTAACGTGAGCTCGACTAGGAATTAGGATCTCAGATTTTTAAGAAAAAGAAAGGTCAAGGCCTAGCTAAAGCAGCGGCATAGGGATAGAGAAGATAAGGCAGACAATTTTGTTCAATCTTCTGGGAAGCACTTTTAAATTGTATCGTAAAAGACGCATGTTTAAGCTTTGCTATTAAATCCTTATTATTGTTTAACTTTTTATTGAAAATGCCTAAACAATATTGGGTAAGCTAAGTTTAAGCTTGTATAAAGCCATTATGAACTCGAAATATTCCATCAAAGACCTAGAGAAGCTCTCAGGTATCAAGGCCCATACGCTTAGAGCTTGGGAGCAACGTTATAAGCTCATTGAGCCTCATCGCACGGATACCAATATTCGCTATTATATAGATGATCACCTTAAAAAGATCCTAAACATAGCGGTATTGGTTAAAAGTGGCATGCGTATCAGCAAGGTTGCTGATTTAAGCCCTGAAGAAATTCGCTCAGCTGTAATAGACGCTGGTCGCTATCAGGGTAATTATGAAAGTCAGATCAACGCTTTTAAAATTGCGATGATCGATTACGACGAGTATTTGTTTGATAGCGTATTTAACAAGTGTTTAATACAATTTGGAACTGATGAAACACTCACTAAAATATTAGGTGAGTTCATTCGTCAGATTGGTTTACTCTGGCAGGCAGGTGCCATCAACGTTAGTAATGAGCACTTTATCAGTAGTTTAGTAAAGCAAAAGCTTTTTGCAATTATCGACCAAACCATGTTGCCGCAAACCAAGGATAAGTCTAAAAGCTACGTTTTATACTTGCCAGCGGATGAACTTCATGAATTAGGTTTGCTCTATCTTTATTACTATCTCAAAAAAATTGGGCACCGGGTTATTTACCTTGGTCAATCTGTTCCAATAGAATATCTGAAAGAGGTTTCGGAAAAAACAGAAGTGGATCAGTTTGTTTCCATTTTTACTACCACCCCACATTTTGATGAGATCGATCAATACTTTGAGAAAATCGCAGAGATGTTTGATCAAGATAATTACCGTTTTTTCTTAACGGGCATTCAATTTGGCAATTACCAAAGCGATAAACTGCCGGAACAAATAGAATTAGCCGCTAATATTGAGCATCTTAAGTCGTTCTTTACCTCATAGATTTTGCTTATGTCAATATTTGTTGTTTAAACAGCAATAAATCAGTCTCTTATGTTTTTGTTTAACTGTTTTCATGTTTTCTTAAACAAAACCCTTGTCGGTCTATTTGATTTTGTTTAAGTTTGGTGTGTTAAAAGTTAAACATAACAAAACGCTCGGCCATGTCTAATTCCGATTTTAATTCGATGATTACTAACCACCAAGATTTCTTACATCAACTGGCAATGAAGTTGACCAAGAGTACTGAGGATAGTAATGACTTGATGCAAGAAACTTTATTTAAAGCGATAAAGAATAAGGATAAATTTCAAGAAGGTACCAACATCAAAGGTTGGTTGTATACCATCATGAAGAATACCTTCATCAATGCTTATCGTAAAAAGAAAAATCAGAATACTTTTGTAGATGAAACGGAAAATAAATATTTCCTTAACATCCGTGAAAGCGAAAAGTCGGCAACTACCGATAGTATTGTAGATCACAAATACATGATGGAGCAAGTTAATTCGATTGATAAGACTTATCTTGAAACTTTTATGATGTATTATAACGGTTATAAATACGAAGAAATTTCTGAAATATTAGGTATACCCTTAGGTACCGTAAAGAGTCGTATATTTTTAGCACGACGCAAAATGATGGATAAACTTAAAGATTACCGCTAACAAAGAATTAAATCATGGCCAAAAAGGCACTAGTAGTGGGAGCAGGTTTTGCTGGTCTCGCTGCGGCAACATCACTAGCGGAGAAGGGTTATAAGGTGACCGTTCTAGAAAAAAACAGTCAAGCAGGCGGAAGAGCAAGAAGCTTTCAGGCACAAGGGTTTGATTTCGATATGGGACCAAGTTGGTATTGGATGCCCGATGTTTTTGATACTTATTTCGCCAAATTCGGCAAGAAAGTAAGTGATTATTACCAATTAGAAAGATTGGATCCTTCTTATCGGGTTTATTTTGGTGAAAAGGACTTTGTTGATTTACCGGCAGGAGTAGAGGCCTGCGCTCAATTATTCAATCAGATAGAAAAAGGCTCAGGCGATAAGTTGCGAAAATTTATGCGCGAGTCTGCTTATAAATATGAAGTTGGGATTAACGACCTGGTGTATAAGCCTGGCCGCTCCTTAATGGAGTTTGCCGACATCCGCATTGCCAAAGGCCTCATTCAGTTAGATTTATTAAAGTCGATGCGCAGTTACGTGCATAGTCATTTTAAAAATCCACGATTGAGACAATTGATGGAATTTCCAGTTTTGTTTTTAGGAGCTACCCCTAAAAATACACCTGCCCTTTATTCTTTAATGAATTATGCAGATGTGGATGGCGGTACTTGGTTTCCGAAAGGTGGTATGCATAAAATCGTTGAAGCTATGGTTTCCTTGGCGGAAGAGAAGGGCGTAGAAATCAAGCTCAATCACGAAGTTTTGGAGCTCCAGTATAGTGGAAAGAGCATAACTGGCCTTGTAAGCTCTGAAGGGGATTTTCATGCTGATGTAATTATCGCAGCAGGAGACTACAACCATTTCGAACAAAAAATATTACCTGCGCATCTACGACAGTATAGCCCAGAGTATTGGGATAAGCGCGCCATGGCTCCATCTAGCTTATTGTTTTACATGGGTGTTGATAAGCCCGTGGAAGGTTTACTGCATCATACTTTGTTTTTTGATGAGGATTTTGATCAACACGCCGAAGAAATTTATAATAAGCCACAATGGCCATCAAAACCTTTATTTTACGCTTCAGCTTCTTCCAAAACCGATCCGAGCTTAGCACCAGTAGGTAAAGAAAATTTATTTTTGCTAATGCCTGTGGCTCCGCATCTTAATGACAATGACGAAAATAGAGAGCGTTATTACGATGTTATGATGGAACGTTTAGAGCGTTTAACGGGCGGGTCAGTAAGAGGCGACGTTTCCTACAAACAGTCTTATGCCCACAGTAATTTTATAGAAGATTATCACGCTTTTAAAGGGAATGCTTACGGATTGGCAAATACTTTAAAGCAAACAGCCATATTGAAACCGGCCATGAAAAGTAAAAAAGTTGAGAACCTTTATTACACTGGTCAGTTAACTACACCAGGACCAGGCGTTCCACCTTCTCTAATTTCGGGAATGGTTGTAGCCGATGAAATAGAAAAAGATTTTAAATAGTAATTTGTATGAAAGAGCTTTTTGATAAGGTGTCGTATCAGACCAGTGCCATCGTTACTAAAAAATATAGTACTTCTTTTTCTCTAGGTATTTTATTTCTAGATCGTACGCTGCACAAGCATATTTATGCTCTTTACGGCTTTGTGCGTTTTGCAGATGAGATAGTAGATAGTTTCCACGATTTCCCCAAAGCCGAATTACTTGCGGATTTTAAAAAGCAGACATATAAAGCCATTGAAGATGGCATTAGCTTAAACCCAATTTTGAATTCTTTCCAACATACTGTAAATGAATTTAAGATTGATTTAGATTTAATCGAAACCTTTCTGAAGTCGATGGAAATGGATCTTCAGCCAGTAGACTCTTTCGATGAGTCGAAATATGAGGAGTATATTCTTGGCTCGGCTGAGGTAGTGGGATTGATGTGTTTAAAGGTATTCTGTTACGGCGATAAAGAGCAATATGAAAAATTGCATTGGAATGCCATGAAATTAGGATCCGCTTTCCAGAAAATCAATTTCTTGAGAGATCTTAATGCAGATTACCACCAATTGGGTAGAGTTTATTTTCCGGGTGTTAACATGGATGTTTTTAATGATCAGGTTAAAGCTGAAATTGAAGCGGACATTGATTTAGATTTTAAAGCTGGTTATGAAGGTATCTTGGGATTACCGAAAAAGGCTCGCTTTGGTGTATATATCGCTTATGTATACTACTATGCTCTGTTCCGTAAAATAAAAACTACTTCGAGCACAGAAATCCTAAGTCGAAGAGTTCGCATTCCAAACCACAATAAATACAGCTTATTATTAAGCTCCTACTTAAGACATAGTTTTAATATACTTTAATTAATATGGCAGAAAATGTTATCCTAGTCGACGAGCATGACAATGCTTTGGGACTGATGGAGAAAATGGAAGCCCACCGCAAAGGACTTTTGCATCGTGCCTTTTCCGTTTTTGTGCTTAATGAAAAAGGCGAGCTGATGTTACAGCAAAGAGCCTCGCACAAGTATCATTCTGGTAAATTATGGACCAACACCTGTTGCTCGCATCCACGTGATGGGGAATCGGCAGAACAAGCCGCCCATAGACGTTTAGTAGAGGAAATGGGCTTTGATTGCGAAATAGAAAAGTCATTGGAATTTGTTTACCGGGCCGAGTTAGACTTAGGAATGATTGAGCATGAGTATGATCATCTCTTTATTGGTCGTTATAATGGGGTGCCATCTCTAAATCCGGAGGAAGTGATGGATTGGAAGTGGATGGATATCGATTTACTTAGTGAGGATATTGCCGCTCATCCAGAGAATTATACGGCATGGTTTAAAATTATCTACCAGTCCTTTTTAGCAAAGGTTAAAGCTTAAAGATGAAAGTTACCGTAAGCCGTAAGGCACATTTTAACGCGGCTCACCGCCTGTTTAATCCAGCCTGGTCGGCGGATAAAAACGAAGAAGTTTTTGGGAAATGCAACAATCCCGAGTTTCACGGTCACAATTACGAACTAATTGTAAGTGTGAAAGGCGAAATTGACTCCAGAACAGGATACGTGATGGATATGAAAGTTTTGAAAGACCTTATAAAAGATACTATTGAAGATCGCTTCGATCATAAAAATCTTAATACGCAAACCGAGGAGTTTAAAAGTTTAAATCCTACAGCCGAAAACATCGCTGTAGTAATATTCGATTTACTTCGCCCACATTTAAATGAAACTTTAGATTTAAAAATTACGCTTTATGAAACTCCGAGAAACTACGTTGAATATGAAGGTTAATGGATTGGCAGGAAAGGCTTTGGAAAAGAGCTCGGATGATATTTGGCCAGAACTAAGTGCCATTGGCGATGATCACCAAAGTGCTAACTTGGAAACCCCAATGAGAGAAGGTGCCTTCGACATTAGTACCGACGAAAAAATAGATTTGATTGAGGAGAAGTTCGCTGACATCCTTACGATTTTGGGCATGGACCTGCAAGATGATAGCTTAAGAGGTACGCCGCGTAGAGTGGCTAAAATGTACGTCAATGAAATCTTTCAGGGTTTAAACCCAGATAATAAGCCTACCGCAAAATTATTTGATAATAAGTACCGCTACAATCAAATGTTAGTGGAAAAAAATATCAATGTTCATTCTTACTGCGAGCATCATTTAGTACCCATTTTAGGGAAAGCGCATGTAGCTTATATTTCTAGTGGTAAGGTTATTGGCTTAAGTAAAATCAATCGTATTGTACGTTATTTTGCCAAACGTCCACAGGTACAAGAGCGTTTAACTGAGCAGATTGCAGCCGAATTAAAGAAGGTTTTAGAAACGGAACACGTAGCGGTTATTATAGATGCCGAACACATGTGTGTCGCCACCCGCGGCATTGAAGACACTGGATCTAGTACCATAACTACTCATTACTCGGGTAAGTTTTTGGAGGAGTCGTATCGGAATGAATATTTAAAACATATATCCTAAGATTTTATGAATTACTTAGTTGTTGGAGGAGGAAGTGGTATTGGAGAAAAAGTAGTAGAAAATCTGGCATTAGCGGGACATCAGGTTTATGCCGCAAGCCGAAACATAATGGATGCAAATCTGCCCCCGAGCGTAGAGCCCATTAAATTTGATGTTAGCTCGGATGAACCCCTGTCGGGTTTGCCAGATGTTTTGGACGGCTTGGTTTATTGTCCGGGTTCTATTAGTTTAAAACCTTTTCATCGCATAAAGCCCGCCGATTTTCAAGCGGAATGGGAGCTTAATTTTTTAGGAGCGGTAAAAGTAACCCAGCAGGTTTTAGACCTTTTAAAGAAAAGTGAAAACCCGAGTGTAGTGTACTTTAGTACGGTGGCAGTGCAATTAGGTTTGCCCTTTCACAGCTCCATAAGTGGGGCCAAAGGAGCCATTGAAGGGTTAACTAGAAGTTTGGCAGCGGAATATGCGCCAAAGATTCGTTTTAATGCGATTGCCCCTTCTTTAACCGACACGCCGTTGGCGGCGAATTTACTTTCTAACGACAAGAAGCGTGAAGCGAACGCGGAACGCAATCCTCTAAAATTGATTGGTGAAGCGCAGGATATTGCCAATATGGTAAGCTTCTTATTGGCTAAAGATTCTCGTTGGGTAACAGGTCAAGTGATGGCTGTTGACGGCGGGATGGGAGCAATTAAGCCAATGTAAAATGGAAGAGGTTTTTGAGAAATCAGATTTTGCGAAATGGGAACGCTATTATCGCGCTGCCTTTTTTAATAGTTTAGGAGGTTTTAAAAGTCTTAATTTGCTGGCTTCTCAAAATATCGCGGGACAGCATAATCTCGGTCTATTTTTTTCAGTTTCACATATTGGTGCTAACGAGGCTCTTTTGGGATTGATTTTTCGTCCCCACACCGTTCCCCGTCACAGTCTCGAGAATTTACGTGCCGGTTATGCTACTTTAAATGCAGTTCATCCTGATATTTTAGCGCAAGCACATCAGGCCTCGGCTAATTATTCCGTTGAAGATTCGGAGTTTGAAGCAACAGGCTTAAGTCCTGAGTTTCGAGATTTCCCCGCGCCTTTTGTAGCCGAAAGCAAAATTAAGATGGGGATAAAGTATCGTGAAGAGCATTTAATTAAGGCGAACCAAACTATTTTAGTGGTGGCTTCCATTGAAAAGGTGATTCTTGAAAAAGGACTAATCTTAGAAGATGGTTTAATTGATCATAGCTTAGCAAATAGTGTTGCGGTAAATGGTTTGGATTCGTACTACACCACACAGCGTTTAAAACGTTTTTCCTATCCGCGTCCCGGTGAAGATCTTAGCGAAAATCCATGGTAAAGCAAGAGCTTAGTATTTTTTGGTTCCGTCGCGATTTGCGTTTGAAAGATAATCATGGTCTTTTTAAAGCTTTGACTGCCGGTAACAAAGTTCTGGGTCTGTTTATTTTTGACAAAGAGATATTAGATAAGCTTCCTGCTAAGGATGCCCGAGTGCAATTTATCCACCAAGAACTTTTAAAAATTAAAGCGGAACTAGAGGAAATAGGTTCTTCTTTAATAGTCCGCTATGGTAGGGTGGATGAAGTTTGGCAGGATTTGCGATCTGAGTTTACCATTAAATCGGTGTTCGCTAATCGCGATTACGAGTCTTACGCTATTGCGCGTGATAAGAAGATTTATTACTTTCTAGAAGAACAGGGTATTCCTTTTAAGGCTTACAAAGATCACGTGATTTTTGAGAAAAATGAGGTGGTAAAAGATGATGGTAAGCCCTATGTGGTGTACACACCTTATATGAAGCGCTATAAGCAATTATTAACGGAAGCGCATTTAAAAGTTCATCTTAGCGAAAGCGAAAAAGAGAACTTTATTAAAACGGAAGCTTTGCCTTTTCCGGTTCTAGCCGAGATGGGTTTTCAAGAATTTCCCTTTCAATACCCTGATATGGAGTTCCCCACTAAAATTATTCAGAACTATCACGAACAACGCGATATTCCTGCTATAAAAGGTACGAGTCGTTTAAGTCTGCATTTGCGTTTTGGTACGATTTCCATTCGCGCCTTGGCCAAACATGCCATTGCTGAAAACGATAAATATTTCAACGAGCTCATTTGGCGTGACTTCTACCAAAGTATTATTTATCATTTTCCGCATTCTGAAAGGGAAAGCTTTCGCCGAGAGTATGATGCGATAGAGTGGGAGAATAATAGCGATCATTTTGAAAAATGGTGCGCTGGTAAAACGGGTTATCCTTTAGTGGACGCGGGCATGCGCGAATTGAACGAAACTGGTTTTATGCACAATAGAGTGCGCATGGTGGTGGCTAGTTTTTTAACCAAACATTTACTAATTGATTGGCGCTGGGGTGAAAATTATTTTGCCGAAAAGCTTTTAGATTATGAATTGGCCAGTAATGTAGGCGGCTGGCAATGGGCGGCTGGCAGTGGCGTAGATGCAGCTCCTTATTTCCGTGTATTCAATCCTAGCTTACAAATGGACAAGTTTGACCCTGAAAAGCTTTATATAAAAAAATGGGTTCCAGAATTTGGTACCAGCCAATATCCGAAACCCATTGTAGATCATAAAGAAGCGCGTTTACGTGCTATTGCCCGCTATAAGCAAACTTTAAAACCGGATTAAATTTCTGTTTTATCGCCGAAACTTAATTTCACGTCGCTCACAAAAGATTTTATCATCTGCTCATTTTCCATTTTACAGATCAATAAAGAATGATCGGTATCAACAATGATATAGCCATCTAAGCCTTCTACAACGGCAACTTTGCCATTCGACATGCGGATGATATTATTAGCAGAATTATAGTTCAAAATTTTAGAACCAATGAGAGCATTCTTGTTGGCATCCAATTCTTTCTGTTCGTATAAACTCCCCCAGGTACCTAAGTCACTCCAACCAAAATCTGCGGGGATAACGTAAACTTTAGACGACTTTTCCATTAAACCGTAGTCAATTGATTCGTTGTCACAAGAAGGGTAGACCTTGTCAATAAACCCTTGTTCTTTATCGGTGCCGTAAAGGCCAATACCTTGCTCGAAAGAGGCGTGCAAGTCTGGTTGATGCGCCGCTAATTCAGTTTTAAAGGTTTTTAAGGACCAGATGAAAAGACCAGAGTTCCAAAGGAAATCGCCGCTGGCTAAAAATTGTTTAGCAATCTCTTCATTAGGTTTTTCAGTAAAAGTCTTAACTAATTTTACCTCTGGGTTGGCATTTTCTTGTTCTTCAAACTGGATATAGCCATATCCGGTGTCGGGACGATGTGGTTTTATACCTAAAGTTATTAGGTAATCGCTTTCTTCTGCGGTTTTAATCGCTAGTTTGCAGATGCGCTGAAACTCGGTTTCATTGGTAATTAAGTGATCTGAGGGAGCAATAATAATATTTGCATTTGGATCTTCGCTTTCAATTCTGTAGGCTGCATAACTGATACAAGGAGCGGTATTGCGGCGTGCGGGTTCACAGATAATATTTTTGCGGGGAATATCGGGAAGCTGCTCTGCTACTAGGGCTTCATACTTTTTGTGTGTTACCACTAAAACTTTATCCTTGCCAGAAATGGCGCTTAAACGACGAAAAGTCTGCTGAATTAGAGATTCGCCGGTTCCTAATATATCGTGAAACTGCTTAGGGAAATCGGAGGTACTCATAGGCCAAAAACGGCTGCCGATACCACCGGCCATAATAACACAATAGGTTGATGCCATAATTTTTCAAATTTGTGACAAAGTTACGATTTAGAGAAAAGTAATTAAGCCCCTTACTACGTTATTAAATTCCTAATTTTGCAGCGCGTATATTAAACAAACAAAAGAAATCAGAATGCTGAATATAGTGCTATTTGGTCCTCCTGGAGCTGGGAAAGGAACTCAATCGGAAATGTTAATCAGTCAATATCAATTGGTACACTTAGCTACAGGTGATATTTTTAGATATAATATTAAGAATGGCACTGAGCTGGGTAAGCTTGCGCAACAATATATGGATAAAGGACAGTTAGTTCCTGATGAGGTAACCATTAAAATGCTAAACGCAGAAGTGGAAAAACGCCCAGAGGCGAAAGGATTTATTTTCGATGGCTTCCCCCGCACGAATCCACAAGCAGAGGCTTTAGATGCGCTTTTAGCCTCTAAAAATACGTCGATTACTTGCATGTTGGCTTTGGAAGTTCCTGAGGAGGAGCTGAAAATGCGCTTATTAAAAAGAGCAGAGGTAAGTGGTCGCGCTGATGATGCCAATATTGAAGTAATCGAAAATCGTATCGCTGTTTATAATAACGAAACAGCGCCGGTGAAATCGTATTTCGATAAACAAGATAAATTATCGCTCATAGATGGTACAGGTAGTATCGAGAGCATAACTGAACGCCTATTTAAGGCTATTGATGCAAAACTTTAATGCAGAAAAATTTCGTTGATTACGTAAAAATCTATTGTAAATCTGGTAAAGGCGGCGCCGGATCGGCTCACTTACACAGAGACTTGCTGACATCTAAAGGTGGACCAGACGGAGGTGATGGCGGTCAAGGTGGAAACGTAGTCTTAAGAGGAAATTCTCAAAGATGGACTTTGCTGCATCTTAAGTATCGCAAGCACATTAAAGCAGAGGCTGGTGGCGATGGTAGTTCCAACCAAAGTACTGGCAAAGACGGGAAGGATGAGGTTTTAGATGTGCCCTTGGGTACGGTTGCGAAAGATGCTGAAACGGGCCAGGTGCTTTTTGAAATTACCGAAGACGGTGAAGAAAAGATTCTTATGAAAGGTGGACGGGGTGGCCAAGGTAATGTGCACTTTAAGTCTTCTACTTTTCAAACACCCCGTTTTGCCCAACCAGGTGGAGATGCGCGAGAAGGCTGGTGTATTTTGGAACTAAAGGTATTAGCCGACGTTGGTTTAGTAGGTTTTCCGAATGCGGGAAAGTCAACTTTACTTTCGGTAGTATCAGCGGCTAAGCCCGAAATTGCAGATTATCCTTTTACCACCCTTACACCTAAATTAGGTATTGTGGAGTATCGCGATTATCGCTCTTTTGTAATGGCTGATATTCCTGGAATTATCGAAGGTGCCAGCGAGGGCAAAGGCCTCGGTCATCGCTTCTTAAAGCACATTGAGCGCAATGCAACTTTATTGTTTTTAATTGCCGCCGACGCAGATGACATAGTAAATGAATACCATATTCTAAAAGACGAACTGCGTAAGTTCAATCCAGAATTAATGGATAAAAAGCATATTCTAGCCATAAGTAAAGCAGATATGCTAGATGCAGAGTTAGAGGCTGAAATGAAAGCGCATCTGGAGCAGCGATTTAATAATGAAGTTCAGTTTCTGTTTTTCTCTGCAGTAAGCGGATATAATATTCCCCTCTTGAAGGATAAATTGTGGGAAGCAATTAACGAAAATGAAGATTAATGTTTAAGTATATCAACGATTTAGATACTACGATTTTTCTTTTCCTAAATAACTTAGGAACGGAAAATTGGGATCCCTTTTGGCTGAGAATGTCGGAGGTGTTTATATGGATTCCCTTATACGTGGCTCTTATTGTTGGTTTATTTTTTCTCTTTAAAACCAAAACTGCTCTTTGGGCGGTTTTGGCCATTGCCTTAAATGTGGTTTTAACGGATCAAGGTTCAGTGCGTCTCTTTAAGAATCAATTTGAGCGTTTACGGCCTTGCCATGAAGAAAGTATTCAAGATCAAATACGCTTGGTAAAAGGGCATTGTGGCGGTAAATATGGTTTTGTATCTTCTCATGCCAGTAATTCCTTTGGAATAGCTGTTTTGGTGGGACTTTTCTATCGAAAACGTTGGCCTTGGGTTTTTTACGGAATGCTCTTTTGGGCCTCTTTAGTGGCTTACAGCCGTATCTACCTAGGAGTACATTACCCGGCGGATATTTACTTTGGCGCACTCTACGGTTCCACAATTGGTGGATTAGTCTATGCTGCTTTTTTGCGCGGGGCAAAGCCAGAGTTTAAAACATAATAGATATGAACTGGCTTTTAGTTTTTCTGGGCGGTGGTTTGGGGTCACTTTTACGATATGCCATTAGCTTAGCCTTAAATGGTAAAGCAATTATGCCTTGGGGAACAGTGGCTGCAAATCTAATAGCCACCAGTTTATTAGCCTATCTAATTTTTCATTTTGAAAATACTTTTAGCGAGGGGCAGCGACTATTTTGGATGGTGGGATTATGCGGAGGCTTCTCCACTTTTTCCACTTTTAGCTTGGAAAACTGGCAGCTTATTCAAAGTCAGCAGTACTTTTGGCTGAGCTTAAATTTAGTGATTAGCATTGGTTTGTCTTTGCTAATTTTCTTTTGGTGGGCCAAGGTCGCGGCCTGATGGCTTGCTGATTTAATGCGCGGTAATAAGTAGTGTCTTACCTAATTAAACTAACCTGCCCCGTTTTATAGAGGCTTGAACCGTCTGCCGCAGACACAATGCGAATTTTGTAGATATATACTCCAGAAAGTGCTTTTTCACCTCTGTTATTAATTTTTCCGTTCCAAAAATCATTTAGCACTTCTGAATGAAAAACTTGCTCGCCCCAACGATTATATATAGAAATCTCCATGCGACTCGCCCCCGAAATACTGTAGGAAAAAACTTCATTTAATCCATCTCCATTAGGGCTAAAAGCGTTAGGTATAAATAATTTAAAAGGTTGCTCGACGTAAGTTTTGAAAAAGCTAGTATCATTACAAGAAAACTCGTTGGTACTTACGTAGATAAAGTTTTGTGCGCCTGTATCTTTTGCTTCATAAGTGAAAGATTGGGGATTATCTAGGCGAATACCATTAGGAAGAATGAGCCAAGATTTTGTAGCACCAGTGCTTTCTAATTCAATATAAAAATAAGGATCGTATATCGTAGTTTCACTAGGGCTCACAGTAATATTGCTACTAGGACTGGGTTTGATCTCAATTAAATGGTCGAAAATTTCTTCCAAAGTATCACGGCAGCCTTCGATGGTAATGAGCTTATGAGAAACGGTGAACGTACCAGGGTTTTCGTAAACATAAGTTGGGCTGGCAGAGGTAGATACTCCGCCATCGCCGAAATTCCAAAAGTGCACGGCTTGGCCAAAGTATTCGCTACTATCGGTAAACTGCACGGCTTTTGGGGCACAAGCATCTACCAAAGGAATAGAGTGCTTTAAAATAGGGCGTGGGTATAGACGCAAAGTATCCCTTTGTACGGAAGCACAGTCGCCGTCTCGAACTTCAAGGGTAACGATATAAGTTCCTGGAATCGAATATTGGAGATTCTGCGGTTCTGCGGTTCTAGAATTATTGCCAAAATTTGTCGCCCCTCCAAAATCCCAATTGTAAATAGCACTATCGCTCATATTACCACTAACTTGGAAATTGAAATTATGGGCATCGAAGCATTGCTGCCCAGTAACGGAAAAATTTAAGTTTAGTGGATCATAGATTTTGTAAATGGAATAAGTGGTATCAGCGCAATTAGAACCCGGATTGGCAATTAAGCGAATGGTGTAAGTACCCGTATCTGGAAAAGTAAAGGTAGGATTCGCTAATCTGCTAGTATCGGAATTAGTACCGGCAACGCCAAAGTCCCATAAATAACTTTGGGTATTGAAAGAGTTCTGTTGGAAGGACACGGTTTTACCAAGGCACAATTCAAAAGGATCAGGGTTTTGAGCAGTAATAATTGCTACGGTTTGATTGCAATTAGAACTAACATTAAATTGAAAATCGCGTCGTAAATTACTGAGCATAAACCCATTACGCCATTCTTCTACGCAAATCGCAAAAACAAATTGACCCACCTGGGTAGGGGTGCCCGTTAATAAACCTGTTTGGGGATTAATAGCAAATGCTGGTCCAGCGGTAATAGGGTTAACTGATGAAAATCCGCCACGGAAGGGAACATTTTGGTAAGGTGGCGCGGTTGCCGTGTCGGGCCGAGGGGAATTAGGGCCAGTTTGCGTGGTTGCGTTTCCTCCGCCGTGCAAGGGCGTACAAAGCTTGTAAACCACGCTGTCACCGTCAGCTTCTATGGTACTCATATCTAAGGAAACCGGACGATTTAGGCATAATGCTACTGGTGGCGGCTTACTAAATTGAGGACTGCTGTTGCAGGTTGAACTTTGGCTTTGCGGGGGGATTTCTATCGTATAAGTGCTTCCCCAAGTGGCAGGATTAGGGATATTAGCAATACTAGCATTCCTACAACAACGTTGGTGACTTAAGGTATAACCTGATGCGTTAGCAGCTAAGTTTATGGTATCGATGTAAATTCCTTCTTCTGTACATGCGAGACTTGGTAAGGCCGTGCAGCTATTGGGTGCCACATTGGGCAATTGTCTTTGCGAGCTTAAAGGGACAAAATAATTACCTTGTAAAACATTATTGCCATCGTATATGGTAATTATTGCCGGGTTATCGAAAGGAGCGCCGCTAGAACGACAATCGCGATAAATGATAAGCCTAACCTCGTAGTTACTACCGCCAAGGCAGCGATAGCTTATTTCCCCACCTACTAAATGCGCCGCATAAGACCATGAGGTCAATAGGCTTAGCAATATGATTAGGGTTTTCCGCATTTTTCATTCAAAGGAAAGCAAGATACAAAATCTTTAATCTCTATTTGGAGCAATAATTTTAAAACTTAGCATCTGCTCAAAAGTGAAAATATCGGTGTAGCCTAGGTCCTTAAGATATTCTAAATCATTGGCGAGAGGCATAATCCAAACAAAGTCGCCCCCCCAGGCTCCTAAAGACTTGAAGCCACCTTGGAGTTTGGAAAAACGTCGATTTCTATGACTTTCTTGCTGAATTAAAAGTCCAGTAATTCTTTCGTGTTCGGCCATCCAATCAATTAATTCAACATCACTTTGAATGCTTAAAAGAGCGTCACTTAGTCGACTAATGGCATTTACCAAGGCGGGCTGCTTTTCTAATCGATCATAACGTAAAACTTCAGTACTGCTAATTTGCTTTTCTCCTAAGTACAGGAAATATGTTTTTTTTAGGATTGAAGGTAATTGTATGGTCGCCCATTTTGCATGATAAGGGGCGGTTAATTGATAAGATATCGGATGTTTTTCCAACGCGGTTGCCACATCATACCCACTGCCTGTTAAATGCCGAAAAAACAATTCCATAGCATCTTTCTTGGCCCATGCAGCAAGGAGGGCAATTAAGGTACTACTACTTCCAAGTCCCCATTCCCGCTTAAAATCGAGCTGCGATATAACCCTTAGCCCACCAGGGATATTTTGGTTGAAAGCATCCACTAAAAGCTCACGAATTAATTCAGCCTTTGCTAAGTCGTTGGTTTCTAGTATTTCGCCTTGGGTTGTTAGAACTATCTTCAGCCAACAGTACGCATCTTCCGTAAGGGCCTGCCACTCAATGGTAGATGCGTGCTGAGTTTTATGGAGTTCTAAAAACTGACCCTGACGACTGGGGCAAGAGATTGCCTTTGCTCCATCAAGTACAGCATATTCTCCGCTAAGCAAAAGTTTACCTGGGGCGAAATAGCGCAAGATTTTATGATTTTTTACTGGTCACTTGTGGTGTGGGAATACCGCGTAATTCGCAAAACTTGTTTACCGCCGCGCTATGAGAAACTACTTTATCTTTAAAGAAATTTACAATAGTGTCTTTTTCATCAGCCGTAGCTTCTAGCTGATTAAGAATATTAAGTAGGTGCATTTTCATGTGCCCTTTTTGAATTCCCGTAGTTGTTAAAGCGCGCAAAGCCGCAAAGTTTTGCGCCAAACCGCTAGATGCAATTATAGACATCAATTCGTCGGCACTCGGGTTTTCGAGCATTTCTAAAGCAAACTTAACCATAGGGTGTAAGCTTGTTAAACCACCAACGGTACCGAGGGCTAGGGGGATATCGATCCAAAATCTGAAAGTATCGCCCTCAATGCTGCAATGACTTAAACTACTGTATTGACCATTGCGAGAGGCATAGGTATGGCAAGCCGCTTCTACCGCTCTAAAGTCGTTACCGGTGGCAATAACAACTGCATCAACTCCATTCATAATCCCTTTATTATGAGTGGTCGCGCGGTAAGGCTCTATTTCGGCAATGCGCACGGCTCGTTGAAATTTACGAGCAAAATCTTCGGGGGAAATACCCGCATCGCCGTCAAGTTCGGATATTTTACAGCTTACTTCAGAACGTACTACGCATTCGGGGGTGTAGTTAGAAAGTATGCACATCACCACTTCTATGGCTTGCTCTCCCAAAGTAAAACGGCTATCCGCTTTAATTTCTCTTTGTAAGGTTTGCGAAAATTGCTCGAGACAAGAGTTAATGAAATTGGCTCCCATAGAATCGCAAGTATCAAACTGCGCTTCTAGTTGCCAATAATTGTCCATGTCGGCAGTCTTATCTTTCAACACAATGGACTCAATACCACCGCCACGGGCGCGCATATTGGCGGTAAGCGACTCGGTATCAGTGTAAAAAAGTTGTTTTATTTTCTTGAAAAAGTCCTTTAATTTTTGGCTATCTCCCTCATAAATGAAGTGCACATGACCAATTTTGATGGTGGAAATAATGGTGGTTTTAAAACCACCTCTTTCCAACCAATAGCTAGCACTTTTTGAAGCCGCTGCCACTACCGAACTTTCTTCAATAGCCATGGGAATGGCGTAAAGCTTGCCGTCGATTTTAAAATTGGGTGCGACCCCAAAAGGAGTATAGAAGTTAGATAAGGTATTTTCTATAAATTCATCGTGGAGCTTCTGCGTTTTCGCATCTTTATGCCAATACTTGCGTAACAAGGTAGCAGCTTCTTCACTCTGATTAAAATACTGATCGGTAATCCACTCAATCTTAGCTTCTTTGCTAAGTTTTGAAAATCCTTTAATGGCTTTACGCATGTGTTAAAAATATGGTCAAATATACGATTGTATTTCCCTTAACCTTACTTTTGTCACATTGTTGTAAAAGACCTTTAAATTCTTTAATTGTGAAGGAAATTCGTTGTGAACACTGTAATACTTGGACGGATGGTTATCAAGAGTACTGTGGGCATTGTGGTGGCAAGTTGCACGAAAAGTACCTCAATGAGATTAAGGAACTCGAGGCAATTGAATTAAGAGGCATTCCCTTGATTAAACTAAACCCGGATGCCCCTTTTTTTACGAGGGGATTTTTACAGGTTATCCGTTTTATTCAGTTGATATTTTTAACGATTATTAGCTTAATTGCTTCCATGGCTAGCTCAACAGTACACTAATGCTTCGTTGGTTTTCGCCTTATTTTTGGTTTAGCTTTTTAGTTTTTTCTGCAAACCAATTATTAGAGCGGTTTTATAAAATCCCACTATTGTATTCTTATTTAGATGATCTTCTTGCACCGGGTATCGTACTAGGTTTTACCCTTTTCTTTTTCCAAAAAGTTTTTCCGGCCGATGAAAGCTTTGTTTTAGAGAACAAGCTATTGCTGCTTTTTGTAGTGGTTTACAGTTTCTTATTTGAATTTGTATACCCATGGACTGATGCACGTCATACCTCGGATTATTGGGATATACTAGCCTATGCAGCGGGAACTGTTGCTTTTCGCATCTGGGGAAACCGCCCTAGAAGTTAACGTGAATTCGACGTAAAATCAGGCCTCAGACCCCTTGTAAATAGTCGAACTCACGTTAAGTTAGCTTATTTGGCTTTTTTCTTGGCCTGATAAAAGTTGAAATAGTCATTCATTCTAGTATTGTAAGCTTCTATAATTTCTGCCTTTGAACGCTCTTTTAAATTGAAAAACACAAAGCGCCGCTCAAAAAAGGGCAGACTATTGTCTAAATTAAGCAGTCGCTGATCCATTACAATAAGTCCATCGATCCCTAAATCAGGGGTTTCGGCAAACTCGGCGGTATAGAATTTATTTAATTTTACAGGAACTAATTCTAAGTTAGTATTGAAGAGTATTCCTTCCAAATCTCCACTACGAATGGCTTCCGAGTCTTTGGCATAAAAAAAATATACAGGGCAAAAATCGAAAGTTTGGGTGAAAGAAAGAAGGGTTTCTCGGTTTTCTAAACGTTGCTGATGTGCCAATTTTTCCGCTTCATTAATCAAACCTTTCTCTTTTAAAGTGGCAATGGTATTGGTTCGATCTTGTAACCGAACGAGAAGGGCAGAGTTTTTTAGTTCCTGCACAAATTCTTCCCGGCTAAGAGTTTGACGCTCGGCAGAGTTTTCTTGGGCCATTAGGCTAGATACCGATGCGCCTTGAAGAAAAATTAAGCAGATGAATATAAATCGGGCAAAGCTTAAATTCTTCATATTTTAATAGTCTTTATTGGTGATGGGTAGTAACTTGCAGGGACAATTAGCCCTGTGCTAACAAATCTAATAATTCCAAACCAAAAAAAATGTCCGACCTAGATATTACCCGTCAGTATAGACCACTTCCCATTAGAGAGGTTGCTCAGAGGCTTAATATTTCTGAAGATCAGCTAGAGCTTTATGGCAACTTTAAAGCTAAAGTAGCTTTAAACACGGCCCAAGATAAAGAAGATGGCCACCTAATTCTGGTTTCAGCTATTTCGCCAACGCCAGCGGGAGAAGGTAAAACTACTGTTTCTATTGGCTTACACGATGGCCTCTCAAAATTAGGTCATAAATCAATTGCCGTTTTACGCGAGCCTTCTTTAGGGCCAGTTTTTGGCATAAAGGGCGGCGCCACTGGTGGTGGTCATTCGCAGGTGGTTCCTATGGAAGATATTAATCTCAATTTTACCGGCGATTTTGGGATGATCGAAAAAGCGCATAATTTATTATCGGCACTTTTAGATAATCATATTCATTTTCAATTAGAACCAGTGATTGATCCTCGCACCATTTTGTGGAAGCGTGTAGTGGATTTAAACGATCGCTCCTTGCGTTTTGTGAATGTTGGTTTAGGTGGAAAAGCCCATGGTGTTCCGCGCGAAAGTGGTTTTGATATAACTGCAGCATCGGAAGTAATGGCTATTTTATGTATGTCTCTCGACCTGATGGATTTAAAGCGTCGTTTAGGAAATATATTGCTTGCCTATACCTTTGATAAGAAGCCAGTATATGCTCGCGATTTAAAAGCAGAGGGCGCGATGGCTACTCTTTTAAAAGATGTGGTAAAACCTAATCTGGTGCAAACATTAGAAGGCAACCCTGTTTTATTGCATGGCGGACCTTTTGCCAATATTGCCCAAGGAACCAATACCATTATTGCAACTCAAATGGGCTTGAAGTTAGCCGATTACACCGTAACAGAAGCAGGTTTTGGTTTTGATTTAGGGGGAGAGAAATTCCTTGATATTAAATGTAGAGCCGCGGGCTTCAAACCTGCCATGGTAGTTATTGTTGCTACCATTAGAGCCTTGAAATACCATGGTGCCAAGGCACTTGATAATTTGCAAGAAGTGGATGTAGCTGCAGTAAAAGCTGGTATGGTAAACTTAGAAAAGCATTTGGAAAATGCTAAAAAGTTTGGTCTTAAAGCAGTGGTAGCGATTAATGAATTTAGTGGTGATGCTGCCGAAGAAATTGCGGCTGTTGTGGAAGGATGCGCAAAACTTGGCGTTAAAGCAATCTCTAGTACAGCCTGGACCAATGGAGGAAATGGCGCTAAAAATTTAGCAGCTGCGGTAGTCAGTGAAA
>JAGYKI010000080.1 GCA_018401735.1 Schleiferiaceae bacterium
TGGATATTTGGAGGGGTTTGTGCAGGGGTAATAATTTGTTGACAAGAGAACCTTACAATGGCTTGATAAATTTATACATTAAAATAAATAAAAGGGAATGAATTTCTTCAAAAGTATTTTTCGAAAGGGGACTAAGATACAATCTAATCAAGACTTTTGGGTTTGGTTTCAAAAAAACGAGAAGGTATTCCATAAAGTAGTAAAAAACGAAATGGATATTGAACAGCAGTTTTTAAATCCATTAAGTGCTAAGCTCAACCAGCTGAAGGACGGCTTTTTCTTTCTTACCGGGATGTTTGATGATAATACCGTAGAGCTAATATTTACGGCAGATGGAACAATAGAAAATATAGTGTTTGTAGAAGAGTTAGTTGCTACGGCTCCTAATATTGCAGGTTGGAAATTCACTGCCCTAAAGCCAGAAAACGATATTGCTAATGCCAACGTAAAAATGAATGGGCACTCCTTTAATGATAATACACTTTCATTTTATGCCAACGAGCTTTTGCTTTATCCAGATGAGATTGACATCACTATTGTTTATAACGGACTTACTGAACAAAATCGAGGTGATATTACCAATGGGATTTATTTATTCCTTGAAATTTATTTAGGCGAACTAAATGCTGTTACCACCATTGATAATTTAACCATTATTGATAAAGAGGCAGCACGTAAAGATTTGATGCCGATTGAAAAGCTTAAGAGCTATTTGAAATGGAGGGAAAAAGAGTTTATCGAGAAGTATGAGGGTTTTAGTTATGAAAACGAAAATGATGAATATGCAATAATGGAAGCAACACTGCAAAGTGGCAAAAGCCTAATTGCCATTATAAACACTACCCTGCTCAATTGGGACAAAAAAGCCTCCCATCCTTGGATACTTGTGGTAGAGATAAAATTTGGAGCAGACGATAATGACATGCCTAGCCCTGATACCAATGAATTGCTGAGCAAAATAGAAGAGGAGTTAATACAAGAATTAACGGAAACAGATGGTTATCTCAATATCGGTAGGCAAACGGCCAAAGGAACCAGGGAGATATATTTTGCCTGCAAGGAGTTCAGAAAACCTTCTAAAGTAGCGCATCAATTAGTTGGGAAATGCTCAAACTTTCCATTGACATATGAAATATATAAAGATAAATACTGGCAAACTATGGAAAGGTTCGTGCCACAATATTGAAGTTATTAAGCTACAGCCACTATTCACCAATATGACTATTTAGTTAGGGCATTAAACAATCAGCATGGTTCGCTAAGGAAAAAAGATATTTGAAGCCTTTACTTCGCCTCTAACGCCTCCTGCTCCACTTCTACCCTGCCCGGATAAACCTCTAAGGCTTTTTCCAGCACACGAAGCGCATCTATCAAATCTTCACGCTTAAGTACATAGGCTATCCGCACCTCTTGTTTGCCTAGGCCGTGGGTGGCATAAAAGCCAGTGGCAGGTGCCATCATTACGGTTTTGCCATCGTAGTTAAACTCCTCCAACATCCATTGGCAAAACACATCGCTATCGTCAATAGGTAGTTTGGCTACCGCATAAAATGCACCACCTGGGTTGGGGCAAAATACGCCGGGTATATTGTTAAGGCCCTCAATCAACACATCGCGGCGGTTGGTGTAGCGCTCTAGCACTTCTTCAAAATAACTATCGGGCACATCAACGGCAGCCTCGGCAGCTATCTGCTCAATGATGGGTGGGCTCAAGCGCGCTTGCGCAAACTTCATGGCAGTGGCTATCACTTCTTTGTTACGGGTTA
>JAGYKI010000081.1 GCA_018401735.1 Schleiferiaceae bacterium
CAAAAAAAAAAGAAATAAAGAATTAATCAGTTGATTTTGTGTTGTTTAATTTATTTAACTTTTTTTAACTCTTTACATTTGTCACGAAAATGACAATTTAAATAAATCAACCTAATACAATTTATTCAGGATTTTGGTAGTAGAAAATCCCTCTTCCAATTCAATCGTAAACACTTCACCCCCGCGGGCTTTCACCTCTTTACTTCCGACGATATATTTTTTGGAGGCAGGGTTTGTTTCATCGGCATCGTAGTCGGCACCTTTTACTAAGACGTTAGGTTGTAATTCATTGATGATGTTTAGGGGAGTGTCCTCGTCGAAAAGTACAATAAGGTCTACGCTCTCCAAAGCAGCCAAAACGAGTGCGCGAGAGGTTTCGTCATTAATAGGACGGTCGGCGCCTTTTCCTTGTCGTTTGACGCTGGCATCTGTATTTAATCCGATAACGAGATAATCTCCACAACTAGCGGCTTTCGCGAGGTAAGTAACATGTCCGCGGTGGAGGATATCAAAACAACCATTTGTAAAAACCACATTTTCACCAGCTTCTTTCCATGCAGAAATTAATGTTTTTGCAAGGTCTTTAGTAACGATCTTCAATTGTAGTTTGTCCCACAGATTCATCCTTCTCCTTTTTATAGTTTCTAGGCAATAAAGCTAATGAAATTAAACCTAAAATTATCATCCCTAAGGTTTGAGACGACCAAATAATCATTCCCAATGCTTTTCCCATTCCTTCTGCGGCTTCTTTGGTGTCGAAAAAATCACCAATGTAGAACGTAACTACAATACCCACTAAATATGGATAAGCGCCAATTCCTCCGTTGGTAAACATAATCCCAAGGGTTCCCGCAATAAATCCAATTAATACACCACCCAAAGGGAATTGCGCGGTTTCTTCAAATGCAAAAAAGCAAATCCCGAAAAACACAAGATAGAGCGTCCACATTAGCAAGGTATAAAAAATAAAAGCAATGGGGTTCTTCGACTTAAAGATGGCAAACACACCGGTCATAACTTCACGGAAAAAGATCTTAAACTTCGAGCGAAACTTTTCTACTTTAAACCATAAGACGATAAATGTGAGCACACCAAACCCAAAGACTATCAAGATAAGTAATCCCCAAGAAAAAGAGCTTCCACCATCTTCTGCTGGTTGAGAGATTAAATCCTTAATCGTGATAATATCATCAAAGCTCATAATTAAAGCTAGCAGTACAATCACACCCAGCATGACTAAATCAAACACCCGTTCTCCTATGATAGTCCCAAAACTTTTAGAAAAAGGAATTTTATCTGTACGATACAAAAGCGCCGCCCGAGTTGCTTCTCCTGCTCTTGGGATAATTAGATTGACCAAATAACCCACCATTAGAGCATGGTAGCGGTGCCAAAACTTAGGACGCAAATCCATAGGTTCCAGTAAATATTTCCACCGGTAAGCGCGTACCAGATGACTCCCAAGTCCAATTAACAAAGACAACGCAATCCAAAAATAATCTGCCTCCCTAACTGCACGGAAAAAGACCTCTTTCGTAGGTTCATCCATTGCGGTATAGAAATGCCAAAGCAGGTAGAATCCTAGTGCTAAAGGAAGCACTACTTTCACGAAGGAAATAAGGTATTTTTTTAAGGTACTATTCAAAATATATGTTCAATTGGCAGGTACTAAAGTTACTTTTATTTTCGAAAGAACTAATCCAACAAATTCGTCTCCTCATTTGGGAAGCAA
>JAGYKI010000082.1 GCA_018401735.1 Schleiferiaceae bacterium
AAATAAAATCCAATGATATTGAGGCCTACAAGCGAGCGAGGATTGTTATTCGAAAAACAGATTTCAACTTCCCCTTTGACCCCAAAATAGATCCCTTCGAATCACTTTCTAAAGTTTTAATTCATGATACCGCTAGAAACAGACTCATCCTTGATGATGTGATCCAAGAACTTAAAAATGGCCATCGTGCCATCATTATTACCGAGCGGAAAGATCACATTCAAACCTTGAATCAATTTCTAAAACATTCTTATGAAACTATTATGCTTTCTGGTGAGGATTCAGATAAGGATCGTAAGACCAAATGGGAAAGCTTGAAAAGCGGTAATTTTCAAATCCTAATAACTACAGGACAGTTTTTTGGAGAAGGTTCTGATTTAGATAACATCTCTCGCCTCTTTCTCGCTTATCCATTTTCTTTCAAAGGGAAATTGATACAATATATTGGGCGAGTGCAGAGATCAGAAGTCAGCCCCATCATTTACGATTATCACGACCATAAAATTGATTACCTGCATCGGCTCTTTTTAAAACGGAACGTTAATTATCGCAATCTAGATAAACAAGCCTCACTTTTCCAAGATGATGATAATACCGTGCTTTACCAAAAGAATTATTTGCTAGAAGAAACACTCAAAATTCCAATCGATCAACTCGACTTTCAATTTGGGACCATCTCTTTCTCCCACACGGTTAATGAAGTAAACCTTATGCTCACTTTCGAAATTGAAAATGACGCCATTCGCCCAGAATTCAACGTCTTAAAGTCCTACTTCGCCAAACAACTAAAATCAAAATTTGTAAAGATTGCCGTTTACGCAGAATTCCAAAATCACGAGCTGATTTCTCAAAGTGCTTCTTCTCCCGATTTAGAGAGAATCAACCACGAGCTTATTGATAGTGTAAAGTTTCAGTTCTCACAAAGAAACTTCTTTAAGAAACAGATACCTACCCAAGGAAAGAGTCTACATGATCTTCAATCGCTTCAACCTACAGACCAGCAATTATACAATTCCGAAACTGAGCTTTTGGATGACTTATTGAGCGATGAAAACATAAAGCACCGTCATCAATTGAAGTACCTCGCTGCTCAGCATCAAGCAAATATCTTGAAATTGCGATTTGTACTGGCTCCATTCTCCTTCATTTTCTTAGTCGCGGGTGAGGAAAATTTCCATTTAATAATGGAGACCTTGAATACCGAAGAGGCCACTTATATATGGCATTTAAAGAAGGATATCAAGGAACTTAAAATTCAGATCAAAGAAACAGAAGGGCAATTAGCCCAAATTAAAACCCATGGCCGCCACTGGTTTCTAGAAAATAAGCCCCTAAACTTTAATCGCGTACTCCATGACTATTCTGACCCAAGAAAAGGTTTCATTACTTGGAAAAATCAATTGGAAGAGCTATTGTCATAACAAAAATCGCTAACAATTTTTACCCACAAATTTATTCTTGATTCCTCCATTCCGACCAACCTCAAAATGATGATTAAACGCGATAAATCAGGTTCCTACAGCGATCCTAACCAAACCTGCCGCCCCTGGGATAAATCCGCGGGGCTATGCCAACTCAATAAACTCTAAACTATTTCCCCGCTGCGCTCACGCCGCGTTCGCTGCGTTACAAAACCGAAATCCCTACTCCACCGCAATCCCATCTCGGTTCTTGGCTCTCGGTTCTCGTTTCT
>JAGYKI010000083.1 GCA_018401735.1 Schleiferiaceae bacterium
TATCCAATTTTGAACGAAGTTCGAGCAAGCAATTCTCCTATTTTATTTCATTACCCTTCAGATTCACTTGACCGAGAAAAAGTGCTAAACGGCTACGTGGGAGAGTTTTTTTCGATACTCGGTTTAAAGCACGAAAATATTGTTTTCATAGAAAAACCCTTACTAGTCGGTCGGCTGCATTATCATGAGGCTACGTTTAGTGATGCTAATTTTGTTTCAAGTTCAATCAAGTCACTTTACCCCTGCCTTAGTCAAAAGCCTAAGGCCGAGAAAAAAGGTTTTGTTTCTAAAAGAAAGCTTCAATCTGGTACTGGATACACCGGTCAAGCAGAAGAAATAGATGAAATTTTCGAAAGTTTAGGATTTGATATCATTTATCCAGAGAGTATTCCATTAAAAGATCAAATAGACATAATGCAAAGTTATGGAGTACTAGTGGGCTTTCCATCATCTTTTTTTCATCTTAAGCTATTTTGTCAAGAGGGAGCGAGGTTGATGATAATGTTCCCAGAAATTGAAGACTTTTTGCACACTAACTTTTTAAATATTGATATTGGTGCGGAATTCTACGATTCTTATATTCCTCTAGCAGCTGAAATTTCAGAAGCACCAACAGGCTTTGCAAAAGGTTTCAAAGTTGAGCTCGCTCAAATTTTTGAGCTAGCAAAGCTACTTAGCTGAGACAATTTATCGTCCACTGTTCAAGTTTAATGGTTACAAACAGGTAAGGAAAAATGAGAAGAAAAGGAATAATACTAGCTGGCGGATCTGGCACGCGTTTGCATCCGTTAACCAAGGTGGTGAGTAAGCAGCTAATGCCTGTTTACGATAAACCCATGATTTTTTATCCGTTAACAACGTTAATGATGTCGGGCATTCGTGATGTACTCATTATCACCACGCCTGAAGAACAACAGCGCTTCATCGACCTTATCGGTGATGGCTCAGCGTTAGGAATGAATATTCAGTACGCGGTTCAGCCTTCACCAGATGGCTTGGCGCAGGCATTCCTTATAGGCGAAGAGTTTATTGGTAACGATAGCTGTTCACTTGTTCTTGGCGACAACATTTATTACGGCCACGACTTAAAGTTGTCTTTACAGAATGCGTATAAACAAGAACACGGAGCTACCGTTTTTGGCTATCACGTTAATGACCCTGAGCGCTATGGTGTAGTAGATTTTGATGATGATTGGAATGCAATCTCCATTGAAGAAAAACCAGCCGTGCCTAAATCAAACTATGCGGTAACTGGGCTTTATTACTACGATAATCGCGTAGTGGATTTTGCTAAAGAAGTTAAGCCTTCACATCGCGGCGAACTAGAAATTACCGACCTTAATAATCTATACCTTCAAGATGGCAGTCTTAAAGTAGAGCTAATGGGTCGAGGCTCTGCTTGGCTTGATACGGGCACGCTAGATTCACTGCTTGATGCTGCAAATTTTGTGGCGGCTATTGAAAAGCGGCAGGGCTTAAAAGTGTGCTGCCCAGAAGAAGTAGCGTTTAGAATGGGTTATATCACTGCCGAGCAGCTAGAGAAGCTAGCGGCCCCACTCAAGAAAAGCGGCTATGGCGATTACTTGTTAAAAGTGATAAGCGATAGAGTAAAAATCTAGCTTCATTTCAGATTG
>JAGYKI010000084.1 GCA_018401735.1 Schleiferiaceae bacterium
CTTGGTGTTTTGGATATGCGCTCTGACAGCAGTGTGTTATCAATTTAACATTCAGCACTTTAAGAACCATTTTCTTTGAAATCCTAAAAAAAACTTCCGATTTCTAAGAAATGCAAGAATAAGAAAATAAATTCAATATGTCAAGGAACTATTTTTACAGAATTATTGTCGCTGGTAGAGCCCTAATTAGTTGAAAATCGAGCTCTTTGCCTATAAAATGGCTACGATCTAATAAACCGTCACTTAAAGGCATAAAGATAAAACTATCTTGGTTTTCATAAAGCAAATTCATCTCCTTTATATCACCCACTAACTTCCGGTAAGTACTTTCCTGTAAATTGCCTAAATATACCGATTTTTGAACCCGCCGAAAACCTTGCTTTTCAAAATAATTTGCCACTAAACGCCGAACTTTAGAACTCGTAATATCGTACATGGCTAAATAAACCTGATCATGTGTACTGCGTTTTTGCATGAGATGTATCGCGACCGCGCGCCAGATTTTTAAAGGTTCTATTTCGCCTTCTTGTATTACTAATATGCGCTCATCTTCCAGTTTAAGCCCTATCTGCCTTAGCGCATTAAACTTTTCTGAGACTGCCATAATCCTTTTCCTTGGGTATTTGCTGCAATAATCCAACGGTTTCCCACACTATGTTTTCTAATATTTCACTTACTAACACTTGGTGTTTTGCCTTATTACTTTTCACCACCGTATAGCCTTTTTTGCCAAAATAAAGGTTTACTTCACCTGTACCACCTTGCTTGTGCTCAATGCATAGCTGAATGCCGTAAGCTATGCTCCGACTTTCTTTAATAGCAAAGTCAATGGCTGGCAGAAGTCCTTGCAAAACTTTTAAAAAATCTACCCAAAAATCACTTAAAACTACACCCGATACTTTGTCCTTGCTTTTACCCTGGCCTAGATTCGCTAAAATATTCTGATATACATCTGCAGTGGGCTCATTTTTCTTAACTTCTTTTTCTTTGTTTTCCTTGGCACCACTAAAAAGTTCTTCCAGTTGGCTACCACGTAGTAGAAATTCACTCGGATCAATTTGAATGGGATCTTCATTAATAAAAGCATCTGGATCGTAGTTAAGGAAGCTAGCACGACTAACCTCAAGGGTGGCTTTGTCTAAATTATTTTCAATATTGTATAATCGACAAAATGCTAATCCAAAACTATGGCCTAAGTCGTGATATTCTTTAGCGCTAAAAATTTCTTCACTAAACTCGAACAAAAGCTTTAAACCCAATCCAGACGGTGTTTTAAACATAAACTTCAGTCTTTTATCGCCTTCTAATTGCGATCTTAATACCGGCATTTGTTGCGGATCTAACTTATCAATATCCAAAACCAAATAAGGGGTACTTATAAAGTTCTCGCTGCGACGCAGATTAGCCTTGAAATTAGAAAAACAGAAATAGGGTAACTGTTTCTTTTTTAGATCATACAAACTGCGATCTATTTGCAAAAGCTGCCCTAAAGTTTGGCTTTTATCTTTTAAAGAAAAATGATCTTCCTTAATGCCGAGCATCAAGGCTTCCAAAGC
>JAGYKI010000085.1 GCA_018401735.1 Schleiferiaceae bacterium
GATCTGGATAAAAAAGTTGAAAATCCGATTTCTGCGACCTCTGCAGAAGAGTGGTTTGTCTTTAATATCAACGCTTCTGATAAGTACTGATACAATTTCCATTCTTCAAACCTTCATAAGTTCATGTTCTGGATCCATAAAACATACGAAATCCCCCCTATTGATAAAGCATGTGAAGCTCGCCTGCAAGCATTTGCGCAAAAAAACAAGTTCCTCTTGCGCACCTATGAATTAAATCAGCAATACTTATTTGAGAAGCCTAATACAGCAGAACTTAAAAACATGTTTTCCATTCTTCTAAGCATTGAAAAATCACAGTTTTCAAATAAACAGCTGGCCGTGCTAAAACTAAGGCCTAACAATTGGACTCTGGCTGCTTTGTCTCTGTTGATATTATCGGCAATTATATGCGTGTTTGATACAGATTCGAAAGAAATCACCGGATTGAGTTTCCCTTTGTTGATTACTCTACCATACATATACCGACTGTATGCTCATAAAATACTGAGCGAATTAAAAGGCAGTCTTTTACCTGGCTTCGAATCCAGCGCCGAAGGCCGAAAGGAATTATTCGCTGGTTATGCCAATCCACTGAAAAAGACTCTGATTCTTCAACGTAATGCCTATATCTTTTTTGTGATTTTATTTATAACTGTTATGATATTATGGATGTTCGGAATTACCGATCGTCTTTTTAACCAAGACTAATACCACATGTCGAAAAACCGCAGCGATTACAACAAAAGCATGAAAATGTTGATTACAGGAGTTAGCCTGTTCTCTAGCTTTTGCTTTGCACTTCTAATTTTTACTTTTATCGATAACATTTTTTTCGGGAATGAATTAAGTAGCTATTTCGCCATACATAACCGAAGATTTATGTTGGGGTTTATACTAATCCCTATTTTTAGTGGCGGTGCTTTCATGATGTATTGGGGCACCAGGTCCAATATCAGCTTTCTGGATGCTTTCTTCGAAAAGCTAGGCATTTCAGATAATATGGTTACGGAATCTGAGACGGCTTCAAGCATTGAGCGTCAGGTAAAGGAATACGCACAAACCGACGAATCATTCAACCAATTATTCAAACGGTTTAACGGTTATTTACGTGGCATTTCCGGCAGTGGTCAATTTGGTGTGCAACAAGCGCTCGATTTGAATTCTAGCATCACTGGTAGCTTAATGTTGAATATCATGCAAATGGGAATAGGAATCCTACCCTTTCTTTTGGTCTTGGTTAGCACAAGCGCATACGTGAGCAAGGTGTATGGGGCCCAATACAACGATGTTATTAAATCGGCGCTAATCGCACGTCCGCAATTAGTTTTAGGTATAGTTACTGTATTTGCGTTGGCTTTGTTGATATTGATTATTAAATACACTCGACGACTTGTCGAACAAGTGCTAACTCCTACAATGAATCTCGGAGGCAATGTCTTAAGTATTGAAAAGGCTGATCCATGGAAAAAAGATCACCCTGCCTTCTTAAGTCACACGCACCTTCAAGTCAAAATCCACTGGAGGGCTAGTCTTTATACAGTATTGCTGGT
>JAGYKI010000086.1 GCA_018401735.1 Schleiferiaceae bacterium
AGAAACTCCTTTTTACTAGGCGATCTTTTCTGCGTAGAAAATTGCGTGTATTCTTTAAAACAATCGATAATTTCGTCATAGTTTAATTCACGATGCTGTCTCGCAAAATCTATATCAAATAAATCTCGTCCTTTACTTCTTTGATAAAGTGCTCTAAGTTTTGTTCCGAGCAGCTCATTTAGGTTATAGGTTCGTATTTGAGCTTGTCCGGTAAACCACTCACTTTTTACTTCAAAAGGAAAGTCAACCCATTCCAAAATATTGAAATGTTCCTTGCAATTGATTTCTAGTTTTAATCTCATTCTTATTTCCTCATATTCGGAAGTAAACTGATAGAGTGCTTTAATACCGTGTCCTCTATTTTGTGTTTTTCTGTCATCCTCAAAAAAGGTAATTACTTCACCTATTCGTTGCATGATAGGTTTGATAGGTCCGGGTTTTATTTGTACCAAGTCAATATCTTCTGAATAGCGGGGTGCTGGATTCAGAAATAGTTTGTGCAATGCAGTTCCTCCTCTAAAAGCCAAGTTTTCTCTAAGAAAATCATCAGAAAATATTTCTACCAAGGTACGGCTGATAATCAAATCTTGCTCTACTTGATGAAATTGTTTCCAGGGTGACTGCTCTTGCCATAGTGCTATGTATGGTTTTGGGATCATAAATCGTTTTCGAGTTTGACATTTACATCTACCTTCCATTTATTATCAACGGATCCGGGATTTTGACTCCCTGTAGGAGATAGAAGTACTGGAAAGTATTGACTTAATTTTAAATAATCTAATATTAATTTAGTGTTTATGCCAGTATTCAGTTCTTCTAAAATAAACCCGAGACGTTGTAAAGTACTTTGATGCGGATACCATGTAAGTAAATCTTTTAAGTCAGTAGTAGTAATCTCCTCTGATAATTCTTCAATAACCGCAAACATTCTGTTCAATCCACCTAATTTGGTTTGATGATGGATTAAGTCAACTGCTGTAAGAGATGGGCTTGATATCTTGAAAATCCCTGCATCTGACTTTTTCTCAATGATGTTTCTAGTTGGCCATTTAGATGATGTAAAGAATCGGATATCGGTGTCACCTTTTTTGATATCAGTCAATTTTGGTTTTTCGATCATCACATATTCCCTGTGTATTTGTTGGTGGCTCGCTCCATGAAATTTGGCTGCAGAGTAAAACCCTAAATAATAGTTGCGGTTTAAACTTTT
>JAGYKI010000087.1 GCA_018401735.1 Schleiferiaceae bacterium
GTCCTCCTGAACTTGTTTAGGGATCTACATCATTAATCTATAGAAATCATTATTAGTAGGTTATCCGGCCTCAATTACGAGCCTTCAAAATAAAAGCCTTTGCTTTAGCGAGTTGGGAAGTGACCAGCGGGAACTCGCCCACCGAGCTTAGCAAAGGGGAATATTTTTAAGGCGAGGAATTGGAGCCTTGATCTTTTTGTTTCTTTTGCGATCAAGCGAAAAAGAAAGGAGAATGATCTTGAGAAGTATAACTTTATCGTGAAATATTCATTGAAAATCAACGCCTTAAAAAAGATGTCATGGGTAAACGTTTCAGGATCTTTGTAATGCATAACCAAATGCTTAGTCTCTTTCAACTACCCCAAATTCTGCCAAGTATATCACCGTTTCCAATATAAAAATCTGTGGCGAAATTCTTACCCTTCTGACCAGATGGGAAACTTTTTAGTTTTGATTTTCAGGGTTTTGTATTTTGAAATCCCTTAGATTGTATTTCTGAGAAACTTATGCATATCACAAGGGTAAAAGGATTGTAGAAATTTAAATTTTACCAAAAAACCTAGCCCTGCAGAGTGGAAACATGAGAATAAAACTGCAACGTTTATTCAAAACACCCGTAAAATAACCAATCCCTTGTTATTCAAATAATAATGAATAATTTAACGGCTGGAAAATTTCATTAGGTGGCTTCGCGAGAGACATTCGAACCTGAGTTTTTCCGGCTAATCCCCTTAGCTAAATAATAGATATAATCTACCGATGCGATTGAAGACTCTGCTTTTAAGTTTTACGCTACTCTGCTCAGGCTTGCTTTCTGGGCAAGCCCACTTTTGGCCTTTTGGGCAAGGCTTAGGCTTGGACTTTAATCAAAATCCTCCACAGTTAAGATCGGTACCATGGCAAAGAACCAGTACACCACAATTTCAATCTGATATGAATCAATGCTCGGTTTTTGAGGATGATTTGGGGCGGGTAGTCCTGTACTTTTTAAATGGGAAGTATATGGATGCTAATGATAATGTTATTTTTTCAGTGCCTAACTATCATCGAGCACCTGAGCTAATTTT
>JAGYKI010000088.1 GCA_018401735.1 Schleiferiaceae bacterium
GCAGAAAGATTAAATTCTTGTCCCAAATTATTGAAAATCCTAATACTTTTTATTGGGGTTTTTAATTCGATAATAATGTTTTCCTGAGCAGGGTTTGGGTATACAGATATTTTTGGCAAAACACTAATAGGTTCTACACTCGAAAGCGGCCCAATAGCACTATTGATGTCAAATTTGGAGAAAAAATTCCAAATTTCTACACTACCATTGATGTCTCGATTAACGTTTTGAGCATTTGTATTCTCGTCCGGCCAAGTATGACCTCCGCCAATTATTTTTAAGTGCTCTACTGTTGTTCCAACATCACCATTTGCATAAACATAATGCTCTACCGTACTGCCATCACTAGGATTGCTGTTTGGTAATGCTGTGAAAGATGGGGTTGCATCACAATTGTTGTGATCAACGAACAAGTCAAGTACATCTTGAACAGATTTTGCAGCTTGATTGCCACCGTAAGGCACATTGTTATCATCCGTGCCATGAATCTGAAGAAGTGCAATAGATCTCGTAGGCGCAATCAAACTATCGGGAACATTATTTAAAATCGTACCTGCAACAGATGCTACAGCGGCAATTTCATTGCTAAGTTGGCCTGCTAAAAAAACACTGAAAAAACCACCGAATGACATGCCACAGGCATACACTCGATCAAGGTTGATGTTATAATCTGCTGCAATGGCATCAATCATTTCAGAAGTAAAAAGCACATCATTTTGCAAAGACGAATTACCAAAGTTCCAACCAAGAGCTTGACCTACAACGGGTTGACCTTGAGGATGTGCTATAATGAAACCTGCTGTATCTGCAACGGGTCTAAAATCATGGTCTTGCATTTGTGCCTGAGCCGTGCCTCCTAACCCATGAAAACTAAAAACTAAAGGAACGTTAGTACCTCCATCATACGAAGCGGGAACATAGAGAATAAATTCACGCTGAACGGAATTTACCGTAATAGCATAGTTAATGGTTTGTTGAGCCATTGAAAACAATGGGATTGAAACGAGAATGAAAATTTGAATGATAT
>JAGYKI010000009.1 GCA_018401735.1 Schleiferiaceae bacterium
AGAAAAAGGGCATCTACAAGCTCCAAAAAACATTAAGAGGAGGGGTTTTTGTTCTTCGAGTTTCTTAGCCTTCGGGAGCTTCAGGCACTGAGATGTAGTCACAAAATAGATACTAGTCAACAGAACATAGCCTGGCCTTCGAAGCTAAAAGCATCAAAGTATTACAAAAGCCCTACTAAGTACTGAGTACTAAATACTAACTACTTAATTACGGTAAAGTAAAAATGGTAGCTTCGAATGCTTTTTCTTGGCTACATGTCATCAAATCTTCTTGGTTACCCGTGGGAAACTCTTTTCTCTTAATGACGATTTTTAAGAATGCCTTAAAGGACAAAGTAAAGTCTAGCTCTAGGTTCACCCTGAGTGAAAAGAATTTGTAACAGATTTCTTCGAAGGTTTGCTGATAGCCAACTCTATAAAAGTATAAGAAACCATTATGGAAATCATTATCTGTAGGCTAAAACTTAAAGTTTTTGTGAAGGTAAGGCCAAGATATTAAGCCAATTTAGGCAGTACCCTGGGTAGCTGAGCTATTTGATCGCCTAGTAGATAAACGGTAGACGTTAAATTAGCTATCTAATTTAACGTCGAACTCACGTACAGATGTAAGTCTAATTAAAGATAGCAGCGGCTTAGCTCCTGTATTTAAACGGGGTTTAGAAATTAAATTTAAGGCAAAAAAAAAAGGCCATCTGCAAAGCGGATGACCTTTTATATATAAAGACTCTCTTAATCTTCGTATACATCACCCTTACGGGTAGAATAGTTAATCTTTAAAGAGTTTGCTTTACGCAGCTCTTGCTTGATATCGGTTACTAAACCCATTTTCACTTGTCCATCTGCTTTAATCGAAACGGTCATTAAAGGTCTTTCGGCCTCGTTTATCGCTTCTCTTTCGGTAATTACAAACTGTTGTAGTTCTTTTACACGAGCAAAGGCATCATTAAGCTGTATGCGTGGCTCAGCTCCCACTTGTGAGAGATAAGCGGCCTTTGGCTTACCAACATAAATGTAGGTAACTAAAGATTTGCGTTCAAGCTTTTTGATTTCTGTTGCAAAGGGTTTAATATTTTCAACTTTAAGGGTAATCTCACGCATTACGGTGGTTACCATAAAGAAGAATAGGAGCATAAATACAATATCCGGTAAGGATGCTGTAGAAATTGCGGGAGTTCCTCCTCCTTGTTTTTTTCTAAACTTTGACATATTATCCTAAACTTACTGGTTCTGCTTCCGAAATTACCTGAGGATAAGCATCTTTGATTTCATTTTGCTCTTCCACGCTCAAATCGTCAAAGGTTTTCCCGTAACGACGTTGGGCCAATTCTTCACGTAACTCATTATAAGCTGCGGCCAATTCGTTTTGAACGGCGATGTACATCTTATAAGAAGTACCACGGTCGTTCTGTAAAGACACAATTGCCTTCTGTGGGTTGTCTGAAGAAGCGATGCTTTTGGCTGCACCCTGACAATAGGAGCAACTTCCATCGCCATTATTGTTAAGGAACTGCTTCGTGGCATCACGTAAATCACGGATATCCATGTAGTCATCTTCCACAAGGAGCTGGTTACTTGAGTTTACCAAGACCGTAAAGATGTTTTTCTTCTTTACGGGTGGTGTATCAGGCATTTCTTCTGGCGGAGTCCATGGCGGAAGCTTACGGTTAATACCGGAATCAACATCCATGGTAGTCGTTACTAAGAAAAAGATCAGTAGCAAGAACGCTATGTCGGCCATAGAGCCTGCATTGATCTCGGGTAAAGCTCTTTTTGCCATAGCGTTTATTTACTAAATAATCTAGAAACTTCTACGTATAAAATCGCAAGGATTGCGACTGCGGTAAGAATATAAAAGGCTCCTAAGCCCATTCCTACTCTTCTCAATCCGCCTTCAGAAATATCTTCCCCGGCGAATACTGTGCTGGCATCGCTGCCGTCACTAAGAGCATAAGTTATCCCAAAGACAACAAGCAGGCCGGCAATACCGATTAAGGCACTTTTGGCTGCTTTAGGATTTTTCACGAGGTTCATAATTGAGAAACCCAATATTCCTACCCCGCAAATCCCAATCAGGACATAAGCTGTATAAATTCCAAAATCTACCATTTGCTTAAATACTATTTGTTGTCGTGCTTAACTAATAAGTCTACTAAAGAGATAGACGCATCTTCCATACTATTAACGATAGAGTCAACCTTAGCGATAATGTAGTTATAAAAAATCTGTAAGATCATGGCTACAATAAGACCAAATACAGTGGTTAATAGTGCTACTTTAATACCACCTGCTACCAGTGATGGAGAAATATCTCCCGCTGCTTCAATGGCGTCGAAGGCTCCAATCATACCAATTACAGTACCCATGAAACCAAGCATTGGCGCTAGGGCGATAAATAATGAGATCCAAGAGATATTACGCTCTAAAAGGCCCATTTGCACGGATCCATAAGATACGATAGATTTTTCTACTAAATCGATTCCTTCTGGACTTCTTTCTAACCCTTGGTAGAAGATACTAGCTACCGGTCCGCGTGTGTTACGACAAACATCTTTAGCTGCTTCAATTCCACCGCTAGCTAAAGCTGCTTCGATGTCGTTTAATAATTTTTTGGCGTTTGGAGTAGCCATATTAAGGTAAATGATACGCTCAATACAGATCGCAAGACCAAGAATAAGTGCAATAAGTACAATACCCATAAAGCCCGCGCCACCTTCGATAAATTTCTCTTTCAAGATTTGGTGAAAGGTTTGGTCTTCTGCTACTTCTTCAGTTGCTTCTACTGCTGGAGCTGCTTCTTCAACAGGAGCTTCAGTAGCTGCTGCGGCTGCAGCGGAGTCAACAGCGGTAGTGTCAGCAGCCATTTCGGTGCTATCAGCTGCCATGGTTTCAGACTCTTGGGCCATTAGACTTGTGTTTCCGAAGGCTACTAAACCTAAGATAGCCAAGATAGAGAGTGCTCTTTTCATTTTTTAATGAGTTGATTAAATTTTTGGTGAAAATAAAAAACTTGCGCAAAAGCTGAGCTTTTCGGGACCCAAATTTTCCGCTTGGTATATTATTAGCGCAAAACTAAGCGCAAATTTTACTTTATCGAATATTTAACGAGAAATAATCATTAGTATTTTCTAGTTTTGCCGCCCTGCAAGGAAAAACTTTTTGGAGAGGTGCATGAGTGGCTGATATGGCACGCCTGGAAAGCGTGTGTACCGCAAGGTACCGCGGGTTCGAATCCCGCTCTCTCCGCTAGAATCCCGCACAGCGTAAGCTGATGCGGGATTTTTTTATGCGCAACGACTCTGAGCCGCAGGCTCAAGTGACTGCGTGCATAAAAAAATACTAGTAGCCAGAGCGCAGCGAGGGCTCAGGATTCTTGATGACGGCCTCCCTTTTTGGGATCAGCGACCGCAGGGAGCTAATCCCGCACAGCTTAAGCCGATGCGAGATTTTTGGTAAAAGTACCGCCCGAATCAACATCAGCGATCTTAGGGAGCTAAGCACTTGAGGATAGCTCAGGCCGCTGCAACCTCAGATTGAAAATGGGTATTCGGTTATCAATTAATTATGGTCTTGCACCGTATGCTCCTTAAAATTCCTAGCCCTTCTTCTTAAACTGCCACGCTTCTTTAATTTCGATTAGCATGAAAATTTTAAAGAATCTCTAAAATGACTTCAGACCTTTGGAACTCTAAAATTGGTGCACTGACATCAAAGGAGCATGAATTCTGCATTTCCAATTTCTCCTAAGCTGAACCAAGCACTTTTACTTGCTTATTTGCAGATGTAATTTTAGGTAGAACTCGAATTTATAGCTTCGCTTCATGATAGTATCAAAGCTTTTGACCTTTCTAATGAAGCTACTCCTTAGTGAGTCGATCAAAAAAACGCAGCATTTTGAGCAAGGTGTTTTCAAAGGGATCTGTTTTTTTATGAGGACGTTTTAAATTATTAGACCTTGGAGCTTAGAACACTTTTTGCTTAGGTGATATAAAATGACTTAGTTAGGCTTTTAGTCGTTTCAAACTTAAATTTAGTCGTCTCAAACATAGTTTGAATTGCCTTTTAATAAAAGGGATTAGCTTTATCAAATTATAAATAGCTCCTAATATAGGACTAAACTAAACTGAAACATAAAAAACTAAAGTCATCATAAAATTTTCATGAAAAGCAATCGACTCCTCCTTATTATATCTATTGCATTTTCATTAATGGTCAATATTCCAAGAGTGTTGTTTCTAGCCTCTGGTAAAAAAGACCAGGCCTTGAATCAAGTCATCGAAGTAAGTTGGGAGGATGCAGTAGTGCGCTTTCTACTTCTATTCTTCTACTGCTTCGCTATTTTAAAGTTCAACCTTAACTGGCTTGATAGATTAGCTCAGAGTTTTAGATTGGGATTCTACTTTTTTATTAACCTCTTAATCCTCGCCGCTTGGATTTTTACTTTCAACTTCATTCAAGCAGAGGTTTACGACATATACGCTTCGGTTATTAGTCCCAAGATTAATTCGATAACCTATTTCTTCTTTCTCTTGATAATGCTTTTAATTAGTAAGGCCCTACAGCTTATTGAGAAGTCAAAATTAGATACCTTAGAAAAAGAAAGGTTAAAAAAGAAAAGCCTGCAGAACGAACTGGAAGCACTAAAAAACCAGATCAATCCACATTTCTTATTTAATTCTCTCAACACTCTAAACTATTTGGTTAGGGAAGATCAGAAAGCAGCGGGTATTTTTATTAGTAAATTATCATTTTTATACCGCTATATCTTGCAGAGTCAAGATAAAGAGTTGGTTTCTGTTAATGAGGAGTTAAAGGTGGTAGATAGTTACGTGCATTTAATCAAGCAACGTTATCAAAAAAACTTTGTGGTAAACATAAACATCAGTCAAGAGTTGATGAACCGGAAAATTCCAACACTTGCTTTACAATTACTTTTAGAAAACGCGGTCAAGCACAATGAGATTTCGGATAAACGACCTCTATTTGTTGATTTTTACAATGAAAATAATTATTTGGTCGTATCCAATACCCTGCAAGAAAGAAAAAGACCAGCGGAGAGCACGCAAAAAGGATTAAGAAATCTATATACCCGGTACAAGCTTAGTATGGACAAAGAAATCTATATTTCTAAAACTGAAAATCGTTTCATGGTCAAAATCCCTACCCTATGAAGATTGTAATAGTGGAAGACGAAATGTCGGCTGCGGAGAACTTAAAATATCTATTACGAGAAATTGACCCAGAAATAGTGGTTGACCGTATTCTGGATACGGTGTCTGCTGCGGTAGATTATTTCTCTCGTGAAAACGATATCGACTTGGCCTTTTTCGACATTCATTTGGCGGATGGCCTTTCTTTTGAAATATTTGAACAGCAAAGCATTAAGGTGCCTCTAATCTTTACCACTGCCTATGATGAGTATGCCCTAAAAGCCTTTAAAGTAAATAGTATCGACTATATCTTAAAGCCCATTTTAGAAGAGGAACTTCAAGAGGCTATGGCTAAATTTAAAAGTCTAAGGCCTAAAGCTCCGAATGGGGATGAGCTCCAATCTATTCTGCGAAAATTTGCTGCTGAAACAAAAAAGTTTCGAAGCTCTTTTTTACTACAACAAAAAGATACCCTAATTCCTTTAAGTACTTCCAATATCGCATACTTTACCATTGATACGGGGCGAGTGAAAGCTTTTTGCTTTGATCAAAGTAGCTACTTAATTGAAGAGAAATTAGAAGAAATTGAGGCCTCTTTAGATCCTAATCAATTTTTCCGGGCCAATCGCCAATTTATCGTACAGCGTAGCGCGGTGAGTAACCTTACCATTTACTTTAACGGCAAGCTTATTTTAAATATTGATCCTAAGCCCGCAGAACGCATAGTAATTAGTAAGGCAAAGGCTCCTCAGTTTAAAAATTGGCTAAACGAGAACATCTAAGCTTTGGGGATCGAAGCTGATTACCACTTTAGCTTGGCTTTCTAGGCCTGATTCTAAGGTGAAAATGAAGTTCTGCATTGCATGCTGTAGGTCTTTTAAACTTCTTTCTTTATCAATTCGGTGTCTCACTCTAGTTAGCTCATTTTCTTTTACTTACTTCCCTAGTTTTAATCCTAGCTTTAGAAACAAACTGAGGTAATCAAAGTAATGTTGGTCAGGCGCATGGCTTATCGATATCAAAGGCGATGATAATAACCAATTCTTTAGCTTATCATTTAAAAGACAGCTCGTCGACGAAGGTTTTTTGGTTTAAGTGCGGGATAAATACGCTTTAGGAAGCAATCTGGTCGCTTCACCATTTTATCAAGTTTATGCGGTATTTATAAGGCTAGTTTTGATGAAGAATTTAAAACACTTCGGTTAAAAACGGGGGCCTTAAAGTAGCATTTGAAAATCAATAAAGTCCTCCAGTCAAAACTAAGAATCATCTAAAATCAGCAATCATGGAAAGCACAAAGCTCAAATTTATTTTATTGTCGGCTCTAATCGGTTTATTCAGTTGCGATAAAGAATCAGAGAGCGAACCCGCGCAGCCCCTTGAGCCTTCAGCACCCTTTCAAGAACTTTATGATCAAGGGATCGACCGATACCTAGGCGTATTCATTCCCGATACATCAGAACTTATCTCTCCTGGACTTGTAGAACATAAGTTCAGTGGGATTGATGCTCCTGTCTGTTATACAGGTAATCAGTTTTCGATGTTTACCCGCGACGGCAGCAGCGACGAACTCTTAATTTTTTTACAGGGCGGTGGGTTTTGCAGTCCCACAGCCTGTGCGGCAGTAGAAACAGGAATTCCTTTAGTTTCTTTTGGGATTTTGAGTGCGAATGCCAGTCAAAACCCACTAGCGAATTACGATTTAGGCTACTTACCTTATTGCGATGGCTCGGGCTGGATGGGCGATAATGAGGTAGACAGCGACGGCGATGGAATTAATGACCGGTTCTTTAGAGGTGTCCAAAATTTATCTGCCTCATTGGACCAAATTGCTAGAACTTATCCTTCTCCCAATCGCATTGTATTGGCGGGCAATAGCGCTGGTGGCTTTGGGCTGCACCCAGCCCTTCCTCTGCTAAGGAAGTTATACCCCAAGGTGCCCATTGCTTTAATTAACGATTCAGGGAACGGAATTTTAGATCCTGGGAGCATCGATATTCTATTGGACTACTGGGGAGCGCGACCTTTTTTTCCTGCCTCGTGCACCGAGTGCATTGGCGGAGACGGTAACATTACAGACTACCACGCCTATCAGCTTAGCGAAGATGAAAATCTACGCATGGCATATATCAGTTCTAAACAAGATGACACCTATGCTCAAATCATTAGTGGAGGTGGTCCCGCTTTTGAAGCCCAACTGATTGAGGCAGCGAATGAACTTAAAGTCGCCTTCCCCGATAAATTTAATAGCCTAATTGCCGATGGTAATGAGCATACCTTTATTATAAGTAATTTCAGTTACCCTGTAGCCGGAACCACCGTAAGAGCATGGGTGACGGAAATGGTTAATGAAGATCCCAATTGGACTTCGAAAATAGACTGATAGAAACGAAGAATTTTAAACAAAAACAGGCTTTAGTAACTCTTAAGGCAAGATTTTTCACCCCTGGCCATTAATCTAGAGAATCTTCCTGCTGGTTTATAATTATTCCTTTACTAGTCTTGGAAAACTCAGATTAAGCTTATTGTCAAAGAATAAAAACTCTAGTTTAAATCGACAACTTCCTAGTTCATCCTGACCATCTTTACTCTAAAGTAAGAAGATGGCCTTACTAAAAGCTCTGCTCTCAATCGGATGGTAGAGCTTTTAGTGTTAGGACGCATTGCTTGGTTTTGTGCTAATGATCAAAACCTTAGTTAGGAGCTGCTGACTTCATTTAGGCATAAAGTCAGTTCACTGCAGTTTTAAGGTGTTTCAGTTTGTTTCTGCCCGTTTCACTCTTTTTGGCTTATACATTTGCTTTTATAATCAATAAAAAACACCTAATAATGAACTACTTAAGGGCTCTACAAAAAAACCTACTGGCCTTTTTTCTTTGTTTAATTTCCGCTTCTATGGTCAATGCACAGCAAAGTATTTCAGGAAGTTTCACCAGTGGTAGTCAAACACGAACCTATCTCGGTGCAGTTCCCGCAAATCCCCAAAATCCTTTGCGGCTCGTTATTCTTTTCTGTGGTGCCGGCGAGGATACAAGCGATATGATGGACAGAGGCTATATAAACCACTTGGGAAATAACTCTATGGTGGTTTACCCTCAACCTACAAGTCCTGCCGGATTTGATAATGACGCAAGTGCCGACGACTTTCAGATGGTGGAAGATCTCATCACTGAAATAAATGCCAATTACAGCATCAATCAAAATGATATTTGCATTGGCGGATTTTCAAATGGTGCAATCTTTTCCTACAATCTTATGTGTGATTTTAATGCATCACCTTCGAATCGTGCTTACACCTTTAAATCTTTTGCCATCGTTTCTGGAGCGATGGAGTCGGGCAAAACCAATCTAAGGGACTGTCCTCTTGCGAATGCAGCACCTTTAATTGCATTTCATGGCACCCAAGATGCTATTATAAATGTAAATGGTGGATTCTTGTTCCCTCCTGTCAATCTCATTTATGAGGCCTTAGATACCACCCTGTCATTTTGGGCAGAAGACCTCAATGGATGTGCCGCTAGTCCTGCTAATGCTCAATTGCCTGATCTTGTTACCGAAACTCCAAATTCTACGGTACAAAGGTTTGATTATACCTGCTCTTCATCTCCCAATACTACCTTTTATAGGGTGATTGGTGGATCGCATTCATGGCCTGGAGGCAATGCTTCTCTTGATGTTGCTCAAGCAGCTAATCAGGATATTAATGCATCTCAATTAATCGCCGAGTTCTTTGAGAATGCTGCAAGTATTTCAAATTTAGAATTAAGCTTAAACCCTCAAAGGACCTCTGTTTATCCAAATCCGGTAGTAAATAGGCTCACTATAGAAAGTTCGTATCCCATCGATAAGATAGAAATCTTCAATACCATGGGCGGCTCTATATCAGTTAAGGGCGATAACTTACAATCCATCGATCTGGAGCAATTAAAAGCCGGCCTATACTATGTGAAAGTTTACGCTCTTATGGGTATAGACATCAAGAAGATTATTAAGGAATGAGCTCCTTACTGAGGAAAAATTGAATTGCGGTGGCATCGTGGATCAAAAAAAATAAATAAAAAGTGAAATATCTATTTTGCGTTTTCGGTTTACTAATCCCTGTTGCTGTTTTTGGTCAGTTGAGCTTGCATATAAGCGGCAGCATTTCCGATGCCTCCACAGGCGAAACCTTAATTGGTGTGAACGTGATTGATACCTTATCCGGAAAGGGAAGCTCATCCAATACTTACGGATTTTATTCCATGAAAGTTCCTCCCGGCTTGGTCGTTTTAGAATTCTCCTACATCGGTTATGAACCACAATATCGCAGTATAAATCTAACTAAAAAACAAAGCATAGATATTAGTCTGAGCCAAGGTAGTACTACTTTAATGGAGGTTCAAGTTACCAGTATTCGAGAAGATGAGCATTTGAGCAATACTGAAATCGGAGCTATTGAATTGGATATGAAACAAATCGATAAAGTGCCCGTACTTTTTGGAGAAAAGGATATCCTGAAAACCTTACAACTTCTTCTAGGTATATCCACCATCTCCGAAGGGAGCTCTAACTTTAGTGTTCGAGGAGGGTCTTTCGATCAAAATCTTATTCAATTAGACGAAGCAACTGTATATAGTCCTTCACATCTCTTGGGCTTTTTCTCCACCTTTAATTCTGATGCGGTCAAAAATGTGAAAGTTTACAAGGGGGGGATTCCAGCACAATACGGAGGACGAGGGTCCTCCGTGCTGGATGTTCAGATGAGGGAAGGAAATAATCAGGAATACGAAGGGAAAGCTAGTATTGGTTTAATATCTTCTAAACTTCAGTTTGAGGGGCCTAATTAAAAAGGTAAATCTTCCTTTTTAATTAGCGGCAGAAGAACCTACGCAGACTTAGTGGCTGCTGCTACTGGCTTTATAGAAAATGGTGCGGTGCTTTATTTTTATGATTTAAACGGAAAGGTCAATTTCAAGCTTCGCGAAAAGGATCGCTTATTAATCTCTGGCTATTTAGGTCGAGATGAATTTGGACTAAATGAGATTGGAACTGATTGGGAAAACCCAGCGTCAACTATTGCCGTTATTCAATGGGATGCTGATAAGGAAGGCTTATGAGAAGAGGAAATTTCCATTAGAGTTATAAACGTGGCCGGGGCCATCGTGTATGACCAGCTTATTCCTGATGCCTCTATAAATGCAGCTCAGATAAATGTTGAATCTTGGTTGCCGGGTACTTACATTGTGGAGGTTATTAGTAAACAGACCACTATATTTAAACAGAAATTAAACGTACAACCTTTGTAATTTAGAAGGGGGCGTTTTATGCCCCCTTTTTTTAAACCTTTATATGCGATTAGTCTTTTTCTTATACATATTATCCCTTTCCGCACAGGCCCAAAGATTTAGTAAAACGGACCTTAGCTTTGGAGGAGCAAGTAGACCGGCATTACTCTTTGTGAATAGTGACATTGTGATAGCTGATGAAGATCAGGATTCTTTAGGACTTCTACAGATTGGATTATTCGATAGCACAGGTGTTAAAACCTTCTATAAATCCTATGATTATTATGAATCACCGGATTCCGTAAGAAGGGTTTCTCCCTGTTTTAAGTGTTTTAAAGCCAACAAAGGATCCTATTTTTTAGCCCAGACAGATTTCATACGGAAAGATTCCGCTTTTGTACGATTTACTAAGTTTAATCATAATCTGGATACTTTAGTTACCGCAAAACACCTGGTACTCCAATCTGGTCGAAAGAATCTTCTGGTCATCAAGCGGCCACAATTAATCTTTTACAATCGAATCTCTTTGAAGTTAATTCAGATATCAGTCCTTTTCAGATACAAAATAATGAACTAGGGATTATTACAAGCTTCAGTACAAGTGCTAATCCATGGATGACATCCTTTGACTCAAAAACAGTCTCTGGAACTAACCTAGGACTTGGAAATTGCGTTATTACAAAAATTACTGACGCTGGCAGTCTAGGATATTTTAAAAATGGATCAAGCCCCGGACACGTCACGAATGAGTCCCAGGAGCAGTCAACTATAGATTGTGATTTGTATCCAAACCCAAATGATGGGCAATTTGTGGTAGAAGCCAATGAAGTAATTGATGCCATTGAGGTTTTCGAAATTAGCGGACAGCGAGTTTTGAAAGTAAAAGGAAATAATAGTGACAGTCAAGTCATAGATTTAAGATCTATTCCAAAAGGATTGTATTTTGTGAGTGTTTCCACTAAACATAACCAATTCAAAGAATTAGTACTAATTGAATAACCTGTTTCACAAAAACCTTTCTTTAAAAGTAGTAGCATCCAGCACCTTATGGGTGCTACTACTATTTCTTATTTTTCAAGAGGCTAATGGACAAGTAAAGTCAGGCTATGAGTTCCATACTGTGCCCTCTGCAATTCAGGAATACTTTATAACTAGTTCAACACCAAGCCCAGCTACCAATGATAGTTTAGATGTTTTTATCTACATCCTTGCTTATCATGATGCTTGCGTTGAAATAGCAATAAATGGTATAGATTTTATATCCCGCCATAAAATAGCGAAAGACAGTCTTCTGACCTGGGAATTGCCAGCAATCCCTGTTTTTAATTCAGATACCATTGTAGACCTCGGAATTCGTATTACATCGAATGTTCCAATTGCAGTGTACCAAGGAACAGAAACCAAAAACTCATTAGCTCAATTACCTTCAATCCATTCATCCACCTTAGTTTCAGATTCCGATATTAATGCCAAAGCGATTAAAAAATCCTTTTTCGGCCCAATGGGCTCATTTATCTATTGGGCTCAAAAGTACTTTTCCACCCCATACCATGTTACAACAACGATTCACTCTTTGGAAGACTCCAATTACATAGAATTCTACCATAAAAGCCTAACCGTTGATTTAAGTTTAGGAGTAAACCAACAAATAGTTAACCAGGAAAATACCTATGATACCGTTTTAATGAATGATGGAGAGTTCATTATTTTACAAACTGTCTATACTCAAAGTGGTGGCTTTCAAAATGAAAATTATGCTAAGTCAATAAATGGTAAACGACTAAAAATCACAACCTTCAGTAATGATAACCGTGTGACACTTAGCACAGACTTCGATTTCCGTAGTACTCAAAATCCATTAAATAATTCTGCATTTGACTATGTATGGGAGGATCAAAAGGATATTAATCTCTTTGACACTCTATTTTATTGGCCTAAGCTTTTAGGTTTTCAAGGTGTTAATATCAGCCTGATGGCAGAGGAAGACAGCACAGAGGTTTTTGTAAATGGAAATAGACACCTTCTTAACCACTGGGAACGGATGGATACCAGCATAGCCTCTTCAGTTCTGCTTAGATCCAATTTGCCCATTCATACTTATGCAACTGGATGGCCCACTTATTTGGATGGCAGACCGATCACAAATAGCAATGGAGATCAATTCACTACCACCATTAGCTCCTCGCAAGAGCTAATAAAAAAGGCAAGGGTTCCTACAATTACCGCAGATACCCTTATTCAGAACGTATTTAGCCTTGCGACTGCCAGTGTTGACACCAATAGTCTTCTAATAAATGGGACATCCCCCCTAAACGCTAATTGGCAACCTTTCAGTCAAGACTCTGCTTGGTCCTTTATCAATGTGCCGGTAGATCGTGGCATTCACCTTATTGAGTCCAGTGCGGGCTTTCAAGGATACTATTATTCGTACCGGCCCTACGATTCAACCCTTATTAAAGATCAAGAGTCTGGTAGCTTTGGACATGTCATACCAGAATACAGTGAGGTGCCAGAAGATAGTTTACAACTCTTTTTTGGCCTTGATCCAAGTGAACTTTGGCCTATTGATAGTTTTAAAAGTAAGCCTATGGGATTGTGCCCTGGAGATACACTTTTTTTCAACCAAGGGGCTTATCAAAATACTGACTGGATTTTCACCCTTAATGGCGATACACTACAATCCCGGTCTGATAATAATCAAATTGAGTCTATAAGCATTCCTCCTTTAAGTGACGGTTTTCTTACAATTAGTGATAAAGAGAGCTGTTTTTACCTGGATAGTTTTAGAATATACACTTCTAATTTGGTTTTGCCTGATATAGAATCTGAACTGATTCAATCCTGCGCTAACTCTTTTCTTAAACTATGGATAGCAGATACAACAGACGCTGATTACCAATGGTTGGTGTTGGATGAAAAAGTTCAAAACGGTTCAAGTGCAATTTACTCCATTGATCACACCTCTGATTCCTTACGGGTCAACCTGGTAATAAATCAAGAAGGTTGTGTGGACACTATCTCAAAGTCCTATCTGATAAACCATCAAGGAGCAGCAACCAATTTCATTATGCCTAATATTCTTACTCCAAATGGAGATGGAATCAATGATGCGCTCTGCTTTAAAGGCTTGGAATTACATACCGATTGCTTTGAATTTAATGTGATTTCTCGCTGGGGAAATTTAGTTTATACCAGCTCCAACCCTAAGGATTGTTGGCAACCTCAAAACCTCAACAACGGAACCTATTTCTACACTTTAAAAGTAGAAGGTCAAACCAAAAGAGGTTTTGTAGTTATTAATGACAATAGGAATTAATAAGCAACGAGGGCTGCGAGGCAAACCTCAATACCCGAAATAAATAAACCAAAAGCCCTAGAGCACAGCCATTTCCTGACACTTCTAGCTTATCGTCCCACGGAATTTTGGGCTTTTCCGTCAAAAGGGTACAAACTGACGTCCGCCTTAGGCTTTCGTTTTCAATTCTTGGAAGAGTGACAATTAAGTTTTAGCGGCAAGTCTTTGAAAGGAAAAGTTAATAAGATCTTAGTGTGGTTATAGGAATGAACCTTATTGAAAAGTGAAATCTAATGCTATATTTGGGCAGCTAAGTCAAGGTTTTAGATGTAAAACCCTCCTACACACGAATAGCTTGCTTAGCGGCTTGACTTTGACATAATGACCTCGGTAATTATTTGAAATTGAGCATATTGGAGACCTGGGTTCAAATCCCGCTCTCTCCGCAAGAATCCCGCACAGCGTAAGCTGATGCTTAAAAGTGATATTATTTGTTGGCAATATTATCTGAGCTATAAAATCCAGTACTTTCTCTTTTAACATTGGAGGTTACGTAAATTCTTAACGCTGTTTATCTATGCCCTTTTAAAATATAATATTATTTGCTACTCACTCCAATTACAACATTAGCGCAAGAGCTGAGGCTTGGTCATTTTTCGAAAAGTTCGATTTAAACGGGAACAGCCAAGCTTGCGTTTAATGCGGATTTGCCCCGCTAATTTTTTTATGAACCAAAGATGGTTGAAGAAGCAACGATGCAAAGCAACAAAGCAGTAAGATTTTAAGTCACTAATTGAGATATTTGAGTGACAAATAATTCTTTTATCGTAATATTGCAATAGCATTAAACTAAAGATGGGAGTTACCAAAACAGAACTTTTTTCAGAGACTCAAAACGAGCTGGCTATTGCTGCAAAGGCTTTTGCGCATCCAGCACGTATTGCAATTATTCAATATCTGCTCAAGGCAAATGCTTGCATAAACGGTGATCTGGTTCAAGAATTGGGATTGGCCCAGGCTACCATTAGTCAACATTTAAGAGAGCTTAAGGATATTGGCATCATTAAGGGCACCATTGAAGGATCCCGAATAAGCTATTGTATTAATTCAAGCCGCTGGTCTGAAATCAGTCAGCAGTTCAATCAAATATTTAACCAATACAAGCAGCCAGTGGCGGACGATTGCTGTTAAAAAAATTTGCACAAAGTCATCGTAATATCGCAATAACATAAATGAAAAATGATACTATCAGAGATTAAAAACGCACTTGAAAACTTGACCGAGGTAAGTTTTGTACTGCCCAATGGTGAGCCCGTGCCTCAGCATTTTCATGTAACAGAAGTTGGAATGATCGAGAAGCATTTTATCGAATGTGGTGGAACGGTAAGAAAGGAGTCGGTGATTAACTTTCAATTATTTACTGCAGAAGATTTTGACCATCGGCTAAGTGCTCAAAAACTAAAATCGATCATTGAACTTTCGGAGAAAGAACTTAAACTACCTAACCTAGAAATTGAGGTAGAATATCAGAATAATACGATAGGTAAATACTACCTTGAATTCGCCAATGCGAAATTTAACTTACTAAACACCCAAACGGATTGTTTAGCAAAAGATAAATGCGGAATTCCCACTTCAAAGCCTAAGGTCAAATTGGCGGATTTTCAGTTGCAATCATCGCTTTACACAGCAGAATCAGCTTGTTGTTAATTGGAAGAAGCCATGGAAGCAAATAACAAAAGTCTATATCCAACGCTAACTGAATCTGTCGAAACGATTCGAAAGCTGCCCATTGCAGAAGAACGTAAAGAGATCTTACGGCCATTGATTGCATACATTCAATCCAAAATCAACCTTGATAAGGAAGTGAACCTAAATTTTATTTGTACCCATAATTCTCGTAGAAGTCAGTTCTCGCAAATTTGGGCACAAACTGCGGCTTACTTTTTTGGGGTCAAAGTCAATTGTTTTTCTGGAGGTGTGGAAATTACCGCTTTTAATGAACGTGCCGTAGCTTCACTTCGACGAAGCGGTTTTAAAATCACTTCATCTGAAGGTGATAATCCGAAGTATTTTATTTGGCATTCGGTAGATCTCGACCCGATAATTGCTTTTTCCAAACTCTTTGATGATCCTATCAACGCAACGCAGCAATTTGCAGCCATAATGACTTGCTCTCATGCAGACGAAAACTGCCCCTTTATTCCAGGAGCTGAAAAGCGTATTCCAGTGCGCTATGAAGATCCTAAAGCTTTTGATGATACTTTCGAAGAAGCTGCGCGTTACGATGAGCGCTCGCATCAAATTGCTAGTGAAATGTTTTATGTATTCTCAAAAATCCAATAAAATGAAAAACCTATCAAATTTAATTTTAGGCGCCTCACTAATGCTTAGCGCACCTTGCTGGGCTCAATCTTTTACTACTGAAATCAACAAAACACTTCAAGAGACTACAAAAGGATTAGCTGGGGAAACACATTTAATTTCAGAGCTACGACAAGAAAAGCTCAAAGAGCTAGGAGATTTCTTACTGGAGAGGCGCAATGATTCTCTAGACTTTAATGCCTTATTCGTTTGCACCCACAATTCAAGAAGGAGCCATATATCAGATACTTGGTTTCAGTTTGGTCTTACTTATTATGGGATTTCTGGGTACCGCTCTTTCTCGGGAGGCATGGAAGCCACGGCCTTTCACCCTAATGCCATTGCCGCTTTGGAACGGGCAGGTTTTTCGGTTGCATACGACAGAAAAGCCAATAATCCGGTGGTGTCTATTAGTCCCGGACATTACCCTGTGTGGCAAAAGCAATCAAAGATGTACACGCATTCTATAAACCCAAACTCCAATTTTGCAGCGATTATGGTCTGTTCTGATGCCGATAATTCATGCCCTGTTGTAGATGGTGCCGTGGCAAGATTTTCTTTACCTTATGATGATCCCCGATACTTTGATGGTAGCCCTTCACAAGACCTTAAATATGACGAAACCGTGGCTCTTATCGGACGCGAGATGCTCTTCCTTGTATCTTATATGAAGAGTAAAATAATTCTAGTGCAAGAGAATACGAAATAGTAATGTATGTCGACCACTAAAAAACTTGGATTTTTAGACCAATACCTAACCCTATGGATATTCTTAGCCATGGCTTTGGGTGTAAGTATAGGTTATTTTATACCATCTAGTGCTGGGCTCATTGATTCATTCAGTCGTGGGAGTACTAATATTCCTATCGCCATAGGCTTAATACTAATGATGTATCCTCCCTTGGCCAAGGTTGATTACAAACTACTGCCCAAGGTTTTTCGCAATGTTAAGGTACTCTCGATATCCCTAGTATTAAACTGGATTATTGGTCCGATATTGATGTTCGCGCTGGCCTTGTTGTTTTTAAAGGACTATCCGGAATATATGGTTGGATTAATCCTGATAGGCCTTGCCCGCTGTATTGCCATGGTGTTGGTGTGGAATGATTTGGCGGAAGGTAGTAGTGAATATGGAGCGGGTTTGGTGGCTTTGAATAGCATTTTCCAAGTATTTGCATACAGTTTTTACGCTTGGATATTCATTACTGTATTGCCGCCTTATTTCGGTTTTGAAGGAGCTGTCGTAGACATCTCAATAGCTACCATAGCCGAAAGTGTAGCTATTTATCTAGGTATTCCCTTTCTTTTAGGGCTCTTTAGTCGTATTTTATTGGTTAATCTTAAAGGAAATGAATGGTATCTAAACACCTACGTAACGGCCATCTCTCCGATCACCCTAATTGCACTCTTGTTCACGATTGTAGTGATGTTTTCTTTAAAAGGTGAATTAATCGTAGAGATCCCCATGGATGTCTTGCGCATTGCCATTCCTCTGTTGATTTATTTTGCTCTAATGTTTCTAATTGGCTTTTTTGTTAGTAAAGCAGTGGGCGCAGATTACGACAAAAATGCAGCAATTGCCTTTACGGCTGCTGGAAACAACTTTGAACTTGCAATTGCCGTTGCTATCGCTGTGTTTGGGCTCAATTCTGGGCAAGCCTTTACTGGGGTCATTGGGCCACTTGTGGAAGTACCCGCATTAATCTTATTAGTTCGCGTATCGTTTTGGTTGAAAACCAAATACTACTCTTGAGAAACGAACCTTTGGGTGAATTAATATTGACTTCGATTTTCAAGCTTGCTTGCAGCCGCTAGGAATGAAAAAGCCCAGTAGGACGCAGCCCTAAGGCTTTTCGATTTGATATCCATAAAGGAGTTTTAAGGGATCAGCGACCGCAGGGAGCAAATCCCGTAGATAGATCTGAGATGTGAGATCGCTTCGCTCTGGGATTTGAGATGGCATCTACTGTTGAACAACATTCACCCAAGATAAAAATTGCTTTTCCGTGGGGAACCTCTCCTTCAGATTGGCCCCTGTTTCAGAAAATATGGTGAGGGCTGTCACCTCCTTAATTCCATATATTTGGGTTACATCTACGCCTAATGCGGCATGCAGGTATTGCGCAACATCAAAGTCTGGATTGTTTTTAGACTTCTGAACTTTTTTTGTTCTGCTTTTCGGTGAATTTCCACTTGTCATCTTTTCAATGATCTTCTCACTTTCTGCATCACACTGTTTTAGTCGCATTTGCAAAAAAAATATAATGATCGTAGGCCAATTGTAGATTAAACACTTGTTCCTCTCGCGAGTTGCCCTCCATTGATTTAATTAATGTCTGTTCTGATGCTTTAATTCTATGATCCCGGTGCTGGGCTAATTTTTTAGGGTTTCGCTCGCCTTCCAGTATGGCGGTAATTATTTTTGTTCCGGTCGTGCCATTTAAATCCCGGATTACATTGTTCAACTTAATGTTCATTTGTTGAACGATGCTTTTTCGCTGTCTTACATGGTTGCGAAGTGACCGGGTAAGCGTGTCAGGCTGAAAACTCGCACGCAATAAACCAAAAGTGTGAAGATGCTGCAACCAGCGCACATCACTTACATCGCTTTTTCGCCCTGCTACATTTTTTACATGGTGCGCATTGACCAAATAAACCTCAAAACCATAATCCAGTAAAATAGTTTATAAATCAAACTAGTGTACACCGGTTGATTCCATAGCAATGGTTTCTACTATGCAGGATACCACCACTTTGCCAATTGATGCAAGTCTCTTGTAAAGCCCTTAAAGGTGCGTACAGAACCTTTGCTTTTGTCTTCCGGAACGGCTACAACATGCTCGTTTGATGCCACGTCAATTCCCGCTGCATTTTGGTTTTACTAACTACGTTACCATTATTATTTGTTTTAGAAACGGGAACGTGAAATCAGCATACTTAAAAATAGATATGCTATCATAAGGGATCTAGGCCACCAATAGATAATCTAACGGTATGCATAGCTAAACTGAGTTGTGGGCTTGAAAGCACCATTAGTTAAAAAGGTTTGATTTCATAGTTCCCGTTTTTGTTTCACCACAAGGTAAGAAACACCCAGTTATCAAAATAGGTAATAGGAGCATTGCTCATAGACTGAGTTCGGCGTAAAATTATCGCCTCGGATTTTCAATAAGAAGATAAAACAAGTCTGCATCGTTTAGCTGTAGCGGGCCAAAGCTAAACCATGCAGGGTTTAGATTTTATTGGAAAACCAGTCTAGCCCTTTCTAAAAAGCCACTTTCTTTGTTTTAACCTCTCGCAATAGCGCGCTAGTGCGTCACTGCTTCGGCTTGAAGGCAACTATTTCCAGGGGATCTGCTAAATACTCACTTCCCCTTTTAAATTTTCGCAAAAAGCCAGTTTAAATTCCTCGCCTTTTAAATTCTTCCCCAGCAGCAACATCGTCTTGCACAAGGCGGCTTCAAAAGTCATGTCGCCAGCGCCAATTAAACCAATCTCGTGGTATTTTCGGCCCGCTTCATATTTGGTCATTTCTACAGTACCTGCCGAGCACTGACTTACGTTTATTACGGGCATGCCACTGCTGCATACTTGTGAAAGTGCATCTAATAGCCAAGTCTGGTTAGGAGCATTACCCGCGCCAAAGCTGCGGATGATTAAGGCTTGAACTTGGGGGTTTAAGATTTGCGGTAGCACTAATTCCGCTGTCATGCCAGGGAAACAGTGGATAACTCCCACCCGTGGATCCAAATCTAAATTAACTTGTAAAGCCCCTGCGGTAGCACGAGCAATATAATTGCGATTGTATTTTATACTTACGCCAGCCTCTGCTAATTTAGGGTAGTTGGGAGACTGAAAAGCTTCAAAATCTTGGGCACTGACCTTTTGCACGCGATTGCCACGGTATAAGTCAAACTCAAAATATACCGCCACTTCAGGGACTAAAGGGCCGCCTTCATCGTTGCGAGCCAAGGCGATTTCTAGACTGCTGAGAATGTTTTCCCGCGCATCCGAACGAGGAATACCAATCGGTAATTGGCTACCCGTTAAAATAACAGGTTTACCCAAATTATTGAGCATGAAGCTCAAGGCAGATGAGGTATAAGCCATGGTGTCGGAACCATGAAGAATTAAAAAGGCATCGTATTTACCATAATCCTCTTTGATGCGCAGCGCAATGCGTTGCCAATGCTCTGGCAACATGTTGGACGAGTCTATAGGTTCGTCGAAGCTATCGGTATCAATGCTGCAATCGAACTGCGAAATTTCCGGTATTTGGGCTAAAAGGTTTTCTAAACTAAAGGGATGGTAGGAACCATTTTCTTGGAGAATCATCCCAATTGTACCGCCGGTATAGAGCATTAAAACTTTAGCTTCTCTACTCATGTCCAAATATTTTTAAGGCATTTTCAGTGGTGATCCGTGATACTTCTTCTTTAGAAATGTGATGTAATAATGCAACCTTCTGGGCAATTGGCTCCAAATATGCCGGCTCATTACGCTTCCCCCGAAAGGGTGCAGGCGCTAAAAAGGGAGCATCGGTTTCCAATACTAAATCTTCCGTTTTTAATTCGGCCACCACTTTATCTAAACCACCGTTTTTAAAAGTTACGACTCCGCCAATACCTAGTTTTAGATTTAAATCCAAAGCGCGTCGGGCTTGTTCTAAATTACCGGTAAAACAATGGAAAATGCCAAATAGCTGCTCATCTGCTTCAGCTTCTAAAATCTCGAAAGTCTCTTCAAATGCGTCGCGACAGTGAATTACAATGGGCAAATGCATCTCTTTGGCCTTGCGGATCTGCCTGCGAAAAGCTTCTTGTTGCTCAGCAATAAAGGTTTTATCCCAATACAGATCAATACCAATTTCGCCTACTGCATAATATTTGGTTTCGCCAGCTAGTTCTTCCCAAACTGCGGTCAACTGTTCTTCCCAATCTTCTTTAATGTGACTAGGGTGGAGGCCCATCATAGGATAAATTTGGGGATGGGCGGCGGCTAAAGCTTTTAGGTCGGCGATACTTTCTTTGTCAATATTAGGTAGGTAAAAACGCTCTACCCCAACCGCTGCTGCTCGTTCCAAAACAGCGTCTATATCCCCTTTAAAGCGATCTAGGTATATATGAGTATGCGTGTCTATCATCTGTAAATTCTATTCAAGCGGCTAAGTTAGAAACCTCATGGCGACTATAAATTAAAAGTCTAGAGATTTTCAATAAAAGGAAAAATAAGGCAGGTTTTAAAACAAAAAAAGCCGCCCAAGTGCAAAACTGGGCGGCTTTTTTTTCAAGAAGGGTTTACTTAAAGCTCAAGGGCTTTTTTAACTTCATTATTCATTAGTAATTCAGCAGGGTTTTCGAGCGCTTCTTTAACAGCAACTAGAAAACCTACAGACTCTCTGCCGTCAATTACACGGTGATCGTAGCTAAGGGCCACGTACATTATGGGACGAATATGCACTTCGCCGTTAATGGCTACCGGGCGTTCCACAATATTATGCATTCCTAAAATAGCACTTTGTGGAGGATTGATAATCGGGGTAGAAAGCATGGAGCCAAATACACCACCATTGGTAATGGTAAAGGTTCCTCCCGTCATTTCATCCACCGTAATTTTTCCGTCTCTTACTTTAGTAGCCAAGCGCTTTATATCCTTTTCTACGCCTGCAAAACTCATGTTTTCGGCATTGCGAATTACGGGAACCATTAGTCCTTTCGGTCCGCTTACCGCGATGCTAATATCGGCATAACCAAAGCTTACTAAATTATCGCCATCAATCATGCTATTAACCTGTGGGAACTCTTTAAGAGCGCGGGTAACCGCTAAGGTGAAGAAGGACATGAAACCAAGGCCTACACCGTGTTTCAATTTAAAGTCTTCTTTGTATTGTTGGCGTAAATCGAAGATCGGCTTCATATCTACTTCGTTAAAAGTAGTAAGCATCGCCGTCTCGTTTTTAACGCTTACGAGACGCTTGGCTAACTTTCTGCGCAAGCTGCTCATTTTGGCGCTATCGGTAGGACGAGGAGCATTGGTAGGGGTGCCCATACTGGCTTCCGCTTTAACTGCATCGTCTTTGGTAACTCTACCATCACGGCCAGTGCCCTTTATTGCGCTGGCGCTGATGCCTTTTTCACCTAAAATTTTCTTAGCCGCGGGAGAAGCCGATCCACTGGCGTAGGTTTTTTCTTCGGCTTGGGGAGCTTCTGTTGGCGTAGGAGCTGCTTTTTCTTCTGCCTGTGGAGCCGCCTCCGCTTTAGGGCTACTTCCACCATCGGGGGCAGCGGCACTAGTATCAATAAGCGCAATTACTTGTCCTACTTCTACCGATTCGCCTTCCTCTACCTTTAAGGTAATAATACCAGATTCTTCGGCGGGTAAGGCAAGGGTTGCTTTATCGGAATCGATTTCAGCAATTTCTTGATCTTTTTCTACATAATCACCGTCTGCAACTAACCAGCTGGCTATTTCTACTTCGGAAACGGATTCTCCGGGTGATGGAACTTTTACTTCTAAACTCATGATTTAGTGATAACTAGGCGTTGAAAATTTTTGATAACAGAGCCTCATAACGCGAGGCGGCTAATTTGGATGAACCAGGAGCGGTACTAGCGCTCGCGGCAGGCGAAATAACTTCTTTTAATTTTACGGGGAAGTTAACTTGAACATACCAAGAAGCACCCATATTGCGTGGTTCTTCTTGCGCCCAAAAAACTTCTTCTACATTCGGGTAGCTGGCAACCAAATCGCTAATCTGATTTTCGGCTAAGGGGTATAATTGCTCGAGGCGTATAAAGGCGCGATCTTGCGGAAGCTCCTCGTCTCTAACTTTGTCAATATCGTAATAAATCTTACCACTACAGAAGAATAGTTTTTTCACGGTAGCTTTATCTTCAATGCGGGGATCGTCGATTAATTCGCGGAAACTGCCATTGGCCAAATCTTCTAAAGGCGATTGCACTTTAGGATGACGCAATAAACTCTTAGGCGTCATTACCACCAAAGGCTTGCGGAAGTTGCGCTTCATTTGGCGGCGTAATAAGTGGTAAAAGTTAGCCGGTGTGGTAACATTTACTACCTGCATATTGTACTGGGCACACTGCTGCAACCAGCGCTCTAAGCGGGCACTAGAGTGCTCTGCGCCCTGGCCTTCGTATCCGTGTGGTAAATAAAGAACCAAGCCGTTTTGTACTTTCCACTTATCTTCGGCCGCCGAAATAAATTGGTCTACAATAATTTGGGCACCATTAAAGAAGTCACCAAACTGTGCTTCCCAAATAACTAGAGTTTCGGGCGAGGTCATGGCATAGCCATAATCAAAACCCATCACACCGTACTCAGAAAGCAAGGAGTTATATACGGCAAATCGCCCTTCTTTACCTTTAATATTATTGAGTAAAATCTGTTCCTCTTCCGAGTCTTCTACTTTAATTACGGCATGTCGGTGCGAGAAGGTTCCTCGTTCTGAATCTTCCCCGCTTAGGCGAATATTAAAACCTTCGTGAATGAGAGTGCCATAAGCTAAAAGTTCGGCCATTCCCCAATCAAGGCTGTTGCGTTCGTTCACCATATTCCAGCGCTCGTCCATTAAGCGCTTAATCTTAACGAAGAATTTTTTCCCTTCCGGTAGATGCGTAATGGTGCGCGCTATTTCTTTCAAAGTACTTATCTCGAAAGAAGTGTCGATAGATTTCTGGAAATCTTCCGGGCTGGCGGTTTTATAGCCATCCCACTCATCCAGCATAAACTGGGTGATGTTGTTTTTCTCAATCTTCTTGGACTCGTCGAAGCGCATTTCCAACACATCCTTAAACTCAGATTCTAGCGATTCTACAAAAGCCTTATCTACAATACCCGCCTTCTCTAATTTAGCCTGGTAAATCACTTTAGGATCGGGATGTTTGCTAATGGCCTTGTAAAGTAAAGGTTGGGTAAAGCGGGGCTCATCGCCTTCATTATGCCCGTATTTTCGGTAGCATAACAGATCTATGAAAATATCACGATTATAACGCTGACGGTATTCCATGGCAAAAATGGTAGCATGAATAACCGCTTCAACATCGTCGCCATTAACGTGTAGCACTGGTGCTTGCACGGTTTTCGCTACGTCAGTACAATAAATACTAGAACGCGCATCTAAGTAATTGGTGGTGAAACCTACTTGGTTGTTAATTACCATGTGCACGGTACCACCAGTGCGGTAACCTTCTAAAGTTTCCATTTGCAGCACTTCGTAAACGATACCTTGGGCGGCAACCGCTGCGTCACCGTGGATTAGTATTGGCATTACCTTGGACTGATCTTTACCATGGTCGGTATTAATCTTGGCTCGAGCAATCCCGGTTACAATAGCATCAACCGCTTCTAAGTGGGAAGGGTTAGGCGAGAGGTTTAGTTTAATAATCTCGCCATTATCTAAAGTTTTAGTGGTAGTATATCCCAAGTGGTATTTTACGTCACCATCAAACTCATCATCCACAAACTCTTTGCCTTCAAATTCACTGAAGATATCGCGCTGGGTTTTTCCGAAAATATTAGAAAGAACGTTTAAGCGTCCTCGGTGTGCCATACCTACTACAAATTCTTTAACCCCTAAACGTGCGGCGTGGCGGATGCCGAATTCCATGGCGGGAATAAGACTTTCTGCTCCTTCAATGGAGAAGCGTTTTTGCCCCACAAATTTGCGGTTAATAAAGTTTTCGAAAGCCACCGCTTCATTTAATTTATGAAGGATAAGCTTTTTATCTTCGGCACTGTAGTCGGGAGCATTATCTCCCTCTTGTAGTTTTTTCTGGATCCATGTAATTTTTTCTGGATCTCCTAAGTACATGTACTCTAAACCTATGCTGCGGCAATAAACGCGTTCGAGGCGCTCAATAATTTCGCGCAGGGTTTTAGAAGTGGCGTAGCCAATTTCTTTTGCGGCCTGAAAGGGGTTGTCCAAGTCAGCTTGACTTAAACCAAAATTTTCCAGACTTAATTTGGGCTCATACTCACGGCGCGAACGCACGGGGTTGGTGGCGGTAAAGAGATGTCCTCTTTTGCGATAACCATCAATTAAGGCGAGCACTTGAAACTCCTTGCGAATTTCCGCAACAATTTCGGCGTGATTAAGAGTTATCTCCGATTCTGCGGCAAAGCTGCCATCTTCATCGTCATATTCTTCTTTTGCGAAATCGTAGCCTTGAAAGAAAGCGCGCCAACTTGGTTCTACGCTATCGGGGCTAGTGAGATACTGCTGGTATAATTCATCAATAAAGTCACTATGTACTCCACCGAGAAAAGAAAATCTATCCATGTTAATGTTACGTGGTCCGTAAGTTTGTGCAAAATTAAGATAAATATAATGCCCTCATTCTTCTAATCGACCATTATTAATGCGAAATAGGCAAAGCTTTATATAACTTTGTCTAATCTAAATCGTTTAGCTGAATATGAAAAATCTTTTGTTGTTAATCTTTGTGGCTTTTTCATTAAGCCTTTCTGCGCAAAGCGAACGCTTTAAAAAAGGAGGTTCAAAGGCTGATAAGCCAAGGGAGCAAAGCGAAGAGCCAAAACTAAAGCCGCAAGCAAGTACTGAAAAACCTAAATCGTGGACCGATAAATTAATTTTTGGTGGTGGTGCGGGTTTATCATTTGGCACCAATACCAACATTTTTCTGGCACCACAAGTGGGATATCAAATAAAAGATAATTTGGTAGTGGGAGCAGGGTATATGTATAATTACGCGCGATGGAGAAGTATCTGGGCCAATGGTAGCTTTCAGAACACAGACTTCGAAAACACTGTGCACGGCCCCAATGTTTTTGCAAATTACAGTCCCTTAGAAAGCGTATTTCTTGGCGCTCAGTTTGAGGTTTTAAACCATGATGCTTATCTCTACAATATCAACACTTTTGATTTTGACGTAGAAAACCGCTGGACTAATGTGCTTTTTGTGCAAGGTGGCTTCAGACAACAAGTTGGTAAGAAGGGAATGATGCTTTTGGGAATTCGCTATAATTTACTGCATGATCAATACAGTCCTTATGGCGCTTCTTGGGCTCCCATTTTCTTGGTTTACTTTTAAAACTTCAACCCGGGATTAACTTTTATTGAAAATCTGAGACTCTAATTTAGAGTCGAACTCAACTTAAATGAGGCCGCTGTACTGCGCTCTAAAATAAACTTTTATCGCTTCACGCTTAAGAATGGCACGGGCGATTTCGACATGGTTCTCGCTTAAATATTTCTCAGCCAAATCGACGCGGTAAAATAAATCGGTAAACGATTGTTTTTGAATTCGATACTGGTCGAGCCAGCGCTCTAGCCAATTTTCTAAATCTTCGGAAGGCACTTCTTCCTCCTCGCACTTTAAATCTTTCGCTAATTGCTTACGCAGATTGGCAAGCAACCATTCCTTTTTCGGATGAGATTCTAGAAGATCAAGATTAACATTTAGTGATCGCGGTGACTGAGCCATTGAGCGAAATTTGTGAGTTGGGTTTTCACCTTGTCATTTTTCGCATCGGCAGAAGCAAGCGCATTTAAAGCACTTTTCAGCAGTTCTTCGCGTTTAGCGATGGCCTTCGTTTCGGCGCCACATTCGATAAAGAATTTTTGAAAGGCTTTTACTTTGGCATCCCCTACTAAGTTTTCTTTTTGCAAGGCAGCTAACTCTACAGGCGCGAACTCACGCGCGTAAATCATGAGTAAGGTTTTTTTGTCTTGCAGAATATCGCCGCCTACTTTTTTGCCAAATTTTTCAGGATCACCAAAAGCGTCCAAAAGGTCATCTTGTACTTGAAAGGCTAAGCCAGCATCTACTCCAAAGTTATAAAGTGCCACGGCCTGGCTACTCGAAGCCTTGCCTATCAGGGCTCCAATTTGAAGAGCGGCCCCCAGTAAAACTGCGGTTTTTAAGCGAATCATTTCAAGGTAGTCCTCTTCGCTTACGCTAGATAGACTCTCGAAGTTCATATCGTATTGCTGACCTTCACAAACTTCCAATGCCGTTTTAGAGAAGATCTCGTAAACCTTAGCAAGAATACTTTTATCAACTTGATTTAAGTATTGATAAGATTTCACTAGCATGGCATCTCCCGCCAGGATGGCCACATTGGTGTTCCACTTTTCGTGAATGGTTTTTTTGCCACGACGAAGACGAGCATCGTCCATAATGTCATCGTGCACCAACGAAAAATTATGAAACATTTCTATGGCTAAACTGGGTAAAAGGGCATCGTCTAAATTACCTTCGAAAAGGTCGCAGCCCGCTAAAACCATGGCCGGTCTTAGTCGTTTTCCACCTAAGGAAAGGATGTATGAAATAGGTTGATATAATTCAATCGGTTCTTGATCGAAATCTTGGCGTGCCAAGGTGTTTTCAATCAAACTTATATAACCCTTAAAATTTTCCATCAATTATTTAATCAGTCTTTTTTCACTAAATCTAGTAGGTATCTGCCATAACCACTTTTTAATAAAGGCTCGGCAATTTCTACCAACTTTTCGTCATTTATAAAACCTTGGCGGAAGGCTATTTCTTCAATACAGCCTACTTTAAGTCCTTGTCTTTCTTCAATAACCTGTACAAACTGTCCGGCTTGCATAAGGCTTGCAAAGGTACCGGTATCTAGCCATGCCGTACCTCTATCTAAAATACCCACTTGCAATTTTCCTTGCATTAAGTACTCCTTGTTTACATCGGTAATTTCATATTCGCCTCGTGGTGAAGGTTTTAGCTCAGAGGCGATTTGTACGACATTATTATCGTAGAAATATAAACCGGGAACAGCATAACGTGATTTAGGCTTTACTGGTTTTTCTTCGATGGAGCGAGCAACTAGGTTTTCATCAAAATCTACCACTCCATAACGCTCAGGATCGGAAACTTGATAGGCGAAAACAACGCCACCATCAGGATCTTTACTGCTTTGTAAAAGGTCTTCCATCTTTGAGCCGTAAAAGATATTATCTCCTAAAACCAAAGCCACACTGTCGTTGCCAATAAAGTTTTTTCCTAAAACAAAGGCTTGAGCAAGGCCATTCGGCTCGTGCTGTACGGTATATTGAAAATTACAACCGATACGACTGCCATCTCCCAAAAGCTTCTGGAAAAGAGGCATATCATGGGGCGTGGAAATTATTAAGATATCGCTAATTCCTGCTTGTAAAAGTGTACCCAGAGGATAATAAATCATGGGTTTATCGTAAACGGGCATTAACTGTTTGCTAACGGCTAAGGTTAAAGGATGCAGTCTAGTACCAGATCCACCGGCGAGAATAATGCCTTTCATGTTTTTACTTTTAGGGTTTGTCTCCTTCAAAATCCTCACTTTCATCTACTTCGTCATCGTAAATGGTAATGTAAGGCTCGGTAAAGGATTTGCTAATTATAAGCTTTTCAAAGCTAAGCAATAAGGTTGGTAATATTAAAAGATTGCCAATCATTGCAATTACTAAAGTGATACTTACCAAAATTCCTAGGGCTACAATCCCGCCAAAGCTGGAAGCGGTAAATACACTAAAGCCGAAAAAGAGAACAATGGAGGTATAAAACATGCTTACCCCAGTTTCACGAATGGCTAAAAGTACCGACTGCCCAATGTTATAGCGCGTGTTTTTAAGCTCTTGTCTGTATTTCGCCAAGAAATGTATGGTATCATCAATGCTAATTCCAAAGGCGACACTAAATACCAAAATTGTACTGGGCTTAAGGGGAATCCCAAAATACCCCATAATTCCTGCCGTCATTACCAAGGGAAAAATATTAGGCACGAGCGAAACCAATACCATGGTGAAAGAGCGGAAAATAAAAGCCATTACCAAGGCAATTACGGCGATGGCCAAACTTAAGCTGACCAATAAGTTCTTAATTAAATAGGTAGTCCCCTTTTGAAAAACTACCCAAGCGCCCGTTACGGTAACATCATATTTTTCGGAGGGGAAGTTTTTGGCGATAGAAGCAAAAACGGCTTCTTGCATGTAGGTGCTTTCTTCCTTACCCATGTCTTTAACCTGCATGGTTACCCGGGTATAGCGCGCGGTGCTATCGGCTAGGGAGCTTAATAAATTAGACTGCTTGTCGTTGTCCCCTTTCGGGAGATAACTAGCAATAAAGCTTCTTTCTTGACTGTTGGGCAGCGAGTAAAAACTAGAGTCGCCGCGGTAATAGGCTTGTTTAGCAAACTTTAATCCATCCACAATTGATAAGGAGCGACTGATACCTTCCACTTGGGCAAGGTCGTTTTGCAGTTTGTCAATGCGTTTTAAAGTGGCGGCTTTATAAATGCCATTGGCCTTTTTAGTGTCAATAACCAACTCTAAGGGAACCATGCCATTAAACTTTTCTTCTAAGAAGTGCAGATCTTTATAAACGGGATCACTTTTTTTAAACTCTTCACTAAGATTGCCGGTGGTGTAAATTTTAGTCACCCCATATGAAGCAATAATCAGCAGGCCAATTAATGCAGTATAGACCCATTTACGGTGATACATTGTCGTGCGAATCAGCCAATCGATAAAGCCCTTAATCCAGCGTTTTTCCAAGTGTTTGTAATGCCTTTCTTTCGGAGCATGCGCAAAACTGTAGTAGATAGGAATAATGACAATGGAAATAACGAAAACCATCATCACATTGATGGAGGCCACCACGCCAAATTCTTTTAAAATCACACTGTTCGTTAGTATAAGCGCCGCAAACCCCATAGCGGTAGTAATATTAGTAAGCAAGGTGGCGGCGCCAATTTTGCGAATGACCCTTTGCAAGGCGAGAATGCGATTTCCGTGATTTTTATATTCAGTATGGTACTTATTAATCAGAAAAATGCAATTGGGGACACCAATCACAATTACCAAGGAAGGGATTAACGATGAGAGCATAGATATCTCATAATTGAGCACCGAAATCAGCCCGAAAGACCAAAACACACCTAATACTACTACGGCAATAGAAATGAGCATCGCGCGGAAGCTGCGCAAGAAAGCGTACAAAATTAGCCCCGTTACAAATAAGGCTAAACCCACGAGCATAAAAATTTCTTGGCCAATGGTTTTCGTATTGGCCATGCGAATATGAGGAAGGCCGCTAATCTTTATATCGCGCTCCAGAATAAGTTCCTCGGCGGCAACCGTTTGTTTTATTTCTTCAACAATGCGAATAATATTTTTATCGTAGAGCTTTTTGCCGTCAATATGAACCAGCATAAGCGGCACGCGTCCATCTTCGCTTTCCAACAGGCCACGGTAAAAAGGTAAGGCATCGTAAACTGCTTTAACAGAGTCGAATTTCCCCGCGGCTAAGGCAGGTGCAAGGGAACTGTAATTGAGGGTTTGGGCGCTGTCGTCGCGGCCAAGATTTAAGGCATTAGCGGGGGACAGAATATTAATTACGCCATCAATATTTAAAAGATTGCTTTCTAAAGAATGCCAGTGTTGGTAATTTTTCGCTTCAAAAACATCAAAGCTGTCAATGGCGATAACCACCGTATTCCCCACCTGCTTAAAGCGCTCACGAAAAACATCATAATCTACCTGAGTGGTGTCGGTTTTAGGGAGTAGTCTCGAAAACTTAAAGCTCACATTTACGAATTGCCCCTGATAAGCCATGTAAAAGCTAAGCAGTAGCAGAATGCTAAGCATGCTTATGCGGTTACGAAGTATAAGTCGGGCGATAAATGTAAACATGCTCCTTAGGGCTGGCGCTTAATTTTCGCAAAACTAAGAATTATCGCTCGGTCAGCGACTTAATTTTTTCAGCAGCTTCTAGGTGTACAGAAAAATGAGTGATTAACCCAAGGGCCGCTAATTAAAAGACAAATTTTGAAGTGAGCTTTATCGCAAAATTATCAATCGGCTCGGGCAAACTTTGGGCGCCATATCGATAGTAAAAACCAATTCCCAAACCGCTTAAGTCAGAAGATAAAAGGCGATTGAGCTCAAGACCCGACTCGAAATAAGGCTGACTTAAAGATTTGGTACTAAGATTTAAATGCTGTTGGGGAGAGCGAAGGTTTCCAATCGCCATGCGGTTTACGATTTCAATATGAGGAGCAAAATCTTTCCGGCGAAAGAGCAAGCTTTTAAAATCTTGTCGCCACATAATCTCTAAATATTCGTCATTTAAAAACTCATTAAAGGCCATGGTTTCAAAAGAATTTCGATCGGCGGCATTTATTCTGTCAGCATAATTCGTGCTTTCTAAACCATTGCTGCTCCCCGTAAAAAGCTTGGCCGCAGGAAGGTCCTGCCAGCTCTTGGCGGCTTCAATTTTAAAACTGCTTTCGCCAAAACGTAAACTCATATGCTTGTATTCAGCTCTAAATTGGAGGATGTCATAATTGAAACCGCTTTCACCAATACCTTCAAATCCACGATTATAGCTTAGCCAGAAAATGGGGTAGCCGCCTTCTAAGGTAAGCTGACCATATGGGGTTTCCGCAATTTTTTCATTAGGAGCATAACGCAGGGTACTTCTTAATTCGGCAAAGTCGTAAATATTTTGACCAGGACTATTGTCTGAGGGTAAGAACTGATAATTGCCTAAGGTCTCCCTACGTTCGTAATTCGCAATTAGGCTATAGTTTAAGCCAGGAACGATATTGCTGCTAATGCCATAGTAAGTGCGCCTCACATAATCCCACTGGTTGATGAAAATGCGGCGGTAGTTGTTTTCAATAATGGTACCTTTCCTTAAATAAGGGATAGTTAAGCCACTTGTTTCATAGATTTCGTCTTGAAAACCTGCCCAGGTTTTAAGATTAATCTCTTTGTTAAGATCAAATTCAAGTTCGTAATTCTGCTTCCAAAGTTTGTCTAAAAAACCATAAGCCCCTGCCGCTCTAATTCTAAACCAAGGAGAAAGTTTATCGTTAGTTTCGATCCCCAAGCCTAATCGAAAACCTTCCGCGCGATTGTAGTTCATCAGTTTGTTGATGTCGATATTGATCCATTTGTATGGAATGTAGCCACGGCTAAGTGTAATTAGTATTTGGAGCTTTTTTTCAAGATCTTCCGCTTGGGAAACGCTATCGATAAAGCTGTAGGTATTTAGTTCAGTGCTGTCTAAAGTCTCGCCTCTAAAGGCTTGCAAAAGGCTATCTGCAAATTCGCTCGATTCCTCGTCTATGCTAATCTCCGCAAGAGAAATATCCTTAGTATTCAGGTTTGGATTGAGGTTTATATTGCTAATCTTTCGTCTTAAAATAGCTTGTGGTGCAAGCGTATTTATGGAGATACTGTTTAGAAAAATATCGGCTTCAAAGGAAATGGGGAACCATTTATGCTGTCCAAAGGAACGGTATTCTTGGCGAATGGAAATAGGGCTATTTTCATCTTCAGATGGAGTTGCACGCACATTTACAATCGCCCAATCGCCCGAGTGTAGTGATAAGGCTCCTTTTAATCCTTTGAAACCTCGGTTTAGTCTGGGCCTAAAACTCACGGTAAAAATGGTGTCTCCTTCTTCGGTAAAAAGGCTGTCTTCAATAATAAATAAATAGCGATTGGTGCTGCCTTTGCTTAAAGGATTAAGGTATTTTTCGTCGCCAATACCAATAAAATCACCGTAAAAAGAAAAGCTCTGCAACTGGGTAACAATAAGGGAAAACATGGGGCTCTTAAAGCCTGAGGTTTTTTGTGCTAAAACTCTTTCATTATCGCGCGGCTTTTTTACTCTCCTTTCGGTGATGGTTTCCATGAAAAAGAGGTGCTTACTGCTGAAAAACTGGTGCATTTCAAAATTAGAGCTATCAATTTTTACAATGCTATCCTCTTGTCCAACGGCTAAACTATCAATGCGATCGGAAAGTTTTACAGTATCAATGCGGGGGTCGAGGCTATCTACATTAAAAGTTACCCAAAACTTGCTATAGCTGAAATAACTAAAACTTTCTAGTTCTTCGGGGTCGTTTAACTTCTTCATGGCTATCGCATTATTGATTAGCCGATGCGCAGGATTTATCCCCGGCACTACTGTAACTTCCTCAAGCGCCGTGCTTTTTTCTTTTAAAACAACCACAAGCTTGTTCGCTTTTAGGCTTTCGCCGGATAGGGTAGTGGTTTCAAAACCGATATAAGAAAATTGCAGACTTTTTATTCCGCCGTCTTCATTGCTAAATTCAAAATTCCCGTCTAAGTCGCCCGAGGTGCCGCGACGTTCATTATTTATAGTGATGTTTACAAAGGGTAAACCTTTGCCTTGATCGTCCACTACCTTCCCTTTTATCGCTTGCGCAGATAGGTTAGCATTAAAGCAAAACGCAAGAAAAAACGCAGTAATTATTCTTATCATATCAGAGTGACACTTTTAGGGAAGATAGGGTTGTATGGTTCCGTAAATAAAGCAAAAAAAGCCCATCCTGCGAAAGCAAAATGGGCTATTGATTAATTGAAAATGCGATTTATAATGTACCGCGATTTTCTTGTTCTCTTTCTATTGCTTCAAACAAGGCTTTAAAGTTTCCTTTACCGAAACTCTTGGCACCTTTGCGCTGAATGATTTCGAAGAAAAGCGTTGGTCTATCGGCTACTGGCTTGGTGAAAAGCTGTAATAAATAACCTTCATCATCACGATCCACCAAAATACCACGCTTGCTGAGCTCGCCAATTTCTTCATCAATATCGCCAACACGTTCCAATAAGTCATCATAATACGAATCAGGTACGTATAAAAATTCTACACCGTAGTCTTTCAAACGATCTACCGTCTCGAAAATATTATTGGTAGCTACGGCAATGTGCTGTACACCTGCGCCTTGGTAGAAGTCGATATACTCTTCAATCTGACTTTTCTTTTTACCTTCAGCGGGTTCGTTAATAGGGAATTTAATTCGCCCATTGCCATTAGTCATTACCTTACTCATTAAGGCCGTGTATTCGGTAGAGATATCCTTATCATCAAAAGATACTAATTGCGCGAATCCCATCACCTTGGCGTAAAAATCAACCCATTTGTTCATCTCGCCCCAGCCTACATTACCCACCATGTGATCGATGTATTTTAAGCCAGCATTACTTGGGTTATAGTGGCTTTCCCATTTTTTATAGCCGGGCATGAAAACACCAGTATAATTGCTGCGGTCTACAAATACATGTACCGTATCACCATAAGTTTTAATGCCGCTTAAGGTTACTTTACCGTTTTCGTCTTCGATGCTGTAAGGCTCGAAAGAAGATTCTGCTCCTCGGGAAGTAGTTTCGCGATAGCTTTTATCGGCATCGTCTACCCAAAGGGCTACGTTTTTTACGCCATCCCCGTGTTTCTCAAGGTGCTCGTTAATAGGGCCGCCAGGAGTTAAGGGTGAGGTAATTACCAAGCGGATTTTATCCTGCTCCAGTACATAAGATACGCGATCTTTCATCCCAGTTTCCAATCCGGCGTAAGCCAAAGACTGAAAGCCAAAGGCGGTTTTGTAAAAGTGTGCAGTTTGCTTGGCATTCCCTACGTATAACTCTACGTGATCGGTACCATTAAGCGGTAAAAAATCTTCGGCTTCTAAAAACTCTTTCTTCAGTTTTAATGAAGAATTATCGTGAATGGTTTCCATAAAATCTGTTTTTGCAAAAGTATAATTCTAATTTGCTTTGCTTAGTCTTCTAGCCAGCTTAAATGATAATCGTCTAATTCCATCTCTAAGGCTGCTTGGGTTACTTGCAAAGGAGCGAAGGTATCGACCATTACCGCTAATTCTGCGGTTTCTTTCTGGCCAATGCTACGCTCGTAAGCACCCGGGTGTGGCCCGTGCGGTAGGCCCGCTGGGTGTAAACTGATAAAGCCTTTGTCAACGTGATTACGACTCATAAAGTCGCCGTCCACATAATACAATACTTCATCACTATCGATATTACTATGATTATAAGGAGCGGGAATAGCTTCTGGGTGATAATCGTATAACCTGGGGCAGAAAGAGCAAACCACAAAGCGCGCACTTTCAAAAGTTTGATGTACGGGTGGTGGTTGATGTACTCTTCCGGTTATCGGTTCAAAATCTTTGATATTGAAGGCATAAGGATAATTATAGCCATCCCAACCCACTACGTCAAAAGGATGAGAAGCATAAATCAAATCGTGTAAAATGCCTTCCTTTTTTAATTTGATCAAGAACTCACCTTTTTCGTCTACTGGTTCCAAAGTTTCGGGCTGACGGATATCCCGCTCGCAGAAAGGACTGTGTTCCAACAACTGGCCAAAGTGATTGCGATAGCGCTTGGGTGTGTATAATGGTTGGTAAGAGTCGAGTATCAAAAGGCGATTCGCTTCATTCTCAAAATGCATTTGATAAATCATACCGCGCGGAACTACTAGATAGTCGCCCGGGCCGAAGTTTAAATTTCCTAAAAGGGTTTTTAAGGTTCCGCTACCTTGGTGCACGAAAATCATTTCGTCGGCATCGGCATTTTTATAGAAGTAATCGGTTTGACTTTGTGTTGGCGCCGCTAAAGAAATATGCACGTCATTATTAAAAAGCACAGTGGTGCGGCTTTTTAAGTAGTCGGCTTCTGGTTTCACTTTAAAACCTTCTAGCATACGACTCTTTACATTGTGTTTTACGGCTGCCACGGGGTTTAAGTCGATCGACTTTCCAATGGACTTCACCATGGTAGGGCGATGTAAATGATAGAGAAGGGAAGACATTCCACTAAAGCCTTCGGTGCCGAAGAGCTGCTCATAATGCAAATCGCCATTCTCTTTTTTAAAGATAGTATGACGTTTATGGGGAATCTTTCCTAGTTTATGGTAAAATGGCATTTATAAATATGTTTTTTGAGAGGTTCAAAGAAAAGGTCTTGAATTTAAGCAAAATAGGACATTTATCAGCTTTTTTCAGGATGTAAATCGCCCCACTTGCGATGACTATGAAAACGCTTGCGGTTTTCGCGACCCGCTCGTCTCGCTTTTTGCTCTTCTGCCGGCAGGTGTACTTCACTTTGACAGTCGGTAGAACAGCACTTTTCATGTTTAGCCGCACATTCAGGGCATTGAAGAAACAGTAAGTTGCAAGCAACATTAGCACAGTTCACATGCGTATCGCACTTGGCTCCACATTGATGGCAGTGGGAAATTATTTCCGAAGAAATGCTTTCGCCCAATCGCTCATCGAACACAAAGTTTTTACCGTGAAATTTATTGGGTAGCTCGCGGGTTTTAATCTGACGGGCATAGTCGATGATGCCACCATGCAATTGATTAACATCCTTAAAACCATGATGTTTCAGAAAGGCCGATGTCTTTTCGCAGCGAATTCCCCCTGTGCAATAGAGCAAGACTTTTTCATTCTCTTTACCCTCCAGTTTTTTTAATACTTCGGGAAGTTCATCTCTAAAAGTCTCGGCATCGGGTAAAATGGAGTTTTCGAAATGCCCAATCTCACTTTCGTAGTGATTACGCATATCAACCACAATCGCTCCCTCTTCCATCGCTTTATTCCAAGACGCTGCATCAAGGTGGGTGCCTACATTGGTCACATCATAGGCATCATCGGGTAAACCGTCGGCCACAATACGGGTGCGCACTTTAACGGTAAGTTTTATAAAGGATTTCCCATCATCTTCCACCGCAATTTTGAAGGGAATGTCCACAAATTCTGGATGAGCATATAATTTGGTCTTAAATTCTTCCCAGTGTTGTTCCGGAACATTCATTTGGGCATTAATTCCTTCGCGGGCAATATAAATACGGCCTAGGCAATTTAATTCAGACCACTCTTTAAAAAGTCGATCGCGCAATTCTTGCGTATCATCAATTATAACGTATTTGTAAAAGGATAGGGTTACGCGCTTAAAGTCTTCCGCATAAAGGCGCGCCTCCAGTTCCTTGCGACCAAAGCGATTTATTAATTCCTTTTTTCCAGCGTTCGGATCCATACAAATGCAATTTATGCTGCAAAAATACTAAAGCTTAAGGCCTAAAGTATGATAAAAGTCAAGGTATCTAAATCGCTGGGAAGTGAAATGGGGAATTAGATGGTGATTTTTTGGGGCTAATTTTCTCAAAACAGCGAGGCTTCATCTTAAAGATCTTAATTTCGCGGCGCAGAAAGGCAAACGATATTATGGAATACGCATTTAACGAGATTGAGAAGAAGTGGCGCGCTTATTGGGCTTCGCAAAAAACTTTTGCGGCGAAAGAGGAAGGGGATAAGCCCAAGTTTTACGCTCTAGACATGTTTCCTTATCCTTCTGGAGCGGGTTTGCACGTTGGTCACCCTCTCGGTTATATTGCCTCCGATATCGTTGCGCGTTACAAGCGTCACCAAGGTTTTAACGTGCTGCACCCTATGGGTTACGACTCCTTTGGTTTGCCGGCCGAGCAATATGCTATTCAAACCGGGCAGCACCCCGCGATTACTACCGAAGAAAATATTACCCGTTACCGCGAGCAACTCGATCAGATTGGTTTTTCCTTTGACTGGGATCGTGAAGTACGTACCTCTAATCCCGATTTTTACCGTTGGACCCAGTGGATTTTCTTACAACTTTTCGATAGTTGGTATGATACAGAAAAAGCCCAAGCCCGTCCGATAGAAGACTTAATTTGGCATCTACATAAGTACGGCACCCAAGATTTACATGCCGCTGCTGGTGAGGTTTTAAGCCTTAGCCCCGAAGAATGGGAGGGTTTCGATGAAGCTACCCGCGAGCAGGTGTTACAAAATTACCGCTTGGCTTACCGTAGCGAAAGCACGGTAAATTGGTGTCCAGCCTTGGGTACCGTTTTGGCCAACGATGAGGTGAAAGAGGGCCTCAGCGAGCGAGGGGGACACCCCGTAGTGCAAAAGAAAATGATGCAGTGGAGCATGCGCATTACTGCTTACGCAGAAAGGCTATTAGCAGGCCTTGAGGAAATCGATTGGACTGAATCTCTTAAAGACTCTCAACGCAATTGGATTGGTCGCTCCGAAGGTGCTCTTTTAAGTTTTGCACTAGATGGCCACAAAGACAAAATTCAGGTTTTTAGCACTCGCCCCGATACAATTTTTGGTGCCACCTTTATGGTATTAGCCCCCGAACATTATTTGGTGAATGAAATCACGATTGAGGCGCAAGCAGCAGAAATAAAAGCTTACCAAGAACAGGCCGCTCGTAAATCAGAGCGCGATCGTTTAACCGAAGTGAAAACCGTTAGTGGTGCTTTTACGGGTGCTTACGCTTTGCATCCCTTTAGTGGGGCGAAAATTCCGATTTGGATTGGCGATTACGTTTTAGCCTCTTACGGAACGGGTGCTGTAATGGCCGTACCAGCACACGATAGCCGCGATTGGTCTTTTGCTAAGCACTTTAAGATCCCCATTATTGAGGTAGTTTCGGGCGGTAATATTACCGAAGCTTCTTACGATGCGAAAGAAGGGAAGATGGTGAATAGCGATTTCTTAAACGGCCTCGATGTTAAAGAAGCAATTGGCAAAGCGATCACTGCCGTAGAAAATAGTGGTATCGGTGAATCACAAATTAATTTCCGTTTGCGCGATGCGGTATTTGGTCGCCAGCGTTACTGGGGAGAGCCTATTCCTATTTATTTTAAAGATGGTTTACCCAGAAGAGTAAAAGAGGAACACTTGCCCTTGAACTTGCCCACTGTGGATGCCTTCCTGCCCACAGAAGACGGTGAACCACCTTTGGCGCGGGCTCAAAAATGGTCTTATCATCCCGACAAGGGCGTAGTGAGTGCCGAGGAAGGGTATCCGCTAGAAACTACGACTATGCCCGGTTGGGCGGGAAGTTCTTGGTACGACTTACGTTATATGGATTCGCAAAATGACGAGGCTTTAGTATCTACCAAAAGGGTGGACTATTGGCGTGATGTAGATTTGTACATCGGTGGTAATGAACACGCTACCGGTCACTTATTGTACACTCGTTTTTGGCATAAGTTCTTAAAAGATCGCGGCTTGGTTCAAGAAGAAGAGCCTTTTAAGAAATTGATCAACCAGGGGATGATTTTGGGATATTCGGCTTTCGTTTATCGTATAGATGGAGAAAACACTTTCGTATCTGCGGATCTTGTGGATCAATATTCTTGCACAAAAGTTCACGTGGATGTGAATATGGTTAATGCCTCCGATGACTTGGATGTGGAAGCCTTTAAAGCTTGGCGCGATGACTTGGCAATTGCTAAACTCATCTTCGAAGGTACTTTCAAGGTTAGCCGCGAAGTAGAAAAAATGTCGAAGTCGAAGTTTAATGTCGTTAACCCCGATGATATCATTGCCCAGTACGGCGCCGATACTTTACGACTTTACGAAATGTTCCTCGGGCCACTGGAGCAAAGCAAGCCATGGAATACCGCCGGAATTAGCGGCGTGCATAGCTTCTTACGGAAGTTATGGCGGCTCTATTTTAAGGAAGGTAAATTAACTTTGAGTGAGGAAGTACCGAACGAGAAAGAATTGAAAGTACTGCACACATTGATTAAGAAAGTGAATGAGGATATCAATAATTTCAGTTTCAATACCTCGGTAAGTGCCTTTATGATTGCGGTAAATAGCTTAGGCGAATTAAATTGTAATAAACGCGCTATTTTAGAACACTTACCCATTTTGATTTCTCCTTATGCGCCGCATATTGCAGAGGAGCTTTGGAGTCGTTTGGGAAATACCGAGTCGATTGCCTATGCTTCTTTTCCACAGCATGAAGAGCAGTATTTAACCGAAAGCAACCATAATTATCCGGTTTCTTTCAATGGTAAAATGCGCTTTACACATGAGTTGCCATTAAACTTAAACAAGGAGGACATAGAAAAAGCCATTTTTGCTTTAGAGCGCACCCAGCAGTATTTGGAAGGGAAAACCATTCGTAAAGTAATTGTGGTGCCCGGTAAAATTGTGAACATCGTAGCTAGTTAATTGGTGTTCGGGGATGTATTTTGCCTTTGGTGGCAAGGAATTGTTTAATTTTACTAGTACAATGCGTCCTGGTGCCCCCTCAATATTACCCGAAAAGGAAGATCGTAAAAAGACCAGTAAAAAGGTTTTACTTTTGCGAGATTCCTTTAGCTTTTTTTTTAAATCGGCTGGTTTGATCCTGTGGTTTGTCGTTTTTTTATTGGCCTTGTTAGAGATAAAACGCTATTACAATATCGATGTGATTCCTGGTTACGATAGTTCCGTAGATGATATTTATGGTGCGGCCCGCGGAACTTTGTCCGAGCTTTTTGGAGAATAGATACGGCAAAGCTTGGCATTGCGTTTGTATTATTTGTAGAAAGTCACATTATGAAAAGTTTACTCCTTTTATCTATAGCTGTTTTAACTTTTAGCCCGCTTTCGCAAGATGAGCAGCCCCAAAATTTGGCGACTATCGAAAGCCTCCGCAATCTAAAGTCTAATTCCTTTAAAATAGGCGAGAAATTAAGTTACACGATTAGCTACGGCTTTATCGATGCGGGTGAAGCTACTATTAGTATTGAAAAAGTTACCAAGAAAGCAGGCAGGCCAGTGTTTCATGCCGTTGGGATTGGCCGATCCGTGGGAATGACGGAGTGGTTTTTTAAAACCCGCGATCGCTATGAATCATTTATTGATACCGAGGCTATCGTACCATGGGAGTTTATTCGTGATGTAAACGAAGGAGGATATAAAATAAAGAGACACCTAGTTTTTGACCAAATACAACAAAAGGTGGTAGACAAGATGGCGCCACAAAAAGGCGAGTTTACTTTTGAGCCTTATGCGCAAGATATGCTAAGCGCCTTTTATTATGCGCGAAGTATTAAAACCGATACCCTTGAGCCAGGGGATATGATAAGCTTTACGATGTTTTTAGATCACGAACAGTTTCCATTTCGCTTGCATTATTTAGGCAAGGAGATGGTTAAAACAGATTTCGGTAAAGTGCAATGTTTAAAGTTAAGGCCGAGTCTGCAAAAGGGGCGCATCTTTAAAGAAAATGAAGGCATGACCATTTATGTGAGCGACGACATAAATAAAGTGCCTGTGCTTATTGAAAGCGAACTGCTGGTGGGAAGTATTAAAGTGAAATTAGTTAAAACCGATAACTTAATCCGTAGTTTACAGTACCACTAAACAAAATCTAATTAGATACCTTTGGGCACCCAAATTTTTTGACAATGCCTAAGCAAGTTCATATCAGCCCCGAAATACAGGAACGTTTAAACCAATTAGCCGATAAATATCAGGCCAGTGGTCAAGAACTCCTAGACTTTCTCGATGGTCTTTTATACCAAGATTATAATACCTATTGGGATTATATTCACCTCGATACGCTTTTAAGTTTACAAAGCCCAGTAACCGATATTCCCGATGAAGAGATCTTCATAATGTATCATCAAATTACCGAGCTCTATTTTAAATTATCGCTGCATGAACTCAATCAGCTAGCAGCGTCTGTTAGACCTAGTTTAGAAACTTTTAAAGTGAAGTTGGGTCGTATCAATCGTTACTTTGAAGCACTAACCCATTCTTTTGCGGTTATGATGGACGGTATGGATCGCCATCAGTTTTTGAAATTTAGAATGTCTCTTATCCCGGCTAGCGGTTTCCAATCGGTCCAATATCGCTTGATTGAGCTTTGCGCTACCGATATGGTTAATTTGGTGGATCAAGAAGTGCGTCCTGCTTTTATAGCTGCGGCCAAATCGGAAGAGGAAATGTACCAGCACATTTATTGGAAAAAAGGTGCGACTATCGCCGATACTGGTGCTAAAACTTTAACGCTTAAGCAATTTGAGTTAAAATACTCAGAGAAAATTATTCGTCATGCCAAGAATTTCAGCGACAAAAATATTTGGCAACTTTATTTAAAGCTCAGTCCAGAGGAACAAGCAAACCAAGAATTAAAAGATCAATTGAGGCTTTTAGACTTAAATGTAAATGTGTTTTGGCCTTTGCAGCACTATAAAACCTCGGTGGTTTATTTAGCCCGTCGTCCCATGGATGTGCGCGCTACAGGCGGAACAAATTGGCAAAAGTATTTACCCCCTCGTTTTCAAAAACGTATTTTTTATCCTGCCCTATGGAGTGATTTGGAAAAGGAAGAATGGGGTAAGTCCTGGGTTAATCAAGTTTTAGACGAAGTAAAGAATTCTTAGACTTAAGATAATAATAAGTAATTCAGGCCGTTTCGTTGTCAGAGCAAATGTATATTTGCGGCCAATTTGCAAACCACTTAATGTTATTATGAATCAAAAGCTCAAAATTGCATTAGCTTTTTTAGTGCTTATCATACCCTTGGTAATTCTAAATAATCTCGGCCTATTCGATCGATTTGTTAAGGACGATAGCCCGACCATTCTCGAAGAAAGTCAAAAGGAAGAAGATGCAATTACTCCCATTAGTGTAATTAAGTTCGGTATCCCAGTTGATTCCTTCAATGTTGTTGAGGCTATTGTGGAACACGGTGAAAGTTTTGGCAATATTCTATTAAACTTTGGTGTTGACTACGCCACCATTCATAAGGTAGCCACTGATTTTAAAGACGTCTTTGATGTGCGCTCTTTGCGCTCTGGAAAACCTTACGCTCTTTTTTGTGATAAGAAAGATACTAATGTTGCTCGCTATATGGTTTACCAAGCTTCGGCTGTTAACTATGTGGTTTTTGACTTGAGTGATAGTGTAAATGTATATCGCGGAGAAGAAGAAGTTAAAGTGGTTTCCAAAGGCATTAGCGGTATGATTAACTCTTCGCTATATGAAAGTTTACTAGAAAAAGGTGGTTCTCCCGCCTTAGTGGTAGAGCTTTCAAAGGTCTACGCCTGGACGATTGACTTCTTCCGTATTCAGCCCGGTGATTATTTTAAATTGGTTTATGAAGAGCGTTTTATTAATGACACGGTTTCAGTTGGTATAGGCCGTATTTTGGCCGCCGATTTCAACCATAATGGTCGTTCATTCTATTCTTTCTATTATGATAATGATAGTACTTATCGCGATTATTTTGATGAGAAAGGTCGGTCATTACGCAAGGCTTTTTTAAAAGCACCACTAGACTTCTTTAGAATCTCATCACGTTTTAACCGTAATCGTTTTCACCCGGTTTTAAAAAGAGTTAAACCTCATTTAGGAACCGATTATGCAGCGCCTCACGGAACGCCCATTATGTCTACTGCCGATGGTGAGGTGATCGCTGCCGCTTACACACGTGGCAATGGTAATTATGTAAAAGTCCGTCATAATAGCACCTACACCACCCAGTATTTACACATGAGTAAATTCGCCAAGGGAATTAAAAAAGGTAGCCGTGTAAGGCAAGGAGATGTGATTGGCTACATTGGAAGTACGGGTTTAGCAACAGGTCCGCATGTTTGCTATCGCTTTTGGGTTAACGGGCAGCAAGTAGATCCTCTACGCCAAGATTTACCCGAAGCAGAACCGATAAGCGACGATTTCATGCCCCATTTTCAAGCACAAATGCTGGAATTAAAAAAGAGAGTGGATGCGTTCCCCATCCTTGATAAAAAGGAAGATCCGAAGGTACAATTAGCTTCCGCCGAAGAGTAGTTTTTAATTCAAGTTTTTATTTACAATCGTGCTACTGGCTTGATCGATGCTCAATACAACTAGATCGGCTATATTAACATGATAGGGTCTACTGCACACGAAGTATAATATGTCGGCTAAATCATCTGCCTGTAAAGGCCTAAAACCTTGATAGACTTTGGATGCTTTATCCCTGTCTCCTTTAAAACGCACTTCACTAAATTCTGTTTCAACCATTCCTGGGTGAACCGCCCCCACACGTACGCCTTCTTTATTAAGATCGATGCGTAAACCTATGGTTAGCGCATCAACTGCGTGCTTCGAAGCACAGTAAACACCACCATTAGGGTAAACTTCTTTCGCTGCAGTAGAGCCAATATTAATTATCTGGCCCTTGTTTCTTATGAGGCTAGGTAAAAGAGCTTTGCTTACATAGAGCAGTCCTTTCACATTAATGTCTATCATGGCATCCCAATCACTAATGTCGCCTTCTTGCATAGGGTCGAGTCCGTGAGCATTACCTGCATTGTTAATGAGAATATCAATATTGGAGAATTCTTCCGGTAAGGAAGCGATGGAATTTTCGACGGATTTCTTATTGCGTACATCAAAATTAAGGCTATGTACCTCGGTTAATTTGCTTAGTTCTTCTTCTAGTGCTTGCAAGCGTTCGAGACGTCTGCCACAAATTACCAGTTTCATACCTTCTTTCGCAAATCTTCGAGCGGTAGCTTGGCCAATGCCGCTAGTAGCACCGCTAACAAATGCAGTTTTATTCATTTCAATAATTATTTGATATTAGGATAGCTCCTCAATTAGTTTGAGATCGAGTAATCTTAACTGCAAGCTAACTTTATTACGGAAAATATTTTGCTCTAGATGATAAAGAATAGATAACTCTTTACCGGATTGGAGTTTTTCTAAATAGTGTGCCATTCCAAAGCCAATACCATCCATTACTATTCCGGTATCAGGGTCTAAAATGCCTAACTTTAAATGCTTTTGCCCCTCACCTACCGCACGCGAGCCTTGATTTATCAATCCATCGCTACGGAAAATAGGACTAAGGTTATCTGGCCCAAAAGGAGCGAAGCGTTGAATAGTATTATAAAAACTTTGACTGAGGTCTTCTAGTTTAATCTGAAGATCATAAGTGATATTAGGTAGTAATTGCTCGGGGAGAATGCTTTCAGAGACAACCGTTTCAAAATGATTTTTAAATTCTTCGTAGCGTTCTTCTTTTAAAGTCATCCCCGCCGCTGCTGGATGTCCTCCAAATTGCTCGAGAATATGATCGCATTTGAGCAGTGCCTGATATACATCATAACCTGCAACAGTGCGTGCCGAGCCCGCTAGCCTATCGCCCGATTTGGTAAAAACAATGGTAGGTCGGTAGTAGTTCTCGATTAGTCGCGAAGCTACGATGCCTATCACACCCTTATGCCAGCTTGCGTCATAAACCACAGAGCTTTTTTTATCTTCTTCTTTAAGCCTTTGGATTTGACGTAGTGCCTCTTGGGTGATGGATTGATCCAGGCTTTTTCTTTCAGTATTGTTCTTATTTATTTCCTGTGCTATCGAATCAATTAAGCTCAAATCTTGCCCCCGTAATAGTTCGACCGCTTTTTTGCCATGTGCCAATCTGCCCGCTGCATTTATGCGCGGAGCGAGCATAAAAACCACATCGCTAATATCTAGCTTGCCCCCCTTGGGTTTCGCAATCTTAATCAGCGATTCTAGTCCAGGACTGGGCTTAGAATTTATCTGTTGTAAGCCGTAAAAAGTTAGAATGCGATTTTCGCCCGACATGGGTACGATATCTGCGCCGATGCTAACGGCCAAAAGATCTAGATAAGGATACCAATGTTCATCGTTTAAATCCCAATCTTTACAAAGGGCCTGCACTAGTTTAAAGCCAACACCACAGCCGCTTAACCCTTTGTAGGGGTAGAGACAATCGTTTCGTTTGGGATCGAGAACAGCAGCGGCCTGGGGTAACCTATCGCCCGGTGTATGATGGTCACAAATTATAAAATCGATTCCCCGAGACAGAGCATAGTCTACTTTGTCAATCGCTTTAATACCGCAATCGAGCGCAATAATAAGGCTAATGTTTTGTTTGGCTGCGAAATCAATTCCCGCTTGGGAAACACCGTAGCCTTCTTTGTAGCGATCTGGAATATAGGTGCTTACTGCGGGATAATGTTTTTCTAAGAAGGCTGAGAAGAGCGCAACAGCTGTGGTGCCATCGACATCATAATCGCCATAAACCATTATTTTCTCTTCCGATTTTATTGCGCGGTTTATGCGGTAAACGGCCTTATCCATATCCTTCATGAGAAAGGGGTTATGGAGCTTCTGCAGATTGGGATTAAAGAATGCTTCTGCCTCTGAGCGATTAGAAATTCCTCTTTGAAGAAGAAGGCGTAGAAAGATCTCGGAAATAGTTAGCTCAGCTTTAAAAGCACGGAGTTCATTTTCGTCGGCAGGTGCGTGAGATTTCCAAAGATAGTCTAATGGCATAATTAAGATTTACGGCAAATTTAAACGCAATTAGAAGGAATGAAAACTTTGGCCGTTTACTAAATATTTATAGTTGTTTAGCCCCAGATTTTTTATGACTCTTTATTTGCTCGTCGATCGAATATTTATGCAAAAGTTGAAATACCTCGTGTACCAAACCCTCATTAAGGTTGAGGTTTTGCCCGAAGCTTTTGCGGTTTTCTAAAACTTTAAACCAGCGCTTCATTTGAAAGATGGTTACTTGATGGTCGTACTTGACGGGGCCGATGCTATTGGCAATATCTAAACGCTTTTTAATAAGCCTTAAAAGGTCTTCATCCACTTGGTCGATTTCGCTTCTTAACTTTTCTAATTGACCTATAAAGCGCTTGTCGTGAATGGCTTCTTCACGGCGTTCTAAGCCAGTGAAAATTTGGGCCAAAGCATCGGGGTGCAGCTGTTGTTCAGAATCACTTAAAGCCTTGGTGGGATTGATGTGTGATTCAATCATAAAACCATCCATGCCCAAGTCTAGGGCACTTTGGCAAACTTCTGCAATTAGCTCGCGTTTGCCTGCGATATGACTGGGATCGCAAATAACCTTTATTTCGGGAGCAAGGCGGCGCAATTCAAAAAATATCTCCCATTTCGGTTCATTCCGAAAAGGCTGACTTTGATAGGCGTAAAAGCCACGGTGAATGGCGGCTAATTTGTTCAGTCCTACTTTTTGAAAGCGCTCTAAGGCGCCTATCCAAAGTTTTAATTCGGGATGAATCGGATTTTTAACAAAAAGCGGAATGTCAACCCCACTAAGGGCATCGGCAATCTCTTGCACGTAAAATGGGTTTACCGTAGTACGTGCTCCAATCCATAACATATCTATACCAGCTTCTAAAGCTTGCTCCACATGTTTGGCATTAGCAACCTCAGTGATAACGGGCAGTTGATTTTCTACACCTGCTTTTTTAAGCCAAGCTAAAGCAGGCTTTCCAATTCCTTCGAAGGAACCAGGTTGAGTTCGTGGCTTCCAAACACCGCCTCTTAAAGCGCTTATTTGCTTGTTTTTAGCTAAAGCTGATGCGGTACTGCGAACCTGCTCTTCACTTTCTACACTGCAGGGCCCTGCAATTAGAAGTGGTTTTTCTTTCGCAGGAAGCCATTCCTCAATATCGCGTATAATCATAGCGCTCTTTTACCTAGATATAAGCTTAAAATGCTATTTAGGTTCATGTAAAACCAATAATGGTAGGGTGGTGTGATAGGCTAACTTGCTGGTCATACTGCGGTGGAAAATTCCTTCGAAAAATCCATAACGCTTGTTGATAGCAGCAACGATATCAGCATTTTCTTTGGCCGCTTCTTTTACAATGGCCTTTTCAACATTTTCCGAGCGAATAATGGTGAATTCGTGATCTACATCCTTTAACATAGAACTGTAGAAATCGCGGGCGCCACTGGGCACACTATTGTCATGTTGAATATGAACAATGTCTATGGAAGCACCTAAAGTTTTGGCAAACTTAGCTAAACGTTGCAGCGGTTGTTCTTTCACTTTTGGATCTAAGTCGCTTGCAAAAACAATGCGTTTAACTTTTTCCAATTCAGCTTTAGGAGGAATGATTAGAACGGGTTTGTTAGTATTTTGAATAACTGAGGCAGCATTGGACCCAATTAAAACCTCTTCGAGGCCGCTGGCACCTTTTGTTCCCATTACTACTAATTCTATATCGTCTTGCTCCGACTGATCGTGGATTAAACGAATGGGGTTACCCAAGCGAACAAGAGTTTTAAAAGCACCGCTATATTTCTTTTTTACCTTTTCAGCAAAAGTGGCCATATTCTTTTCAGCGTTTTCTTTCATTACCTCTAAAAGTGAGGTGGTCATGGAACGATCGGAATACGGAAGATCGTAAGCATGTAAGATACTTACTGTGCCATTATTGTGGGCGGCTAATTGAAAGGCGATGTCGCAGGCTTTTTCTGCGTTTTCAGAGAAGTCGGTGGGAAGTAAAATATTCATTTTAAGAGGATTAGGGTGTTTTATCTAGTTTGAGCATCTACACTCGCTAAGGTAATCATATTTACGATTTCTCGCACGGATGCACCAATTTGTAATATATGTGCAGGTTTCTTAACACCAATTAATAACGGACCCACTGCCTCGGCTGCTTCAAAGGATTGCAACATCTTGTAAGCAATGTTTCCAGAGGCTAAGTTGGGGAAGACAAATGCATTTACTTTATGATCTACCAATTCGCTAAAGGGGAAGTTTTCTTTGAGGAGGTTTCTGTCTAAGGCAAAATTAGCCTGCATTTCTCCATCCACCAATAAATCGGGATTTTCACGGTGCAGAATCTTTAAAGCCTCTTGCATTATGTTTGGGAGCTTTCCTCTGTTGCTACCAAAATTACTATAATTAAGGAGTGCGATTTTTGGAACGATATTAATGCGTTCAATAGACTCTGCTAATAAGCGAGTAATTTGCACGATGTCATTAACATTCGGTTCTTCAATAACCGTAGTATCTGCAAAAAACATCGGTCCTTTTTTGGTAAGCATGATGTACATACCAGCAATGCGACTAAGTCCTTTTTGGGGTCCAAGTATTTTAAAAATGGGTTTAATTACTTCCGAGTAGCGCTTGGTAGTGCCTGAAACAAAGGCATCGGCATGTCCCATTTCCGTCATGGCTACGCCATAGTAATTTCTATCGCGCATATATTTTCGCGCTTCATAAAGCGTAATGCCTTTGCGCTGGCGTTTTTTGAAGAACATTTGGGCATATTCTTCGCGACGGTCACTATCTTCCTGCGGATCAATAACGGGTAAATGCGAAATATCTTCTAAGCCATGCTCAGTGATAAGCGCATTAATTTTTTCTTTATTTCCTAATAATATAGGATGCGCAAGCCCTTCATCCACCGCGATTTGGGCAGCTTTAAGCGTTTTTAACTGATCGGCTTCAGCCAATACTACTCTTTGTGGGCTGGTGCGAGCTTTTTCTTGCGCTAGGCGTATAAATTTATCATCGCGTCCTAAACGTGTTAAAAGCTGCTCTTTGTATTTATCCCAATTAAGGATGGGCTTCTGTGCCACGCCACTTTCCATGGCTGCTTTAGCCACGGCACTGGCTACGGTTACAATTAGTCGAGGATCGAAAGGCTTGGGGATAATGTAATCTCGACCAAAGCCAAGTTTATCGTCGTTATAAGCCAAGTTTACAATTTCTGGAACGGGTTCTTTCGCCAGCTCGGCAATGGCTTTGGCTGCTGCGAGCTTCATTTCTTCGTTAATCTTGGTAGCACGCACATCAAGCGCACCTCTGAAAATGTAAGGGAAGCCCAAAACATTATTTACTTGATTAGGATTATCGGAGCGGCCAGTAGCCACAATAACATCGGGTCTGGCAGCTATGGCTTCACGGTAACTTATTTCAGGATCGGGATTGGCAAGAGCAAAAACAATAGGGTCTTTGGCCATACTGCGCACCATTTCCTGACTAAGTACACCGCCAACGGATAATCCTACAAAAACATCGGCGTTAACCAAAGCTTCACTAAGGGTATTGTGTTGGGTTTCGCGAACGAATCTTTGCTTTTCTTTATTTAGATCTGTACGACGGCTGTTTAAAACCCCTTTGCTATCGCACATCAGTAGGTTTTCGGGCTTCACGCCAGATGAGATAAATAATTGTGTACAGCTACTTGCAGCAGCGCCAGCCCCATTGAAAACTACTTTTAATTCAGAAAGTTTCTTCTTAACACAGTCTGCCGCATTTATTAATGCCGCGGAGGCGATGATCGCCGTGCCATGCTGGTCATCGTGCATCACGGGAATATCCAGTTCTTCTTTCAGGCGCTGTTCTATATAAAAGCAATCGGGCGCCTTAATGTCTTCTAAATTAATGCCTCCAAAAGTAGGTGCCATTGCTTTCACAGTTTGGATGAAAAGTTCAGGATCTTTTGCGTCCAGTTCTATGTCAAATACGTCAATATCCGCGAAGATTTTAAATAAAACCCCTTTTCCTTCCATTACGGGCTTACTGGCCAAAGGCCCAATGTTTCCCAATCCTAAAACGGCGGTTCCATTACTAATTACAGCCACCAAATTTCCCTTGGCCGTGTATTTATAGGCGTTTTCCGCATCTTTTGCAATTTCTAAGCATGGGTCTGCAACCCCAGGAGAGTAGGCAATAGAAAGATCTCTTTGCGAATTACTCGGCTTTGTTGGGATAACTTCTATTTTGCCCGGCCGTCCTTCTTGGTGATAGGCGAGTGTGTCTTTTTTCTTGATTTTTGCCGCCATATTCTTTGCTTAAATGGTTAGTTCTTGATTAAAACAAGAATCTATTATTAGGGTAGCGACGGGCGTGAATTTCCGCCACGGTTTCATAAAGTCGATTTTTTAAATCTTCTAAGTTGTCTTTTTCCGTTGCCGAGATGAAAATAGCCTGGCGGTCGGTCCGAGCAAACCAAGTTTTTTGCCACTGTTCTAAGGTAAAGTGTCGGTTGTTTAAACGCGGACTTAAATCATCGGGATCCACCTTTTCTGGCTGGTAAGCGTCGATTTTGTTAAAAATCATAATTACTGGTTTATCCGTTCCGTCAATTTCGGCCACAGTGCGATCTACGGTCTCCAGGTGTTCTTCGAAGTTAGGATGAGAGATGTCTACCACATGCAATAATAGTTCGGCTTCACGCACTTCATCCAGCGTAGACTTAAATGACTCGATTAACTGGGTAGGAAGTTTCCGAATAAATCCTACTGTATCACTTAAAAGAAAAGGCAAATTGTGAATTACCACCTTACGTACTGTAGTGTCGAGGGTGGCAAATAGTTTGTTTTCGGCGAAAACCTCCGATTTGCTGAGGAGGTTCATTAAAGTAGATTTACCTACGTTAGTATAGCCTACTAAAGCTACGCGCACCATGCTTTCGCGGTTACTGCGCTGAATAGACATTTGTTTATCGATCTTCTCGAGCTTCTTTTTTAATAAAGATATTTTATCTCTAATAATCCTTCTATCAGTTTCGATTTCGCGCTCCCCAGGGCCTTTCATACCAATACCACCTTTTTGCTTACTGAGGTGCGTCCACATATTAGTAAGGCGGGGTAAAAGGTATTGATATTGAGCTAGCTCCACTTGAGTGCTTGCATAAGATGTTTGCGCCCGGCTGGCAAAAATGTCGAGAATGAGATTAGTTCGGTCTAATACTTTAATTTCGAATAAACGCTCAACATTTTTTAATTGAGAAGGCGAGAGCTCATCGTCGAAGATGGCCAAATCAATCTCATTAGCTTTAATATAATCGTTAATCTCATCCATTTTTCCCGTCCCTAAAAAGGTTTTGGGATTGGGACTATCAAGTTTTTGACTAAATCTTTTAATGCTATCAGCACCTGCCGTGTCGGCGAGGAAAGCTAATTCATCTAAGTATTCACTCAGTCGTTCTTCGTTTTGATATTGGGTTACAGCACCAATTAAGATAGCTCTTTCACGGCCATCTTTCTTTTTTTTGATTTCTATCATAAAATTAAGCTAGCCAAGCGTCCCATGGAATTCTCGATAAAATGAGAATAAGCGCAATAAGAAAACTAAGGCCTAAGGTTGTAAACTTTTTGGAGTCTCTTGTAAGTCGTTTTGCTTTAGAATAGCCAAAGGTGATTAATCCAATTGCAAGAATCATAATACTAGGATGCTCGATTGCATAAAGCCGTAATTCGGGGTCCTTCATGAATCCTTCAATTTTGGTGAAGGTGAATCCTTTAGAGCCAGCAAAGTAAAGGATAAGACCAAATACTAACTGCAAATGGCTTAAAATCAGGGTTGATAAGCCTAATATTTTGTCACCTTTAGTGAAGCTGTTTTTGCCGAGAAACTTCACTAAGAAAGTAACAGTGCTTAGCAGCAGAATTGGCAAAAATAAATAGGGTATAAAAGAATGGAGGTGTTGTAAGCCTGTTGTCATATTATTTCTTTTTACAAAGGTAATGACCTAAAGCTTGCTTACTACCAATTTAACCTGCTAGGCCATATTTTTTTCTAAAACCGTTTTTAACGAATTTTCAATGTATTCTTGTTTTTCTTTATTCAAGAAGTACAAATCAAAATGGCGCAGCTTTTTATCACCGTTATAAGACTTTAAAGTTAAAGTCAGTTTGGCCTTCAGGAAGCCACGCTCGATCTCATAATTGATTAATATGTTCTTCGCGAACTCGTAATGCTTATGCTTTTGGCTTTCAAAGGGACCAAAGATTAAACTCTTCGTATCAATATGAATAATTTCATATTCATCCTCGTAGGCGAAGTAGCTCCAACGGGTTAGGGCCAGAAGAGCTAAAAGTGTAAAGCTGAAAAGGGCTAATTCATGTTGTGGGAATAAATCCGAAATACTACCCGGAATTAAACTCAGCGCCATGTCAAAAACAAAGGCGAGGGACAAAAATATGGCCACCCACCACATGCAGGTGAAAAGTTTTTTGTTGCTTATCTTCATAGAGATACTATCTCAAAATGTTCAATGCGACTAGGACAGAACAGCTAGTCTAATAAAATCACTAAATATTTCGAATTCTTCCAAAACTCCCCCGAATTTGAGATAGAAATCGCGACAGTGAATTCACCATCTTGTTTATACACGAAGCTATTGCTAGAATGGTTTGATAGTAGTTCCACTTTTTTTCTACCCCCCTCTATTGGGATCGTAGTAGTTTCTCTAATGTCAATCTGTGTGAAATACTCCTTATTGAAATCGTTAGCGATAGTTTCGGTACGGCCGATGCCAATAAAACCACCTTCTTTATTTACAATTCCTGCCTCCTTTAATTCCTTATACGTTCCAATCGTATAATAAGCGGTATTAATGGCATCTGTTTGGTTTTCAATAAGTTTTCGTTGAGCCATACTGGCTTCGGTAAGTACACCCACCTTAGAATTTAGCTGATCCATTTTAAAATTAAGATTAGCTAAATCATCTTTTAAGACTATGATTTGCTCATCCTTAGCTTCAATTTGGCGGTTGAGGTTTTCGACCATTTTCAGGTACTTCTTACTTTCACTCTTGCTGTTTCCTAATTTCTTTTGCAGGTCAGCAATTAGCTCCTTATTTTTTTCAATAATTCCATTAATTGCTTCAATGTCTTCTAAAACTTGCTCGCGCGCTACTTGAGCATTTTCTAATCCACCTTCACGGGCATTGCGAATCGATTCTTCGCGTTCTCTTATCGCTTTCAAGTTTTCTTGAACCGCAGCAAAAGTTCCCGCAAAGTCGTCAAGATCCTGATCTTTTTCAAGGTCCTGTGATTTCAATTCTTCCAGCTCTAGTTTTAAAGCGGCATTCTCGTTTTTTAATTCATCATTACAAGCTGTAAAGCTGATAATAAGAAGAATGAGTGCTAAAATTCGCTTCATTTTGTTTGTTTAGTTAATCTTTAAGTTCGGAAAGGTAGTTAATTAATCCTTTAGTGCTACTGTCCTTGTTGGTGTTTCCACCATTAATAAGCAAAGGTAAAATTGTATTTGCTAACTGCTTGCCTAGCTCCACTCCCCATTGGTCGAAAGAGTAAATATTCCAAACAATTCCTTGTATTAAAATTTTATGCTCGTAAGCGGCCAAAAGTTTCCCTAAATTTTCAGGACTTAAAATATCAGCCACTATAGAAGTAGTGGGTTTGTTACCCTCAAAAACTTTAAAAGGAGCGAGTTTGGCTATTTCTTCACTTGTTTTGCCCGCTGTTCTTAGTTCCGACTCTACCTCCTCTCTGGTTTTGCCCACCATTAAGGCTTCGGTTTGTGCTAAAAAGTTGGCAAGTAATTTCACGTGGTGGTCGCCAATATCATAATGGCTTCTCGCGAAAGCGATAAAGTCAGCCGGAATAAGGCGAGTGCCTTGGTGTAAGAGTTGAAAAAAAGCATGCTGACCATTGGTGCCAGGTTCGCCCCAAATTATCGGTCCACTTTGGTAATTAATCTTCTGCCCTGAGCGGTCTACATTTTTGCCATTACTTTCCATATTTCCTTGTTGGAAATAAGCGGCAAAGCGATGCATGTTTTGGTCGTAAGGTATAATTGCTTCACTTTCCGCGCCTAAAAAATTGACATTCCATATTCCGATGGCAGCCATAATTTGGGGTATGTTTTCTCTAAAAGGAGCTTCCGCAAGATGGGTATCCATGTCATGTGCGCCTCGTAATAGTTTTTCGAAATTTTTATAGCCTAGGCCACAAGCAATACTTAAACCGATCGCACTCCATAAGCTATAGCGACCGCCTACCCAGTCCCAAAAGACAAACATATTGGTGGGGTCAATCCCGAATTCGGTAACCTTTTCTTTATTGGTGGAAACCGCTACAAAATGCTTGGCAATATCTTCTTCGCTCGCTTCAGAACGCAAAAACCATTCCCGCGCCGAATGTGCGTTAGTCATGGTTTCTTGGGTTGTGAAAGTTTTGGAGGCAATAATAAATAGCGTTTGAGCTGGATCGAGGTTTTTAAGAGTTTCACTAATATGAGCGCCATCTACATTCGATACAAAATAGCATTGGAGGTGATTGTGATAAGGCTTTAAGGCTTCGTAAACCATTTGCGGACCTAAGTCGCTACCACCTATGCCGATATTCACGATATTTTTAATGGTCTTTCCCGAATATCCCTTCCAGTTGCCACTGATGAGCAAGTCAGAAAAGTCTTGCATTTGCTCCAGTACCGCTAATACGCCTGAATTTACTTCTATGCCATCTACATAAGTGGGTTTATCCCCAAGGTTGCGTAAGGCGGTATGCAAAACAGGGCGCTTTTCCGTTTCATTTACCGCCTCTCCCTTTAAGGTTGATGCGATGGCGTCGGATACTTTGCATTCTATAAACAGGGCTTCTAAAAGCTCTAAAGTTTTATCGGTTATTAGGTTTTTCGAAAAATCGAAAAGCATTTTATCATGCTTCAGCTGAAATTTCTCAAAGCGTTTTTCATCTTCGGCGAAGATTTTACGCATCTGTAATTCCTTGATCTCCTTAGCGTGAACTTCTAAGTCTTTCCAAGCGTTAGTAATGGTAGGATTTATAGTTGAGAACATAAGGTTTGATTAATGTTAAAAGTTGCCGCGAAGTTAAACTTCCTTCCTATTTTAGCCGAGAATTATTTTTATGAATACAGATAACGCAAGAACCTCCAGTGTTCGCTTTCCGAAACCAAGTGCAGAGTCATTTAGTGTTGAGCTCCGTAAAAGAGTAAATCAATATTTCCGAGATAAGTCTATCGCTCCCAAAGCGAACGGGGCTATGAAGTTTAAGACCATAGCCATGCTCAGTCTTTACTTCCTTCCTTACATAGCGATGTTGGTTTTTAATCCTCCCGTTTGGGCGGTATTAGTAACCTTTATCATTATGGGTTTTGGTATGTCTGGCGTGGGTATGTCGGTTATGCATGACGCGGCTCATGGCGCCTACGCTAAAAGTCCTCGTATTAACAATTTGGTAGCTTCTAGCATTTATTTGATTAGTGGAAACCTTACAACTTGGCAGTTGCAACATAATGTGCTTCATCATACCTACACTAATATTGATGGTTTGGATGATGACTTAGATACACATGGCTTATTGCGTTTACACCCTAGTCAGCCTTATAAAGGTCGTCATAAGTACCAAGTATTTTATGCCCCATTATTGTATAGTCTACTTACCTTAAACTGGGTTACAATGAAAGACTTTTCACAGTTAATTCGTTACAATAAGCAGGGTGTGGCTAACTTTACCAAAAAAGAACTGAAAGCCGAGTGGTATAAGTTGGTAATTAGTAAGCTGGTTTACTTTACCCTTTTCCCAGTTTTACCTATTATCTTGTTAGACGTATCCTGGTATATTCCTTTATTGGGCTTTGTAATGATGCACGTAATTGCGGGCTTCATTTTAAGCTTCGTTTTCCAGTTAGCACACGTGGTAGATCATGTAGAAACGAAAGAGGTTCCCGCTGAAAAATTAATGGGTGATGCTTTTTTAGAGCACCAATTAAAAACTACTTCCGATTTTGCTCGTAGCAGTAAATTGGTAGGCTGGTTTGTAGGCGGTTTGAACTTTCAGGTTGAACACCATTTATTTCCTCACATTTGTCATATCCACTATCCTGCGATCAGTGAGATTGTAAAGAAAACAGCCCAAGATTTCAATCTTCCATATTATGAGCACCGCACGCTGGTTGAAGCGATACGGGCTCATTTAAATAGTTTAAAGATGTATGGCAAACCTGACTTCGCTTAGGTTTAGCCATTCACGGCTTGCACGGCTTTAATTTGGCCGGGTAGCATTTGCTGAAGCATATTTTCGATACCATTTTTTAAGGTAGCGGTACTCGATGGACAGCCAGAACAGGCGCCTTGAAGTAATACGCTTACCACACCATCTTGGTGGTTAAGGAATTTAATATTTCCTCCGTCAGATTCCACGGCAGGCTTAACGTATTCGTCTAATAGAGAAACGATTTTCTCGTCTATTGCATCCCAGTCGGCTTGGGCCTTTTCTTCGGGGTGAATACTGCCGGTAATTTCTACCGCGTCTACATCAAAGTCTTCACTTTCTGCCGCTTTAAAGTAAGATTCGTTTACTACTTTATTCCCCTCGGCTAAGTAGTCGCGGATTAACTCACGGATTTCCATAGTTACTTCTTCCCACTCAATAATATCATATTTGCTAATAGCGATGTAATTGCTGCTAATAAAGATGTCTTTAACGAAGGGGAAATGAAAGAGTTTTGACGCTAGCGGCGAGGGCTTGGCTTCTTCAATATTTTTAAACTCAATGGAGTCGGCTTCTAAAAGGCGTTTATTCGCAACGAACTTTAGTACCGCTGGGTTTGGGGTCATTTCGGCGTATATGCTAACTGGTACTTTTTGTTGTTCCATTTTTCTTATTTTTTGCAAAGATAGACGCTATTAAAATGGATTAGCAAATCATTTGTTTTTACTTTATCCCCATAAATAGAAATGATATGGCTTTAATCAAAATGGTAAAAGGCAAGTTGCCTCAATTAGGCGAGAATTGCTTTGTAGCAGATAATGCGACTCTTGTGGGAGATATTAGTACTGGTGATAATTGTAGCATCTGGTTTGGAGCGGTTATACGGGGCGATGTGCACTACATAAAGTTGGGGAATAAGGTAAATGTGCAAGATAACGCTACCCTGCATTGTACTTATCTAAAGCATCCTTTAGAAATCGGTAACAATGTTTCCATTGGGCATAATGCTATTGTGCATGGTTGTACTATTCACAACAATGTTTTAATCGGCATGGGAGCTATTGTTATGGATGCGGTAATAGTAGAGAGCAACAGTATTGTGGCGGCTGGAGCGGTAGTTTTAGCAGGAACGCATATTGAATCGGGTAGTATTTATGCCGGTGTACCCGCAAAAAAGGTAAAGGATGTAACGCCGGAGCTTATTTCTGGGGAAATAGATCGCATTGCGAATAACTACCTCATGTATAGTACTTGGATTGAAGATCCTTCTTAATTTAACTCGGCAAGGGCCGCTTCAATTAATCCGTCCCGGCCGAAAGTTATATTCACTTGTATCGAGGTTAAGAGGAATTTTGGGTATTACGCCCATCTCAATATCCTCTCCGGTGGCTAAAAAAGAACGAGTACTGGAGAAACGATAATTCCAACCATTAGGCAGTTCATAATCCACGGGCAGGCCGCCACCGCCGCCAGTGGTGTCACCTAGTTGAATAATGTGGGCTTGCGATTTAAGTAAAGCTGCAAAAGTGTTAGTAGCTGAATAGCAACTGCGATTGGTTAATAAAATGGTATTATTTGTAAAATTGGGTCGACTGCTGGGTGACAAGCTATATTGCAGATTATTGCCAAAATCTTGAGGATCGGGACCTATTTTCTCATCGCTTAGCAGTACGATTCCTTCGGTTTTGATCAGACGTTGAGCCAAGCTAAAAGCATTATTTAAACTCCCGCCACCATTGTCGCGCACATCTACAATAAGGCCTTTGGCGTCTTTAAAATAGTTGAAAATATAGTCGAGCTGTTCGGTGCTAAAATTGCTGCTAAAGCTGCCGTAATAGAGATAGGCGATGCTATCCTGTAAATAGGTATAGCGGATACCTCCGGCTATTTTATGGTCGCGGCCTAGATAGTTTCTTTCGAGAACTTCCCAGTTGAAATTTTGCGGCGACCCTAAATACCATTCCCAGTTACGAGTAATATTAAAAGGGGCAAATAAATTAACATGGCCATCGCGTAAAGCGAAAAGTAAACTGTCTATTGCGCTAAACAATTCCTCGTCGCTACTTGCCAAACTTAAGGGCGCCCGGTAAATGGTACCCAGAGAGTCCCAGTTGATATTCTTTTCTTGAAAATAGGCGTAGCGGTCATTAAGTCTTTGCCAAAGTTCGTCGTAGTTTGTTAATGGATCATTTTCGGGCTCATCGCGCATTAATACCTTTTCACAAGAACCTAAAAAGAGAGCCAAAAGTAGAAGGGAGATTAGCTTCCTCATAACTTAAATAGTAGGTGAAACATGAGGTAGTGTTGGGCTTGCGCGAGATAATTAAGCCCATTATACTCCGCGTAGTTCCAATGGTAGGAGAGTCGTACTTGATTACCATTTTTTAATGGGTAAACCAAATTATGGCGAAACTCGAAATGCCAAAAGTCGCCGATAAAACTGTGCTTACTTAAGCCAGCTTTATCATTAAAAAATTGGCGGTTATAGCCCGGCATAATCAAGTAAGAGGCGAGGGGAAAGTTAAATTCGGTTTGCCAAGCAAAGGGGAGTTTAACATTCCAAATTTTTAGCTGTGGCTGATATTGCCAAGAAGTACTAAGCCCATAACTAATAAAATTGCTAAAACTTAAAGAACTGTTGCTGTAAAGATTATGTTGACGAAAACCGATGAGATTAGCGGAGCAGAGCCCTAAAAATAAAGCTTGCTTTTCACTATTTACAAGGCGGTAACGCAGATTATAATTAATGGAGCCACTAATAGTAGTGGTTTGGTTGCTCACATCATTAAGGGCAGCAGGGCTTTGCCAGCCAATAGCGATATGGCCATCAAAATTGTTTTGCCAAGCGCCATGCTGACTGTGCCAGCCAAGCGCTGCCGCACCTGAGTAGCCGCGATAATGCAAGGGGGAAACAAGATCGTCTTTGAAATTTTCCATCTGACCACCGAGGCCAAAAAGAATAAACTCACCCTCGAAAAGACTTTGTGCTTGCAAATGGGCGCAAAAAAAAGCTAGTAGGGCTAAGAGGCTAAGCTTTTTCATTGGAGGCGGATGCTTATCTTATTGTTTTTTGAAAGGTCAACTAACTGATCTTCCAATTCGGGCGGGCCAAACATGCCGCGCACATTGTTGCTGAAGCCATATTTTTCAGTGGGAATACCGGTGAAAGCTTTATCTATTTTTTTATTATTGTTTTCATCGTGAAAGGCGGCAATGGCGTAAGAACCTGGCTTAAGATTTACCTTAACTTCTAAGGGTGAGGCATCTGCCGCAAGGCTTAAACGCTGGATGATTTCGCCTTCACCGTTTTGGATACGAATCATAATATTTCCACGGCTGGAGGTGGTGCCGATAAATTTAAGAGTCAAGGGGCTTGTTTCACTTTGGGCCGAGAGAGAGAAAGACAGGAATAAAAAAAAGAGATTGAAAAAGAGGCTTGTTTTGAGCACGGACAAAATTTTATCGAATCAAAACTACGCTTCCCTGCTTGTTGATTTTTTCGGAACGGGTACTATTGCTACGGTTGGTGTAGCTGTATAATTCGGCCGAAATTTTATAGAGGTAGAGACCTTGCTGTAAATAGTTTGAATCGAATTGACCATCCCAGGCTTTGCTAGGGTCTAACTCTTTACTTTCGTAAACCATTTGTCCCCAGCGATCGAAAATCTGGATTTCGAAATTTAGTACCTCACAGTCCTCGCTAACACTTAAAACGAAACGGTCGTTGATATTATCACCGTTAGGGGTAAAGGCATTGGGAATGTACAAAGGACAGATACCGGCATTTCTTGCGCTATTAGGCGCTTGTGCTTGGCCTTGAAAAAGGGCGACAAGTATTAAAATGGCGGTATAAAAACTTCTGTTATTCATTGAATCACTTCAAATGTACTTTTTTCTTTTTGATCTCAAATCAAATTTGAGTGCTTAAAGGGCTATAATGTTTTAAGGAAGCGATTTATGATTAATCGAAATCGAGGGTTAATTTAAAGCGTAAAATTCGACCGTTTCCGGCATCGGCTACATAAACGACTTGGTTGTTGTAAGCCACCGCCATGGGTTCTTTAAAATTACTTATTCCACTGCCGGTTCCGCCAAAGCTAGCTTTAATGTAGCGGTCAATTCCAGCGGCGGCGGGAGGTTTAATTCCTTCAAAACCGGTGAAGGAAAACTGATACAGAGAGTCGGTTTCACTGTCTACCACAAATAAGAATTGGGTCCCATCTCCCGCAAGGGTAATATCGCTGGGCCGACGAAATTTGAAAGGTGAATTAATAAAACCATCGGCCTGAGAGGTATCGCTAGAGGCTAAAATTCGAGGACGATATTCCGCGCCAAATTCGCCTTCGAGGAATTCGATGTATTGCACCTTTAGAGCATTATTTTCATCGATGGAAGTGTATAAAAAGTCGCTACTGGCCTGTGCCCCAAATTGTGGAGGCTGAGTGAGAGAAGTAATGCCAACAGGGAAAGAAAAGAAGTCGTTGAAAAAGCCTGAGGAGGTTTGCACTGAGATGGGGGAAATTAAAACGTCTTCATTATTGAAGTACAAAACGGCATCATTCGGACCCAAGGGGCCAGAGGAAATCTCAGGGCTATTAGGGTCGGGATCGGGGTTGCGAATGTACTGGCGAGTAACGTAATAACGATTGTTTTGATCAGGATTAGAATTGCTGCCGATAACGGCTATTTTATTAAACTTCACGAAATCTACTGTTCTGCGTAAGGGGTTACTTTGGGTAAAGTAAAAAGGGTGAATAATGCGCTTTACAATGCGGGCATTACTTAAATCGTAGCCACCGGCGCCGCCCACCATGCGCAATCGATAAATGGTAGAAAAGGTCAGAGTGGTATCGCCATTTGCGTAACTATAAAGAGAGTCGTAAGTGCCAACCACGAGTAAATCAAAGCGACGATCTTGGGCCACGGAACTTGCGCCGGGAATGAATTTCCGACCTACAATGTTTCCAGCTTCATCCATGGCAATAACTTCTTCGCTACCTTCATCTACCACATACATTAACTGATCGAAGCCGGTACAAATGTCTACTGGTTTTACGAAATTGCTAAGTATCGGTAAAATGGGAACATAGGCGATATCTCGTATACTATTGTCTGGTGGTATGTCGATAAATCCTAAATCGGTTTTTTTGCCTAAATAATCTTCGCAGGCGCTGAGGCTAAGCAAGGCAATAAGAAGGGCGCTAAGGGGAAGTATATTTTTCATCTTAACGATCTATGGTATTTAATATTTGTACTCGTAAGCCGATAGAGTGTTGCAATCCGATAAAATTGGTAGGGTTGGCAGCATAATCTACATAAAGCGGATGGTTACCTAAGCGGGTTTTAAGGCCGAAGCCAAAAGTGGGATAATCTCGATCGCGCACACTTAAACGGTAACCGCCTCTAATAAAGAGGTGATCTAAATATTGGTACTCTAAGCCAAAGCTATAGTTTTCGGCATTATCGTTCGGGTGATTAAGTTGTGCAGCCGCTAAAATGCTGTGATTTTTCACTTCCCAAGCTTTAATGCTTAAGCCTAATTTAAATATAGTAGGAACGGAATTCGACTCGAGGCCGATGCCGGTATTGCGATTGAAGGTAGTAGGAATATCACTATCGCTGCCTAGCGCAGAGTTTCCGCCAAAATTTTGCACCATAACGGCAAATTTTAAATCGCGAAAATCGGTTTTGTATAAAAAGGCGAGGTCTACAGTAGCATTGCTGTTGTGAAATCCTGCTACCCCTTCGTAAATATATTTAACGGTAACTGCGGCGGTAAAGAGGCTGGAAAGCTGGCGTGCATAAGTTGCTCCCACCGCAATATTAGAAACGCTAATTTGGCGGCCAGTACCCATGGGCATGAATTCGGTGCGCTCTTCCATTTCGCCACTATTTAGGCTATTAATGCTAAAGCTTAAAACGCTGCTTTTATCTTTTAAAGGGTAATTGGCACTCAGAAAAGACTGGTTTACTCCGCCACCTAAAAAAAGGTGACTAAGGCCATAGCTCGTGTTTTCTAAATCGGTTAAGGCCGCAGGATTGTTAATCACGCTGTACGCATCTCCCGTGAGGGCGATACTGCTGCCACCTAAGGCTGATGAGCGTGGACTAAGGTCGTTTTTTAAGAAGCTCAAGGCCGATAAACCAGCACGTTCACCCCCGTAATTGGGAAGAACTTGTGCGGTAAGACTAGCTTGCACGACCACGAGAGTACTGATGAGGTAAAGTATTTTTTTCATCTCTAAAAGCGAAATTCTAGTCCGTATAATATTTGACGAGGAGCCAAGTAGCGCGCGGGGTTTCTTGGATCTACCCCAGCTTCTTGCGGTCCATTGTAGCGCGGATCACGCCAAGTTATGGGTACATCATCGCCAAATTCGTAGGCGCGGCCGGTAACGGGGTTTATAATTTGCGAATTCTTGGCATTGGTAAGGTTCCTAATTTCCATACTGATGGAAACCCCTTTTCCGTTTTTCAGACCAAGGGGTAGGTTATAACTCAGTTTGAGGTCGAAATTATTCCAAGGAGTGGCTTTTTCCTGTAAATACTGATCTACAATTTCCTCATAAATCGGACGTCCTAATTCGTTCGTGCTGATTAAGCGTTGCGGCGTATAGCGAAAACCGGAGGTAAATTGATAGGATAAGAAGGCGCTAAAACCAGTAAAGTCTACTCCGAAAATAGGTAGGGTTGAATCTGGAGCGAAAATAATACCGAGGTTGATATTCCAAGGACGGTCGAAGGCGAGGAACTGCTCACTGGTAAGGCTAACCTGGCCATTTTGCTCAATCTGCAAAGCTGATTCACGAGCAGAGTTAGATTTACCGCGCGCCACCTGATAGGCCACATTGGAGAAGGTGGTTAAATAGCGCGCGATACGCATGTTAAGGCCAAGTTCTACGCCGTAAATATTTGCGTAATCCTGATTAATATAGAAGTTTTTCGTAGTTGGGCGTCCCGTTTGATCGGTAACAATTACGCGGCGTGAAACGATATAGTCGAAACGGTTATTGTTAAAGGCGGTAACGGTTAAACCGATATCGCGCGTAATTTTAGATTTTAAACCAATCTCATAGCTAACATTTACTTCTGGGTCGAGATCAGGATTACCGAGGCTCGATAGGAAGGAGCGATCTTGATAGGTGGGGTCTAAACCGGCGTAAACAAAACGTGGATGCGGTAAGCGCATGCTATGGCCGTAGTTGAAATACAATACATTATTTTCGGTAACGGGGAAGCTAACATTTATTTTGGGCAGCAAGCGCGCTTTCCAACGTAAGCCGAAAATTTCGGTGGTTTTATCTAAATAATCAGCGCGAACTTGGTCAATAACAGGAGCGGTAGGATCGGCCACAGCATCGTCGGTAAAGTTACCAGGCGCCCAAAAATTCATTCGTAAACCTAAAGTGGCGATAATACCCTTATAGGAGATGCGATTTTGAACAAAAATGGCACTTTCAATGGGATTTACTTTCCAAATATCATTACTCGAGCCGATGCTTACCGACTGTGTAGTAGTGCTGTCGTTTATGCGAATGGGAGCACCCACCCAAGGACGAGTAACATCCACCCATTGATATTCGGTAAAGGTATTTTGAATACCAAAACTTAGCTCATTGCTTTGATTGGGAATGTAAGTAGCCTTCGCATTAAAGGTGTATTCTTCGGCATAGTGATCGTGCCAAGTGGAGCTGATGCCACCATTATTAACCAAACCATCTCCCACTGAAACATAGTAAATGCCGCGAGGGTCGTTGGGGTTAAAAATATCGATGGGATAGGAAACAATATGATCTTCATCTAAAATTTGATCTACTGTTTCCGTTCTAAAAGGTCGGCCATTGGCGTCGGCGCGCAGATTGGTAAATAAGCGTCCCAGTGAGAAATTTAAGCCCCAGTTTTTATTAATAAGATGGTTGAGGTTTAAGGCCGTTAAATTAGAATGATGCGTATAAGTGGTAGCATTGTCTAAATTATTGGAGCGGTTATACTGGAAACCGGGGGTGAGAATGGCATCGAATCCTACAATTTGCAGGGTACGCGTATTCTGATTGATATTTAAAGAGTGCTGATTGGTGATCGTAAGCTTCGTGCCTGAGGCGAGTTGATAGGCTAGCTTAAAAGTATTGGTGTAGGAGTTTGAGAAGCGCGGCGCCCAAAATTCGGGATTGGCACTGAACAAAGAACTGTTTAATTGATTAGCTACGGGGCCAAAGTAACCATCGGAGAAAATGGCGCTACCACTGGCGAAAAGGGTAAGTTTATTTTTAGTGCCTGGTATAGGGGTACCGATATTTAGTTCTACCCGATCGGTATTAAAGCTACTAGCAATGCCGCTGTTACCGAGATTATCACGCTGATAGCTTCCGCTAATTTGGAATTTTTCGCCTCCTTCTCTAATCTTGGTGTTCACCACGCCCGAGCTGCCGCCACCAAATTCGGCACCAACTCCCCCAGTAATTAGGTCAATACTGGATACGGAGGAGGAACTTACGTCTACACCAAAACCGGTTCCTGCTAATGGATCTTGCGCAGAAATTCCATCTACAATATATTCGGTTTCATAAACGCGCGCTCCCCGGATTTGCAAACCGTCTTGGGTTTTTACTACCCCGGCCTGCATCCCTAAGACCTCTTGAACATCGCGCACATTCATTTTTGAAATTTCTTCTTGACCAATGCTTACCTCGCTGGCGGCGGCTTCGAGGTTTACTTGGCCTTTTTTACCCACAACGGTAACTTCATTTAAAGACTGGCTTTGTTCCTTTAGGGAAATGTTTAAGACTTTAGATTCGCCTGCGCTAAAGCTGATGCCGGTATAAATTTTGGTTTCGTAACCAATAAAACCCACCTTAACACTGTAGTCTTTGGCTTTGATACCATTAATTACATAGTTGCCATTAAAGTCGGCGGCAGATCCTTTATAGGTTCCTACTAAAACGATATTAGCTCCTATCAGCGGTTCTCCAGATACGGCATCGGTAATGCTTCCGCTTAATGAAGCTAGTTCTTCATCTTGGCTTAAAGCTGAAAAGGCCATAAACTGAAAAGCCGCAAAAAAGAGGAGTAGTCTATTGAAATTCATTGTTGAAAATATCACCGATTAATGCTTCTACCTCGCCTGCGTTTTTATCGAAACGGTGTAGTTCTAAACAAAAGAATACCTGAGAAATTTTGGAGTTTCTGCGGCGAACCGCCGCTACCACGTCCGAGCTGCCATTCCATCCGCGGAAGCGTGTTATTTGCGCGCGATAAAAGTTTTGCGCATCTGCGGAAGCAATCATTGGTACTACACCAAATTCTACACTCGTAGGATTTAAAGAAGGTAAGGTCGGGTTAACTAAAGGCACCAAAGCGCTATCGGTCACAATTCTAGCCTGACTGCTAGGAATGGTTGAAAGTACGGTAGCGTCGATAGGGTACACCGAACGAATTTCGCTAATATCTTGGGTGGTGGTAAAAAGAGTGGTAAGAAAGTAGTTTCCACCGGCATCGGTAAAGCGCTGAATAACAGGCGCAAGGTAATCGATTAAGGGTTTTTCATCACCCGTTACCGTATTACGGTAATTAGTAGCCGATAGATTTAAAAAGGCATTTTTATATTGTAAGAAAATAAGCTGAACGGTAGGGTCAAAATATTTAGGCATATTGGCTCCTTGCTGAGCGCCAACATTGAGAAGGTCGTAAGAAATAGAAGTGGCGTTTAAATAGCCCTTATATTCGGCAGTAGTGCTTTCACCATGACCTGAGAACCAGAGGGTTTTTACGCCTGGTGTTTTACCGCGGAAGTAAAATACTTCGCTGGTATCTACAAGGCTAATGGCATCCGCAATGTCGATAGAGCGTACGTAAAGTCGGTTGCTATCGTTAACACGCAGCCCACTGAGGTTAATGGGCGCGGCAGCAGTGGATGTGCCGTAATAAATTTGAGAAAGAGCTTCACCGGTAGTGATGCTCGTATCGGGTAATAAGGTTATTAAATTTTGGTTGCGATCAATACTCTGCCAATCGCCATTATTCACTTTAATCTGCACGTCTTTTAAACTTTCATTGCCATCGGGATCGCTAGCATTCCAGAAAAAAGTAGCGGCTATAAAAGCGGTGTCTCCTGGTCCACGGTCATCTAAAAAGGCGGCTGAGGGTGGAGTATTTATAAGAGGTACGCGCAAATAGGCGGGCGTTTGATCGGTTAATCCATCGTTATCGATGGCCCGAACATAAAAGTTTATGTCTACCGAATCTTGTCCAGCGGGAATATCAAAAACAAAGGTGGAATCTTGTTGGGTGGTAAATACCCAATTCACTTCATCGAGGGAAAACTCATAGGCTACTACATAGCCGTCGAGGTCGGTGCCAAACCAGCTAAGCTTTACCGAGGAGTTTAAGCGATTGGGGCCGCTGAGGTTTATGGCTTCAAAACTAAGCTGGGTTTCAGGCGCACTTTGCCCGGTGATCTCCCCTTTACGGCAGGCGCTAAATAGCATGATGCTAAAAAGAGCGACGCTTAGAATAGTATAAATGTGGCGCATAAACTTCATCTATAAAAATGAAAAAAGGAGGAAGCCGAAGCCTCCTCCCTGAAAAAAAAATTATTTGCTAATTACAATTCTTTCGGTGCTAAGCAAGCTAGCATTTGCATCTTTAACTTGAAGAACATAAACACCCGCTGCAATAGCAGTAAGGTCCATTTCTATGCGGTTAGAAGCTACAGAAATACTTACCAAACGTCCGTTCATATCGTATAAAGCCGCCTTAACATTTTCACCATTGGCAGAAATGATGTTCAATAGGTTTTGAGCAGGATTAGGGAAAATCGCTAAATCTGCAGTAGCCACTTCGTTTAGACTTACGTTGGTAGGAACATTACAACCGGTAGTGTCGATGGCTACATTAAGACCTACGATATCGAAGTTATTACGCGGTAATAATTTGTAGTTACCGAAGCTGTACCATAAAATTCCGTGCATGGCATCCATGTTCATAGAAGTATTGGTAATAATAGCAGGAACTTGCAGTGTACCATCGTTAGTAACATAGCTACTGTCGGTAATTAAACTTACGTGAAGACTAGAAGTAGCAGAACCACCTGACTGACGACCAGCTAGTACACGCGAAGATTGGCTTGGGCCAAAACTTGGATCGGTACCAATGCGGTATTCTGCGAAACCGGCATTTTCGTCGGTAATGTAAACCTTACCACCGTTAGGGTTTTGATAAGACACCAACATACCCTCGTACATTTCCATATCTAAATTGGCATCACTTGGATCGATAGGAGTAGGCATAATCGTCATGCTACCTGCTAAACCAATATAGCTATCTACGTTTAAGTAGGTTACACCAAAGGTTTCTTGAATTTGCCCCGTAACAGAAAGCATTTGATCGCGGTACACATTGTCTAAATCCTGGTTAGGAATTAAAGCAATACCTGCAAAAATAGAATCGCTAGGATCTTGTAAGTAAACATACTCTAAATCGCAATCTCTGCGGGCTGAAGTTACATAGCCAGTTACGGTAACGGTTTGTCCAACGAATACACTTTCGCCGGTGCCATTACCGCTGTACTGAAGATCGAAGATTTTTAAGCCATTATCGCGCACGCTATAGTGGTTGAAATACGGATTAGCTTGACTGCTTGGGCTAACTGGGAAAGTTACCGCAGAACCGTCATTGTCAACCGCGCGAATCCAGTAGCGTACTAAAGTACCATCGGCCTGAGCAGGAATGTAAAATTCGTAAGTGCTTCCTGATACTAGATTCATATTAGCGGAACCGAAAGAGCTAGACATTATGCTGCTATTGGCACTCCAGTAAATTTCTAAAGTATCAATCGTTCCGTCTGCATCCACAACATCGGCGCTAACTAAAACGGAGTCGGCACTGGTTACCTGAGACGGGAAAGTAAATACATTAGTAATGCTCGGGGCAGATGCGCCCACTTGGTAGTGACTGTCGTCGAAAGGATTGATTTCGTAACCGCGACCGGTTCCACCGGTACAGCCGTTAGCACTGTGACGAATAATACCTCTTATTGAAGAGTAGAAAGTACCTACAGAAGGAGCAACAAATGAGCCTGTTCCAGTAGTAGAGGGTGTGTTAGGGTTAACAACAGTATGCGAAGGCGTACGTTGCGCTAAGAAACGGTCACTTACGTTTAATACGTTTCCGTTGGCATCTTGAATATCGAAGCTTACGCGGGATCCGCTAAAAGGAGTAACCTGTACTACTGTAACATTTTGTAATTCTACAAAGCTGTTTTGCCAATACTCGCCGGTGGTTACAATATTTACACGATTACTGTTGTTGAAATCTCCCACTGCTAACTGCTTGGGTACAAAAGCCGAAGGAGCAAGATCACCAGAAGTTAAAAGAGTTACCGAGTTTACATCTAAAGTGGTAAACTGCGTATTGCCGTCGAATTGCTGCACAATACCAGTAACTTCTACCTTATCTCCTTGAAAAAGAGCAGTAAAACCTGGAATTGGCTGTAAGTTTCCAGAAGCATCTGAATAAACACCCATAACTTCCATTCCACTTAAAGAATCAACAACTCCGTTAGAAGCGGTGTCAATCATGTAAATGAAAGGACGGTTGCCACCTTGAACAGATCCTGAAGCTACTTCAGAAAGTCCACCATCGGTAACAACGTGCGCGCGAAAGCGAACGGTGTCTCCTAGGTAGGAGGAACTATCATTACAAGCTGCCAAGTCAATGGGCGTGTTAATTTGCTTGATACTTACTAAAGGGTAAGATTGCCCGTAAAGGGATACCGCTGTGAACACGGTTGCTAAGAGGGTAAAAATTCTCTTCATTGATTTTGGGTTTATTTAATTATCACAAACTTTCCGGTGAAACTCTCACCGCTATTTAAATCTTCTACTGAAAACATATATAAGCCACGGCTAATTATCTGGCTTTCGCTCGATAGTAAATCCCAAGCATGCTCGCCTCCGGAGAAACGATTTTCGCCCGCATCTTCGGCGCCGAAAGTTCTAAACCACCGGGTATCGGAACCATCGTAGGCTTCGTCGTGACGAATTTCGTCGATAAAGTCGCCACCTACCGTGTAAACTCTAATGATGCACCGCGCGGGTAAATTGGCAAAAATCAATTTGCGACTTTCTTCTTGGAAGTTTGATTGGCCTTCCCAGGCAGAGCCGTAATAATAAGGGTTAGGATACACAAAAGGTGCATTTTCATCCATATTAGCATTGGCACCCGTTCCTGCGAAAGCACGGTAATTATTGGCTAAAAAGCTCGATTCTAAAGATTCTAAATTACTTTCGGGATTTCCTTCGTCGAAAGCTGTTACAGCTACTGCGTACTGCCAGCCATTAGGAATATTTTCGAGGGTATATTTATAGTGATAGGCGTTAGTGTCGCCCTCAAAATAAAGGGGCTCTGCCAGTTCAATACTGCCAAATCCACTTTCGTAGAAGAGGTTATTACCGGCCTTATCGTATTGGGCGGCTAAACTGAAATCGCGCGCTAAATCGGGTACTCCCGTTACGTCGAAACCTAATTTAGAAAGGTAAACGCGGTAGCCTTCAAAGTCTTCTCGGTTGGAAATAGGATCGATGGATTTTTCGGCATTATCCGACCAATAAATCTCAATTTTAGAATCGCTCGGTTCAACGCGCGTGCGCGGAATATCGGGAGGGCTAGGTAAGATGAAACGGGTAATTTTTCCGTCGCCATCATTGTCTTCGCCGGCATCTAAAAGCCCATTGAAGTTGCGGTCTTCGCCATTATAAGCTTGTTGCGCCCAGCCGGCATTGGCAATTAAATTCTTACGCTGAACTTCATTGTTTTCTTGGTTAGGGTTGCCGTCTTCGTTTTTCTTGGCGAATACAAAAGCGAAGGAAACTTCAATTACATCACCGGGCGCGAATTCTTCAAAAGGTCCAGCCGAGATAAGGTCGGAACGGTTACCCGCAGCATTCAATTCTGCTTGAAAATCGCGGCCATTACAGTTGGGTGCGAGAGGATTGGACCAACATGGATTTTGATTTAAACCTTGCTCCATTTTCCGGTAGCGATCGTTTTCCGATTGGGGAAAAGCATAGTCGGCATTAAAATCGTTAAAAACCCAAGCGTTGTAATTCAGTAGGAAGTTATCCAGTTCCCAGCTTCCGCTGATGGGGTTGTAATTAGAATCTAGGTCTGGATGATGAAAGCCGTTTTTATCCTCTGCTCCTAAAAACTTTTGGCCAACATAGCTTTCGGTGAAACCTAAGTCCCCAGCCGCATCATAACAATAGGCGAGATGTAGAGAGTCCATAAAACCATTGCCACCGCGGTTATAAAAAGCGGCGCCGCCCGCGCCAGCTGCGGTAATGTTAATGTTACGGACAACCGTGTTATTCCATAAAGCGGTGTAAACATCTTGGTAGGTATTGGAACCTTCGTTGGTAAACGTCAGGTTTACAATTACCATAAAATCGGTGAAGCTATAGTTCCAGTTATAGGTTTCCATTTGCACCTTCACATTCATGGGGCGGTTATGGTCGTTAATAGGAATTTGCGTTCCGGGCACTACAATGCTTTTATCGCTGAAAGTGGCAATATAATCTTGGTGCGATACGGCATTAGGAGAAAAATAACGGCTATCGAATAAAGAGCTTTTTTCTTGCAAACTGCGCTCGGCCCCAGTAATAGAGGTGTCGATTGAGAATTCAAAACCGCCACGCCCTGGGGCATAACCTTGGGGTGCATCGTAGGCCGAGGTAGAAACGACTACTTGTCCGCCGTTTTCTTTGCCGCCAATCCAAATGCCGCCTTCAAATACATGTTCAACACCCGAGCCAGCTGGGTACTCGCCGCTGGGGTCGCCGGTGCCATCGCGGTAACCGCGAAAGGCGTTACCGAAGGTGCCAATATTAGTTACATTCAAGCGTACGTTACTGGCATTAGTGGTTTTTTCTTGAAAGCTAGCTTGACCACTTAAACCTAAATTTAGGGCTAGAATACTGAGGCTGAGAGTTATGAATCTTAGCAATTTCATGGTACAATAACTTTTCTTGATTCTCTAAAATCTTTGCCATTACTAAGGCTAATAAGATAAATGCCTTTAGGCCACGCGGAACAGTTGATGCTTAAATTTCGGCTCGTTTTACTTTGAAGCTGACGCACTATCTTTCCGCTTAAGTCTAAAATGGTAATGTTTAAGGCTTCTTCGCTCAAACGGCCTTTGAGACTAATTTCGATATTTTGTTGCGCGGGGTTTATAAATGACCATGAATTTTTCATTTGGTCAAAACTGTTTTCTCCTAAGCCAGAAACAGCCACTTCTAGCTCCATAATTACGGGTAAGTGATCGCTGAAATTGTACAAGGCAGACGAAATATAGCTTGGTACCGAAATGTTATTGGAGTTAATTGAACCATTAAAGAAAGACTCCATCTGGCCTGCACTGATAATAATTGGTGAAGCCTACTTGTGCGTATTATTTATAATAGCATCAGAGCTTAAAAATAAAGTCGAAATGATCATCCATGCCCCCACCACTAAAGCAACCCGAAGAGGAAGCATGGGTACTTTGGGTATGCACGTTGGCAAAATTGCTATTGTTGTTCCAAATGCCCAATTGGTTTTCAAATATTAAAGCTTAATAGAGGGTTGAGAGCTATAGTTCACTAAATTTTGAAAGGCGCTTCGCTAGAGGTGTAAACGTTAAGATCTCCGGCGAAAGTAAATTATCGATAGTAACATTATTGTCGATATAACTCATTACGGCCGCAGTGGCTTTTTCTTCGCCTTTCTGGCACCGCTTTGCCATTACCCGCTTTTAGGGTGGGCAACGAAAATACCAATAAAGGCAGTGTCAACGCCTGGCTGACCGAGGGCGGCATCTTTTACGTAAAGGCGGTAATAGTCAATTGGTCTAATTAAAGGGAAGTTGTTTAAATCCAAGGTAACCGCATCCTGAAAGTCGAGTACTAGTTTTTCGTTGTTGAAAAACATCATGTTAGCGATGCTCGAGCTTCCGCCAAAATTGCTGCCGGCGCGGCTGAAATGACTAATGCCATCTACATTTAAAATATCGCGCAATACAATAAGGGGATTAACGCCAATAGCACCAAATTCATTGACTACTAAAAGGTCGGGAGCGGCGTAGGCAACAATGTTTTTTAGATCATTATCTCTTTGTAAACTTCCTACGGTATGCGTGCAGGGGGCCGAATTTGTCTTGTACCACATCAAGTTATAGGTCATAACCTTAATGCTTTCAACTTGAGCAAAACCTTGCAGCGAAAGGGCTACAAACAAGAACGATAGAACACTTTTAAACATAGCCTTCAATTGGGGCGCGAAGATACAAAAGCCACCACTTCTAATGTTAGCTTAATCTTAATTATCGCCGTCTTCATCCCATTCAAATTGGAGGCCTGTTCCTTTCTTCTTAGGTTCTTCCTTTTTTAGGATTTTCTTAAGCTCTTCTTTTTGCTTCTGTAGGTCTGTTTGTAAGGCTTTTCCGAGTTCTTGGGCTTCTACTTTAAGGGAAGGGTTGTTTACAGTGCCAACAATACTTATAGGTACACGATGATCATCATCGCGTTCTTGGACTTTTAGAAACTCGTCAAATTCACTGTTTTTAGCCTGGGTTTTGCGCTTACTAAAGAGCACGTCGCTTAGGCGTAAGCGGATTAAATAGTCAATTTCATTTTCAAAACTGTGGCTACCACTGAGCTCCATATTCAGCACATTGCTACTAATAGTCATTTCGGGAATGCTAATTAGGCCCTGATCAATGCTTATGGTATTGGTGAGCTTATTGAAACGCACATCTTTTAACTCATCCACATCGGCGAAGCGCGACAGTGCGAGCATAGGTTCGTAATCTTTTAAGCGGCCTTGGTCGATAGACATGCTTGAACTTAGTTTTAAGCTATTTACATCAAGGCTTAGAGTGGGGCTTAGTTGGGCGCTAAAGCTAGATACGCTAGTTAAACGTCCCGATAATTCTTCGGCAGTTATTGTTTCTTGTCCAAAGTTTTCAAAGCTTTTAAAGATGGATTCAATTTGCAAATCAGCGGTTTGCAGCTGGGCGTCGAGCTGATATTTCACTCGATTACTTAAGTCTAAACTAAAAGCACCTTCATAACTTCCTTCATCTGCTAAAAGCGAAATGCCTTCCCCTTTAATGAGGTTTTCGCTCACAATTAATCGTCCCTTAAGCATTTTAGCAGAGAAGTTTTTGTAGCTGAAGGCTTTTAGATTTAAACTAAAGTCGGCTTGTAACCGGCGCGCGAATTCAATATTGCTAGTATTAGTAGATGGCTCTTCTGTTTGTCGAACAAAATCTTCTAGGGCTATTTGATCGCTCTGTAACTCGGCATTTAGGCCTAAAATGGCATCGTCTATAAGTAAGTAAGACCAAAGGTTCGTGATGTTTCCGTTCAGTAAAATATCGCTCTCCCCCGTTTTAAAGCCTAAATTTTCAATGCGAATTTCATTGCCTTGGGCACTTAATTTGCCAGTAAGGTCCTCAATATCTTGGACCAGAATTTTAGAGGAGATGCTCATATCTGTGAGCTGAATGAAGCCTTCAATTTTAGAAGCTTGAAGTTCGGATTTAGACCATTTTCGCCATTGGTGAAATTTGCCTTCAATTTGTAAATCCGCGGCGGCGCTGCCGCTAGAAATGTCGAGAGAATCGAGGGGTAAAAGTTTCAGCCATTCTTCCGCGCTTAAATTGGCTTTAAGATGCAGGTAGATTTCTGGATGGACTAAGTTTTTAATGGAACCAGTTAATACAATGGACTCATCGCCTTTTTTTAGTTCGCGTAATTCTAAAACATCAGTATCACCTTCCGATCGATAGGATCCTTTTAAGACTATGTTTTCAAAAATATTTGGGCCTTGACGATAACTAAGCTCTTCTCCACTAAAGGTTATGGATTGACGAAAAGGCTCGTTATTAAAGTATTCAAATTGGTAATTAAGATTCATGGCTCCCGCAGCCAATAAATCTCCAGGAATTTTGAACCCTTGCTCTTGGTATAAATTTAAGAGCGGTAAAAGTTCGAGCGCATCTGCCTGAGCGGAAAGAACAAAGCCTTCGGACTCCATATTTAAGGCTAAATTGAAATGGAGATCATTAGCGAGCTGAAGGTCTTGCAGTTTTAGTTCTTGCTTTTCGCCAAAGTCTTGGTAAGTCCAGGCGCTACTAAAAGAAGTCGGTTTAGAAATATAAATTTCCTTTTGGTATTGGATGTGATTTAAAAAGGCATCTATTTTTCCGTTTAAATTGAGTTGCCGATCGCCCAAGGCGCCTTTAAAAAAGGCAGAATTAATATCGGCTCTAAGGTCGATATCTTCGTAGCGGTCACGGTAATTGAAGGCAATATTTTTTAGGAAAATCCCTTCAAGACTTAGCTTGGAGGTTGAACTGCTGTCGCTGCTAGAAAATATATCCCAATTTTGTTTGGCGCCATATTTTTCTAAGGAAAGGCGTCCGTTTTCGAGACTTATGTTCTCAATATTGATGGAGCTACTTAAAATTTGCCAGAGATCAAACTGCAGGTATAATGACTCGACACTAAAAAGAGTGTCTTTAAAGCCTTGGGCGCCAGGGCTAAAAACATTTTTTAGCTTAATGGCCGCTTGCGGAAATTTAGCGAGACTCAATTCTATAGCGCCTACACTAATGGGGGATTTTAGGTTTTGGTTTATGCTGTCTACAGCCAGGGCTTTAATATCGTCTTGACGATAATACAATAAGGCCACGAGCAGTGCCACCAAAAGGGTGAGCACTGCCGTAACTTTAAGAAAAAACTTAGTTAATTTTTTAATCATCACCTATGTTCTTAAGCCAAACGAAAGAAAAACGGCTTCGGTATATTTATAACTTGAGTTTAAAATAATTTATCGCCTCAGATTTAGGCCTGTATATCAAAAAAAAGCCATTTCTATAAATCGTCTTGCTGCCCTGCTTCTCGCAATAGGGCGATGTTACTTTATGGTTCCAGTTTGAATTCCACTATTTACATGGGTTCTGAGAACTAATGATACATCGAATTTATGTTTATAGCATGTGAAGCATATCTACTTCTTTATCGCTTAGGCGTCTCCACTGTCCGCGATTGAGGTTCTTTTTGGTAATTCCTGCAAATACGGTTCGATCGAGTTTGGTAACTTCATAGCCGAAGTTTTCGAAAATACGACGAACGATACGGTTTTTACCAGAGTGAATTATTACCCCAATGTGCTTACGATCTTTTTCACTCGCGAAGGCAATTTCGTCTACTTTAATAGGACCATCTTCTAGTTGAATCCCTTCTGCAATAGCGTGAAAATCGGCTAGCTTTAGGTTTTTATCGAGGCTAACGTCGTAAATTTTACGGGCGCCGTGGCTAGGGTGGGTTAGTTTTTTAGCGAAATCACCATCGTTGGTGAAAAGCAAAACTCCGGTGGTTTGGCGGTCGAGACGACCAACTGGGTAAATGCGCTCGGGGCCAGTAGTATTCATTAATTCCATCACCGTTTTACGCATCTTAGGGTCGTCGGTGGTCGAAATGTAGCCTTTGGGCTTATTAAGTACATAGTATACTTTTTTCTCCCCTTTAATAGTTGAGCCATTGAACTTAACATGGTCGCCTGGTTTCACTTTAAATCCCATTTCTTGCACAACTTTGCCATTAACCTCTACTAAGCCAGCAGAAATTAATTCGTCTGCTTCGCGACGAGATGCGATACCTGCCGTGGCTAGGTATTTATTAAGACGGGTTTCGTCGGTTTTGGGCTTTACGAGTCCTTGTTTTTTTAAGGTCTCGAATTTTTTACGGGGACCTGTGGGGCGTTTAGGGCCTTTTCCACCCATACGTGCTTCCGGTTTGGGGCCTTCGGCCGAGTCTTCACGTTTTGTAGCGATTTTACGTGGTCCTTTGCCACGTGGGTTGCTACCTTTACCTCTAGAATCGGATCTTCCTTTTTTATTAAATCGGCTCATGCTTTAGTTTTTTGCATTAGGAGCCCTTATCGCCTCTGCCAGTATCACACCGGGAACGCTTCAGGCTATTTTCGGGCGGCAAAAGTACTAATTGCTAATGAATTAACGAGCAATGATTTTTAAGTCTATCTTTCTCAGAGTTAAGGATAAAAAGCATCTTTTAGGTGCTCTAAGCGATAGCTTGGTTCTAGGGTAATACTGATGATGTCGAATCTAGCTTCGGCGTGAACATTGTTGTTTTCTAGATAAAAATTAGCACCACGAGCGATGAGTTTTTGCTTGCTAAGAGAAACAAATTCATAGGGCTTCCCGAAGCTGTCGTTGGCGCGGGTCTTTACTTCAATAAATACAATTTGCTTTTTATCGCGGGCAATGAGATCTATTTCCATCTTGCGAAAGCGCCAGTTTTTTTCGAGTAGTTCGTAGCCTAACTGTTGGATATGTGCGAGAGCGAGTTCTTCTCCCTGCGTTCCTAAATCATGATTTTCGGCCATAGTTAAAGTTTAAAATAGAAGCATCAGTATTGACTTCTAAGGTAACTTTTTCGCCGAAAACGAGAGGGAAGTGATTTTGACTATGGCCAAAGGGGAAACCAAAGGCTATGGGAAAATCGAAATTTCGGGCATGACGAGCGATAATGGTTTCTGCGCTTTCTCCGAAAGGGATGTTATTGTCGTTCATATCGCTCATAGTGCCAACGATAAGAGCTTTAATATTTGCGAAATAGCCGTTGCGAACCAAGTTGTATAGCATGCGATCGACGTGGTAAAGGTATTCGTCTAAATCTTCAATAAACAGAATTTTCCCGCTAGTATCAACGGCGGTGGGCGAGCCAAGGCAGCTGTATAGCATGCTTAAATTTCCGCCAATAATTTCTCCTTCTACGCTGCCGCAGCGATTATATGGATGAGTTGCCGCTTTTATTTGATAAGTTTTACCAAAGAGCGCAGCGGGCAAAAGCGCCATGCTTTCGCTGGTATTTTTGCTAAATTCTATCGGCATGGGCGCATGCAGCGAAGCGAAGTTGAGGTTTTGTAGGCTGTTGTGTAAAACGCATACATCGCTATAACCGATAATCCATTTTGGTTTTTCGACAAACTTATCCCAAAAAATGGCATCGATAATTCGCACCGTACCGTAGCCCCCGCGGGCGCACCATATAGCGGAGCAATTTTCATCGTCTAGCGCCTCTTGTAAGTCTTCGGCCCTTTGTTGATCACTGCCGGCAAATTGATTTTCTTGGGCAAAGATGTTTTTCCCTAAAACCACTCGCAGTCCCCATTCTTCTAGTTTCTCGATGGCGGGTGCTAGTTCTTCGGCCGAAACTTTACGAGCGGTGGCAATAATACGTACGGTATCGCCTTGGTTTAAAAATTTAGGATTGCGCATAGGCGGCCATTTCTAGTTCGCGTAAATAAGACTGCACCGTATTTTCTAATCCCATATAGAGGGCTTCAGAAATTAAGGCGTGGCCAATGGAGACTTCTAATAAATTAGGAAGATTCGCGGCGAAGTACTGAATGTTTTCGAGGCTTAAATCGTGGCCCGCATTGAGGCCGAGGTTTAATTTCTGCGCTAATTCTGCCGCTTCTTTGTAAGGCGCAATGGCTTTAGCGCAGTCAATGCGGTAATGGCTAGCATAAGCCTCGGTGTAAAGTTCGATGCGTTTTGCACCAATTTCTGCAGCGGCTTCAATTTGTTTAGCATCGCAATCCATAAAAATTGAAGTGCGAATATTAGCTTTATCAAATTCTTGCAATACTTCTTTCAGAAAATCGCGTTTAGCTAGTACATCCCATCCCGCATTGGAAGTGAGTACTCCAGGAGGGTCAGGCACCAAAGTTACCTGTGCAGGATTGGCGGCTAGTACGATATCGATAAATTTGCGATTGGGATAGCCCTCAATATTAAATTCGGTGGAGACAACCTTAGCGAGGTCGGCAACGTCATTATAACGTATGTGGCGCTCATCGGGACGTGGATGAACGGTGATGCCTTGCCCCCCAAACCTTTCAATGTTTAAGGCGGCTTCTACCACATTGGGCGTATTGCCACCGCGTGCATTCCGCAGGGTAGCAATTTTATTAATGTTAACGGATAGCTTTGTCATTGCGGGCAAAGATAAAGCCTTAGTTTTGCTTTGAATATGAGAGTAGACCAACATATTTTAAATGATTTTAATGCCCTCGATATAAACGAGAGTGTTGCCGATTTGCTTTTAAGCATGGAGGAGTTGAAGATTAATCACTTACCTATTGTTCATGAAGGCCAATATTTAGGTTTAATCTCGGAAGATGATTTGCTCGATGTGCAAAATATGGAAGACCCTCTCGAGAAGCATCTTAAGGTTTTAAAGCCTTATAAGATTAGTGCAGACGATCATATTTATGCGGCCATTAAAACGATTGCCCAAGGAAATTTAACCTGCCTTCCCGTTTTAGACGCGGAAAAAAAGTACATTGGATATCTTTCTCCGCAGGAATTAGTTTTTGATTTAGGCCGACAAGTAAGTTACAGTGAACTTGGGAGTGTAATAGTTTTACGGGTCGCCATTCGTGATTATTATATTTCCAAAATTTCTCAAATTGTAGAAAGTGAAGATGCCTTAATTTTAGGCCTTCAGCTAAGGCAAGATGGGAATGACTTTATTCGTGTGGCTTTAAAAATTAATCAGCAGGATTTAAGTCGCATTGTGAAATCTTTCGAGCGTTTTGAATACGATGTGGTAGAGGTTTATCACCAAGCGCTTTTTGATGAAGATGCTTCCGACCCTTTTGAGGCTTTAGTGAAATACTTGAATATCTAAATTAATGAAGGTAGCCGTTTTCGGAAAAGTGATCAGCCCAGAGGCTCGTCCCGATATAGAGTCTTTACATCGCATTTTAATAGATGCGGGTATCGACTTTGTAGTTTTCGAAAGCCTCAATAATTTTATAATTGAACACTGCGATTTAGGTTTGAGTTTCCCTACTTTTTCCAATCATAAAGACCTGATACAATACGCTCCCGATTTTTTGATTACAATTGGAGGCGATGGTACCATCCTAGACGCAACAACCTTAGTGCGGAACTCTAAGATTCCGATAGTGGGGATTAACACGGGTAGACTAGGCTTTTTGTCGAATGTAAGCAGAGATAAAATTCAGGAGGCAATTGAGGCTCTTATAGCGGGCAAATACAAGCTAAGTGAAAGAAGTTTATTGGCTTTAGAAAGCGATGCGGTGGAGACGGAAATGCCCTTCGCTTTAAATGAGGTAACCGTTAGCCGTAAAGATACCACGGCCATGGTAACAGTTGAGGTTACCATTGACGGTGAGTTTTTTAATAGTTATTGGGCGGATGGCTTAATTGTAGCCACGCCAACAGGCAGTACGGGTTATTCTTTAAGTTGCAATGGACCGATAATTATGCCTGGTGCCGAGACCTTTGTGCTAACGCCTATAGCTCCGCACAATCTAACCGCTCGTCCCTTCGTTATCCCCAACAGCTGTAAAATTAATTTAAAGGTAACGAGCCGCGAAGAACAGAGCTTGATATCTTTAGATTCACGTATTTACTCGGTTCCGAATGGTACAGAAATTAGTTTAGGTTTAGCCGATTTTACCATCGCTTTGGTAGAAACTAAGAACGAAACTTTTGCCAAGACTTTAAGAAATAAGTTGATGTGGGGCTTAGACAAGAGAAATTAATACGAGAATCCTACTGAATTATTTATATTTGCGCTCCCAAAAATGAAGCTTAAGCAATTAATAATCAAATCAATAGTACTTTTGCTGCTGCCTTTTGTAGGCCGTAGTCAGTACTTAGAAATCGGAATTACCGGCGGAGGAACCAATTTTTTAGGCGATGTAGGTCCCTATTCTTTTGATTTACCGCAAGGTTATCACGCCGGTTTTTTGATGCGTTATAACTTCAATCGCTTTTGGTCCATCCGTGCGCAAGCCAACTATGGTTTAATACAGGCCGATGATGCACGATCATCTATTGGTATTCGTACTGAACGCAATTTATCGTTCCGTTCAGTAGTGCGTGAAGCGTATGTGGTAGCCGAATTTAATTTTTTCGAATATCAGCCGGGCACCAAGCTGTGGCATACGCCTTACATAAATGGTGGCTTTGGAGTTTTTAGTTTTAATCCTGAAGCGCAATTTGATGGCAATTGGTACGAATTGCGTGAATTACGCACCGAAGGTCAAGGCACCTCGGTGGGCACTTCAGCGCCTTATGCTGAGGCGAGTTCCTTCTTTATTTTCTCTTTAGGTTATAAATTCTCTTTAGGTTCATTTACCAGTTTGGCAATAGAATCAAGTTTTAGATCAACATATACCGATTATTTAGACGATGTTAGCGGCTTTTATGCCGACCCCATGGTGCTGGAAAATGAGGTTTCGCTATTATCGGCAAATTTAGCCGATCGCAGTTTTAGTGGTAGCGACAAGGAAAATATTTTACGGGGCGACCCCAGTAATCAAGATTGGTACATTTTCACAGGGATTAGCATCCAATTTAAATTCGGCGAACTTTACGAAAAGTGCGCAAATTTTGTTGGAAATTAAGGAATACTATGAGCCTAAAGGAAGAAATTAGGGATTCTATAAAAAGGCCCCAGCACGTTGCAATTATCATGGATGGCAATGGTCGTTGGGCTAAAAAGAAAGGCTATATAAGGTCTATTGGTCACGAAAACGGGGTTGATGCCCTGCGTAATATTGCTACCGCATCTGCAGAAGCGAATATAAAATACCTTACCGTTTACGCCTTTAGTAGCGAAAATTGGAACAGACCTAAAGCTGAGGTAAAGGCCTTAATGTCTATTTTGGTTTCGAGCTTAAAAAAGGAGTTAAAAACTCTACAGGATAATAAAATTCGCCTGAGAGCCATTGGAGACAGCCTTTCGCTACCCCATAATTGCCAAAGAGAACTGGCTGAGGTAATGGAGCTTACCAAGGATAACGACCACATGACTTTAACCTTGGCGCTAAGTTATGGCAGTCGTGAGGAAATAAAATTAGCTGTGCAAAAATTAGCCCGTGAAGTGGCCGCAGGGGAACGCACGGTAGAGTCGATTGACGAAGAAGTGATTTCGAAAGCCTTGTACACCGACTTTTTACCCGATCCCGATTTATTAATTCGTACGAGCGACGAATATCGTATTAGTAACTATTTGCTTTGGCAGATAGCCTATAGCGAATTATACTTCACACCTAAATTATGGCCCGACTTCGGCGCAGAAGATTTCTACGAGGCCATTCTATCTTATATGAATCGCGAACGACGTTTTGGCAAGACGACTGAGCAAATAAAATCTTTATCATAATAATGCGGAAGCTTCTCTTAGCCCTGGCTATAGCATTTGTTTTTAGTCCTGTTTCTGTGGTTGCCCAAGATGGGGGAATAAATATATTACCTGGCCAAGAATATGAAATCGGTGGAATTCGTATTAGTGGATCGGATAACCTCGATAAGCAGGTTATAACTTTAATTTCGGGTCTGCAGGTGGGCGATCGTATCACCCTTCCGGGAGATAAAACCACGCGAGCCATCGAAAACTTATGGCGTCAGAAATTATTTGATGATATTGGCATTTTTGTAACCGAGGTGCAAGGGAAAGTGGTTTTCCTAGAAATCCGGCTTCGGGAATTACCCAAATTAAGTAAATATGGTATTCGCGGTTTAAAAAAATCAAAACGCGATAACCTACGCGATGAACTGGATTTAAGCAGTGGCGTAATTGTTACCGAAAACCTAATTGTAAATACTCGCAACCGCGCACGCGACTTCTTTATTAAAGATGGCTATTTAAATGCAAGTGTTAAGGTGGTGAAGCGATCGGATACGACCCGCAGTAACTCAGTTATTCTCGATATCCTCGTGGAAAAAGGAGAAAAGGTGAAGATTAAAGATATCAACTTTATTGGGAATGAAAACCTTGCTGATCGCGATCTGCGTAAAGCGATGGATGAAACCAAACGCGCTCGTTTTTGGAATATCTTTAAAAGCTCTAAACTTTTAGCCGAGGAGTACAAAGAAGATAAAAAGTTAATTATTGAAAAGTACAATTCGGAAGGATATCGCGATGCGCGTATAATTTCGGATACGGTTTATGCGGTGGATGATGATCGCGTGGCTATTGATATTAAAGTTGAAGAAGGACGCAAGTATTACTTCGGTGATATTAGCTGGGTAGGAAACTCAAAGTATAGCTCGGAAACTTTAACAGAAGTTTTAGCGATTAAAAAGGGCGATGTTTACGATGCTAGTTTCTTGCAGCAAAGGCTTTTTGGCGATCCTGCAGGTACGGAAGTATCAGCCCTTTATCTGGATAACGGTTATTTATTTTTTTACATGAATCCCGTGGAGGTTTCAGTAGCTAATGATACCATCGACTTGGAGATTCGGATGCAAGAAGGTCGCCAAGCAACCATTAACAAGATTACCATTGTGGGTAACGATCGTACCAATGATCACGTTATTATGCGTGAACTGCGCACCAAGCCAGGTGAGCTTTTCCGCAGAAGTGATATTCAAAGATCGATGCGCGAATTGCAACAATTAGGCTTTTTCGATCCCCAGAAATTAGATGTAAAACCTTTACCAGATGCAGAAACGGGAACGGTAGATATCGAATATGTAGTGGCGGAGCAATCTACTTCACAACTCGAATTACAAGGAGGTTGGGGTGCTGGACGTATCGTTGGAACCTTAGGTTTAAACTTTAATAATTTTTCGGCCCGCAACATGTTTAAGAAAGGAGCCTGGGCACCTTTACCTGCCGGTGATGGACAAACGATAAACTTACGGGCCCAAAGTAATGGTCTTTTCTTTCAGTCGTATAGCGCTTCGTTTACCGAGCCTTGGTTAGGAGGAAAAAAGCCAACCTCTTTAACGGTTTCTTTTTACCATAATATTCAAAACCTTTTTGGGGTGCCGAGAAGCGATCCCAATTATCAAGGTTTAAGTATTACTGGGGTTACCATTGGTTTAGGTAAACGTTTGAAATGGCCGGATGATTATTTTACCTTTTTCCAATCTATCGATTTTCAGCGTTACCGCTTATTCGATTATCCTTTGGCCGGTATTAATTTCGGTGATGGACGAGTAAATAATATCAACTATAAAGTGACCTTGGGTAGAAATAGTGTTGATTACCCCATTTATCCCCGCAAGGGAAATCTCTTTAGTTTAAGTGCTGAGTTTACACCGCCTTGGTCTTTATTTAATGGCAAAGACTACAGCGACTTAGGTCCTAATCAGAAATACGAGCTCTTAGAGTATTATAAGATTAAATTGAATAGCTCTTGGTTTACCGAGATATTACCGAAGACCGTAATTAAGGCGGCTGGTGAATTCGGCTTCTTAGGGTCTTACAATAACGAAATCGGCTTGCCTCCTTTTGAGCGCTTCTTCTTGGGAGGTGATGGTTTACAGAACTTCGTTTTAGATGGCCGTGAAATCATAGGTTTGAGAGGTTATCCAAATAACAGCCTTGTGCCGGCGGAAACCCCAGGAACTGGTGGTGCTTTGTACAACAAGTTTACTTTGGAACTACGCTATTTAATTACCGAAAACCCTAGTGCTCAGATTTTTGCGCTATCCTTTTTAGAAGCGGGAAATAACTTCAATACTTTTGATAACTATGAGCCGTTTAGCTTGAAGCGTTCAGCAGGTTTTGGAGTGCGTATCTTCATGCCAATGTTTGGTTTATTAGGTGTTGATTTTGGTTATGGCTTTGATGGTCTTCCACAAACTCCAAATTCCCCGAGCGGTTGGAATACACACTTTATTATTGGACAGCAATTTTAAATAACCTATTTTCGCCCGCGTTTTAATTAAGCCTTAAAGCTTTAGGTCTTATGGGGAGGAAATTAATCCTTTGCATATTATGAAATTACATAAGAGATTTGTTCTTGTTTTTCTTGGTCTGGTTTTTGGTTTTAGCTTATGTGCCCAGCGTTTTGGAATCGTTGATTCTGAATACGTTTTAAAGCAAATTCCAGATTATGATTATGCCCAAAAGCAGCTGGACCAGTTAAGCCGCACTTGGGAAGGTGAGATCGAAGCTCTTTTAAGCGAAGCAGATGCAATGCGCAAAAGCTATGAAGCCGAGAAGGTTCTTCTTACCGAAGAAATGAAAGCAGAGCGCTTGGCGGCCATTAGTGCCAAAGAAGAGGAGGCGAAGAAAAGCCAGCAGTTGTATTTTGGCTTAGAAGGGAAAATTTACACCAAGCGATTGGAGTTGGTTAAACCCATACAAGATAAAATTTATAACGCGGTGCAAGATGTTGCCCGGCGAAGAAATTTAGACGTAGTATTCGATAAAGGGAGTGAGCTAATAACCCTTTACGTAAGTGAGAAAGTTGATATTAGCGACGAAGTAATAAAGAAATTAGAAGAATAACACAGGAAAGAAAAACCAATAAAATGAAAAAAGTACTTTTAGCCCTAGCCCTATTTGTGGGAACAGCAAGTGTAGCCATTGCACAGCAAAAAATCGGTCACATTAACGCCGATGAGCTTTTACAACTTATGCCAGAAACCAAAACGGCACAAACCGAATTAGAAACTTATGGTCGTCAGTTAGAGAAGGATTTAACCGACATGGAGACGGAGTTGCAAAACAAAATCGACTCTTTTAGAGCGAATGAGAAAATGATGACCACTTTAGCACGCGAAACCAAAACTAAAGAGTTACAAGAATTACAAATGCGTATTCAGGAATATAGCCAGCGTGCCCAACAAGATTTGCAACAAAAGCAAGTAGAGCTATTAACACCAGTAATTGAAAGAGCTACCACTGCGGTGCAAGAAGTAGCGAAAGAAAACGGCTTCTCGTATATATTAGATAGCTCTCCGAGTAAAGCGGTAGTAGTTTTTGCTGAAAATGGTGAAGATATTATGCCGTTAGTGAAAGCGAAATTAGCTATTCAGTAAGTAAAGAACTAAATGTAACTTAGCCCGTCATTGATAAAGTGACGGGTTTTTTTATGGAAAAAAATAGGCCTATTGGTATTTTTGATTCAGGTGTGGGTGGTTTAACGGTAGCCAAAGCTATTGCCGAACTTTTACCTGCGGAGTCTTTTATTTATTTTGGCGATACACGTCATGCCCCTTATGGAGATAAGTCTTCTCATACCATTCGTGAATACTCTCAGCGAATCAGTCGCTTTTTAGTAGCACAAAACTGTAAGGCTATCGTAATAGCTTGTAATAGCGCATCGGCCGCAGCCTACCAACAATTATGCGCCGACTTTCCTAATATTCCCATTATTAACGTAATTGATCCGGCAGTAAAATATATTGCCCAAAGTGAGGCGAGCAAGGTGGGTATAATTGCTACGCGCGCCACGGTCCGTTCCAAGGTTTACGCCCAAAGGATTAGTGCGGCCAATCAAAATCTCACCGTAGTGCAAAAAGCGACACCTTTATTGGCTCCCTTAATTGAAGAGGGCTTTGCGGGCACCGACGTTAGCAAAGGGGCTTTGGCGCATTACTTAAATCATAGCAGCCTAAAAAAGTTAAGCGATTTAATTTTAGGTTGTACCCATTATCCTTTATTGGAAGAGGAAATTGCCGCCTTTTTAGGGCCAAAAGTGAGGGTTTTAAATTCAGCAAAGCTGGCCGCTCAGGCTTTGCAGGGAGTTTTAGCTTGGCAAGATTTATTGTCCACTTCCGTAGATGCGGGTAAACGCAGGTTTTATGTCTCCGAAAAAACACCCGCCTTTACCAAAATTGCTAAAATGTTTTTCGGCCAGGAAATTCGCTTGGAGGAAAAGTTCTTAAAATCCTGATTTTACGTCGAATTCACGTTAATTTAAGAAATCCTTCACGAGATGGTAGACTTCGTCTGGCTTTTGGGCATGTAGCCAATGACCAGCACCTGCTATCGTTTCGATTTCTGCTTGAGGGAAGTGCTCGTATATTACCACGAAATCTTTTTCCTTGATATACCAAGAATCACCACCGCGTAAGAATAGTACCGGCCCGTCAAAAAAAGCATTGGGCGCGAGGCTTTCGCCCACTTTAACGATTTCACGCGCAAGTACGGGGAGGTTAAAGCGCCAGGCGAGCTTTCCTTTACTTTCCCAATAGAGATTTTTAAGCAGAAATTGTTGAACACCAAATTCAAGCTTGGGGCCAAAAGCTTCGGTGGCTTCTTTGCGACTTTCAATACTGCTTAGGTCGAGATTTTCTAACGCTTCCAAAACCTCCTGATGATGCGGGCGATAGGCTTTAGGGCCTATGTCGGCCACAATTAACGCAGCTACCATTTCAGGATGGAACACACTAAAAAGCATGGCCACCTTACCACCCATGCTGTGGCCAAGGATATTAACCTTAGTAAGATTATTGTTTTCTAAGTACTCTAGTAAGTCCTCGGCCATCAGTTCGTAGCTAAACTCATCACTCTGCGGGCTGCGACCATGATTACGCATATCAAGCAGGTGAACGCGGAAATCACTAGCCCATTTCTTAGCCAAGCTTTGCCAATTATCACTCATACCAAAGAGGCCGTGCATAATTATAAGATCGGGACCTTCACCTAAAACTTGTGACCACAACTTCATAAAATAACTTTTGGCAAAGGTCGTGTATCTTCCTCGAAAGACCCAATCGATAAGATAGCGCATTCTTAAAATTTATACTGCTCAAGCGTTACTAGATTAGTACTTTTGTAGACTAATTTTTTTGCATGTTAAAAGCGAAACGCTATACGGTTACTGCCGCCCTTCCTTATGCTAATGGTCCTGTACATATCGGTCACTTAGCAGGATGTTATTTGCCTTCTGATATTTTCGTGCGTTACCTGAGGATGAATGGAGCCGATGTGGCTTTTGTTAGCGGCACAGATGAGCACGGAGCAGCAATTAATATTAAGGCGAAGAGTGAAAACACCAGCCCCCAAGAAATTGTAGATCGTTATCATAAAATAATTGGCGATGCTTTGCAGGAGGTAGGCATAAGCTTCGATATTTTTTCACGTACTTCTAAAGAAATTCATCACCAAACGGCGCAGGCCTTTTTCACTACCCTTTTGGAGAAGGGTTCTTTGGTAGAGAAAACGACGGAACAATATTATGATCCAGAGGCGAATCAGTTTTTGGCCGATCGTTTTATAATTGGTCAGTGTCCTAATTGTAGCTTCCCCGAAGCTTATGGAGATCAGTGTGAAAGCTGCGGTAGTACTCTTAATTCTACGGATCTTATTCATCCTAAATCGCGTTTAAGTGGAGCTAGTCCAGAGCTAAGAAATACGACCCATTGGTTCTTGCCTTTAGATCACTTGTCTCCCAAAATAAAGGCTTATATCGAAAGTCACAAAGATTGGAAGCCTAGTGTTTATGGTCAGTCGATGAGTTGGCTGGATTCAGGTGATGGTCTGCAAGCGCGCAGCATGACCCGCGATTTAGACTGGGGAATCCCCGTACCCGTAGAAGGCGCCGAAGGAAAAGTTTTATACGTGTGGTTTGATGCGCCCATCGGGTATATTTCGGCCACGAAGGAACTAAAAGGTGAAGCCTGGACCAATTACTGGCAAGACGAGGAAACTAAACTGGTGCATTTTATCGGTAAGGATAATATCGTTTTTCATTGCATTATTTTCCCTGCCATGCTTATGGAACATGGCGGTTACCATTTAGCCGATGAGGTTCCTGCCAATGCCTTCTTAAACCTAGAAGGGGAGAAGATATCTACCAGTCGTAATTGGGCAGTTTGGTTGCATGAATACTTAGTTGATTTTAAAGATCAGCAGGATGTTTTACGCTATGTGCTAACCGCTACAGCGCCCGAGTCTAAAGACAATGATTTTACCTGGAAGGATTTTCAAATTCGCAACAATAGCGAGTTAGTAGCGATACTTGGCAATTTTGTAAATCGAGTGTTAGTGCTAATGAATAAATATTACGAAGGCGCTTTACCAGAAGCAGGTGCGCTTTCTCCTGCCGATCAAGAAATGCTAGCGAAGCTGAAAGAGGCGCCCAATGAAATTGCTGCTTCCTTAGAGAAGTATCGCTTTAGAGAGGCCTTAAACGCCTTTATGAATTTAGCGCGCGCTGGCAATAAATACCTAGCCGATGAAGAGCCTTGGAAACAAATAAAAGTTGATCCCGTTCGCACGGCTACTATTATGAATATCGCGGCGCAGGTGGCCGCTCAACTATCTCAATGCATGGAGCCTTTTATGCCTTTTACCGCGGCTAAATTGCGTGGCTATTTAGGGATGGATAAAATGTCTTGGGAGAATTTATCTCAACAAGAATTACTCGCTTCAGGCACAGTGCTTAGTCAGGGTGATTTGCTCTTTAAAAAAATTGAAGACAGTGAAATTGAAGCGCAATTAGCGAAATTGGAAGCAAGTAAGAAAGCTAATGCCAAGCCGCAATACGAAGCCTTAAAAGCAGAAATCACTTTTGAAGATTTCTCTAAAGTAGACTTGCGTGTAGCTACTATTATTGCGGCCGAAAAAATTAAAAAGGCCAATAAGCTATTGCAATTACGCGTAGATTTGGGTTTTGAGGAACGCACGATTATAAGTGGTATCGCCGAGCATTATACTCCCGAAGAAATTATCGGTAAAAAGGTTTCGGTAGTAGTAAACTTAGCGCCTCGTAAGATGCGTGGTGTATTTAGCGAAGGGATGATTTTAATGGCCGAAAATGGCGCCACAGGCGAATTAGCTTTTTGTGCCACTGATGAACATTTGCCTAATGGTGCTGTAATACGTTAAATAATAATATGAGTCAATTACATCCTGAAACCTTCGAGTTTTTAAAAAAGCTCGCCGCTAATAACTCAAAAGAGTGGATGGATGCTAATCGAGCTTGGTATCAAGATGTACGGCAAGGCTTAATCAATTTTGCACAGGCTTTAAACGATGCTTTCGCAGAAGTGTACCCAATGCCAGTGGGTGATATTCGCAAAAGTGTGGCTCGTATTAATAACAACCGTCGCTTTCATCCTAATAAACCACTTTACAAAGACCATTTTGGATTGATGATGAAGAGGCGATCCCCGAAACACGTTGATTTTTATATTCATCTGGCACCCGAAACTTGCTTCGTTGGTACGGGTTTGTATCATCCTCCTAAAGAGGCTTTAGATGCCTTACGTGACTTAATCGCGCAAAAGGGAAAGGTTTTATTGGCGCTTAGGCAGAGGCCAGCTTTTAAAAAGCTTTATGGTGACTTTTCGGGAGAGCAATTGAAAACTTATCCGCGTGGTTTTTCCGCCGATCATCCACACATTGATTTATTGCGCTTCAAAGACTTGATTATTACCCGTGATCTAGCGCCCAAGGATTTTTTAAGGAAGGATGCCGATCTTATGATAAAGGAGTATTTCGCGGCAGCCCAAGATTTTATGGACTTTATTGATGAAGCTTTAGAGCTGCAATTCTAGTAAGACTTTTATAAAAGAGGCCCTTGCTATAATTTAAACTGAGTTATGACTTTTTTCAATTAGACTCTTTCAACTTGTTGATCTTGTATTTCTTGCGGCAAGCAAACCATAAAGGTACTGCCTTTACCTACTTCACTTTCGGCACTAATGCTACCCCCTTGGGCCTCTGTATAATCTTTACATAATAATAGCCCAAGACCGCTGCCAAGTTCTTTTTGGGTGCCAATTTTACTTTTGGAATTTAAGGTGAAAAGCTTGCTTAGTTCTTCTTGATTAATGCCAATGCCTTCATCCGTTACTTTTATAATTAAGGAACTCTGTTCCACCTTTACCTTTAGTGATATTTTGGTTTGAGAAGGGGAGAATTTAATTGCGTTTTGCAACAGATTACGCAATATAACTGTGGTCATGTTGGGGTCAACAAAAACACGTTGGGTAGATTTGTACTCACTAACTAAGCGAATATTTTTAGCTTTAGCAAGCGCTTCCAAATGTTCTAAAGTAGGCCTAAGCCAAGGTCCCAGCATTTGCTCACTTATATTCGTGTTATGGCCATGCAGTTGACCTTTCGACCAATGCAGCATGTCATCTAACATATAAGATGTGCCTTTAACAAGCTTCAGTAAATCGTGGTTTAAGCTAGCACGCATAGACGGGTCTAAATCACCGGCTTCATTTAATTGCAGGTAACCTTCAATAGAGGCAAGGGGGTTTCTTACGTCATGCGCAAGTATCGAAAGAATTCGGGTAAGGTCCTTATTGGAATCTTTAAGCTCTTGCTCTTTGTTTAAAATGTTTTTATGTTGAAAAATTGCACGTTCCTTTTGTTTTTCATAGGCAGCTCTTACCATGCTAAATAGCATGCTTATAAAGAAGACGCCAATACTATAGCTCAATACCAGATCTAAGATTCTCACTTCTTGAGAGGGGTATTCGATAACCCAAGAAGCGTCGACATAAAAAATGTAAAGCGCAATTGATCCGAAGATTAGTGAATGGATAAGGGCCCAAATCCATTGAAACTGCGACTTGGTAGTGGCAGAAAGAAAAACTAGACTAATATAGCTAAGTAGTAGGGTGGGGCCCTCGTTACCGCCGTTAAGGAAGAAATTAGTGCCAAGGAACAGATAGCCACAGACAATTACCATCCACCAGGCCCAGTAAAAGCGCTTCATAAAGCGAGATAACCAAAAGGCGACGGTTAAAATTATTTCTCCAATTATAATTACTAGGACCATATCCCAAAAACCAAGAAAAATGGAAACTATTAAAGCTGCATTTAATGCTAAAGCAATAATAAAGCAGGTCTTATGGAAAAGAACTTCTCGCAAGGAGAATTCTTCTTCCGTGCCTATTAGTTGCTGATAGATATTTACTGCGCCCGTGGTCAATTTAACAAGGAATTTTAGTCGTAGAGGCTGCGCTCGGCTTCTTCTTGAGGCTTATTGGCTGCGGGTGTACGTTCCACCTTAGTTACAAAATATTTAGTAGAGCCACGCCAAGGTAAAATACGGTAACGCTCGATATAGTGGAGGTTAATTCTTTCTCCACTAAGGGAAGCCTCCTGCAAAAGTTTAATGGTTTGCGTTTCATCAGCTTGGATGGAAAACTCGAAACTTCGGATAGTTGATTATTCTCACTTATTGCTGAAGCTCCGTATATTTGGCTGCCTTCCCAAGTCTTAAACATTGCACGCCTTTTTGCTCAAACAGTAGCCGTGCCAGCGCATGCACCTTCTGAGTAAACTCCGAATAAATAAAACATATATCCTAATCCTGCAAGAGCCGAGTCGCCGCTAAATCGTGATTGTTTTTGCGCATGGTATATTTCGACTGGATTCCTAGTTAAACAAGATACATTTGTATTGCATCCCTTAGCGGTGGTGTTCCCCTGGCCCTTTGTCCGTAAAGATTTCTTTTTGGTGTTGCTTTTGACCCTAATTTTTACGTCCGCTCACGCAGCCCAAAATGGGCTCCGTGAGTACAATGGATGGTATGCAGATTTCAGACTTGGGATGCAGGTTCGATTCCTGCCGGGGCTACAAATGTTGGAAATAGCCCTTGATAGTCAATTGGATTAGCAAGGGTTTTGTTCACTGAGCTTTTCTTTCATTTGGATGCAGAGGCTGCATATAACAATTCTGGATAATTGTAAAGGTCCACTTGCAGAAAAGCTAGTAAATCTTTTACTTATTAACAATAGACTACTTGCTCGAAATACAGAAAGAAGCTCTTTACTCCTATTGTAAACTTAAAAAGCAAATTAATATTGTTTTTCATTTAAAGGTAAGTTTTAAAGCACCTTCGATATCATAATTCACAGACCGTATCGATCTTGTGTTCACACACATACTCTTGACTGTGCTCGATATAGTCTAAGAAAATTCTCAATATCAGGTTATTATTACAAGGACAGTCGTCTCATTTTTGAGCTAATAATGATAAGTGCTGACCAATGGGTCCAAAAAAGGCTTGCAGTATCTGCATAGTATTAAGACCTTTGTGGATTAGGCCCCGTAGTTCAACGGATAGAATAGAAGTTTCCTAAACTTTAGATAGCAGTTCGATTCTGCTCGGGGCTACACTTCAATTTTAAATTAATTGATCTTGCTTAAAAGCGTCTCACTAAATTTAGGATTAGCGCCGGCTGAGGCAGCGACATAAGCGCCAAGGGCATTGCCGGCTTGCGCGGCTTTGTCTATGTTTTGGCTTTTTAAATATTCATAAACGAAACCGGCACTAAAGGCATCACCTGCACCAATAGAATCGACAAAGCTAATTTTAGTACTGCCGTAAAAATGAACAGTGCCGCTTTCATATACATAACAGCCTTTGCTTCCCGCGGTTACGATAATTAGTTTTAAATTGTAGCGTGCTTTTAAGTGAGATAAGCTTTTTTCAAAATTGGCGGAATTGCCGAATAGTAGAGGATAAATTTCTTCAAGTTCAAGATGATTTACCTTAAAGATAGTGCAGCGCTTTAAAGAGTAATCTAAAATTTGCGCATCATAAAAGGGGGCGCGTAAATTACAATCGAAGAATACTTCCTCAAAAAAATGTTTTAGGAAAATGTTTGCTAAACACTCGCGGTTGTTTGCACCACGCTGACTTAAGCTGCCAAAATAAAATAGCTTGAATTCGTTCGCTTTGGCTTGCACTTTAAACTCTTTATAATTTATTGCATCATAAGCCTGATCGCGATAGATTGTATATTTCGCTTCATCTCCTTGCATTTCTACCTGTACTAAACCAGTGGGAAGAGCGGCGTCGAGCTGAATATAGGTGCTCCGCAGAGGACTAGCAGAAATTTCTGCCAAAGCGCTTCTACCAAGATCATCCTCTCCTAGGCGGCTCAATAAATAGCTTTCCATTCCCAGCTTTGCTAAGTTTAAGGCAAAGTTTAATGGGGCTCCTCCTAAGAATTTACCTTCGGGTTTTACGTCATAAAGAACTTCTCCGAAACTTAATGTTTTCATCCTGCGACCGATTTTGTGGGGGCTAATTTTTCTTTGATGAAAAGAGCGCTAATACCACCAGCCATAAGACAAACGCCTGCAAGGGTAATTACATTAGTAGGGTCAGAACCTAACCAATCGTATAAGAAATAGCGCAAAGCAAAAATTTGAATAATCATAGGGATTACGATAAACATATTAAAGATCCCCATATAAACACCGTTTCGTTTGGCAGGTATAGCTCCAGCTAAAATTTTATAGGGTAAAGCCAGCATAGAAGCCCATGCTATTCCTAATCCAAAGGATAGTAGATATACCTGACTTAGTTCGAAACTGCCATCTCCGAAAGGGTTGCTAATGCTAAAAAGGATAATAGAATTATTAAGAAAAGGAAGCGATACTAAACCTATGCCACCTAAGCTTAAGCTAATAAAATGTAAATTTTTGGGGCCTAATTTTGCAGCTAATGGAACGAGTAAAAAAGCGAGGCTGAAACATACAACATTGTAAACGCCATTAATGCCTCCTGTTAATAACTGCGCTTCGGCAAAATAGTCGCTTTTGGCATCGATGGTGCCGTAAATGGATGAGCTTAAGGCAAGAGTAATATATTGCCAATAGCAAAACATACCGAACCAGGTTAAAAACTGAACGGGAATGAGCTGCTTCATAGTAGAAGGCATCTCTTTTATAGCTTCTTTAATTTCAAGCAAGGCTTTAATTGCCCTGCCTCCTTTTGCTTTTTCTGATTTTAAATGCGCTAATTCTTCTTCGCTCGGCGGATATTCCTTGGTCGTTAAAACCGAAAAAAGTACCGTAACTATTGAAGCGATTGCGCCAATTCCAAAAGCCCAATAGGTGAAAGTGGGTATACCATTATCCATTTTATCGCTAATAGAAAGTAAGCCAAAAGAAACAATAATAGCGGGAGCAAAATTGGCGAGGGTAGTTCCTAAACCGGTAAAAAAGCTTTGCATTAAAAAGCCTAAGGAGTGCTGCTCTTCGGGTAAAATATCGGTAATAAAAGCCCGATAAGGCTCCATGGCAATATTGTTGGCGGCATCTAAAATCCACAATAAGCCCGCGGCCATCCAAAGGCTTTGTGAAAAAGGCATTAGTATTAAGGCCAATGAAGCTAATATGGCCCCGATTAAAAAGTAAGGCTTTCTCCTCCCAAATGTAGGAGACCAAGTTCGGTCGCTAGCGGCACCAATAATGGGCTGCACAATTAAACCAGTAATAGGTCCCGCTAACCACAATATGGCTAGTTTTTCCGGTTCTGCGCCCAGATAGCTATAAATAGCGCTCATGTTACTTTGCTGCAATCCAAAACTAAATTGGATTCCGAAGAAGCCAAAGTTCATATTCCAGATGCTTAAAAAGCTTTGTTTCTTAATTAGTCCCATGTGGCTTAGAGTTAAAGGTAAAAGCACCATCTTGACTTTCAATCCGCAAAGTCTTATTTTTTAAATCCACTTTAAGCTCAGACCAAAATTGGTTTTTTTGCCAATGCAGGCAAATTTGAGAATCGTCGCTGGATAGCACGCTAAATTCGCCGTTAAAGGCGGCTTGTGTATTTCTAAATTCCATTAGTGCCAAAAGTTTTTGCACCACGGGCTTTTGCAAAGCGATATCAATTTCCTTAAAATTAAGATAGGGCCGATTGATGTCGCGTCCGACCTTAGTTTTTTCTAGGAGCTTAATGTCATTGGAAGCAGCCACTAAGCCACCGTAATATACTTGGGGAATACCAGGGCAGAAGAACTGTAGGGCTCGAGCAATCAAATAAAGCTGATCATCTCCGCCTAAGGCATCATAGTAACTTGAGTTTACCTGATAAAGGTCGAGGTTGGAAGCGGCTGTTCCGGTCGCCATTTTACTAGAGTCATTAGAGTTTTTATGGATGCTGCTTACTAAAAGATCAATTTCTTGATGCGATAAAATGCCCGCTTTGCCATTAATATCCGCTACGTCCATTACACCAATACCATCATGGGTATCGAGAACAGTAAGGCAATTTTTTGGGCTTATAGCGAGCCATTGCTTTAAGCGAGATGTATTTTTAGTGAATAGTGTGTATAATACTAAAGGCGGTAGCACAAAGTCGTAAACATAATCTACCCTTTCGGCAATTGCCTTTTGAATTTCGTGATGGGCGTGAATTTCACACAGTACTTCCAAATGGTAACTATGCGCTATTTCGCAAATTTCGCTGATAAAATCGAAGGTTTCAGGAAGCATAAAGCAAGAGCTACCGGCCTTTTTTATGGCGTAGCCAATGGCGTCGAGGCGAATCATTTTTACCCCCGCTTCTGAAAATTGTTTTATTAAGCGATGCAGGTATTTTTTCCCCGCCTCCGATTGCACGTCAATGTCTAATTGATGTTGGCTGAAAGTCGTCCAAAACTCTAATTTTTCGCCACTCCCTAACTTTCGCAGGCTAAAAGGGCGATTAGGGCGGGGTCGATAAATTTTACTGATATCTTCTTCGGTAGCCCCATTCGGAAATACTTTATCCTTGGTGAGGAAGAGCTCGAAATAAGGAGACTGGCTTCCTTTGGCTTTTACGTCGAGGAAGGGTTTTGATTTATCGGAAATGTGATTTACAATCAAATCTACCGTAAGGGGGAAATCGCTGCTTAGTTTTTTGATATCCTCCCAGTTGCCAATCCGAGCATCGACTTGATCGTGATTTATTGGGTCGTAGCCAGCGTCGGCGCCATCAATGGGTGCGAAAAAGGGTAAAAGATGTACTCCTCCAGCTAAAGCGGGTTTTAAGTTATTAGTCAAGTAACGATGTAAGTCGCTTATCTGGCCCTGACCAAAGCGATCGGCATAAGTGATGAGTTGTACTTGGTTATTCATAGGGGGATAAGCTTGAAAATCAGAGTATTAATTAAATTTTGGCAGTCGATAAGGTTAAAAAGGCAGATCACTAGAAAATAGTAATCTGCCTTTTTGGAAACCAAATATATTTTAGAAGTTTAATACAATACCTGCTACAATAGAACGTCCGGCAATAGAACGAGCTCTGATGTAGTTTACTTGACCTTCGGTAATAGAACCTTCTTCCGATTCGGTGATACCAATGGTATTGCTAAGGTTATTTACATTAAGATTAAAGTTTAATCCCTTCTTAATTTGGAAAGAAACAAAACCGTTGATAATGGCGTAACCGGGCATAATAAGCTCGTTATTATCTTGAGCATAAGAGCTGGTTTGTCCCATAACGCTTAGGCCTAAAACATGACCGCCTTCGAAATTATAGGAAGGCAAAAGATTGTAGCTTAATCCAGGCTGACGACGGGGAGTATTGCCAATATTAGTTAAACCGTCGTTGTCTATAATTTCCGCATCTACGTAAGTAAGAGCAGCGCGAACATCTAAGTTTTTAATCTTTAAAAAGCTTTCTACTTCTAGTCCGTAAGACTGATAATCGTTACTTAGAACATTTTGGGTTGTGGCTTCAACGCCTGCTTCTTCTTTAGTTTGCGCATAGAAAGCAGTTACAAAAATTCCACCAGCTTTAAAGCGCTGCTTATAGCCTAATTCTCCTTGGAATAGCGAGTTTTTAGGGGCTAAATTTTCTAAATAAGGGCCTCCTTGGTGCCAAGTAGCACGCTCGCCGTTACCAACATAGCCTTGGCTAGCTCGGGCAAATACCGCATTATTATCGCTAAGCTTATAGTTTACCCCGAGACTGTAGGAAAGATAGTCGTAAGAATAATTCACTGCTCTGGCATTGTTATTATCAACGCGTGCAACACTTTGCTCAGGCACATCAATTATGCCGTTACCATTAACATCTACGTTAGCCACATTTTGACTAGGCGTTACTAAACCATTTACGGTAACAAAGTCATAACGAAGGCCCGCGTCGATATTTAGATTGTCGTTAACGCTTAGAGCAACATTCGCATAAGGTGCTAAGTTATTGTAAGAAGTACTGTACTTACCCACGCAGCAGTTGCCCCAAAAAGGTACCCCATAGGCAAGCTGACCATTATCGGTAATATCGCGGCCATTGCTGTTAATGTTTAAGAGCTGCCCGTCTTCTTGCACTTCCATTAAAAAGCTATTCCACAACCAAGACATTTGGATGTTTTGCTGACCGTAAAAGGCACCTAGAGTAAGGTCGATATTGCCGAACTTCTTGCTTACACGCGTATCACTCATAAAGTTGTTGAAGTTTTCTAACTCCACATCAAAAAGGTGAATTCGTTGCGCCAAACCATTATCGGTGTCGGTAATTTCTTCGCCGCTCGTAACCCGGTTAATGGTGTAAGGAGAAACGGCACCACCAGCGGTAGTGTCGCCTGTTCCGCGAAGAATGCCTTCCATTAAGCTGCTAGTTGTGCCTACTTCGGCGGTGAAAGGAGCAATAAAGCGCCCACCATTAATGGCCATGCGAGAACTACTGTTTAATTGCCAGCCATTACCAAGGTCAAAATCGAATTGCACACCAACAGCGCTAGACTTACTATGAATACCATCGTTAATGTCGGAAGTCCTTCTTTCTCCATTGGGTCCAAACCCAGGGCTTTGTTGAAAGAATGGAGAGTGTAATCCATTGCTAGCCGCATTTAAACCATCAACCGATTCCCAGGTTGGGTTGGCATTAGTTCCGCTTACCTGAATAGGCATAGGCATATAAGCCGCAGTGCGATCATTTAACATTTTAAAGTAAACACGAGCCGTACCATTTTCAAAGCGCTTGGTTAAATTGGCTTTAATTTGGCCTCCGTTGTTTACGAGGGTATTTGCATTTCTGGGGCCTTCACCTTGGCGGAAGAAGCCACCAATATTGAAGCTTAGGCCATTACCTATCGGAGCTCCATAGTTGAATTCGGTGCGCATCGATTGGTAATCTACTCCGAAGGAAGTTCTAACCGTTCCGCCAGCAACATTGCCTGTTTTGGAGATGAAGTTAATAATACCAGCCGGGCCGTTACTTGTCGCTGTTGCCGCAGATCCGCCTCTAATTGCTTCCACTCTCGCCACAGTAGGATCGAGTCTTAAATATTGATCTTGGGTACTAAAAGCAATGTCACCGTATAAAAGAATGGGTAAGCCATCTTCTTGTAATTGCAGATAGCGTGACCCACCCGAGGAGATAGGTACGCCCCTCACGGTAATGTTAGTATTACCATCACCTGCAGAAGCCTCTGCTTTAATACCGGGAATATTACGGAATATCTCCGCGGTGGTGCGCGGTGCCGATTGCTCTATAATTTTAGGATCTAAGGTAGTTACCGAAACACTAGAAGCTAATTTGGATTTGTCGTTCATTACCCCAGTAACCAATACTTCGTCGAAGCTCATCGCATCGGGGTTTAGTTGAAAATTTAAGTTTACCGCCTGACCATTAAGTTGCACTTTTTTGTACATCGTTTGGTATCCAATAAAGGATACCGCAACTATTTGCTCACCCTTTAAGGAGGTACCTAAGCTGAATTTTCCGTCTAAATCAGTAACCGTTCCTTCGCTGCTGCCTTTAATTAAAATATTGGCATTAGGAATGGGCAGATTATCTTCGTCGGTAACAATACCGCTAATGGAGCTTTGCGCCATGGCGCTAGTTAAACTTAACAGGAAGATCATTCCTAAAAAGGCAAACCTTAAATTGAAGCTGAAATGGGATAGTCTTTTTTTCATGTTAGCAATTTGTATTAGAGATGGTAGACATAAAATCTATTTTTGTTCTTGGATAGTTTGGTGTTACTAGAAAAAACAAAGTGTGATCAGTACATTATTTTTTTAATAACTGAGGCGAAGCTAGTTAAAGACAAGGCTAGCTACAATAAGTGTAAGTGAGACAATTTTACTTTAACGATAACGTGATCGTTTTCGTAGGTGTAATTTATAATAATTCTAAATAATAAATTAGCTTTTTAAGCTAAATCGGGCTGAGAAATGGCACAACATAGAACAACTTTAAAGGATATAGCGGAAGAATTAGGCATTACCGTTACCTCTGTTTCCAAAGCCTTGAAAGATTATCCAGACATTAGTGTGGAGACCAAAAAAGCGGTGAAGAAATTGGCGAAAAAGCTTAATTATCAGCCAGATAGTAGGGCTATAGCCATGAAGCGCAATAAGTCTAATATAATTGGAGTAATTATTCCCGAAATAGTGCATTTCTTTTTTTCTAATGTTATTCAAGGAATAATGAGCTACTGTGATCAAAAAGGATATCAAGTGTTGATTGCCTTGTCTAATAACCAGAAGAGCTTGGAAAAGAAACAAGTCAACTTAATGTTTAACACTCGGGTAGATGGGCTTATTGCTTCTTTAGCCAATGAAAGTGCCACGGCAAAACACTTTAAAATTTTAAAGGAGTATAATATTCCCTTGGTTCTTTTCGATAAAATTGATGAGCGTTTCGAATGCAATAAAGTTAAGATTGATGATCGTTTCGGAGCTTTTCTTGCCACCGAGCACCTAATAGCAAAAGGCTGTAAACGCTTGGCCCATATTCGGGGACCACAGCACCCTCTAAATGCCAAAGAGCGCTATAATGGTTTTTGTGATGCTCTAAAAAAACACAACTTGGAGCTCGATCCTGCCTTGATAAAAATTTGCGAAAAGGTTACCTTAAGCGAAGGCTACGATTTTGCAAAAGAGCTGTTGGCATTGGATAATCCACCAGATGGAATTTTCACCGTTACTGATCAAGTGGGAGTGGGTGTAATTAAGGCTGCCCAGGAAATGAACCTAAAAATTCCCGAGCAATTAAAAGTGGTGGGTTTTAGCGACTCACAAATTGCCCAAGTAGTTAAACCGAGTCTTTCTACTATTCATCAACCAGGCTATGAAATTGGCGAAACAGCGGCTCGCCTTTTAATTGAAGAAATAGAAACCCGCGAGGCGGATAGCGAAAGTCCGGTTGGTTTTAAACAAATTACCCTCGATACGTATTTAATAGTAAGAGAGTCTACTTAAAGGTTTTAGCCTGTTCTGTTGGTAGCGCTCTTTTAACTAACTTTCCAATCTTAAATAATCCTTATGCATAAAAAGCTACTTTTCTCTCTTATTGTATTGCTATCTAGCGCAAGCGCCCTGCTAGCTCAACCCTATTTGGTCAGCGCCACGCCTTTAGATACCACTTCGAAAATCTTCATCAACTTCTTTGCGAATGGAAGGGCACAATACGATGTGGCGAACTATAAAATTATTTACAATACCGTGGAAACCGACGGCTTTACGCCTACAACGGCTAGCGGCATGTTATGTGTTCCCTTGGTGGCTTGTGATAGTTTTGGTATTGTGTCTTATGATCACGGAACGGTTTTAATGCGCGACGATGTACCTTCCCGGAATAATTTTGAGTCTACTATCGGAAAGGTTTTTGCCAGTACCGGTTATATCGCTACCATGCCCGATTATTTAGGATTGGGCGACAACGCTGGAATTCATCCCTACCTCCATGCGGAAAGCCAGGCAACCGCTACCATCGATTTAATTAGAGCCGCTCGTGAATTCTTAGCGTCCAATATGCCCAATATCAATTTAAACGACGAGGTAATGCTTACGGGTTACTCTCAGGGTGGACACGCGGCCATGGGCACCGCTAAATACATACAAGATAATAACCTCTTAGGTGAGTTTAACGTTATCGCAGCGGCGCCGGCTAGTGGTCCTTATAATTTAGCGGGCTCGCAGGCCGATGTATTTATCCAGGATTTACCCTACAGCAATCCTGGCTATGTAGTTTATCTGCTTTTCGGAATGAACCGTGCTTATGGCAATATTTTTAATGTGCCTGCCGATATTTTAAAGGCTCCTTATGATACCCTGATCCCGCCTTTTTTTAACGGAATGTTTGAGATGGATACCGTAAATAACCTTTTACCAGCTAATATTAGTGGGTATTTACAAGATACTGTTTTACAGGCTTTTATTGCAGATACTGTTAACCAACAGCATCCTATTTGGCAAGCTTTAAATAATAATAACAATTACGATTGGACTCCCCAAATGCCCTTGCGCATGTACTATTGTACTGCCGATGAACAAGTAAATTACCAAAACTCACTTGATGCTGAAGCTGCTATGAATAGCAATGGCGCTCCTGATGTGAAGGCCTTATTTAATGGAAACCTAAACCACGGGGGCTGCGTTTTGCCTAGTATTTCTGGAGCAGGATTCTTTTTCGATAGTCTAAGTACTTCTTGTACAAGCTTCGTGGGTTTAATGGAAAACACCTTGGCGGAGATGAGTGTTTATCCTAATCCCACCAATGGAAAGTTGTATTTCGAATTTAGTAGTGAGATTAAAAAATTGAGCATCGCCATTTACAATGGCAGTGGTCAACTTGTTTTAAGCAGAGTGCAGTCAAGCCAAGATGCGCTGGATATTAGTGATCTGCCGGCCTCGCTTTATTTCATTGAAGTAAGAGCAGCCGAGTCGGTGCAACGATTACGGATATTAAAGCGGTAATAATCAAGTAGAGAAATGAATAAAGGCCGTCAAAGATTAAATTCTAGACGGCCTTTTTCTTTTAACATTGATGCCTTATCAAGACAATCTCGTTTTTGAGAAACTTAAAGTTTTATTGGCACTAACTTAACGTGAATTCGACGTAAATTCTGGCCTCAGACCCCTTGTAAATAGTGGAATTCAAGCCTATGCAGTGAAGCAATAGCGGGCTATTGCAAGATGCAGAGGCGCGGAAAGCCGCTTTTTAGAAGGGGATTAAATGGATTTTCCAATAAAAGTGAAAATACTTCATCTAGTTCATTTGCTGTAGCCCGCTACAGCTGCACGATCTAGACTTGTCTTTTCTTTTTATTGAAAATCTGAGGCTATGATTTATAGTCGAACTCACGTTAACTTATTTTGAAACCTTCTGAAGCTTTTCTTGAGCGGATTCCCATTGCCTCATTTTCTTTTCTAAGCTAACTTTCTTGGCTTCGTAAGAATCGTAAAAACCCGCCTGTTCGGAAAGAACTTTAAACTGTTCTGGATCTAACATCTTAAGGTCAATTTCTTCGATTTCACTCTCCAGTTTTTCAATTTCCTGCTCTAGGTTTTCCACCTCTTTTTCCGCTTTACGCAGATCCTTTTCCAATTGCTTTCGCTCCTTGTAGTCTAGGCCAGTTTCTGCTAATTTAGCTTTTTCTATGGCTTCGGCTTTTACCTTAGTGGCATCCTTCTCTTTCTCTAGTTGACGGAAATCTTCCAGTTTCCGAGCTTCTAAGTATTCATCGATATCCCCGATAAATTCGTTTACGGCCCCATCTCGGAATTCGTAAATTTTATCAGTTAAGCCTTGCAGGAAATGTCTATCGTGGGAAACCACCACCAAGGTGCCATCATATTGTTTAAGGGCATTTTTAAGCATGTCCTTACTCTTAAGGTCTAAGTGGTTAGTGGGCTCGTCCATAATCAAAAGGTTATGCGGGAAAAGCAGTAATTTGCAAAGAGCCACGCGGCCTTTTTCACCCCCAGAAAGAACCTTTACTTTTTTATCGACGTCTTCACCACTAAATAAGAAAGCACCTAAATAATCACGCGATTTCTTGCGTAAGTCTTCCGGAGCGGCATCTTCTATGGTCTCCAATAGAGTTTTGTCACCGGCTAATGTTTTCGCTTGTTCTTGGGCGTAGTAACCAAAGGTTACATTGTGTCCTAATTCTAATTTACCTTCATGCTCTAAATGTTCGGCAATTATTTTCACCAGGGTAGATTTCCCCTGACCGTTTTGTCCTACGAAGGCAACCTTTTCGCCGCGCACAACTTCAACATCTACATTCTTAAAGATGCGTTTGTCGCCAAAGGCTTTTCCAACCTTTTCTGCTTTTAAAACCACCTTGCCAGCCCTAGGAGCAGGGGGAAAGCGGAAGTTGATTTTACGCGCGTCATCGTCATCAATTTCAATGCGGTCCATCTTATCCAGCTTCTTAATCAGGTTTTGCGCGAAAGCAGCTTTAGAAGCTTTGTAACGGAACTTTTCAATCAGTTCTTCCGTCTGTTTTATCTCTTTCTCTTGATTCTTTTGTTCTTGGAACTGCAGGGTGCGTCTTTCTTCTCTTAAAGCCACAAAACGAGAGTAGGGGACTGGGTAGTCGTAAACTTTACCATTTACAATTTCCACTGTGCGTTTGGTAATCTCATCTAAAAATGCCCTATCGTGAGAAACCATTACTACTGCGCCTTCGTAATTTTTCAGGAAGTCTTCTAACCAAATAATAGAAGTAATATCTAAGTGGTTCGTGGGCTCATCTAAAAGTAAAACATCATGGGCTCCTAAAAGTAGTTTGGCGAGTTCAATCCGCATACGCCAACCACCGCTAAACTCAATGGTTTGGCGGTGAAAGTCAGCGGGCTTAAAACCAAGACCAAGTAGAATCTTTTCCAGCTGTGCATGGTAAGTATAACCCCCTACTAAATTGAAACGATCGGTGTAGTAATTTAAATCTTCAATCAACTTCATGTAAGAATCAGTTTCGTAATCCTCGCGCGTTGCTAATTGGTGATTTATGTCATCAATAGATGATTGGAGATGCTTAATTTCGCCCAGTGAAGATTCAGCCTCTTCCATTACGGTTCTACCGTCATGTAAGGGCAGTTCTTGGGGCAGATAGCCAATTTTGAATTCTTTTGGTTTACTAATGGAGCCACTATCTACGGAGGCCTCTCCGGCAATAGTTTTTAGAAGAGTTGATTTACCTGCGCCATTACTGCCAACCAGGCCGACTTTATCGGTGGGGTTTACTAAAAAACTGACCTCATTAAAAAGCATGCGGTCATTAATTTGTAAGCTGAGTTTATTGATACCTAACATTTGGCAAAAGTAATTTTAACTAATGAGTATATTTTCAAAAGGATCGAAGATCTATAGTATTTTTAAATTTCGTTGTCCTCGCTGTCAAGAAGGGGATGTTTTTGAAGATTCTAACCCCTATAATTTTGCAAAGCTATTTAAGATGCATGACAATTGTCCGCATTGTGAGCTACGTTATGAATTAGAACCGAGTTTTTTTTATGGCGCTATGTATGTGAGTTACGGTTATTCGGTGGCAATTTTTGTGGCCACATATGTTTTAATGAATTTGTTCTTTGAGCCAACAATCAAGCAAATTATCTTGGTTCTCTTGGGCGTCGTTATCGTTTTATCGCCAGTGGTTTTGCGTTTATCACGTGTTACTTGGCTAAATCTATTTGTAAAATACGATCCTGAGAAAAAAGGACCTCGTCATAAATAGCACGATTTAGCTTATTTACAGGGAGATAGGCCTGGTATTAGGTCAAAGTTATATTAGTTAAAACGTTGCAGGTCCCAAATGGGCTTAAGTTCATTTGCATAGATGAGGTATTTACAAAAGTGTTCGCTTAAATAGGGCGCCATAAGTATACCACGGGAACCTAAACCATTAAAACAGTAGTTTCCATCCTTGATTTTACCTAATAATGGTTGACGATCTTTTATATTGGGGCGAACTCCTGCGAAGTGTTCCACGAGCTCATAAGGACCAGTATAGAACTTTTCCAGATCTGATCTTAAGCGAGAAAGACCTTCAGGGCTGGTTTCATCGTTTAACTTACGATGTTCGTAGGTTGAGCCAACTTTATAGAGTTGGTTGCCTAGTGGTAATGTAAAGACGCTGCTATGTAGACCATAGTCGGGTATAAGAGCGTTAGATTTTATGATCATTACCTGACCTTTGGTTTTAGTAAAGACGGATTGGAATTGCGGAAATTGTTCACTTAAAAGATGCCCATTGCAATAGATGTGTATGTAATCGGGATAGTCCTTGGCTTCGAAAGATTCCTCAATTAGTGCGCCTTTTTCCTTTAAGAATTGTCGCCAGCTACTAATCATAGCTTGGGTATTTACCCAAAATATGTTTTCAACCTTGGCATAACCAAAAGGAGAATTTACATTTGGGATTTCACTTTGGAAAATTTCTCCCAAGTAAGATTGAAGATGTACTTTACTTGCATTTTGTTGCCAATCATTTATTTCTCCGATACTTTGAAAAAGATGATAGAGTGGCAATGGATGAAAGAAATTAGTTTTTAGGTCCTTTTCCATCTCTTGATAGAAACGACTTAGGTTCTCGGTGAAATGTTCGGCTCCTTTCACCCATTTCTGGCGCTTTAAGACCACAGGATTAGCTAATCCGGCAGCAATTCTAGAAGAGCGAGAAAATTGTGGGTCATCAATTACTTTAAATCGTGTCCCGAGTTTGTACAATTGATAACTAAGAATAGTACCAGCAATACCCTGCCCAATAATTAGGTAATCCTTTTGTTCCATAAAAAAAGCCCCGCATTAGCGAGGCTTCTAATTTTATAATAAATTCTAATATTCCCAAAGTTCAGCTTCCATGTTACGAAGATTGGTTTTAATCCGCTCCGCTTCTAAAAGTTGATCTAGTCTTGTACTACGTTTGTATTCTTCAATTTGACGATCGTAAACATTGTCTTCTTTATAAATTACGGAATCAAAGAAGCGCAAGTGGAATACTTGATCGTAAGTTAAGCGTGAGCTATTATTATGGCCGTTAAACGCTGTATGTGTAGCCATAGCCATACGAGCATCTGGGAACCAAACCCAAAACAAATTGTACTTTTCTAATGTTTTAGGATTTTCCACGATGGGAGAGATTCCTAAAATTCTATTTTTCAACTCACCTCTTTGTTTATCGAAGAACCAATCGGATTTGATTTCCCAAAACTTCACGTCTTTTGAAGTAATCGAGGTGGTATCGATTAGAAGGATAACAGAGGGATCATCCGGGTCTTTGATAGTATCAATCATTTGAACATAGCTCGCTGCTTGTTCCGCAGTAAGAGGTGTTTCAAAACGATCATCGCCAAAAACTTCAATAATGGTACCTTCGGTCATAATCCCGTCGATAATTACATCGTAAAGACTTTTGCGATCGGGAATAGCTTGCACTGGATAATAGAGATGAAGGTTCATTTTTTGTCTCAAATCAATACGCTCCCAGTGTCTGGTACTCCACATCATATCCGCTTCACGCAAATATGGGTAAGGAAAAACCTGATTGTGGTGGTAATCCTTTGGGGCATCAGGAATAATCCCATCATCTGATGGAGCAATAACCTGAGCAGTACTTGTTGTAGGCATCACATAAAGTGCGGCCAGAGTTAAACAAAAAATTAATCTTTTCATATCTAAAATCTAATTAGCTAACGTCAACTGATATAATACCAACGCGGTCAACTTGCAGGTTATTGGGACCTTTTGCCTTGATGTTACGGATAGTAACCGTAGAACCTGGTCTTAGTCTTTCGATTTTCGCCTTTAAGGCAGAAGGAATCTTATTACTATTCTTCACTCTTTCGGGCGGAGAACCAGGAATGGCGATTTCATAGGAAGTAACGACAAGGTCTAAATCGAAAGCAAAATCTTGAAATTCGGCTTCAATAGTAGAGTTAGCAATGGCTCCTGCTGAGAAAACACCTTCACTACGCTTGTATATTGTTCCTACTGCTGGTGGCAAACCTTTTATACGGAATGTTTTGCTCCCGGCGTTACGCATAACTTTAGTGCCATCAGGTTTGGTCTCTTCAACTGAAACTGTAATACTAATTTCTTTTCCAGAAATACCAGTCACATTGGCCATGTAGTTTCCATTAGAACCAGACACACCTTGACCAGACACGCGAATCTTAGCAGGATCTACCCCAGGAACGCCGATTTCAATAGGGTTAGGGACCCCACGATAAAGCACATTCATTTTAGAGGGAGAAATAACTACTGATGGCGGAGCAACGGTGTAGGTGGTGGCAGGAATTTCATATTCTACGTCACCTTTACCAATCTGCTTGATAATAATTTTACCACCCCAAGTTTGCTCACCCACACTATTAGCGGGGAAAGAAATCTTACCTTTTCCATTTTCAATCTTCTCGGCAGAAAGTGTTTGACCGTTGATGATTATGGTAGGGTCTTGCGTGTCATCATAAGCTGCTAAAAATACATCGGCTTCGTAGGTTCCACCTTGGGTGATGTAATTGGTGTTAGCCATAACCATGGCCTTAACGGTGTTGAAACTTACTTCACCTTCACCAATTTTACTTCCTAAGTGACTTAAAACTTCAGATTCAGCATTTCTTACACGAGCTTGGATATCGGTTAGGAATGGAATTATAGCACCCAGTGGATATTCACCAAAGGTGGCATATTCCCAACTTACTTCTTTATCTCCTTCTTTCTCATCAGCAGTATTAAAAGCACCTTCTAGGCTGGCTTTGATGGCAGGATCATTATCAGCAATTTTGATAATTTCATTTCTAAAATTATTTAATTTACCTTTTAGGTCAGTAGCTTTTTTGGGACCTTGCTCAGTTAATAAATAAGCTGCTGGTTGTGATTTTGCATCTAAAGCTTTGGGTGCTCCAGTTTCCTCATCGTAGCCACCACTAACTGATACAAGAGAATCCTTCATATCATGGATATAGGCAAACAATTGGTCTGAAACGGCCTTTACTTCGTAGGCCTTATCTTTCCATTTTAACGCTTTATCAGGATTGTCCTTAGCGGCGTTGTCAAAAGTTTTGTATACGTCAGAGTTCTTATTTTCTACGGTCGTGATAGTTTGTGATAAACTATCCTCCAATTTAGTAAGAGCCTTTAATATATCTTTGGAAACGTTCAATGCCAGCATTGCGGTTAACACGAGGTACATCATGTTAATCATCTTCTGCCGCGGCGATAGTTTTCCTCCAGCCATTATAGTTATATATTTTTGGTTTAGACTTTTGTTTAACTAATTCTAGTTACTGCGATTAACATTCATTGCTGAAAGCATACCACCGTAAACTGAGTTAAGCTGAGTCATATTGGTAACTAGGCTCGATACTTCAGTAGATAATTTTTCAGAATCTTGAATAGAAGAGTTTAATTTTTCCATTAAAGTGTTCTGAGTTTCCATGTGGTTAGCAGAGCTTTCCAATTGAACGGCATATAGAGCGTTTAAAGACTCCATGTTTTTGGAGGCTAATGACAATTGCTCATTATAGGCACCAGTGGCAGCAGCAGCTTCACTAGTATCAGATAATTTGCTTGCAGCATCGCCAAAACGACGAAGACCATTGCCAAGGCTATCGATTAATTCACCATCGATTTTAGCTTCTTCAAGCATACGATCTAGTTCTTGAGTGGCGCTAAGTTGACGATTGTTAGAAGAATTGAATTCAGCTTCGTCGTCTGACATACCAGCAAGTTCTGGATAAACTAGGGTCCAATCTACTTCTTCACTTGGCTTTTCAAAAGCTGAGAAGAAGAAAATAACTGCTTCCGTAGTAAGACCGATTACAAGCATGTAATCTGCTCCAGGAAGGTGAAGGATTTTAAACATCGCTCCAAGAATTACTACTGCGGCACCCCATCCATAGAGTTTTGCCATGAAATTTTTGAAACGCTTGCTGTTTACATCGATTAACGCCATGTGAAAAAATTAAAATTAAATTGCTTGTTTGAAAAAATAAATTAAAAGTCTGCTAAATCACGACCCATGAAGCTTTGCACGGTACGGAAGCCAACATAGGACTTGGCAGTATCGGCATATTCATAATCGCGGGTACTTACTTGCAGATAGTAAGCCACATCTTTCCAGCTACCACCGCGGGTAACCTTGCGTGTTAAAGTTGGCTCATCGCCTTCTCTAGCATTGTATTCAAAGTTTGCACTAATATCCGAAACGTAGTAGTAACTAGCGGCTTCAAAAGCGGTATTCGTCCATTCGGCTACATTACCAGACATATTGTATAAGTCATAATCATTCGGAGCGTAAGCAGTAACCTTCACGGTATAAATACCACCATCAGCGGTAACATTACCTCTTAAAGGTTTGAAGTTAGCCAAATAACATCCAGAACTATTCATGGCATAAGGACCACCCCATGGATATGGATTTAATTCTTGTCCACCACGTGCAGCATATTCCCACTCAGCTTCGGTAGGTAAACGGAATTCTTGCTCGGTAAAGTATCCACTCGCTTTTAAATAGTCGTTGCGATACTTTGTTCTCCAGTTACAAAACGCACGGGCTTGATACCAGCTAACCCCTACTACCGGATAGTCATCATAAGCAGGGTGCCAAAAATACTTGTCATGCATTGGATCATTATAGCTGTAAGTGAAATCATGTATCCAACACAAAGTATCGGGATATACATTTACGACGCCTCCTTCAAAAAAGGAACTACGATCAGAAATTTCTTTGCTATCTTTTATGTAATCGCGATAGGAGAAATACTCGCCATCTTGATCAGAATCATTATGATCGAATTCAACGCGATTCGATTTTTGGGCAGCCTTTTGTTTGTTGATCCAAAAGAAAGCATAATTAAGTTGACGAGCGTCAATCATTCTGCCACCCATAAATTGCTCTTCTGGAGGCAGGTACATACTTTCGATAATTTCGGTATACTCAGCCGTAGGGTAAGCTTCTGTGCTCCACTCAAGGTAAGGCTCCCAATCGATATGACGTTGCATACTATCGGGAAAATTAAGTGAAACATATTCTTGAAAGAAAGTCGGATCTTCTTGATTTGCGGCATCAATAAATTCGTATCCCTCTACCAAACCGTCTTCACCTAAGCGATAACGAGTGATAGAATCGCGCACCCAACGCACGAATTGGCGATATTCATTATTGGTAATTTCGGTTTGATCCATCCAAAAGGAAGGAACCGAGACTGTTTTCGTAGGCGAAATCAATGCGTAGGGCACATCTTGATCTGCATTACCCATATTGTAAGAACCTTGTGGAATATAAACCATACCAAAAGGCTGGGATGGATACCAATTAGGTCTGTCGGAAACTCCGACTAGTTCGCCGTAGTCATTACTGCTGCAACTTGCAAAGAGTGCGGCACCGAGGGTTAGTATTAGGATTCTTTTCATTGTCGTTGACGTTGTATTTTGTTTATCAACAGCTCCCCAAATTTAGGGCTGCTATATTACAAAAATCTTGGGTTTTTATAACTTCCTTTTGTGGGAGGTGGAATTTCTATTTTAAAACAGTATTGAATCATCACTTCGTGGCTTCCTCCACCTTGTCCTGAAAGGGGTGAAGTAGCAACGTCATAAGAATATCCGAGCCTAATATCGGGAGTAACTTGCCACCCAAGTGTAGCTGCAACTGCATCTTGCAACCTGTATGTAACGCCACCCCAAAACTTATTATTATAAACTCCAGTAACATTCACATCAAAAGTAGTACTTCCGGAGGTTAATTTTACCAGGGTACTTGGTCGCAATTCCCAGTTGGTTGCTGGAATAGCCCAATTATAACCTCCCATCGCATAATAGTGCCTGGCATTTTTGAAAAATGCTACCGCGCCCTCTCCACCTTGTGAATTTACATCTGCCGCCGATTCAATTACGCGGGTACTGGATATACCACCCCAGAAATTTTGGTTTTCATAATAAACGCCAAAAAGACCATCTACTTGAAATCCATTTGCATCAATAGCAGGAATGGCCCCATCAATTCCACCACCTGGAGTATTGTAGTCGGAAGGGATCCAAACAGCATCACCTAAAGATTGATTTAAGAAAGAGACACCAAGTCCAACTCCTAAGGTTCCGTTTGCAAGCTGAAATTGATAAGCATACATTAAACGGGCACTTACATTGTTGAAAAAACCGATTTGATCATTCACTATGCTTACTCCAATGCCTCCACCAATTTTTTTGATCGGAATGTTGGCATTAACATTTTGAGTGGTTGGAGCACCCTGAAAACCCACCCATTGGCTACGATGTAGCGCGTTTAAACATATGGCACCACCAGATCCAGCCACAGCCGGATTGTAATAAATGCGGTTGTACATAAACTGCGTAAACTGTACATCTTGCTGAGAATGAGCAAGAAAGGGCAATGCAAATATGATGAGGAGTAAAGTTTTCTTCATCTAGGGACAGTGTTAAAAATTGTTAACAACGGGTTGTTGAGATCCCAAATATAAAGGTTTGATAATATATGCATTCAGAAAAAGTTAATTTTCCTTAAAAAATTGTTGACAAGCACTGAATTTCAGACTGCTTTTTTCATCGCCTTCCACCATCTTTCGGGAATTTCATTTTTCATCGCTTCTTGATAGTCGCTATAGCTACAGGGTATCAAAGTGTGCCTTTCCGAACTTAATCCAGGATTTTCTTTAACGGGAACTTCTATCCACCATCTCCCCGAAAGGGGACTTTTATAAAAAACCAGTTCGTATTCACCCTCATTAATGAGAACGATGAATTTTTGATACTCTTTTTTGCTAGCAAAAGGGTAGTCGCCTTTACGTTGATTAAAGCCTTCGAGGAAGTACCAAATCATTTGGGCTACTAAATGTGCGGTTCTACCTTCTTTGTCGGCCAGGGCATTACATTCGTAGATGCCAAATGAGCTAACCTTGTCGCTAATTCCGCTATAGCGGGCCAATGCACACGCTTCTTCGCCAGAAAAACCGTTCGGGCTGTGGAAAGTATTTCCAGGGGCATCGCTTTGCCTAACGGCGGATAAGTCGAAACTTACCATGTCGGCATCTCTTAAAATGGGTTCGCTTTCGCTAATGTGGTTGCGCATCTTGCCCAAGCGATACAGTTCAAAATACATGCGTTCCATCAAATCAATTTCTTCTTGGTTTACAAAATAGGTTTGGTAACCGATGTTGCTGAAATTGTAAAGAATGTATGGTTTTTGTAGAACGATGTGGCTAAGGAAGCTACGATGATTGAGTTTCTCATTTTGCTTACCCAAATCAAATTGCGCATCGATACTCACTAAATTTACCGTTTGCTCCATATCATCATAGGCGCGGAAATTTCCGTAGCAGATATCTTGGCTGCCGCCGATTATTAAAGGAATGATGCGCTTTTTTAAAAGAATGGAGCATATTTCCCTAACGGCTACTAAAGTGTCGCTTACTTTTTCACCAGCGTAGATATTTCCTAAATCACAAGCTGAGAAAGACCAATTACCCCAATACAAAGGGTAAAGGTATTTTCTAACTTGATCAGGACTGTGCGCCGAGCCAGGATTATCACTAGCGCGATCTTCCCAAACGCCGATAATTGCGATTTGCCTTCCCTCTAAATCGGGGATACCTTCGATTTCACGATGAATAGCAATGCTCTGACCAATTACTTGCGAGTTACTCGCTTGAATCGATTCGATAATACTATTGCCAACGGGGCTAAGAAAATCCTCTAGCATCATTTTTTAGCAGTGGGTTTTTTAGCAGCACTCTTTTTCGCTGCCGTCTTTTTAGCAGGTGTTTTCTTTGCCGCGTCTTCCATAATGGCTAAACAATCTTCACGCGTTAGCTCGCCGGGGTTTTCTATGTCTTTGGGAAGCTTATAATTTCTTCTACCCGATTTTAAATAAGGACCATATCTTCCGTTAAGGATTTCAATTACCGGCTTATCTTCATCTAAAACCTTAATGTATTTGTTTTTATCAGCCTCTAATTTAGCTTCCATAATTTCTATGGCGCGTTCCAATTCGATGGTCATTGGGTCGTCGCCGTCGGCTTCTTTAATCGAAGCAAAAGTGCTTTTATAGCGCACATAGGGGCCAAATCGCCCAAGGTTTGCTTCCATTTTTTCACCTTTGTATTCGCCCAAAATTCGGGGAAGTTTAAATAGTTCAAGGGCTTCCTCAAGGCTAATAGTGTCTATGCTTTGTCCTTTGCGTAAACTCGCGAAACGTGGTTTTTCCTCATCCTCAGTATTGCCAATCTGAATCATGGGGCCGTAGCGACCAATGCGAGCGATAATGGGTTTGCCGCTTTTGGGATCTTCGCCTAAGGCTCTTTCTCCTGTTGCACGGTCCGAATTTTCTTCCACTTCTTTGAGATGCGGATGGAATTCGTTGTAAAAACGTCCCAGCATTTCGGTCCACACTTCTTGGCCCTGAGCAATTTGGTCAAACTGCTCTTCCACTGAAGCGGTAAAGTTAAAATCTAAAATATCATTAAAATGCTCCGTCAAGAAACCGTTTACCACTATCCCAATATCGGTAGGGATTAATTTATTTTTATCAGCTCCGGTGATTTCGCTTAACTTTTCTTCTTGTAAGCCATCTTCGGCGAGAATCAATTGCAGGTAATTGCGCTTAGTGCCGGTTAGTTCTGATTTTTCAACGTATTCGCGTTTAATGATAGTACTAATGGTGGGCGCGTAAGTAGAAGGACGGCCAATGCCAAGTTCTTCCAGTTTCTTAACCAAGCTTGCTTCCGTAAAACGGGCGGGGTGCTTGGTGAAGCGTTGGGTTGCGATAATGTTGTTGCGACTTAGTTTTTCGCCTTTTTGACAAGCGGGTAACATGGATGAATCTTCATCGGTATCTTCATCATCGTTACCTTCTAGGTAAACTTTTAGGAAACCCTCAAATGTAATTACTTCACCGCGCGCTACAAATTCATGCTGTTCGGTAGGGGTTTCAATGCGGAATACAGTACGTTCCAATTCGGCATCGCTCATTTGCGAAGCAAGGGTGCGTTTCCAAATTAAATCGTAAAGGCGCTTTTGCTGATCTGTAGTGCCTGCTTTTGAGCGTCCCATATGGGTGGGGCGAATGGCCTCATGCGCTTCTTGGGCGCCTTTGCTTTTAGTATTGAACTTGCGCGTTTTGGCGTAATCGGCGCCGTAGCTGTTGGTTATTTCTGCAGAAGCTTCTGCTAAGGCGTCATCCGAAAGGTTCAGCGAGTCGGTACGCATATAGGTAATTAAACCTGCTTCATAGAGTTTTTGCGCCACCGACATGGTTTGGCTTACGCCGAAATATAATTTTCTAGCTGCTTCCTGCTGCAGGGTAGAAGTGGTGAAAGGGGCAGCGGGCGATTTCTTGGCAGGCTTAGTTTCAACCGATGCAATATTAAATTGGTGACTTTCACAGGCTCTTAAAAATTCGCGTGCTTCGGACTCCTTTGTAAATCGCTTATTGAGTTCTGCCTTAAAGGTTTTGCCTTTGGAGTTGGTAAATTCCGCGACAACTTTAAAATAGGCTTCGGCTTCAAAATTGCGGATTTCCATTTCTCTTTCCACAATTAAGCGCACGGAAACGGATTGTACCCTTCCGGCAGATAAGCCCGCTTTTACCTTTTTCCAAAGGATGGGCGAAAGCTCGAAACCCACCAAACGATCTAAAATTCGTCGCGCTTGCTGGGCATTTACCAAATCGATATTAATATTGCGCGGGTTGGAGATAGCGCGATCAATGGCTTTTTTGGTGATTTCCGAAAAAGTAATGCGATTGGTTTTGGTGGGATTAAGTTCTAAAGCTTCGTAAAGGTGCCAAGCAATGGCTTCTCCTTCACGATCCTCATCCGAGGCCAACCAAACCATTTCGGCATCTTTACTTAATTTCTTTAATTTTTTTACAACTTCCTTCTTATCGCTGCTTACGGCGTAGTTTGGAGCGAAGTTGTTGGCGACATCTACGCCCATGTCTTTCTGGACGAGATCGCGTATATGACCAAAGCTCGATTCTACTTGAAAGTCCTTTCCTAGTATCTTTTCAATCGTTTTTGCTTTGGCGGGTGACTCTACAATCACTAAATTTTTAGGCATGCCTCTGGGTTTATTTGCGGTGTAATCTGGGCACAAATTAAATCAATACTTTTTTGAAATGCTTTATCTTCTCATTTTCAATGCATTCTTATTCTCTGTCAAACTGGCATAATGGACTCTAATTTGTACCTTTGGAGCCCTTAAAACAAAAGAATGAAAGAAGCTGCCCTAGTTGGTAAAACCATGGACGAGAGTATTCAAGGCACGGCCTTGATGCAGGAGGGTGAGCGTGGCTCGAGAAAATTATACATCGAAAGTTACGGTTGCCAAATGAATTTTTCAGACAGTGAAATTGTTGCTTCGATTTTAGCAAAAGAGGGTTTTGGGACCACTAGAAATGTTGAAGAAGCCGATTTAGTGCTCCTAAATACCTGCTCGATTAGAGATAAAGCGGAGCAAACCGTACGAAATAGACTTAGCAGTTTAAATCAATTGAAGCAATCGCGACCGGAAATGAAAATTGGTGTTCTGGGTTGTATGGCAGAACGCTTAAAGGATAAATTTTTAGACGAAGAGAAATTGGTCGACTTAGTGGTTGGCCCAGATGCTTATCGCGATTTGCCCAATTTGCTTGAAAAAGTGGAAGGAGGAAGAAAAGCCGTGAATGTTATTCTCTCTAAAGAAGAAACCTATGCTGATGTAAGTCCAGTGCGAATCGATTCGAATGGGGTATCGGCTTTTATTTCCATCACCCGCGGTTGCGATAATATGTGCACTTTTTGTGTCGTGCCCTTTACTCGTGGTAGAGAACGCAGTCGTAATCCAGAAACCATTCTTGCGGAAGCAAAAGATTTAGAAGCCCGCGGCTATAAGGAAATTACACTTTTAGGCCAGAATGTAGATAGCTACTTATGGTATGGTGGCGGACTAAAGAAAGATTTTGATAAAGCTAGTGAAATAGCGCAGGCGTCATCCGTTAATTTTGCGCAATTATTGGCGAAAGTAGCCGAAGCGGTGCCAGGAATTCGCATTCGCTTCAGTACTAGTAACCCTCAGGATATGTCGGATGATGTGCTGCACAGTATTGCGAAATACCCCAACATTTGTAATTACATACACTTGCCAGTTCAGTCGGGTAGCAGTCGCATTTTAAAGGAAATGAATCGTGGACACAATCGCGAGGAATACATTGCTTTAATTAATCGTATTCGCAAGATTATCCCCGATTGTGGTATTAGTCAGGATATGATTGCTGGTTTTCCAACCGAAACGGAAGAAGATCATCAGGAAACCTTGAGTTTAATGGACATCGTTCGCTACGATTACGGATATATGTTTTATTATTCTGAACGTCCCAACACTTTTGCTGCACGTAAAATGGAGGATGATGTTCCTTTGGAAATTAAAAAACGTCGCTTAACCGAGATCATCGCTTCACAACGAAAGCATAGCTTGGAACGTAATCGGGCACACGTTGGAAAAATTCAGGAAATCTTAATTGAGGGCGATTCGAAAAAAAGCGATCAAGAATGGAAAGGACGGAACGATCAAAATGCGATGGTGGTTTTCGCGAAAACTGGAAACGAAAAGAAAGGTGATTTCGTTAAGGTTCTTATTAAGGATTGCAACACCGCCACCCTTTTTGGAGAAATCGTAAGTGAAGATTAATGAGATTTAGCCTGAGTATTTTTTTTATCGCCTTTTGGAGTTTTAATCTGTCGGCACAAGAATTAGTAGATGGTCGCTGGGTAGATGATAACTTGCAGTTTATTGTTCTCGAGCAATACCTTAAGGGTAAGGGAGAAATTTACATCTGCCTAAGCGATAGCGCGGGTGAAGTGTGCATAGAAAACTTGGTATCAGGTTATGAGTTAAAAGTTTTTGATGCGCAGGATAATTTGCTTTGGGAAGGCTTTGCTAGCGGTCGCCGCAAAGGGGTTAAGCTCCCACAGGCCTATCCACAGGCGCATTATATAACCCTTAAGGCTTTTAAACCTTGGGTAGTGAATAGGAGAACTGGAAATAAAATCCATCAGGCGAAAGCCATAGAATTAAAATATACTTTGCCTTGAATAGTCTTACAGAAATAAAACAGCGATTTGGAATTATTGGAAATTCCCCAGGCTTGGAAAGGGCTTTGAATAAGGCCATGCAAGTGGCGGGAACGGATATTTCCGTTTTGGTTTCGGGAGAAAGTGGGGTAGGAAAAGAATCTATTCCGCGCATTATTCATTCGCAAAGCCATCGCAAACACAATAAGTACATTGCTGTAAACTGCGGGGCTATTCCAGAGGGAACCATCGATAGTGAGCTTTTTGGTCATGAGAAGGGTTCGTTTACGGGTGCAACTGCCGCCCGTAAAGGCTATTTCGAAGAGGCGGATGGTGGAACCATTTTTTTAGATGAAGTTGGTGAATTACCCCTTTCTACCCAAGTGCGTTTACTGCGTGTTTTGGAAACAGGCGAGTTTATTAAAGTGGGAAGCTCACAACTCTTAAAAACGGATGTGCGTATTGTGGCGGCTACCAATGTAGAATTGATGACGGCCATTCAAAAAGGTAAATTCCGTGAAGATTTATATTATCGCTTAAACACGGTAGAAATCCATCTGCCCGCTTTGCGTGAGCGAAAAGAGGATATTCACTTAATTTTTAGAAAATTCGCAGCCGACTTTGCCGATAAATACCATGTGCCTCCCGTGCGCCTGGATCGCGATGCAGTAGAAGTTTTGAGTGCTTATTATTGGCCAGGAAATATTCGCCAGCTGCGTAATTTATCGGAGCAACTTTCGGTGGTAGAGCGCGAAAAAGAAATAAACGGCAATGTACTCATGCAATATTTGCCCGATTCAGGAAGGGGTGGTGTTCCCGCTTTGTATAAGAAGGATGAAGCTACCGCGAGCGGTGATTTTAGCAATGAGCGTGAGATTCTCTACAAGATCCTATTTGATATGCGTAAGGACATTGCTGATTTAAAGAAATTAACCGGCGAGCTAATGACTAATGAGGAAATTAGTGAGGAGTGGAAAAGCGATAATCATTCTTTAATTAACAGAATTTACCAAGAAGATCAAGGGGTTGAGCGCAGTGAGTCTATGATGCCGCTGCGGAAGTCGAGTCCGAATATTCCGGTGTATGAAGAGGATGATACTACTTTGCAAAGCACTTATGATGCCCAGCATGAAACAATTGAAGATAGTCCTATTACCTTGCAAGAGAAGGAGTTGGAGATGATTAAAAGAGCTTTGGACCGCAATAATAATAAGCGAAAAGACGCCGCTAAGGAATTAGGAATATCAGAGCGCACTCTTTATCGAAAAATTAAGCAGTATAATTTATGATGCCGCAAAAATTAAACAAACTCTTTTCTGCTTTAATCCTCCTCTTTGGCTTAATGGCCTGCAGTGGCGGTTATAGCTTTACAGGAGGAGACGTAGGGGATGCGAAAACGGTGCGAATCGATTTCTTTCCCAATAACGCAGAACTTATTAAACCACAGCTAAGCCAGATTTTCACCGAAACACTGCGCGATATCTTCGTGCAACAAACTCCCTTGGAATTAGTAAATAAAGGTGGGGATATGCTTTTTGAGGGTTCGATAATTCGCTATAGCATTGATCCTATTAATGCCCAAGCCTCAGACATTGGCGCGGTAGCACAAAACCGCTTAACGGTGGAAGTGAACGTGCTTTTTACAAATACGAAAGATGAGAAGGCTAGCTTTGAGAAAAAGTTTTCTAGATTCGTGGACTTTGACTCCAACACGGATATTAACCAAATAGAAAGTGATTTGCACGATCAAGTTTGTCAAGAATTATCGGAGAATATTTTAAACTCGGCTATCGGAAACTGGTAAAATTTGAAGACGGAAGTATTTTTAAATCTGCTGGAAGACCCTAAAGGCGTACAAAAAATTGGGGTAGATGAGCTCAGAGAGCTGGCTCTTACTTACCCATATAGCCAGGTTATTCAGTTGCTGTATGGTATCCGTCTGCGCTACTCTTCTGAGCATCTTTTTAATCAACAATTAGGGAAGGCGGCAGCTTTAAGTAATGATCGCTCGGTGCTTTTCGAGCTTTTTGAGGATAAGCCCAAAGTGAAAGCAAGTGCCAAACCTTTAGGTTACAATGATATTGTTGAAGTAGAAAAAGCGGAACAAAAGCCTCGTTTAACTAATCGCGAAGCGGAACTTCCAAGCGATAATCGAAATGTAAGTACTACCGAGTTGTCCACTTCTGTAGATGACGATTTTAATGAAATAAAGGAGAAAGGAATGGAGAATCTGACTCCTCCAATAGCGAAAGTTATTCCCACTCCGCCGGTTCCCACTCCTATCCCGTCTCCCCCTAAAAAGAAGGTAGAATTTTTAGATGCTAAGCCTGAGGGTTTAGAAAATCTCAGTCCCCAAGAAAGGGTAAAAGCCATTTTAGAACGCAACCGCCAGCTTCGCCAGCAATTTGAAGAGCAGAAGACTGCTGGGCAAAAGGAAGAGAAATTATTTTCAGCACCTACTGATAAGGTAGAGGACAAGATTATCCCGGAAGAACCTAAGCGGGAATTAATAGAGAGTAAAGCGCCTGCGGCACCTTTAAACGACGAAAAGCTTGGTGGGAAAGAGTCGTCTGAAGAAAGTCGAGCACAGGAAATCTCGCTTGAAGCAGAAGCTTCAGCAGAAAATACTGCGACTGGATTTACGGATCAGCAAGAAGAGAAAAGCCAAATTGAAGCGGAGGAACTTTCCAATTCGATGGATAGCCGCGAAGAAGGCAGCTTAGAAACTGAAGATAAGGCAGAAGAATCCTCTCGCGGTGAAGACTTGCCTATTGATATAAGTGATTTGATTCGTCGCAGATATCGCTCACGTTTTGAAGTCCAGTCGGAGGAAGAGCAAGTTTCAGAAGCACAAACTGAGCTTGAAAGTATTGCTGCTAAAGACCAAGAAAGTGATTTAGAGGAAAAAACTTCAGAGGTCTTATCTAGCGAAAGCGAGAGAATAGCAAAACCAGAAATTAAAGCTAACGAAGAACCCAGTGATTTAGGAATGTCGCTCCGTATTCGGGGGATTAGGGCCCGCTTAGAACGCCTCAAACAAGAAGAAGCGCTGAGCGAGGAAGAAATGGAAGCGCTAATGGAAGAGCATCAGAAATTAGAGGAATTACTCAATTTCTTGCCCGCCGATGATGAGCACGTTTTTGAAGTAGAGGTTTCCGCTGAAAGGAATGAAGATAAGATTGTTTCGGAGCAAAAAGATGCGGTAGTGTCCCAGGATAGTTCTCAAGCCGCATCTAGCGAAAGCGATACCAAGAAGGAAATTATTGAGGAGGAAGAAGCTAAGGAAGAGCCTATTGAGAAAGTATCTGAAGGAAGAGACTCTCTTGTTGAGGGACTTAGCGCTAAGGCAGATATAATTGCAGAAGCAGAAGAACCTCCGGTGTTGGGGCCTGCTGAAGCGACTGAAATTAAAGAAAATAAAGTGGTCGAGCCTGACTTAGATCAGCAGAAACCAAGGGAAAATGAGGATATCAATCAAACAGTAGCCACGGAGGCGCATGTAGCAGAGGAGAAAGCTGCCAGTCCTCCTCCTCCGATTGAAAAACCTAAAGTTGAAGTGCCATCTAGCGAAAGCGAGGAAGAGCCTGATTTGGAAGATGAGATAAGTAGAATTGAAGCTTTGGCCGAGCGTTTACGCTATGAAAGACAAGGTGTTAAGCCAGTGGGATCTGCTTTAGAAGTTCCAGAAGACACAGTTGAGAAGAAGCGGGTAATACCGATTTTTATTCCAGAGAGTGCTAAAGTTGAGAATCAGCAAGAGTTTGAGCAAGAGAAGGAACAGGAAGAGAATAAAATTGCTGCTGCTCAGCAAATAGTTCAAGATTTAGAAGAGGATTTAGCGGAAAGTACCGCTGCTGTGGAAGCGGTTGATGCGGAAAGTGAGAAGATTACGGAAGTTGAAAAAACTGATTCTGCCGAAAAGCTAATTGGGGAAGAGAGTGAGATTGCGCAAGAGGAAGAGGAGAGTCGGCAAGAGTTTGAGCAAGAGCAAGATGAGGAAGAGAATAAAATTGCTGCTGCTCAGCAAATAGTTCAAGATTTAGAAGAGGATTTAGCGGAAAGTACCGCTGCTGTGGAAGCGGTTGATGCGGAAAGTGAGAAGATTACAGAAGTTGAAAAAACTTATTCTGACGAAAAGCTAATCGTGGAAGAGAGTGAGATTGCGCAAGAGGAAGACGAGAGTCGGCAAGAGTTTGAGCAAGAGCAAGATGAGGAAGAGAATAAAATTGCTGCTGCTCAGCAAATAGTTCAAGATTTAGAAGAGGATTTGAAGGAAAGTACCGCTGCTGTGGAATCGGTTGATGCGGAAAGTGAGAAGATTACGGAAGTTGAAGAAACTGATTCTGCCGAAAAGCTAATCGTGGAAGAGAGTGAGATTGCGCAAGAGGAAGAGGAGAGTCGGCAAGAGCAAGAGCAAGAGCAAGAGAGGGAGCAGGAGCAAGAGGGGGAGCAGGAAGAGAGTCTTAGTTTTGGGGCATTGTTAAGGCGTTTAAGTCATCAGAATAAGGAAAGCACCCCAGAACCGGAAGTAAATGCTGCGGATGAGAATTCTGAACCTAAGCCTGAAAAACCGATTTTAAAATCGGAAATCGCCGAGAAGATTGATCTCATTGATGCTTTTGTAGAAAAATTGCCTGATCTAAAAAGGCGTAAACCCAGCAAAGCGGAGATTGTCAATGCTCCTGAGGTGGAAAAAGCAGCAGACCCGTCGGAGGAAGTTACCTTGGTAACAGAGACTTTGGCGAAAGTTTACATCAAACAAGGGCATTTTAAGAAGGCAATTCAAGCTTATGAAATTCTTAGGTTGAAATATCCCGAAAAAAGTTCTTTCTTTGCCAGCCGAATTTTAGAAATAAAAGAACTGTCTAACAGTAAAAAATAGACCATGGTATTATTAATCACCACCCTTATTATTTTAGTTTGCATCTTATTAGTGCTAATCATCTTAGTTCAAAACCCTAAAGGGGGCGGCTTAAGCTCATCTTTTGGCGGTGGCGGCACGCAACTTTTTGGTGGTGTTAAGAAAACTACCGACTTTTTAGATCGCGGAACTTGGGCTTTAGCCATAGCCTTGGTAGTTTTAGTTTTAGGTGCTAACGTAACCTTGAGCCCACGTAGTGAAGCACAAGAGCAAGTTGAATCCGCCGCCGGTAGAGTAGAGCTACCTACTAATGAGCAAGATTTAAACTTCCCAACTGGGGGTGGTAATTTTGATTTACCCGCAGATGTAGATTCTGAAGAAGAATAAAGAAGCCCACAAAATTTAGTAAAAGTCCCCTTTTAGGGGGCTTTTTTTGTTTGTATCCATCGCTTTGGCAGCGATGCTTAAACGGATTCATGTCTTTGCCTAAGTAATGAATAAGAGGTTTGTCCCTATTTCATCTTTGCGAATTAGGCAGTATTTAGGCTCGTGGCTTTTAGTATCCTCTTAAAGAGCGGCGGAGATTAGACTTTAGCTTAAGCAGAAGTTTTTTTTGGATGCGATGAAAGTGAACAAGGAAGAAACTAACTTTGACGTTACATAAAGTTAAACAACAATAAATGAAAATTAAAAGATTGCTTATTCTAGCCTCTATGGCTTTGGTGGGATTTAGTTCATGTACTAAAGATTCAGAAGATAAAGATAGTACTACCCCTCAGCAGTTTCCGCAAGAGTTACTAATTGATGGTACTCGTTACGAATTAGGTGAAGGTTTTGTTTTAAGCTATGGGCAAGCATCTTTCCATCAAGGGACAAATTTAGATTTGAACGTTGTGACTTCAGGTATTAGTGTAAGCTTCGATGCTTCTGGCTTTCCTGATACCGCAACGGGTTCGGGTTATATTTTCTACTTAGAAATGTATTCACCCGATAGCACTTTTATCAGTCCTGGAACTTACACGATAGATACCGCCGGTAGTGGAAATTTATTCACTATTTCTTCGGGAGCTACTTTTACTTATGGTGTTGCGAATGAGTTAGAATATGGTTTTATAAACGGATCTGTAGAAGTAACAAGTTTAAATGGTGTTTCTACATTTGTAGGCACATTCACCGAGCAAGGAGGTAAAGAAGTTAAGTTTAGCTATCAAAAAACTCTAGCTGTTATAGATGATAACTAGAAAATAGTGTTGGAGCTCGCTCATAAGGTGAGTTCGCACCTAGAATAAGGTGAATTCGACGCAAAAAATAAGGCCTCAGACCTCGGGTAAATAGTGGATTCAATCCTAAGCAGTGAAGCAATAGCGGGCTACTGCAAGGAGCAGAGGCGCGAAAAGCCGCTTTTTAAAAGGGGCATAAATAGATTTTCCAATAAAAGTGAAAATCTGAGGC